>NZ_BAABHF010000065.1:0-133380 GCF_039541955.1 Actinoallomurus oryzae | reverse complement strand
TTGGTCGGTGCGGGTTACGTTGCCGGTTTTTGGGAGGGCGTGAGGGTGCGTGTTCTGATCGCCGTTTTCGGGAGGGTGTGAGCGTGCGTGTTCTGATTGCCGATGATCAGGCGATGGTTCGTAACGGGCTGCGTCTCATCCTGGAAGACCAGCCCGATATCACCGTGGTGGCGGAGGCGGCGGACGGTGCCGAGGCCATCGCCCTGGCTCGGCGGTTGCGTCCCGACGTGTGCCTCATCGATATTCGGATGCCCCGCCTCGACGGTATCGAGGTCACTCGTGCCCTCGCCGGCTCCGACGTCGCCGACCCGCTCCGGGTGGTCATCGTGACGACTTTTGACCTGGACGAATACGTGTACGGGGCGCTGCGGGCGGGAGCCATCGGGTTCATCCTCAAGGATGCCGGCCCCGCGCTGCTGGTCGAAGCCGTCCGGGCCGCGGGCACCGGAGATGCCCTGATCTCCCCATCGATCACCGTACGGCTCCTCAAGCACCTCGCCCCCACCAAGACGCCGGCCGTCACCGATGCCGCGGCCCGGCTCTCCGAGCGAGAGACCGAGGTCGTCCGGGCCATCGCCCGGGGGCGTACCAACCAGGAGATCGCCACCGAACTCTTCATCTCCATGAGCACCGTCAAGGGTCACGTGGCCAGCGTCCAGACGAAGCTGGGCCTGCGCAACCGAGTGGAAGTCGCCGCCTGGGCATGGGAAAACCGGCTCGCCGAACCCACTAACGACCGAGACTCCCGCTAACGATCGAGACTCTCGCTAACGATCGGGGCTCCCGCTAACGATCGGGGCTCCCGGTAACGATCGGGACTCTCGCTACGACGGGGCTCCCGCTAACGACCGGGACTTTCGTCAACGACCGGGACTCTCGCTAACGACCGGGACTCCCGCTGACCGGCCGATGCGAGACTTCCCTGATCGGCCGATGCGAGACTTTCTGCCTGTCCGGCGAAGGCGTGGCATCGTCGTCGACTCCTGCCGCAACAGCACGACGTGGCGGCTGGACACCGCGGGCAGTCGGATCGTACGGGTCGAGTCGGCGAAGCCGTACTGGATGGCCCGCCGGAGTGCTACCGCCGCATCGATCGCCGTCGGCACCAGCCCGTCGATGCCGCTCACGCGGAAAGGTCTACCGCTCCGCTGCCGAAGCGCCGCCCCGGCTCAGCCCCACGGCCGGACCACCGAGCAGGGCGAACGGCACATCGCTGCCGATCCGCGCATCCAAATACACCGCCGGCGTCGTGAGGAGACGTCGCGGAGGACCAGCAGCGATACCGAAGTCGCGATCAAAGGCCCTGGCCCGCTTCGGGCGTACTGCCGGCCCGCGAGGAGAAGATCATGGCGATGCGCTCCGGCTCGTGCGACGGGCCGCGCGCACGATCTACGACGCCGCAGGTGGCGACTTGCGTCCGGTGTCGGTGTGCCCGCGGTAGACGGTTTCGATCACCAGGATGGGCGTCAGGCGGAGGCAGTACAGGCGCCACTGGACGAAGACGTCAACGCGGGTCGTCGGTCAGGGGAGGGTCTGGATGCGGGCGGTGGCGGTGGCGACGGCGACCGTCTTGCCGTCGGGGGCGGTGAGTTCGCCGGACAGGAAGCACACCTCTCTGCCCCGGTGGACGACGCGGCCGTGGCCGGTCAGGGGACCGGGGCGGGCCGGGCGCAGGAACTGGACGTGCAGGTCGAGGGTTGGCGCGAACCGGCCCTCCGGCAGGGTCGCGACCAGGGCCGGGCCCAGCGTGTCGTCCAGCATCGCGGCGAGGAAGCCGCCCTGGATCACGCCCGCCGGGTTGACGAACCGTTCGCTCGCCTCGAAGGCCACCTCGATCGTGCCGTGTTCCGGGTCCACCGCGACGAGTTGCCAGCCGAGTGTCTCGGCCGCGGGTGGAGGAGCCACCCGCCCCGCGAGAACGTCCCAGAACAGTCCTTGCCTTTCGTCGTGTTCTGTCACGCTTCCCATTTCACCAGCCCCCGCCGACATTCCCACGAGGGAACATCTGTCGCGGCGGGAAAGGCCGCGGGGTTTCTCACTCTGGTGCGGCCGGGTCGCGGGCGGGGAGAGATCTTTCAGAGCGGTGGGTCGCGGCGCGCCAGGATTCGGCGTTTTTCCCGTTCATCGGTGACGTCGAGCACGGTGAAGTCCTCCGGCAGCAGGGAGGCCGGCTCGCCCGGGGCCAGGCACCACGCGGCGGGCAGCGGGCGGTGCCGCCGGGCCTCCTCGGTGAACGCCTCCCACGCGAGCGCACCGCCCGGAAGCACCGCGGCGGCGGCCGGGCCGAAGAGTTCGCGGTCCCAGTAGCCGAAGCAGCGCACCGCCGCGTACGACGACCGGGGTGGACGCCATTCGAGCAGGTCGGCGTGGATAAGTGTGATCCGATCCTCGAGTCCCCGACGGCGTACTTCCGCGTCGAGACGCTCCAGGGCCACGTCGGAGACGTCCACCGCGGTCACCGCGCGCCCGGCCTCGGCCGCCGACAGCGGGTCGCCCGAGAGCCCACACGCCAGATCCAGTACCGGGCCGTCCGGCAGCGGCGGCGCCAGCGCGCGAGCGGCCAGGGGATGGACGGAAAACGACGGCGTCGTCCGCGCGGCGTACTTGGCGTTCCATCGAAGCCGGTCGGGTGAATTCACGCGCCGCACGTTACTCCGGCGCGATCGGTGGCCTGGACCGGAGGCGTATTTCAAAACGGTTTAACAACGATTTCAGCATTTCAGTAAAGATAGGCCTATCGTTCTGACATGACGCAATCGCCTGATCACCCCGAGGAACGAGCAGGCGCCGAAGGTGCCGCTCCGCCACACGATCCAGCCCCAGAGGCGACCTCCGCGGCACCCCCGCCCGCCGAACCGTACCCCGCCGCTCCGCCGATCTCCGAGCCGTACGGCCAAGCACCCCCGCCCGGAATCGCCGGGGAGCTCGCCGGCCGCTGGTCCCGCCTGTTCGCGGGGATCATCGACGGGATCGTCTACACCGTCATCGGCTGGATCATCGCGGCACCGATCGTCGGCGTCGGCGCGATGTACGACAACAAGCACCTCGGCCCCCGGCTGGCCGCGGACGGCATCACCGTGGTCATCGCGATCATCTATTTCACCTGGCAGCACGGCAAGTGGGGACAGACGCTCGGCAAGCGCGCCCTGGGCATCCGGCTCGTCCGGGCACAGGACGGCGGCCCGATCGGCTATGGCAAGGCCGCGTGGCGCGTGCTGTTCACCTACCTCATCACCTACGTGACGTGCGGGCTCGGCGGGCTACTCGACGACCTGTGGATCCTGTGGGATCCCCGCAAGCAGGCCCTGCACGACAAGGTCGTCAAGACATACGTGATCAAGGCCGAAGGCCCCGGCCCGTACGCCGACAACTGAGCGGGGCAACGCCACGCGCATGACGAGCCGCCCTCAGCGGTCCGGAACCGGTCACCGGTAGCGGAAACCGTCGAGGAAGCGTCGGAACACGCCGCCCTCACGCGGCAGCGGCTTGGCCGGTGGGGGCGTGACGTCGCGCTGCCGTGCCACCGGCTGGTCGTAGTCGGTGCGGGCGATGGCGTCGACGACCTGCTCCTCGGTGAAGTCCGCCGAACCCTCGATCTTCGGTACGAAGCCGACGAGCATCCCGTTGCGCATGACCTGGGCCTCCAGGCCGGCGGTGCCGTCGGTGTCCCACTCGGCCTCGCGGCCGCCGGGCAGCGACACGCGTACGCCGTACTGACCGACGCCGGCTCGCAGCAGATGGGCGTTGATGCCCCGATCGCGCAGCGCGTCCACGACCCGTCGTGCTCGGTTCTCCTCCATGCGCTCAAGGTAGCCGCCCAGGTGGGCGGCTGGCACGGTCGACAGCCCGAAGGAGACGGGGCCCTTGCCGCTCCGGGCAGGACGGCGCTCCAGGTGGAACGCCGCCCCGGAACGGGCCCGGAGGGACGGTGGCCTTGGGAGCGCGTCAGGCGGCGCGTTCGCCGTCGCGGCGGTGGGTGCGGATGAGATCGCCGTACCGGTGACCGCTGCCCTTGATGATCCGCTGCTGCGTCTCGTAGTCGACGTACACGAGCCCGAAGCGCTTGTCGTACCCGTACGCCCACTCGAAGTTGTCCAGTAGCGACCAGACGAAGTACCCGGCCACCGGTGCGCCGCGGCGTACCGCGCGGATGCAGGCGGCCAGGTGTTCCTCCAGGTACCGGATCCGCTCAGGGTCGTCGACCTGCCCGTCGGGGCCGACCACGTCGGGCCAGGCCGAGCCGTTCTCCGTCACGTGGATCCGCGACGCGCCGTAGTCCTCGGTCAGCCGCATGAGCAGCCGCTCCAGGCCCTCGTCGCGGATCTCCCAGTCCATCGCGGTACGGCGGACGTCCGGCCGGTGGACCTCGCGCGTGTACGGCGGTGGTCCGGACGGGTCGTCGGCGATGGTGGTGGGGAAGTAGTAGTTCAGCCCGAGCCAGTCGAGCGGCGCGGCGATGGTCTCCAGGTCGCCGGGGCGTTCGGGCAGGTCGACGCCGTAGACCTCGATCATGTCCGCCGGGAAGCCGCGGCCGTGTACCGGGTCGAGCCACCACCGGACCGAGTGTCCGTCGGCGCGGCGTGCCGCCGCGACGTCGGCGGGGGAGTCACTGGCCGGCTCGGCGTACCCCAGGTTGTTCACGATGCCGACCTCCGCGTGCGGCACGGCCGCGCGGATCGCCTGCGTGGCCAGGCCGTGGCCCAGGAGCAGGTGGTACGAGGCGGGCACCGCGACCCTGATGTCCGCCAGGCCGGGCGCCATCGTGCCCTCGAGATGGCCGATCCATGCCGAGCAGAGCGGCTCGTTCAGCGTCGTCCACGAGGTCACCCGGTCGCCGAGTGCGGAGGCGACGTGCGCGGTGTACGCGGCGAAGTGCTCGGCGGTGTCGCGGGCCGGCCAGCCGCCGCGGTCCTGGAGCACCTGCGGCAGGTCCCAGTGGTACAGCGTCGGGTAGGGCGTGATGCCGGCCTCGAGGAGCGCGTCGACGAGCCGGTCGTAGAAGGCGAGGCCGGCCGGGTTGACGGCGCCGTCGCCGTCGGGCACGACACGAGGCCAGGCGATGGAGAAGCGGTAGGCGTTCACGCCCAGCCGCTTCATGATCTCGATGTCCTCGGGCCAGCGGTGGTAGTGGTCACAGGCGACGTCGCCGTTGTCGTTCCCGTCGATCTTGCCGGGGGTGTGGGAGAACGTGTCCCAGATGGACGGCGATCGGCCGTCCTCCGCGACGGCACCCTCCACCTGGTACGCGGCGGTGGCCACGCCCCAGACGAAGTCGGCCGGGAGAGAGGTGAGGTCGTGCACGGACTGCCCTTCTGTGTCGATCACTTGACGGCCCCGGCGGTGAGGCCGGTGACGAGGTAGCGCTGAAGGAGCAGGAACCCGGCGACGACCGGCACGCTGACGACCAGCGAGGCGGCCATGACCTGGTTCCAGTAGACGTCGTACTGGGTCGAGTAGCCGCGGAGACCCACGGCGAGCGTGCGGGTGGTGTCGTTGGTCATGACCGAGGCGAACAGTACCTCGCTCCACGCCGTCATGAAGGCGTAGACGGCGACGGCGACGATGCCGGGGATGGCGGCCGGGATCACGACGCGGAACAGCGCGCCGAGCGGCCCGCACCCGTCGACCATCGCGGCCTCGTCCAGGCCGCGCGGGATCGACTCCATGTACCCGGCGAGCATCCAGATGGAGAACGGCAGGGAGAAGGTCAGGTAGGTGATGATCAGCCCGGCCCGCGAGCCGTACAGCGCGATGCCGGTGGCGTTCCCGATGTTGACGAAGATCAGGAACAGCGGCAGCAGGAAGAGGATGCCGGGGAACATCTGGGTGGACAGCACGGTGATCGTGAAGATCCGCTTGCCCTTGAACCGGTAGCGGCTCACCGCGTACGCCGCGAAGACCGCGATGAGCACCGACAGGCCCGTCGCCGCCGCGGAGACGATCGTGGAGTTCACGAAGTAGTGCGCGAGCGGCACGGTGTGCCAGATGTCGACGTACGGCCGGAGCGTGAGGTGGCCCGGGAACCAGCGGAACTTCTCGGTGACGTCCCGCAGCGGCTTCAGCGACGTGCTGATCATGACGTACACCGGCAGCGCGGCGAAGATCGCCATCAGGGTGAGTACGATCCGCCGGGTCCACACGAACGACATCGGCCGGGCGGTCGGCGACCGGTACGTGCTAGGCATTGCTCCTCCGGTTGCTCAGGGAGGTGACGGTCAGGTACGCCGCGGTCACCAGGAGCAGGAAGAGCAGCATCAGCACGGACATGGCCGAGCCGGAGCCGAAGTTCCAGGTGTGGAACGACGCCTGGTAGATGTGCACCGAGATCAGGTCGCCCGCCGGCGGCGCCGACTGGCCGAACAGCACGTACGGCACGTTGAAGTCGTTGAACGTCCACAGGAACAGCACCAGGACGAGCACGCGGTTGATCGGGCGCAGGGACGGCATGGTGATCCGCCGGATCTGCTGCCAGACGCCGGCGCCGTCGATCGCGGACGCCTCGTACAGCTCGTCGGGGATGTTCTGCAGGGCGGCCATGATCACCAGCAGCGCGAACGGCCAGTTGCGCCAGACCGAGACGACGACCACCGAGATGAAGCTGTTGTCGCCGATCAGCCAGAACGCCGGCTTGGCGGTCAGGTGCAGCTGGTCGTGCAGCACGTGGTTCACCAGGCCGTTGTCGTGCTGGAGCATGAACGCCCAGATGATGACCGAGGCGTAGACCGGCAGCGCGTACGGCGTCATGAACAGCGCGCGGAGGAAGCCCCGCCCGCGGAAGGTGTCCTGCATCAGGATCGCCCCCGTGATCCCGAGCAGCCAGGAGAACCCGACGGCGAGCACGGCGAACGCGCAGGTGATGAGGAAGGAGTGCAGCAGGGCACTGCCGACCGCGCCGTTGAAGTCGACGACGAGGCGATAGTTGTTCAAGCCCGCCCCGGGCGCCGCGCCCCAGTTACGGATGTAGAACTGGGTGAGCTCCTTGAAGCTCATCACGACGCCGACGACCATCGGCACGAGATGGATCAGCAGCTCCATCACGATGGCGGGCAGGACGAGCAGGTACGGAACGGCGCTCCGCCCGATCGAGTAGCTCCGCCGGGGTTTCTCGCGCCCCCGCGCCGGGCCGGAGCTGTCACTCCGGCCCGGCGCGGTCGCGCTCGTGGTTGCGGCCATGGACGACCTCAGCCCGCCATCTGCTGCTGGGCCTTCTCCAGGCGCTTGCGGACCGAGTCTTCGGTGACCGGGCGGCCGGCCGCGGCGTCGGCGAACAGGTCCTTCAGCGCGGGGCCGACCAGGTCCTCGAACTGCGACTCCTTCGCCACCTGGGGAAGGGCCACGGCGCTCTTGGCGAGGCCCTGACGCAGGACGGTCTGCTCGGGGTTGGCGAACTGCGGGTCCGACTGGGCGGAGGTCACCGGCGGGATCGAGCCGTACTTGCCGTTGAGGATCTTCTGCTCCTCATCGCTCGTCATGAACTTGACGAACTTCAGCGCGCCGTCGCGGTTCTGGGTGTTCTTGAAGACGGCGAGGTTGATGCCGGCGACCATCGTGTCGACCTGGGTGCCCTGGCCGGGGGCGCCGGACTGCACGGGCACCGGGGCCACGCCCCAGTCGGCGGCCTTCATGCCGCGCTGCGCGAGCTGGACGCCGGCGGCCTGCCAGAGCAGCATCGCGGCCTTGCCGGTGGCGAAGTCCTGCAGCGACTGGTTCTGGGCGTACTCGGCGTCGCCCGCCGCGGTGATCTTGTCGGCGGCCATGAAGTCGATGTACTGCTTGACGCCCGCGACCGCACCGGGAGAGGTGAAGGTCGGGTTGCCCGAGGCGTCGAAGAAGTCACCGCCGTGCTGCTTGGCGAAGATGTAGGCGTGGTGGATGTTCTCGGCGTTGTTCGCGCCCTCGACGGCCAGGCCGTACTTCCCGCCGTGGGTCAGCTTCTTGCCGTCGGAGACCAGCTCGGACCACGTGGCCGGCGGGTTCGCGATGCCGGCGTCCTTGAAGAGCTTCTTGTTGTAGTAGAGGCCGTAGGCGAGGGAGTAGAGGGGTACGGCGGCCGGAGGCTTGCCGGCGACGCCGGTCGAGCCGAGCGCGGAGGGCACGAACCGCTGCTTGCCCCCGATGGCGTTGAACGTCCCGTCGTCGAAGGGCAGCAGTGCGCCCGTGGCCTGCAGCGACGCGGACCAGGTGTTGCCGATGTTGAGGACGTCGGGGCCCTGGCCTGAGGAGGTGGCGGTCAGGATGCGGTTGAGCAGATCCGGCCAGCCGATCACCTCGAGCTTGACGTGGATCCCGGTCTGCTTCTCGAACTTCTGCAGCTCGGGGGTGAGCTTCTGCTTGTCGTCGTCGAGGTTCTTGCCCTGGTTGCTCGCCCAGTAGGTGAGCGTCTTGGGATTCTTGTTACCACCGTTTCCGGTGGCGGTGCCGCCACCGCAGGCGGTCAGGGCGGCGGAGGCGACGGTGATGGCTGCTATCGCAGCGGTGATCCGGGTCCTGCGCATGGTCAGTGGGCCCTCTCCGGAGGCAACTTCGGCGGGGAAGTTAATTTAGGTTATGAGTTAAGACGTGAGAGAAGATCCTCGTCAAGACTTTGGGGGCGGTAGGTTGCGTCATCGGGGAGGATGTCCGTGATGAGGGATCGGGAGAAACGGACGGTGCGCGACCTACGGCGCACGAACCGTTCCGCCGTGCTGCGCAAGCTCTACTTCGACGGGCCGCTCAGCCGGCAGGAACTGGCGCCGGCCACCGGGCTCAGCTCCGGTTCGATCAGCAACGTCGTCGCGGAGCTGACCGCCGACGGGCTGCTGGAGGAGGCGGGCTCGGTCGGTTCGGACGGGGGCCGCCCCCGCACTCTGCTGCGCGTCGCGCGGCGCAGCGCGTACCTGATCGGCGTCGACGTCGGCGAGACCCGGGTGGGCGTGGAGCTGTTCGACCTCGGGCTGACCGAGCTGGCCCGCGCCGAGAGGCCGCTCGCCGCGCACGGGTACGACGTCGACCGGGTCGTCGGGTTGATCAGCGACGCGGTGGCCGACGTGCTGCGCGACGCGGACGTCGCGCCCGAGTCGCTGCTCGGCGTCGGCGTGGGCGTTCCCGGCATCGTCGACCGCAGTTCGCCCGGCGGTGCGGTCGTGCACGGCCAGACGGTCGACTGGGACGGCGTGCCGCTCGAGTCGCTGCTGCGGGAGGCCGCCGCCCTGCCGCCGGAGGTGCCGCTGTTCATCGACAACGGCGCCAAGACCCTCGGACAGGCCGAGATGTGGTTCGGCGCGGGCCGGGGAGCGCGCCACGCGGTGATCGTGCTGATCGGCTCCGGCGTCGGCGCGTGCATCATCACCGACGGCGTCCTGTACGGCGGCGCGCACAGCAGCGCGGGCGAGTGGGGCCACACGACGATGCAGGTGCGCGGGCGCCCGTGCCGCTGCGGCGCGCGCGGCTGCCTGGAGGCGTACGCCGGCGCCGAGGCCGTGCTGGAGCGCTGGGCCGAGATCGGCGGCGACCCGGGAGAGGCCGACGAGGAGACCGCGCTCGCCGCGTTCCTCGCCTCCGCGGCGCCCGCCGACCCGGGCGAGGCGGACGAGAAGGCCGCCGCGTTGCTGGAGGAGACCGCCGAATACCTGGGCGCCGGCATCGCCGACCTGGTGAACCTCTTCAACCCCGAGCGGATCATCATCAGCGGGTGGGCCGGGCTCATGCTCGGCCGCCACGCCCTGCCCGCCGTGCGCGAGGCGGCCGCCGCGTACGCCCTGCGCCATCCGCTCGAACGCACCACGATCGAGCTGGGCCGGCTCGGCCCGGACGCGGTCACCGTGGGCGCCGCGACGCTGCCGCTCGCCGACTTCCTCAGCCGGGGCGGCCGCGGGCGCGAGTCGGCACCGGCCGCACGCTGACCCGGCTCGGAGAGATCATGGAAGGATCGTCCCATGACGACCGCTGACGACCCTTTCATCGCCGTGCCGGACGGGGCGCGGCACCGGGCGCTCGCCGAGCTGGCCGCGGCCGGCCCGGTGCACCGCATGAGGCTCGCCACCGGGGCGGACGCCTGGGTCGTGACCGGCCACGCCGAGGCGAAGGCCGTGCTGACCGACCCGCGGGTGGTCAAACAGGGCGCGTCCACCTCGCCGTACGGGGACGAGCTGCCGGCCGAGCTGACCTCGGCCCTGGACTCCCACATGCTGAACACCGACCCGCCCGAGCACACCCGGCTGCGGCGCCTGGTCTCGGCGGCCTTCACCCGGCGGCGGGTCGAGGCGCTGACGCCGCGTATCGAGCGGATCTGCGACGAACTGCTCGACGGCCTGGAGGAGACCCTGGAGGCGAAGGGCGAGGCCGACCTGATCACCGTGTTCGCCGCGCCGCTGGCCATCACGGTGATCTGCGAGCTGCTCGGGGTTCCGCCGGGGTCGCGGGAGGACGTGCGCGCGTGGGCCGGGCCGCTGCTGGCGGGCCGGTTCGCCGGGTACGAGGCCTACCGCCGCGCCTCGGAGGAGATGGTGGCGTTCCTGCGCGGGCTCCTGACGGACAAGCGCCGCGCGCCGGCGGACGACCTGCTGTCCGCGCTGGTCGCGGTCCGCGACGGCGACGACCGGCTGAGCGAGGACGAGCTGACCTCGATGGTCCACCTCCTCCTGCTCGCCGGGCACGAAACGACCGTGAACCTCATCGCCAACGGGATGAACGCCCTGTTCGCCGACCCCGTCCAGCTCGCGCTGCTGCGGGCCGAGCCGGAGCGGCTGCCCGCCGCGATCGAGGAGCTGCTGCGCTACGACTCTCCGGCGCAGGTGCCGATCCCGGCCATCACCGCCGAGCCGATCGAGGTGGCCGGGCGGCGGATCCCGGCGGGAGAGAACATCGTCGTCGCGCTGCTGGCGGTCAACCGCGACCCGGCGCGCTTCCCCGATCCCGGCGTGCTCGACCTGACCCGCGAGGCCGGCGGTCACCTGGCGTTCGGGCACGGTGTCCACCACTGCCTGGGTGCCCCGCTGGCGCGGCTGGAGGCCCGGATCGCACTGGGCGGGCTGCTGCGAAGGTTCGGCGACCTCACGCTCGCGGTGCCCGCGGAGTCGCTGGAGCGGCTGCCGTCACTGATCATCAACCGGCTGGCCACGCTGCCCGTGCGACGGGAGGGCTGATGGTGAACCGGGCCGGCCCGCGCCCAGCCATGGCGGGCACGGGCCGACCGGTTCTGGCCCATTGAAACACGGCGCCGTGATCAGGGGTAACTGGTGATGTCCACCGGAACCGTGTCGGTGCCCTGCGCGGCGGCACCGGTGCTGTTGATCACATGGTTGATGATGCCCTTGCCGCCGAGCGACACCGTGAGCAGGTCGTGGAACCGCACTCCGGAGTTGTTCGGCACCTCGAAGCCGTGCTCGTCGACGATCGAGGGATCGACGTCGAAGTTGCAGTAGCTGCCCAGCCCCCAGCCCTCATGGCTGGTGACGTTGTCGGCCACCTTGTAGGCGGCGTAGCCGCGGGTGCTCCCGTTCATGTAGGCGGCCTGGTTGGGCGGGTCGTACGGCAGTTCGTTCTGGAAGAAGATCGTCTTGCCGCCCTGGCCGTTCCAGACGACGTTGTACTTCTGGTAGTGCTCGACGAACAGGCCGTACGCCGTGACGTTCGCGCCGTTCACGATGAGGCCGGTGTCGGCGGTGTTGGTGGTCCACCCGACGCCGCTGCCGTGGTCGGCGCGCCAGGCCCAGATGTGGTCGATGATGGTGTTGGCGCTGTTCACGACGAGGCTGTTGGTCGCCTTGCCCGCCCCGGCGCCGCCGATGCGGAAGAAGACGTCCTGGATCGAGGTCGGGTCGCTCGCGTGGCTCGCCGACGAGCCGCTCGGGCCGACCTGGAGCAGCACCGGGGAGTTGGTCGTCCCGGCGTCGAACAGCAGCCCGGCGAGCTTCACGCCGTCGACGTCGGCGACCGACATGGGCGTCACGCCGCCGTCCGGCACGATCGTGGCGTACCCGAGGCCGAGCACGACGGTGTTCGCCCGCGTCACGTTGATCGTCTGGCTGACGTGGTACACGCCGGGCGTGAACAGCAGGTTCAGCCCCGAGTTCAACGCGGCGTTGATGGTGGCGGCGCTGTCACCGGGGTGGGCGACGTAGAACTGGCTCAGCGGGATCGAGGTGCCGGGGGTCGAGCCGCTCGCCCAGGTGGTGCCGCGCGAGTTCGTGCGCAGGCTCGGTACGAGCACGTTGTAGTTGCCGGCGCCGTCGACGTACAGGTAGGGCTTCTCCCGGGTCACCGGGCTGTTGGCCAGCACGGTGTACGGCGGGTTGGGGAAGCTCTGCGCGGGCGCGCCGACCACCCCGGAGAAGACCATGTTCCAGACCCCGTTGAGCCAGCCGCCGATCTGGCTGTCCCGGGTGAGCCACTGCTGCTGGGAGTACGGCTGGACGGTGCCGTCGATCTTGGAGTCGGCGATGTACCCGCCGCTGGCCCAGCCGTACCCGGTCGGGGCGAGGTTGAGGTCGCCGCGGACGTGCATGCGCCGGAACGGCGCCGCCTGCGCCACCGCCCAGCGGTCGTACCCGCCGGACGGGGTGATCGACAGGTTCTCCGCCGAGCGCCAGAAGTTCTGCGTGGCGTTGCCGTTGAACCAGCCCGCGTCGACGGTGACCCCGCCGTTGATGTTCACGTCGTCGACGTTCCGGCCCAGGCCGGCGATCGAGGTGTAGAAGCCGATGTTGGCGTTGACGTTGTAGCTGCCCGGCTTGAACAGCAGTGCGTACCGCTGCGAGCCGAACTGGTTGCTCTCCTGCTGGCTGAAGACCGAGTCGAGCTGGCTCTGGATGCTGCCGCTCGACATCGACGGGTCGAAGACCTTGACGTTCGGCCCGAGGTCACCGCCGCCGGTCGGCGGTGGCGTGGTGCCGCCGCCGGAGCCGTACACCTGGAACTCCCACAGCGAGTAGCCGTACTGGGTGTGCCGGGCGGTGCCGTACATGCGGACGTAGCGGCCGGTGCCGCTGACCGTCAGCGTCTGCGTGCCGCCGGTGCCGCTGGTCGTGGAGTAGACGGTGCTCCAGTTGGAGCCGTCCGACGACACCTGGATCTGGTACGCGGTGGCGTATGCGGTCTCCCAGTTGAGGACGACCCGGCTGACGGTGGCGGAGGCGCCGAGGTCGACCTGGAGCCACTGGGGATCGCTGAAGGCGCTGGACCAGCGGGTGCCGGTATCGCCGTCCACGGCGGCGGAGGCGGGGGTGCCGGCGTTCTCGGTGGAGGAGGCGGTGGCGGGTTTGCCCTGGGAGAGCAGCGTGTCCGCGGCGTGCGCGGGCCGGGGCGGTGCGACGAACACGACGGTGAGTGCGACGACCATGGCCCAGAGGACCGTGGCGACGCGGGGGAGGGACAGAGATCTCATGGATCGTCTCCTGAGGGGGAGTGGAGACCCGAGCGGCTCTGGCGGGGCCCTGGGTCTCCACACGGTCCGGGGCTTAATTCATGGCGTGATTAAACATGCGGAAAACAGGCCCGTCAAGAGATCAAACCGCTGGTGAATGGCTTCTTTATCGGCTTGATTAAAGCTCTGAAGTGGTTCTTCTCCCAGTCCCCGCTGCTGACCTGGCGGGTCAGTACTGCAGTTGGTCGCGGCGGCGGGTGAGGTAGGCGGTCTCGGCGGGGTTGCCCGCCAGTTCGATGGCTTTGTCGTAGGCCGTGCGTGACTGCCGGCTGTGGCCCAGCCGGCGCAGTAGGTCGGCGCGGGTGGCGTGGTAGGCGTGATAGCCGGTCAACGCCTCGGCGAGGCGGTCGACGATGGCCAGTGCCACGTCCGGGCCGTCGAGCTCGGCGACCGCGATGGCCCGGTTGAGGGCGATGATCGGCGAGGGGTCGAGGCGGACGAGCTGGTCGTAGAGGGCGAGGATCTGTGACCAGTCGGTGTCGCGCATGTCGCGGGCGGAGGTGTGCACGGCGTTGATCGCGGCGAGGATCTGGTAGCGGCCCGGAGCGAGTCCGGCGGCGGCAGCGGCGAGGCGCTCGCGCACCAGCCGGTGACCCTCGGCGATCAGCGTCGTGTCCCAGGCGCCGCGGTCCTGCTCGGCCAGGGGGACCAGTTCGCCGCCGGCCGAGACCCGGGCGGGGCGGCGGGCCTCGATGAGGAGCATCAGCGCCAGCAGCCCGGCCACCTCACCGTCGTCCGGCAGGAGGGCACGGATCAGGCGAGTGAGCCGGATCGCCTCGGCGGTCAGGTCGTGACGTACCGAGTCGGTGTCGGGGCCGGTGGCCAGGTAACCCTCGTTGAAGACGAGAAAGAGCACGGCGAGCACGCCGGACACGCGTGCCGGCAGATCCTCCACGGACGGCACCCGGTACGGGATGCGGGCCGCCTTGATCTTGGCCTTCGCGCGGGTGATCCGCCGCTCCATGGCGGTCTCCTGCACCAGGTAGGCGCGGGCGATCTCGGGCACGGTCAGACCGCCGACCATGCGCAGCGTCAGCGCGACGCGGGTCTGCATCGCCAGCGCCGGGTGACAGCAGGTGAAGATCAGCCGGAGCCGGTCGTCGTCGATGGCGCCGACAGGCGAAGGCGGGTCGTCGTCGTACACCAGCCGAGCCTCCTTGTGCTTGTCGTCGCGCTTGTTCTCGCGGCGGATCCGGTCGATGGCCTTGCGGCCCGCGGTGGTGGTCAGCCAGCCGCCGGGATTGGGCGGTACGCCGTCGGCCGGCCACCGCTCGACGGCGGTCGCGAACGCCTCGGCCGCCGCCTCCTCGGCGATGTCGAGGTCGCCGAAACGCCTGGTCAGGGAGGCGACCACCCGGGCCCACTCCTCGTGGTGGGCCCGGGTGATCGCCTCGCGGACGTCGACTTCGTTCACAGGAACGGCCGCACCTCGATCTTCCGATCGCAGACCTTCGACGCCTCGGCGGCGAGCTTGAGCGCCACATCCAGATCGGGGGCCTCCCACACCCAGACGCCGGCGAGGTACTCCTTGGACTCCACGAAAGGCCCGTCGCTGAACACCGCCTGCTCGCCCCGGTTGTCGATGACCGTGGCCGCGTCGGTGTCCGCGAGTCCGCCCGCGAAAACCCAGTGGCCCTCGGCGATCAGTCGTTCGTTGAAAGCGCTGATGGCAGGCTGCCTGTCCGTGCTGCCGGGATTGCTCTTGTCATCGATCACGGAAACCAGGTACTGCATGAAGATCATCTCCTGTTGTGTCAAGACAGCGTGGTTCGGTGGTCAGGGACGTCAAGACGTTGGCGCGTACCGCGGGCGCCCGGCCGGCCGGTAGACCTGGATCGTCACGCCCTTGGAGTCGACGCGCGACTCGACCAGGTCGAGTGCGAGATCCGGGCCCTCGTCGGGGAACAACCGCGCGCCCTGGCCGACGACCACCGGGATGGTGATCAGGGTCATCTCGTCGACCAGATCGTTCTCCAGCAGCCACCGGGCCAGGGTGCCACTGCCGTGTACCTGCAGCTCACCCCCTGGCTTGGCCTTCAGCTTCCGGACCGCGGCCGCCACGTCTCCGGACAGGACGGTCGTGTCCCCCCACGCCGGATCGGTGAGCGTGGTCGACGCCACGTATTTGGGCCGTGTGTTCAACGCTTCCACGACGGACTCCCAGCCGGGGACATCCTGGACGGTGAGGGTCCCCCACGACCCGGCGAACAGTTCGTAGGTCCGACGGCCGAACAGGAACGCCTCGGCGCGCCGGTAGGTCTGATTGATGAACGCGTGGGTCTCGTCGTCGCCCTTCCCCAGGGCCCATCCGCCGCGCTCGAATCCGTTCCTGCGGTCCTCATCCGACGCGCCGCCGTTTCCCTGCACCACTCCGTCGATGGTGACCTGAGTCACGGTCGTCAGCTTCATGTCGCGATTCCTCTGCCTTGGCGCCGCCCCTTGTGGACGGTCTCACCCCTGCTACGAACACCACCGCCTCGATCCGACACCGTCTCCCCGGATTTCTCATGTCACGTTCTCACCGGTTGAGTTGTCTTGAGGGCATGAGGAAGACCTTTCTTGTGACCGGCGGCACCGGGCGGCTCGGCGCGCTCGTGGTCGGCCGGCTCCGGCAGGCCGGACACGAGGTCCGCGTCGTCAGCCGGCGTACCGGGCCCCGGCTGTTCACCGTGGACTGGAAGACCGGCGCGGGGCTCACGGCCGCGCTCGACGGGGCGGATGTCGTGGTGCACTGCGCGTCCGCGCCCGGAAGCGTCGACATGGACCGTAGGCTGGTCAAGGCCGCGGCCGACGCCCATGTGTCGCATCTGCTGTACATCTCGATCGTCGGCGTGGACCGGAATCCGCTCCGGTACTACCGGACCAAGCTGACCGCGGAACGGATCGTGGAGCAGTCGGGTGTTCCGTACACGATCCTGCGCGCCACTCAGTTCCACGACCTGATCCGCATGCTGCTCGCGACGCTCGCGCGGATCCCGCTGATGCCGGTGCCGGACCTGAGCTTCCAGCCGGTGGACGTGTCCGAGGTGGCCGACCGGTTCGCCGACCTCGCCATGGCCGAACCCGCCGGGCGCGTGGCCGACATGGGCGGCCCGCAGGTCCTGCGGCTCACGGACATGGCCAGGGCGTACCTGGAGGCGACCGGACGCCGTCGCCCGATCGTGCCGTTCCGGTTGCCCGGCAAGGTCTTCGGCGCCTTCCGGGCCGGCTACCACCGGGCGCCCGACCACGCCGACGGCCGGATCACCTTCGCCGACCATCTGGCGACACACTCGGACGAGCGGACCGCTTCGGATCGAGGGCGGCGATGAGGACGTGGACGAGGGCACTCGTTGTCGTGCTCGCCTTGCTGACGGCCACGCTCGGCGCGTGGGCCGGCTTCGCGCCGGAGTCCTTCTACCGGCACGGGCCCGTGCCCTTCGTGGACACGGGATGGGTGGCGACGCTGCCGCCGTACAACGAACACCTGGTGCGCGACTACGGCTTCATGAACCTCGGGATGACCGTGGTCTTCGTGGTCGCCGCGATCAGGTTGACTCCGACGTTGGTCCGCACCGGCACCGCCGCGCTGTTCGTGTTCGCCGTACCGCACGCGGTGTTTCACAGCCTCCATCTGGATCACATGAGTGACGCTGACGCGGCGGCTCAGACGATCCTCGTCGCGGTGCTGACCGTTGTTCTCCCCGTGGTCGTGTTCCTGATGGCCGGTGGGCTCGAGCGCGCGGAGACCAAAGTGTGATGCCGGGCGGGAGCTGTTCACGAACGGCCCTTCTCAGACTAAGGTTAGGCTTACCTTACTTAGGGAGGCTGGATGTCCGCCACCGATCACCCCGCGGCGCCCATCGTGGAACCGACCCCCGCCGAGCTGGTCCGTTCCGTGCTCGCCGCGGCCCGGTCCCTGACCCTGACGACCGAGGCGCACCGCGTCGACCTCGTCGGCCTGCACTCGCTGGAGACCCCCGGCCGCCTGCTGCTCAACGTGCCGGCCGAGAGTCACGTGGGCGCGGAGATCGTCCGGGCGCCGGGTGGTGACCTGGCGGCCTCGCTGGAGTTCACCGACGTCGCGCCGGTTTCGGTGCCCGACCGGGTCCGTGCCCGGGTGCTGCTGGGCGGTCGGCTGAGCGTCGACCGTCCGGGCGCGAGCGCGGAGGCGCTGTGCTTCGCGACGGCGACCGCCGAGCTCCGGCACGAGGGACGGCGGTACGAGCCGACGATGGACGAGCTGGCCGCCGCCGAGCCGGACCCGCTCGCCGCGACCGAGGCGGAGCTGCTCATCCACCTCGCCGACGCCCACGGGGACGCCGTCGAGCTGCTGGCCCAGCTGGTCGACCGCCGGTTCCTGCTCGGCGTGACCCGCGTGGACCCGCTGCGGCTCGACCGCTACGGCGTCGTCCTGCGCCTGCGCCGGGCGGGCGGCCACCGCGACGTGCGCCTGCCGTTCCCCACCCCGCTGCGCAACCCGGCCCACGCCGTGCTGCAGATGCGTGCCCTGCTGGCCCAGGGCCAGGCCTGCGCTCGTCGCTCACGGCGCTGACGATTCGACCGGCGTCGAAATGATTCGCGGCTACGGTCTCGGCCCATGGAGACTCCCGTGGCCGCTGCCGCCGAACACCAGGTCATCACGCCGAGCATCCTGTACTTCGGGACGCCCGTCGTGCTGCTCAGCACCGAGAACGAGGACGGTACGGCCAACCTCGCGCCGATGTCGTCGGCCTGGGCGCTCGGCCAGACGGTGGTCCTCGGCCTCGGCGTGCACGGCCAGAGCGCGCGCAACCTGCGCGCGCGTCCCGAGCTCGTGATCAACCTGCCGGCGCCCGAACACTGGCCGGCCGTCGAACGGCTGGCGCCGCTGACCGGACACGACCCCGTTCCCGCGCACAAGCAGGGCACGTTCCGGTACGAGCCGGCCAAGTTCGAGGCCGCCGGGCTGCGTCCGCTGCCCGCCGACCTGGTCCGGCCGGCGCGCGTCGCCGAGTGCCCGATCCAGCTGGAGGCCCGCGCCGCCGATGTACGGACCGACACCGCGGGCGCGTTCATCATCGTGGAGGCGACCGTCCTGCGGGTCCACGCCGACCCCCGGCTCGTCGTGCCGGGCACCCAGCACGTCGACCCGGCGCGGTGGAGCCCGCTGATCTACAACTTCCGTCACTACTTCGGCCTCGGCCCCGAACTGGGCCGCAGCTTCCGCAGCGAGACGCGCACCGTGCGGTGACCGCCCACGCGTGCCGCGCGGGCGCGGCTCAGCCGACGATGGCCTGGTAGACCAGCTGCCTCAGCTGAGTGCGGATCGGGTGGGCGTTCGAGGGCAGCAGCTGGGTCAAGAAGACCACCGTCAGCTCCTCGGCCGGGTCGACCCAGAACGCCGTGCTCGCCGCGCCGCCCCAGTTGTACTCGCCCTTCGACGTCAGCGACTTCGTCCTCGCCGCGTCCTCCACGACGGCGAAGCCCAGGCCGAAGCCGATGCCCGCGTAGGAGACCTCCGCGAACACCGGGCGGCCGAACTCCTCCAGGTCGGCGCCGCCCGGCAGGTGGTTGCGCGTCATGTACGCCACCGTGCGCGGGCTCAGCAGCCGTACGCCGTCCAGCTCGCCGCCGCGCAGCAGCATCTGGCAGAACCGGTGGTAGTCGGCCGCGCCGGAGATCAGGCCTCCGCCGCCCGACAGCGCACGCGGCGGCCGGAAGGCGCTGTCGCCCATGTCGAGCAGCGTGGCGCGGCCGTCGGGGCCCGCGTAGTACAGCGATGCCATCCGCTCCGCGTCGTCCGCGCCGACGTGGAAACCGGTGTCGGTCATGCCCAGCGGACCGAAGATCCGCTCGGCCAGGAAGCGGTCCAGCGGCTGCCCGGACACCACCTCGACCAGCCGCCCGAGAACGTCGGTCGCCATGGAGTAGTTCCACTGCGAGCCGGGCTCGAAGAGCAGGGGGAGCCCGGCCAGCCGGTCGACGGCGCCGGCCAGGTCGAGGCCGCGCGGCGTCGTACGGTCGAAGCCGGCCGCGCGGTACAGCTCGTCGACCACGCTGACGTGCTGGAACCCGTACACGAGCCCGGACGTGTGGCTGAGCAGGTGCCAGACGCGGATCGGCTCGGCCGCGGGACGGGTGATGGGGGCCTCCGCCGTGCCCTTCTCGTACACCCGCATGTCGGTGAAGGCCGGGAGGAAGCGGCTGATCGGATCGGTCAGCTCGAAGGCGCCCTCCTCGTACAGCATCATCGCCGCGACCGAGGTGATCGGCTTCGACATCGAGTAGATGCGGAAGAGAGTGTCGGTCTCGACCGGCGTGCCGGAGGCCAGGTCGCGCGCGCCGTACGTCGACAGGTGGGCGATCTCGCCACGGCGGCTGACCAGGGTCAGCCAGCCCGGCAGGCGCCCGTCGTCGACGTACGGGGCGAAGTGGGAGTCGATGCGGCGCAGCCGCCCCGCATCGAGGCCGACATCCGCAGGATCGCACGTGACCTTCAACTCGCCGCCCATCGGTCCCTCCGTGATCGCGGAAGCGTATTTTTAGAACGTCATTCTAGTGTAGGGGTGCGCGCAAG
This sequence comes from Actinoallomurus oryzae, assembly GCF_039541955.1. Lineage (NCBI taxonomy): Bacteria > Bacillati > Actinomycetota > Actinomycetes > Streptosporangiales > Thermomonosporaceae > Actinoallomurus > Actinoallomurus oryzae. Next base: position 113,440 of record NZ_BAABHF010000065.1, on the reverse strand, counting down.
GAGAGGTAGCATGGCTGCGCATTGATGGGGAGTAAGTGCGGATAACGAGGTTATGCGGTGGCGGCTGGAAGCATTGTGCGGTTCGACGAGGTTCGCGGATACGGATTCATCGCGCCGGAAGGCGGCGGCGAGGACGTTTTCGTACATGCCAACGACCTCATGGCGGACAAGTCACTGTTCAAGGTCGGATCCAGGGTCGAGTTCGACATCTCCGAGGGCGACCGGGGGCTCAAGGCGTCCACCGTGCGCCTCGTGAGGCAGTCCGCCCCGCCGCCGGCCCGGCGCGGGGACCTCTCCGACGCCGACGAGCTGTGCGACGTGTTGTCGGCGGGCGAGTTCACCCAGGACGTCACCGAAGTGCTCCTCCGCGTGCCCAGCCTCACCGGCGAGCAGATCCTCCAGCTGCGCAGGCACCTGCTGGAGCTGGCCCGCGACCGCGGCTGGGTCGACTCCTGACCACACGCCGCCCCCCGGCGGACCACTGACGAACGCCGGGTTCCGAGCGCCCTGACGGCGGCGTGTCGCGTAAGGCGGCGGCTCGCCTCTCCACCCGGTCATCGCAGCCCCGGGTTCACGTGGTCATGCACCGTCTTTGCCATGTTTCCGCATGTCAGACAGGTTTCTGAACGACATCGGGTAGGTGGCGACGTAGACGGCGTCTGCGGAGGGGCGAGAGATGGAGACGGTAGCGCTCGGTCGCACAGGGCTTCAGGTCACGCCGATCGCCTACGGCACGTGGCAGTTCGGCGGGGAGTGGGGCGAGGTCGAGGAGCGGGCGGCGATCGAGAGCATCTCTCACGCCCGTGACCTGGGCATCAACATCTTCGACACCGCACAGGGATACGGGTTCGGGGCCGCGGAGCGGCTGCTGGGAAGTGCCTTCGCCGGTGCGATGGACCAGGTGGTGATCGCCACCAAGGGCGGGCTGCGCATGGACGGCGAGACGCTGGTCCGCGACTCCAGCCCGGCCTGGATCCGGCGCGGCGTGGAGGAGAGCCTGACCGCTCTGGGAGTCGACCACATCGACCTGTACCAGGTCCATTGGCCCGACCCGAGGACTCCGCCGGCGGAGACCGCGGCGGCCTTGTGGGGCATGGTCGATGAGGGGCTGATCGACCATGTCGGCGTCTCCAACTTCGACACCGAGCAGATGCGCGCGTTCTCGGCCGAACGGCAGGTCGAGGCGTTGCAGTCGCCCTACCACCTGTTCCACCGGGACATCGAGGTGGACACCCTGCCCTACGCCGCCGAGCACGATGTGGGCGTGCTCGCCTACGGTCCGCTGGCGCACGGGCTTCTGGGCGGCCGGTTCGACGAGAACACCACCTTCCCCGCGAACGACTGGCGATCGGGCAGCCCCGACTTCACCGGTGACACGTTCCGCCGCAACCTTCAGGTGGTCGGCGAGCTTCGTCGCTTCGCAGAGGAGCGAGGCGCCACGATCGGGCAGCTCGCCGTGGCGTGGGTACTGGCGCACCCCGCGGTGCAGGTCGCCATCGTCGGCTCCCGCCGCCGGGCCCATCTCGAGGAGACGGTCGGCGCCCTGGACATCGGCCTGAGCAAGGAGGACCTCGCGCACCTGGACAAGATCATGTCCGGGGCCGCGCCCCTCCGCGCGCCCGCGCCCGAGGGTGCGTGACCGCCCTTGGACATTCGCTGCTCGTGTCCTGGACCTGCCGAATCAAGCAGTACCGCTGAGCTCCGGCTCGGCAGAAACGAGGCGGCATGCTCGATCTCGAGCCATCATTCCGGCCGATTCACCTGTGTGGCGGGTACCTGCCGCTGGAGGATCTCGGCCTGATCGGGGACGGCGCGACGGCGGCGCTGGTCGGCCTGGACGGTTCCATCCCGTGGATGTGCCTTCCCCGCTTCGACTCCGAACCGCTGTTCTGCGGGCTGCTCGATCACGCGCATGGCGGCCACTTCACGGTGGCGCCGGAGGACCCGGTGGAGGCCCGGCAGCGCTACGAGCCGGACACCGGCGTGCTGACGACCGAGCTGCGCAGCGCCACCGGCCTCGTCCGGGTCACCGACGCGCTGGTCCTGCGCTCCGGCGCCGATCTCACCGATGACGCTCCCGTCGACCGGGCCGAGCTGGTCCGTTCGGCCGTCGTCCTGTCCGGGAGCGTCCGCCTGCGGGTGGACGTGAAGCCTCGCGGCGGCGGGCATGCCCGGGCCCTGTTCAGCGGGCTGGAGGTACGAGCGTCCCGGCGGCCGGACCTCCGGCTGCACCTGCGCTCCAACCGCCCCCTGACCGCCCTGTCCAGCACACACGACCTGGAACAGGGCGATCGCCTCGACCTGGTGTTGTCCTGGGGGCGTTTCCATCGCCACCATCGATTCGACGCCGAGGCGATGTTGCGGCAGACCGCTGAGGCGTGGCGCCGCTGGATGACGCATTTCAGCTACCGCGGCCCTGAGGAACCACTGGTCCGGCGTGCCGCGATCACCTTGAAGATGTGCGACGACTGGGCCAACGGCTCGCTGGTCGCGGCGCCCACGTCCTCCTTGCCCGCACCCGTCGGCGGGATCCGTAACTGGGACTACCGCTACGCGTGGATCCGCGACGCGGCCTACGCCGTGTTCGCCATGCGCCGCATCGGTTTCGGCGGCGAGGCCGACGCCTTCCTCGGCTGGGTGCTGGACGCGTTCGAGCAGAGCGGGCGACCGCGGATCATGTACGACCTCGGCGGCAACCCGGTGCCGGCCGAGGTCGAGGACTTCGAGTTGGAGGGTTACCGGCGATCCGCTCCGGTGCGATGGGGCAACGGCGCCGCCGACCAGCGCCAGCACGACGTCTACGGCGAGATACTGGACTGCGCCGACCAGTGGCTGCGCTCCGGCGGTGAGCTCCAGCCGACGCTGTGGGCCGACCTGGCCGCATTGGCCGACGCCGCGGGGAGCTCCTGGCGGCAGCCGGACCAGGGCATCTGGGAGGTGCGCAGCGAGAGCCAGGTGTTCACGTACTCGGCCGGGATGTGCCAGGTGGCTCTCGACCGGGCCGCGGCGATCGGTGAACGGCTCGGCCTGCCCGGGCGCATCGCGGCGTGGCGAGCCCAGGCCGACAAGGTCCGCCAGCTCATCCTGGACCAGTCTTGGGACGAGGAAGCGCAGACCCTGAGCGTGTATCTGAGCGGCGGCGGCAGCCTGGACGCCAGCCTGCTCGCCCTTCCGCTGCGGCGGGTCATCCCGGCCGATCACCCCCGGATGGTGGCGACCACGACGGCCGTCGCCGAGCGCCTGTCGGCCGGCGGCGGCCTGCTCTACCGCTACCTGCATGATCAGTCACCGGACGGTCTCGCCGGCGACGAGGGTGCCTTCCTGCTGTGCAGCTTCTGGCTCGTCGACAATCTGATCGGCCAAGGCCGGATCGAAGAGGCCGAGGAGCTCTACGCCTCGCTGTGCGCCCGGGCGAGCCCCCTCGGGCTGCTGTCGGAGCAGATCGATCCGTCCACGGGCGAGTTCATGGGCAACTTCCCGCAGGCGTTCAGCCACATCGGGATCATCGCCAGCGGCGTGAACCTCGCGCGGGCGCGGGCGGGTGCGGCGTGATCCATCGGCTGGCCGTCTTCGGCGCGACGGGCGACCTCAGCGCGCGTTACCTGCTGCCGGCGCTGGCCGCGCTGCGAGCGGCGGGACACCTCGGTGACCGGTTCCAGCTGACCTGCGCCGGCCGGGAGGACTGGGACGGCGAGCGGTTCCGGCACTGGGTGGCCGGCCGGCTCGACCGGCACGGCGCGTCCTGGCCGGCCGACGCCAGGAAGGCGATCGTGGCTTGCACCCGTTACCGGCGGGCCGATGTCACCGACCCCGCCGAGGTCGCGTCGGTCATCGCCGGCGATGGGCCGGTCGCCGTCTACCTCGCCCTTCCCCCGGCGGTCTTCCCCGCCGCGGTCACCACGCTGCACGACGTGGGCCTGCCGCCGGGCAGCCGCATCGTGCTGGAGAAGCCCTTCGGGGAGGATCTGGACGGCGCGGTGGAACTGAACCGGCTGCTCGCCGACCTCGTACCCGAGCAGGCGGTGTTCCGGGTCGACCACTTCCTGGCCATGACGACCGTCCAGAACGTGCTCGGCAGCCGGGTGGCCAACCGCGTGCTGGCGCCCATCTGGAACAGCATCCACATCGCCGAGGTGGAGATCGTCTGGGATGAGTCCCTCGCGCTGGAAGGCCGGGCCGGCTACTACGACGGCGTCGGGGCGCTCAAGGACATGGTGCAGAACCACCTGCTGCAGTTGCTGTGCCTGGTGGCCATGGAACCGCCGATCAGCCTCGACGAGCGCGAGCTGCGCGACCGGAAGGTCGATGTGCTGCGCTCGGTGCGGCCTCTCACCGAGAAGGACGCCGTCCGCCGCACCCGCCGCGCACGCTACAAGGCCGGCCGGATCGGTGATCGCCCGGTTCCCGCCTACACCGACGAGGAGGGCGTGGACCCGGGGCACCACACCGAGACCTTCGCCGAGGTGGAGCTGGAACTGGACAGCCCGCGCTGGTCGGGAACGGTCTTCCGGCTTCGCAGCGGCAAGGCGCTCGGACATGACCGCAAGGAGGTCGCGGTACGCTTCCGGCCCGTACCCCACCTGCCCTTCGGCAACAGCGGGGACGCGCGGCCCGACGTGCTTCGATTCGGGCTGGAGCCGGAAGGCCTCACCATGGACCTGATGGGCATCGGTTCTCGCGCCCAGACCCTGGTACCCCTCACGCTGACCGCACGGATGGACCCACCGGGCCTGCCCGCCTACGGCCAGGTGCTGCTCGACGTACTCAGGGGCGACGCCGCCCTGTCCGTCCGCGGCGACGAGGCCGAAGAGTCATGGCGGGTCCTCACGCCGGTGCTGTCGGCCTGGTCGAAGGACCTCGTCCCGCTGCAGGAGTATCCGGCGGGCTCGGACGGACCGGTTCCCCCGCGGCGAGACGCACCCTGCTCGGCGTGAAACGACCAGCAGGGCCTGGCCGCGGCGGAACGCCGACCTTTGCCATATCTGCGCAGGTCACACGGATTTTCGCGCGTTTGCGCCGGGTAAAGGCGCCGTAGGGACTCGGGTAGGCCGGCCAGGAGAGCACTTCATGCCACCGACGAAGCGCACCACGGGGGGCCTGCGGAGCCAGGCCTGGTGGGACAACGCGGGCAATCCGGAGATGACGGCTCTGTACCTCGAGCGCTTCCTCAACTACGGCCTCACCCCGGCCGAACTCCAGTCGGGCCGGCCGATCATCGGCATCGCCCAGACCGGCAATGACCTGGTTCCGTGCAACCGGCACCATCTCGCCCTCGCCGACCGGGTCAAGGACGGCATCCGCGACGGTGGTGGCATCCCGTTCGAGTTCCCCGTCCATCCGCTGCAGGAGACCGGCAAGCGCCCCACCGCGGCGCTGGACCGCAACCTGGCCTACCTCGGGCTGGTCGAGGTGCTCTACGGATATCCGCTCGACGGAGTGGTGCTGACGACCGGCTGCGACAAGACCACGCCCGCGTGCCTGACCGCGGCGGCGACGGTGAACATCCCGGCGATCGTCCTGTCCGGAGGGCCGATGCTCAACGGCTACCACGACGGCATGCGGACGGGCTCGGGGCTGGTGATCTGGCAGTCGAAGCGGCTCCTCGCCGGCGGGCAGATCGACTATGACGAGTACATGGCGCGCGTGGCCGCCTCCGCGCCCAGCATCGGGCACTGCAACACGATGGGCACCGCGCTGTCGATGAACAGTCTGGCCGAGGCCCTGGGGATGTCCCTGCCCGGCTGTGCGGCGATCCCGGCCCCGTACCGCGAGCGGGCGCAGATGGCCTACGACACGGGCCACCGGGTGGTGGCCATGGTGCGCGAGGACCTGACACCGCGCAAGGTCATGACCCGGCAGGCCTTCGAGAACGCGATCGTCTGCGCGTCGGCCATCGCCGCGTCGACCAACGTGCCCATCCACATCAACGCCATCGCGCGTCATGTCGGGGTGCCACTGTCCAACCACGACTGGCAGCGGGTCGGATCCGACATCCCGGTGCTGGTGAACCTCGCCCCGGCGGGGGAGTTCCTCGGCGAGGATTTCTACCGCGCCGGCGGCGTCCCCGCGGTCCTGCGGTCGCTGCTGGCGGCGGGGCACCTGCACGGCGACGCCATGACGGTCTCGGGCCGTACCCTGGCCGAGAACCTCGACGGCGTCCCGCCCGCCGACCCGCAGGTCATCCGGCCCTGCCATGACCCTGTCGCGGCGCGGGGCGGGCTTCTCGTCATGTCCGGCAACCTGTTCGACTCCGCGGTCATGAAGACCTCGGTCATCACCGACGACTTCCGGGCCCGCTATCTGCCGCGCCCCGGCGATCCGCCGGTGTTCGAGCTTCGCGCCATCGTCTTCGACGGGCCCGAGGACTACCACGCCCATATCGAGGATCCGGAGCTGGGCATCGACCAGGACTGCATTCTCGTCATCCGCTACACCGGGCCGATCGGCTATCCGGGATCGGCCGAGGTGGTGAACATGGAGGTGCCCGCCGCGCTGATCCAGCGGGGCGTCAACGCGCTGCCCACGCTCGGTGACGGCCGGCAGAGCGGCACGTCGGACGCACCGTCCATCCTCAACGCCAGCCCCGAGGCCGCCGTCGGCGGCAACCTCGCCATCCTGCGCACCGGCGACCGGATCCGCGTCGACCTGGACAACGCCCGTGTCGACGTCCTCCTGCCGGACGAGGAGATCGCCGCGCGGTGGGCCGAGTACACACCTCCCGCACTGGAGAACCAGACACCGTGGCAGGAGATCTACCGCTCCACGGTCGGGCAGCTGGACAGCGGAGGTTGTCTGGAGCTCGCCGTGTCGTACCAGGACCTCGTACACACCAAAGGGATTCCGCGTGACTCGCACTGACCCCGAAGGAACGGTCCTGATCGCCGACTTCGACTTCGGCGACGTGGACATCGAACGCGAGATCATCGAGGGCGCCGGGTTGAAGCTCCTCGCCGCCCAGTGCAAGAGCGAGGACGAGGTGATCGAGAAGGGCCGTGACGTCGACGGCGTCCTGACCCAGTACGCGCGGGTCGGCGCCCGCGCCATCGACGCGTTCACCCGTTGCCGGGTGATCGCTCGCTACGGCACGGGCGTGGACATCGTCGACGTCGACGCCGCGACCCGACGGGGCATCCAGGTCACGAACGCCCCGAACGACTGGTGCGCCGACGAGGTCGCCGATCACGCCGTCTCACTCTGGCTCGCCGCCGCCCGCAAGATCTGCGAGTACGACCGGGCGACCCGGCTGGGCGAATGGCACTGGAAGACCGGACGGCCGATCTGGCGGCTGCGGGGACGGGTGTTCGGCCTGCTGTCCTTCGGCGCCATCGCACGGCTCATCGCCGAACGCGCCCAGGCGTTCGGCGTCGAGGTCTGGGCGCACGACCCGTTCCTCGACGAATCGGAGATCCGCTCGCGCCAGGTGCGGCCGGTGTCCTTCGACGAGCTCGTGGAGGGCGCCGACTACCTGGTGATCCAGTCGCCGCTCACCCCACAGACACACCACACCTTCGACCGCGCGACGCTCCGCAGGATGAAGCCGACCGCCATCCTCATCAACACCGCACGCGGACCCATCGTGCAGGACACGGCGATCTACCAGGCACTCACCGAAGGGTGGATCGCCGGCGCGGCGCTGGACGACATCGAGGAGGAACCCGCGAAACAGCGCGACTGGCGTCCGAGCAACCCCCTCTTCACGCTCCCCAACGTGGTCATCACGCCCCACGCCGCCTACTACTCCGAAGAGGCCATCGCATCGGTGCGGCGCATCGCCGCCGAAGAGGCCGTACGGGTCCTGACCGGGCAACCGGCACGCTCACCGGTCAACGACGTGACCAGCACGTCATGAGCGCCCCCCTCGCGGAGGCGAAACAAGTGCCGCGTTAAGCGGTTGCCGCCGGCAAGTCCACCCTGCTGCGTCTGCTCGCCGACAAGCAACAGCCCGACACCGGTGAAGTGACCGTCGCCGCCCCCGGCGGCGTCGGCTACCTCCCCCAGACCCTCCCGCCGTCCCCTGAGGCCGGCGTCCAGGATGCCGTCGACTTCGCCCTCGCCGAGTGCGCGCGGCCGACCGAACAGTACGAGGCCCGCGACGGGTACGGAGCCGACGCCTCGCGTCGACGCCGCCCTCCACGGACTCGGCCTGCCCTCACTCGACCGGCGGCGACGCCTCGGCACCCTCTCCGGCGGCGAACGCTCCCGGCTCGCACTCGCCGTCACGCTCGCCTCCCTGCCCGAACTCCTCCTCCTCGACGAACCCACCAACCACCTGTCTCCCGCCCTCGTCGAGGAGCTGGAGGAGGCGCTGGCCGGCTACGAGGGCGCGCTCGTGCTCGTGACCCACGACCGCCGCATGCGGGCCGAGTAGGGAGAAGATGCACCAAACGGTCACCGGGTTTGTCGTTTCCGGGCACTTCAGGCGTCACTCCGTGGGCGAGGGCATCGGAGCCGCGCCGCCGGGTGAGCCCGCCGCATCGGAGCAGTCGGGGCTCGGGTAACCCGCGGCGTCCGCCAGGGCCAGCTTCACCGAAGGTCGTTCGGGCAGCATGAGCCCGGTGCAGTAGATCTGCGTGTACGCCGGCCCCAGGAGCTTGGGCATGGGCGGCACCGTCTCGATGAAGAGCGCCCGGCCGCCGAGGTCGCGGACCGTGATCTGCTTGACCCCGGTCAGCTCCGTGGTCAGGCCCTTCGCGCGCTCGGCCGAGGTGGGCCCGCGCAGCAGTTCGTCGAAGACCTGCTGGGCGTCCCAGGGGCTGACCGCGCGGCCGACCGGGATCGGGAACCCGCGGAGCAGGAAGAAAACCTGGGACCGCGACGACGCCGAGGCGGTGGCGACCGGGGGCTCACCCGCGTACACGACCCCGGTGGGGCGCACGCCGCAGCCCGCCAGCAGCGGGAGCGTCAGCAGGCCCGCGACCAGGCGCCTCACGCGGGAATCCACACGGTGAAGACGGCGCCGCAGCCCGGCGCGTTGGCGGCTTCGATGCCGCCGCCGTGCAGGGCCGCGTTGGCCTGTGCGATGGCGAGGCCGAGGCCGCTGCCCTGGCCCGCGGGACGGGCCGGGTCCGCCTTGAAGAACCGGCCGAACACCTTCGGCAGCAGCTCCTCGGGGATGCCCTTGCCCTGGTCGATCACGCGTACCTCCACTCTGGGCGGGCCGGACCGGGCGATGACGCGCACCGGCGGCGCTCCGTGCGACAGCCCGTTGCCGATCAGGTTGGCGAGGATGACGTCGAAGCGGCGGGGGTCCAGGCGGACTCGCAGGTCCGGCGGCACCTCGACGACGACCTGGTCGGCCCAGCCGCGCGTCGTCACGCACTCGCGGACCAGGTCGGCGAGCGGCACCTCGTCCAGGACGAGTTGCGCCGTGCCGGCGTCCATCCGGCTGATCTCCAGCAGGTCCTCCACGAGCGCGTTCAGCCGCCGGGTCTGGCCGGCGATGAGCCGGGCCGCCGTGCCGGTGTCGGCCGGCAGGGCCGCGGCGTCCTCCTCCAGCACGTCCGTGACGGCGGTCATCGCCGCGATGGGGGTGCGCAGCTCGTGCGACACGTCGGCGGCGAACCGCCGCGCGCCCGCCTCCAACCGGCGCAGCTCGTGCACGGTGAACTCCAGGGACGCGGCGCTCTCGTTGAACGCGCGGGCGACGTCGGCGAGCTCGTCGCGGCCGCGCACCTCGACGCGCGCGCCGAGGTCACCGGTGCCGAGGGCACGGGCGGCCCGGCCGAGGCGGCGGAGCGGCCGGAGCACGCTCTGCCCGAGCAGCACGGCCAGGACCAGCGCCAGCAGGAGCGTGAGGGCGCCCGCGCGAATGAGCGCCCGCTGGATGCCGTCGAGGTCGGCACGCTCTTTGGCGAGCGAGGCGAACACGTACACCGACAGCGGGGAGGACCCTCGGCCGGCGGTGTAGACGCGGGTGGCGACCACCAGCCACGGAGCGCGGCGTAGCTCGACGCGCTGGAAGTACAGGCCGTCCTCCGCCCGGCTGACGAGCGACGGCGGCACGTCCTGGACGCCGAACTCCCCGGCGCTCACCGTGTCATCGCCGGCGGTGACGACCACGGCGCGGTCGGGCCGTACGAGGGCCTGGGCGACGTCGCGCAGCGTGTCGTCCGGCACCGGGTCGGCGAGCGTGCCGGGCACGACGCGGGCGAGCGTGTCCCGGGTCTCCACGAGCACGGCGTCCTGGGCCCGCTGCAGGACGGCCCGGCGGACCAGGACGTAACCGATGCCGGCCACGAACGCGGTCGAGGCCAGGCACGCGACGATGAACGAGGCGAACATCCGCCCTCGCAGTCCGGTGATCATGAGGCCGCCAACCGGTAGGCGCATGCGCGGACCGTCTGGATGAGCAGGGAGGCGAACATCCGCCCCCGCAGTCCGGTGATCACGAGCGTCCCCCGGTGATCACGAGGCGACGAACCGGTAGCCGAACCCGCGGACCGTCTGGATGAACGCGGGTGCGGAGGCGTCCGCCTCGACCTTGGCGCGGAGCCGCTGCACGGTGGCGTCGACGAGCCGCGAGTCGCCGGCGTACCCGTGGTCCCACACCTCCCGCAGCAGGTGCCGCCGGCTGAGCACCTGTCCCGGGTGGCGGGTCAGTTCGAGCAGCAACCGCAGCTCGGTCGGGGTCAGGTTCACGTCCGCGCCCGCCCGCGAAACCCGCAGCGCACCGCGGTCGATGACGAGGTCGCCGTAGGTGGACCGGTCGCCGGCGCCGCCCACGGCCCGCCGCAGGACGGCGCGGATGCGGGCGTCCAGCACGGCGGGCTCGACGGGCTTGATCACATAGTCGTCCGCGCCCGCCTCCAGTCCGATGACCACGTCGAGGTTGTCGCTGCGGGCGGTCAGCAAGATGATCGGCATCTGGTCGGTCCGCCGGACGCGGCGGCAGACCTCGAACCCGTCGACGCCGGGCAGCATCACGTCCAGGATGACGATCTCCGGCCGGCGTGCCCGCGCGTGCTCCAGGCCCTCCTCGCCGGTCGCGCACGCGGTGACCGAGTGCCCCTGGCGGGTGAGGGCGAGCTCCAGGCCCGTACGGACCGAGGGGTCGTCCTCGACGAGAAGAATCGCGGCCATCGCCCCATTATCGGGTGACCGCCGGGCCCTCGGCCGTACGTCACAAAACCCGGACATTTTCCGGAAAGCGTGACGCCGTTGCGACGCCGGCCGGACGTCTCGCGCCAAGGCTTGATCGACATGGGACGACGACGACTTCCGAAGGGCCGCCGGCGGTGGCGGCTGGTCCGGCGCGGGCTGTACGTCCTGGCCTTCGGCTTCGGGGCCCTGTGCGTGGCGGTGGGCATCATGTACTCACGGACCAAGCTGCCGCCGGTCAACGCCGCCGCGCGGGCCCAGTCGAGCACGTTCACCTACCGCGACGGCTCCACGCTGGCCCAGGTCGGGCAGCTGAACCGGGTGGCCGTGCCGCTGCGGGACGTGCCGCCGTACGTGCGCGGCGCCGTACTCGCCGCCGAGGAGCGCGGTTTCTACCACGACCCGGTCGTCTCACCGAGCGGGCTGGCGCGGGCGAGCTGGGCGGCGGTCTCCGGCGGGGACACTCAGGGCGGTTCCGGCATCACCCAGCAGTACGTCAAGGTGGCCTACCTCAACCCCGAACAGACGATGTCCCGCAAGGTGAAGGAGCTGTTCATCGCGGTCAAGCTCAGCCGCGCCCGGTCCAAGGACTGGATCCTGGAGCAGTACCTCAACACGGTGTACTTCGGCCGGGGCGCGTACGGGATCCAGGCCGCCTCGCAGGCCTACTTCCGCAAGAACGCCGGTGCGCTGACCCCCGCCGAGGGCGCCCTGCTCGCCGGGCTGATCCAGGCACCCTCCTACCTCGACCCGGCGCTCGGGCACACGGCGGAGACCCGGGCGCGCTGGCGCTACGTGATCAACGGGATGATGAGCACGGGCGTGCTGCCCAGAGGGCCGTTGCCCGCGTTCCCGAGCATCGCCCCGGCGCACACGGAGCCGATGTACGCCGGCCAGCGGGGCTACCTCATTGAACGCGTCATCGCCGAACTGCACGACCACGGCTTCGACGACGACCAGATCTACCGGCGCGGCCTGCGCGTGACCACCACCATCGACCCGCGGACCCAGGCGGCGCTGCCGGAGGAGGTCGCCCGCGCCACCGGCACCGACCGGGATTTGGAGGTCGGCGTGGCCTCGGTAAGGCCCGGCACCGGCGAGATCCTCGCCGCCTACGGTGGCCGCGACTACCTCACCCACCAGTACGACAACGCCTTCCTCGCCGCGCTGCCACCGGGCTCGTCCTTCTCGCCCTTCGTCCTGGCGACCGGCCTGCGCGCCGGGATCGGGCTGCGCAGCACGTTCGCCGCGACCCCGGCCGGCTCGGTGGTCAACGACGGTGACGCTCAGGTCGCCTCCGCCGACCTGCTCACCGCGACCACCCGCTCCTACGCCACCGTCTTCTCCCGGCTCGGCGCGAAGGTGGGGGCGTCCGGAGCGACGCGTGCCGGCCTGCCCGGCCGCCTTCCGCCGTCGGGGGTGCACGCCGTCGACCAGGCGGCGGCGTACGCCGCACTGGTGAACGGCACCTACGCCGCGCCGCACATCCTCGCCAAGGTGACGGACCGGTCGGGAAAGGCGCTGCTCACTGTACGGCCGCGCACGCGCGCGGCGTTCCCGCCGGCGGTCGCCGCCGACGTCACGTTCGCCCTGCAGATGGCGCTGCTGTACGACGGCAAGAAGGGACCCCGTCAGGTCGTGCCGGGCCGACCGGCGGCGGGCACGATCGGCACCACGGACCACAACGCGGCGGGCTGGTTCTGCGGTTACACGCCGGACATCTCGACCGCGGTCGTCGTCTACCGGGCCAGCAACCGGCCGGTGGTCAACATCGGCGACGCGCCCCAGCGGAGCAGCGCGGACGTACCGGCCGAGATCTGGCGGTCCGTCACCGAGAGCGCCGAGTCCGGGCTGCCGGTCCGGCCCCTCCCGGGGCCCGCCTGGGTGGGATCGACCCGGAGATTCGCCCCGCCGACGCCGACGCCGACGCCGAGCACCCCGCCGCCCGCACCGGCGTCCCCGGCACCGCCGCGACAGACCGCGCAGCAGAAGAAGGCCGCGGCGAAGGCCAAGGCGAGCGCCGGGGCGGCCGGCCGGCCGACGGACCGGGCGACGGCGGCCAAGACCCCGCTGCCCGGGGCGTCGAAGTGAGACGTTCCGGCTTACCTGAGAGGTAATCGACCGGGTGACCTCGCGGCGGCGAACCTTACGGCATGACCACCGCGATCATCGAAAGACCGGCGCGGGACCACGCTCGCGCCGTACCCGGATGGGGCACGCTGCTCGTCCTGCTCACCGGGACCTTCGTCACCACCCTCGACTTCTTCATCGTCAACGTCGCGATCCCGGCCACCCAGCGGGACCTGCACGCCGGGCCGGCCACCATCCAGTTCATCGTTGCCGGCTTCGGGCTCGCGCTGGCCTCCGGGCTGATCACCGGAGGACGGCTCGGCGACCTGTACGGCCGGCGCCGGATGTACACGCTCGGGCTGAGCCTGTTCACCCTCGCCTCGCTCGCGTGCGGGCTCGCGCCGAGCGCCGGGTTCCTCGTCGCGGCGCGCGTCGCGCAGGGCGCGGCGGCGGCGATGCTCATGCCGCAGGTGCTCGGCATCGTGGGCACCGTCTACACCGGCGAGCGCCGGGCGCGGGCCTTCAACGCGTACGGGCTGGCGATGGGGTTCGGCGGAGTGTTCGGCCAGCTCATCGGCGGCCTGCTCATCAAGGCCGACATCGCCGGGCTCGGCTGGCGCAGCGTCTTCCTGATCAACGTCCCGGTGGGGCTCGTGGCGGTGCCGGCGGCGATGCGCCTGGTGCCGGAGTCACGGGCGCCCAAGGCCCGGCTCGACGTGCGGGGCGCCCTTCTCGTCACCGCCGGGCTGGTCCTGATCGTGCTGCCGCTCGTCGAGGGCCGCCAGGAGGGCTGGCCGCTGTGGACCTGGCTGTCCCTGGCGGCGGCGCCGTTCGTCCTCGCCGGCTTCGCCGTGTACCAGCGGCGTGCCGGTGAGCGCGCGCTGATCCACCTCGGGCTGTTCCGGCACCGGGCGTTCAGCGTGGGTGCCATGATCGCGGTCCTCAGCCAGATGGCGGTCGCCTCGTTCTTCCTGATCCTCGCGCTCTACCTCCAGCAGGGCCGCGGGCTGTCCCCGCTGGAGTCGGGCCTGATCTTCCTGGCGCTCGGCGCCGGCTACTTCGTCTCCTCCGCACGGGCGGTCCAGGTCGCGGCCCGGCTCGGCCGTCAGGTCATCGCCGTCGGCGCGCTGACCATGGCTCTCGGGTACGGGCTGCTGGCCCTCGTCGCGGGGGCGACCGGCGGCGGGATCGGCTGGCTCATCCCCGGGCTGCTTCTCGCCGGCTGCGGCATGGGCCTGGTCATGTCACCGCTTCCCGCGACCGCGCTGAACGGTGTCGAGGCGCGGCACGCCGCCTCCGCCGCCGGGGTGATCTCCACCGCGCTGCAGTCCGGCGGTGCGATCGGCGTCGCCGTCGTCGGTGTCGTCTTCTACGACGTCCTCGGCACGGCCCGTTTCTCGGCCGCGTTCGTCGCCGGCCTCGCCACGGCGGGCGCCTGCTGCCTCGCCGCGACCGCGCTCGTCCAGCTGCTGCCGGGCCGGGCGAGGTCATGAGCCCTCCTTCGTCGGGGAGGGTGACCACAAGGGCGCGTCTTTGATTCCCTCGCTTCGCTCGGTCATGAGCCCTCCTCCGCCGGGGAGGGCGACCACAAGGAAGCGTCTTTGATTCCCTTGCTTCGCTCGGTCGTGAACCGGCGGGCGGGCGCGGTCGGGATCCGCGTCCGCCCGCCGGAGTTCTGCTATTCGCTGATGGTGTAGCCGTCGCCGTACACCTTCCAGGTGAGCGGCGGGGTGAAGTCGAGGTTTCCGTCGTTCAGGAAGACGCGCTGCTCGGTGTCGACGCGGCTGGTGTCGCTGTGCGCCTCCTCGCGTTTCATCGCGGCCTTCCGTGCGTCGAGGAACGCGTTGAGATAGGCGACCTCGCCGCCGCCCTGCGCCGGAGGCTTGGCCTTCGCCAGGGCGGCGGCGCGGATCCCGCCGAAGCTGTCGGCGTCGTCTCCCGGGCCGTGCATGACCATGGCGTCGTAGTAGATGAACTGCCCGAGCGCCCGCAGGCCGTCGTTCTTCGCCTGCCGTACGGCGGGGTCGAAGTACACCGAGTCGCGCTCGTCGTCCTGCGCCCGCTGGAACGCCGGGTCGGCCGCCGCCTCGCGCCAGTCGGCGGGGAAGCCCGGGTCGAGTCCCTCGTGGGAGTCGGTGCCGTTCACCGCGCGCAGCGCCGGCAGGTACTTGGCGAGGACGTTGCCCGGCTCGGCGTCGGTGTAGGCCTGGACGGTCTCGAGCATGTCGCCGGTGCCGGAACAGAAGCCGATGATGCCGGCGGTGTAGCCGCGCCCGTCGCCGATGTCCTCGATGTACTTGTACTGCGCCCGCCAGTCGAGCGAGGAGTTCTCCGCGCTGGAGACCACCTGCATGGCGATGTCCTTCTCGTGCGGATCGGTCAGGTCGACGGCCGTCGCCCGTCCGGAGAGCACGGCCGGCGTTCCGGACGCATGCCCGTCACCGGTGAAGGCCACGAGTGCGGGCACGCCGCCGGCGAGGAGGACGACGAGGGCGGGGATCGTCCATCGAGCGGATATCCGTGTCAAGAATGATCCTGTCGGTCCGGGGGGCGGGGCGAATGGCGCTGGCGGCGCGTGACGAAGGCTGCGCGATTCGTTAATGGCCTTCCTGGTAGGCGCTGGGATAAAAGCATGAATTTCGGCCCGTGTCAACGATTCAGTTAGGAACGTACTTATAACAGAAAGTAGACTCCCCAAGTCAACAGGGCGAAAAACGAGCTAAATAATGAGACCGCGCAGGAATGCGGCCTGGCCGGCGTGCTGCGTGTCGTCGTTGATCACGCTCACGAGCCGTACGCCCAGCGTCACCGGCGGGTCCCACGCCTCGTCCACCACACGGTCGAGGTCGGCGTCCTTCAGCCCGGCGACGTACCGCAGGGTCTGCTCGTGCACGGCGTCGTAGTAGCCGGTGAGGAGCTCGCCCGACTCGACACGGACGGCGTCGACGGCCCGTGCGTCGTGGCCGTACCCGGTGTCGGACGGCGGCAGCGGCAGGCCGAACCGCTCGGCCCACCCGCCGGCGGTCCACACCTGCTCGACGCCCGCGACGTCGGCGACGTGGTCGTCCTGGACGCGTGTCAGGTGCCAGACGAGCCACGCGATGGAGTTGGAGTCGTCGGTCGGCCGCGTGGCGAGCCGATCCGGGGACAGGCCGTCCACGACCTCGTGCACGGTCTCGCGAACGCGTTCGAAGGCGTCGGTCAGCAGTTCCGCGCTGTTCATCGGCTTGGCTCCCTTCCTCGCCCGGCCGCGGCGTCCTCCGGTCGGCCGGGGCCGTCATCGGTCCGCTCGTTTCGAGGATGCCAGGCTCGGACGCGACGCCGGGGCGCGGGTGGGGCGGCGGAACCGTCCCCGGCGTCAGGACCCGCCGGACGGCTCAGCGCAGCTCCTGGATGCGGACCATGTTGCCCGCGGGGTCGCGGAAGGCGCAGTCGCGCACCCCGTACGGCTGCTCGGTCGGCTCCTGGACGACCTCGGCGTCGCCGGCCTGCACCCGTTCGAAGGTGCCGTCGAGGTCGTGGGTGGCCAGCAGGATCCACCCGTAGGTGCCCTTGGCCATCATCTCGGCGATGGTGCGGCGCTCGTCGTCGGTGATGCCGGGGTCGGCGGCCGGCGGCGCCAGGAGGATGGACGTGCCGGGCTGGTCCCTGGGGCCGACCGTGATCCAGCGCATCCTGCCCTTTCCGACGTCGCTGCGGACCTCGAAGCCGAGGGTGTCGCGATAGAAGGCCAGCGAGGCCTCCGGGTCGTCGTGCGGCAGGGCACAGGTGTGAATCGTGATGTCCATGCTGCTCACGCTAGCCATTCTCGGCTCCTGACCGGCCGGGTCACCTGTTTCGCCACGCACGACGGCATCTCCTCGGTCGCCTCCATCGCCTGGCGCCGGTAGACGCTGGGCGACACACCGACCAACTCGGTGAAGCGCGTGCTGAAGGTGCCCAGCGACGCGCACCCGACCGCGAAACAGACCTCGGTGACGCTGAGGTCGCCACGGCGCAGCAGCGCCATCGCGCGCTCGATGCGCCGCGTCATCAGATAGGAGTACGGCGACTCACCGTAGGCGATCCGGAAGCGGCGGCTGAGGTGCCCGGCCGACATGTGCGCGCCGCGGGCCAGGGCCTCGACGTCCAGCGGCTGCGCGTACTCCCGGTCGATCCGGTCCTTGACGCGGCGCAGGCGCGCGAGGTCGCCCAGTCGCTGCTCCTCGGCGAGTGCGCGGCCCCACGAGGGGTGACACATGAGACGTTCCCTTCACCGATGTCCGTGAGAGCGGGCCTCAGCTCAACGCCTGCTTCACGAGCGCGGCGATCCGCGTTTCCACCTCGGGCGTCACCTCGGTCAGGGCGAAGCCGGCCGCCCACATGGTGCCCTCGTCCAGGTTCGCCTGGTCGCTGAACCCGAGCGTCGCGTAGCGCGCCTTGAACTTCGCCGCGGGCTGGAAGTGGCAGATGATCTTGCCGTTCAGCGCGTAGGCCGGCATCCCGTACCAGAGCTTCGGCGCCAGGTCCGGCGCGCAGTCCGTGATGACGGCGTGGACGCGCTCGGCCATGATCCGGTCCGACTCCTGCATCTCGGCGATCTTCGCGAGCACGTCCCGCTCGGCCTCCGCCGCCTTGTCCGCGTGCGAGCCGCGGCGCGACGCCTTCTTCATCTCCTGGGCGTGGTCCTTCATCGCGGCCCGCTCCTCGGCCGTGAATCCCTCGTACGTGCTGCTCATGCCGACTTTCCCCTCAATGTGACTGTGGTGACCCTATGTGATGAACAGTGAGTTTTGCCCGGTTTAAAGCGCTGCGGTCTTCGCCGCCGGCTCCCACGCGAACCCGTCCGGGTCGGTGAACGGCGTGTCGTCGCCGTTGATGACGAGCCGGTGCGATCCGGTGCCGTCGGGCGAGACGCCGGCGTCCTTGGCGAGGGCCCGGCGCCCGTAGAGCGCCAGCTTGACGGGGCTCGACCCGGTGTCGAACTCGACGTACTTGCGGCCGAAGCTCTTCGCCACGGTCAGACCGTGCTCCAGGTAGAAGCGCTTGCTCGCGGCCATGTCCGCGACCCCCAGCAGGAGCACGACGGAGTCGATCTTTCCGGTGGCCGGGCCGGTGTCCTTCTTCGCCGAGGTGGCGACCTTCCAGATCGCCCCGTCCGGGGCTCGCACGACGCCGCCGTGGCCCCAGAACGACTTCGTGACCGGCTTCAGCACCGAGGCGCCGGCGTCGAGTGCGGCGTCGATGAGGGCGCTGACGTCGGCCGGCTGGGAGACCGTGACCGACAGCGTGAACCCGCGGAAGCCGGTCGTCGGCGCCTCCGAGGCGCGCAGGCGGATCCGGGTGTCCAGGCCGAGGGCTTCGGTGTAGAAGCGGTCGGCGGCGGTGGGGTCGGCCACCTCGAGGGTGACGGATTCGATGGAGTTCATGAAGATCAGGCTAGGAACGGCCCGGTGAGGTGCGCTTCTTGAATCCTGACCGGTTCGTGACTCCTGACCGGTTCGTGACCGTTCCGGCCACCGGTCGCTCCGCGCACGCCGCCGCTCCACGGGCCACCGGCATGGCGTCGGCGATGCTGGGTAGCGCTGCTCGTGGACGGAAGGTAAGCGACCGAGGGGGAGTTCGATGGGCGGCAGTCGTGTCGTGGTGGTGACCGGTGCGAGTGGAGGGATCGGCCGGGCGGCGGCCCGTGCGTTCGGCGCACGGGGCGACAAGGTCGCGCTGCTGGCGCGGGGTGAGACCGGTCTGAACGCGGCGGCCGAGGACGTGCGCGCGGCCGGCGGTGAGGCCCTGGCCATTCCCACGGACGTGGCCGACTACGACCAGGTACGCGCCGCCGCCGAGCGCGCGGAGGCCGTGCTGGGCCCCATCGACGTGTGGGTGAACGTGGCGTTCAGCTCGGTGTTCTCCGAGTTCGTCGACATCGAACCGGCGGAGTTCAAGCGGACCACCGAGGTCACCTACCTCGGCTTCGTGCACGGCACGAAGGTCGCGCTCGACCTGATGCTGCCGCGCGACCACGGCACGATCGTGCAGACCGGGTCGGCTCTGGCCAAACGCGGCATCCCGCTTCAGTCGGCGTACTGCGGCGCCAAGCACGCCATCCAGGGCTTCTACGAGTCGCTGCGCACCGAGCTGCTGCACCGGGGCACGAACGTGCGCACGACCATCGTGCACATGCCGGGGGTCAACACCCCGCAGTTCGACTGGGTGGAGTCGCGGCTGCCGAACCACGCCCAGCCGGTGCCCCCGATCTACCAGCCGGAGGTGGCCGCGCGGGCGCTGGTGTACGCCGCGGACCATCCGGCGCGGCGGGAGTACTGGATCGGCGGGAGCACCGTGGCGACCCTGCTCGCGAACCGGGTCGCCCCGGGCCTGCTGGACCGCTACCTCGCCCGTACGGGGTTCGACTCCCAGCAGACCGACCAGCCGCGCGACCCGCACCAGCCGGCCAACCTGTGGAAGCCCGCCGACGGCAAGGACGGCCACGACTACGGCGCACACGGAAGCTTCGACGACCAGGCACATCCGCGCAGCTACCAGATGTGGGCGAGCCGGTACCGGGTGGCCGTGGCGACGGCCGCGGTCGCGGGGCTGGGCCTGGCCGGCCTGGGCCTGCTGCGGGGCCGGTGCCGGTGAGGGGCCTGGCCGCGGCGCGACTCGCGTGGGGCGGGCTGCTCGTGACCGTGCCGGACCTGGTTCTGCACACGCTCACGGGCCGTCCGGCGACGCGGTCCCAGACGTGGGTGCTGCGCGTGCTCGGCACCCGCCATCTCCTGCAGGCCGGGGTGGAGCTGGCCCACCCCACGCGCGCCCTCGCCCGCGCGGGCGCGGCGGTGGATCTGCTCCACGCGGCGACGTGCGCAGGCGCGGTGGCGCTCCTGCCGGCCTGGCGGCGGGCGGCCCTGGTCGACGGTACGGGCGCGGTGGTCTTCGCCACCGGCGGCCTGACCCGCGCCCGCCTCACGTCGACCGGTGTCTCCTAGTCGACCGGAGCCCCCGTCGGCCGGCGTCTCCTAGTGGTTGCGCAGGGCCTTGACGAGCTGGGCCTTGGTCATCGTCGACCGGCCCTTGACGCCGATCTCCCGGGCGCGTTTGACCAGGTCGTCCTTATTCCACTCGTCGTACGACGGGCTCTTGCCGCCCTTCTTGCCGACCGACTTGCGTGAGCTGCCCGCCGACGCGTTGGCGATCCGGGCGGCCTTCTCCTTGCTCTCGCCCTTCTCACGGAGCTTCTGGTAGGTCTTCTCGTCCTTGATCTGTGCTCTCGGCATCGATGTGCTCCTTTCACGATCGGCCGTTACCGATCGCCTACCCACCCTGCGCGTTTCACACCTGCGCACGAGGACGCGCCGCCGGTGATAGGCCGGAACGCCCGCGGGTAGCGGGAGGAATGTGGATGACACGCGAGAGGACGCCCTGACGGTCGAGCTCGTGCGCAGCGACCTCGGCGGTCCGGGCATTCGCCGGAGACGGTGTGGCCGTGGGTTCCGCTACTTCGACGGGGAGGCCGTCGCGATCAGGGATCCGGACACGCTCGCCCGCATCAAGGCACTGGTGATCCCGCCGGCGTGGGAGGACGTGTGGATCTGTCCCGACGAGAACGGGCACATCCAGGCGGTCGGGACCGACGCGGCGGGCCGGCGGCAGTACCGGTACCACGACCGGTGGCGTGAGCGGCGCGACCGGGAGAAGCACGACCGGGTCCTGGCGTTCGGCGCCGCCCTGCCCCGCGTCCGCGAGCGGGTCGAGCGCCACCTCGACGGCCGGGGGCTGGGCCGCGAACGCGTGCTCGCCGCCGCGATCCGCCTGATCGACCTGGGATTCTTCCGGCCGGGCGGTGAGGAGTACGCCGCGGAGAACGGCACGTACGGCCTGGCGACCATCCGTCGCGAGCACGTCACGTGCTCGCACGGTGAGATCGTCTTCGACTACACCGCCAAGGGCGCCAAGGAGCGCGAGCAGGCCCTCGTCGACGACCAGGTCATGGCCGTCGTACGGAGCCTGAAGCGGCGCCGGAGCGGCGGGGAGGAGCTCCTGGCCTACCGGAGCGGCCCGCGCTGGCACAACGTCACCGCCGCGGACATCAACGACTACCTCCGGGAGATCTCCGACGGGGAGTTCACCGCCAAGGACTTCCGCACCTGGCACGCGACCGTGCTCGCGGCGGTGGGGCTCGCCGTCTCCAGACCCGCCGCGACCACCGCCAACGCGCGCAGGCGCGCGGTCGTCCGGGTCGTGCGCGAGGTGTCGGAGTACCTCGGCAACACCCCCGCCGTCGCGCGGGCCTCCTACATCGACCCGCGGATCATCGAGCTGTACGAGCAGGGCGTCACGGTCGAGCCGGCGCTCGCCGACCTCGGCAAGGGACGCGACCTCGGCGAGCTCGCCACGCGCGGTCCGGTCGAGAAGGCCGTCCTGAAGATCCTGACCGACTGCGCCGGGTCACCGTGACCCTCCCGCGGCGACGGTCGCGCTCCGGCCGGCCGGTAACGCCGGCACGGCGCGCCGGGGGCCGAAGGAGCGCTGGACCAGGCTCCCCAGCTCGTCGGTGACCGCGAGTGCCGTCGCGGTCCGCGTCCGCCGGACCGCGATCCCCTCGCGCAGGGCCCACGGGCAGACCTCGGCCTCGTCCAGGCCGAGCGTCGTCATCAGGGCCTCGGCGACGATCGCTCCCGCGACGATCTGATGCACCCGGCTCTTCGCCACGCCGGGCAGCCGGGCCCGGTGCCGGTCGTCGCACGCGACGAGCTCGGGGATCCGGTCGCGCAGCAGGTCGCGGCGCAGGACCCGGCGCGCGTACGGGCCGGCCGCGCCTCCCGGCGCGCCGGTCAGCCGGGCGAGCTGCTTGAAGGTCTTGGACGTCGCCACCACCCGCCGCGCCGGGGGAAGCCCCCGGATCCGCCCGCCGACCCCGGCCAGGCGCTCGTACACGAACCGCCGCAGCAGCCGGACGTCGCGTGGGCGTGGCGGGTCACCGGGCAGGAAGGCGCGGGTCAGCCGTCCGGCGCCCAGCGGCAGGGACAGGGCCGGCGCGGGCTCCTCGCCGTCGCCGTAGGCGAGTTCGGTGGACCCGCCGCCGATGTCCATCAGCAGCATCGGACCGGCCGAGCAGCCGTACCAGGCGCGGGCGGCCAGGAACGTGAGGCGTGCCTCGTCCTGCCCGGACAGGTGTCCCAGCCGGATCCCGGTCTCGGCCGCCACCCGCTCGAGGACCGGCTCGCGGTTGGCCGCGTCGCGCACCGTGGAGGTGGCGAAGGCGATCAGTTCGTCGAGGTGCTCGTCCTCGGCCGCGCGGGCGGTCGCGCCGACCGCCGTGACCAGCCGCTCGACGGCCGGCGCCTGGATGCTTCCGTCCGGGGCGATCGCGTCGGCCAGCAGCGTCGGGTGCTTCACCGACCGGACCGGCCGCGGAGGCTCCCCGGGACGGAGTTCCACGATCTTCAGATGGGCGGAGTTCGATCCGACGTCGAGGACACCGAGGCGCATGGGTAACGCTCTACCCACCGTTCCGGAACATCACTCAACGTATCCGCGCGGCGGAGGTTTACGGACGTGACTAAAGGTTCTTGCGGTGCTCTTCGGGCGTGTCCTGACGCGGGGCCTCGCCGGTGAGGATGTTCTGGCCCGGGTCGCCGTGGATCGCTCCGCCCGAGACCGGTCCGCGCCTGAGCCTGCCACCGGGGTTCCTGCTCTTCATCGGGTGCCGGCTCGCTCGCACGGTCATGAAGATCCAGCCGATCAGGACGATCACGATCAGGATGAGCCCGAGGACCGCCAGAATCCCGATACCACTCATGAGACCTCCTTCGTCCGTCAGAAGCCCTACCCAGCGCGCGCCGATCATGCGCTCATCCGAGCGTCGTGAGGAAGTGACCGAAGCCGTGCGGTGCCCGGTAGCGGTGCCGTGCGGAGGTGATGACCCTGACCTGGGGTGTGTGCAGCACGCGGTGGCCCGCGGCCGTCATCGCGGCGACGAGCGCGCGGTCCTCGCCCGTACGGAGCGGCGGGAAGCCGCCGGAGGTCACGTACGCGTGCGCGCTGAAGCCGAGGTTGGCGCCGTGGACGGGGGCGGGGTCACGCGCGTAGTGACGGGCGTAGGCGGCGATCCGCCGGGGCTCGTGCCCGGTCCAGTCCGTGACCTCGACCGTGCCGACGACGGCGTCCCAGCCCCGCGCCGCGTACCGCAGCTGGGAGGCGAGCCATCCCGGCGGCACCAGGGTGTCGGCGTCGGTGGTGGCCACCCACGACACCCCGCGCCGCAGCAGCGCGCGTACCCCGGCCGCGCGGGCGGCCCCGACGTTGCGGGCGGCGATCTCCACGACCTGCGCCCCGTACCGTCGGGCCACCTCGGCCGTACGGTCGGTGCAGGCGTCGGCGACGACCACGACCGGGATGCCGCGGAGCGCGGCCAGGCAGGCCGGCAGCCGTTCCTGCTCGTCGTGCGCCGGCACCACCACGCCGGCTTTCTGGTCGCGTCCGCTCCTCACTCGCTCCGCGGGCGGCTCGTCCCTCACCGCCCACTCCACTCGCTGCGTCGCTCCCGCTCGGGCTTTCTGGTCGCGTCCGCTCCTCACTCGCTCCGCGGGCGGCTCGTCCCTCACCGCCCACTCCACTCGCTGCGTCGCTCCCGCTCGGGCTTTCACGTGAGGCCCTCGGCGGTGGCCACCGAGACCGGTTCGCCGTTCATGTACACCTCGGCGACGAAGTCGGCCTCCCGGTGCTCGGCGAGCCGGGCCAGGCCGGTACGGGCGAGGGCCGCGTGCACCGCGTCGCCGGTCTGCGGGTAGTCGGCCACGGGGTGCCGCCAGTGCACCGCCAGGAGGGTGCCGTCCGGCCGGAGGGCCTTGGTGGCCAGATCGAGCACCTGACCCAGGTCTCTCTCGTCCAGGTAGTAGAGGAACTCCGAGAACACGATCAGGTCGAACGTCCCGTCCGGCCAGTCCTCGGGGAGCGTCCGCCGCTCCACCCGCGCCCCGGGCGCCCGCCGCCGGGCCTGCCGTACCGCCTCCGGCGCGACGTCGCAGGACAGCAGGCGGTCGCAGCGCGGCGCGAGCATCGCGGTCAGCACGCCGATCGAGCAGCCCGGCTCGAACGCGTCCTCGTAGTGCCGTCGCGGCAGCATCGCCAGGCTCAGCGCGTACTTGCGCTCCTCGTACCAGCGGCTGGTGAATCCCCACGGGTCGGGCGAGCCGGCGTAGACCCGCGCGAAGTACTCCGGTCCGAGCGTCACCGAAAGAGCACCTCCCACGGGCGCGCGAAGTGGTCCACGACGCCCGGCGGCAGGATCGGCTCGGGCCCTTCGAGCTGGCTGGCGAAGCAGCCGATGGCCGCCTCCTTCCGCTCGCGTGCCTCTGGGGACAGCGGCACCCGTACGGCCCGGTCCCAGGGCAGCCGCGGGTCGCCGGGCCGTGCCCAGTGCCAGGTCCAGATGGGGAAACGCCACACCTGCCCGCCGCAGGCCAGCGCGGCGCGGCCGACGGCCTCGTGGTCGGGGTGCACGTCCTTCTCCCAGGGCGCCAGGCACGCGTCGAAGCCCGCGACCAGGTCCGGCAGGAGGCGGCGCAGCTCTTCGTCCCGTACGCCGCTGTCGGGCAGCCCGAGCCGTACGGTCTCGCACGCGCCGATGTGCCTCAGCGCGGCGGCCGACTCGGCGATCCGGCGGGCGGCGATCTCTCCGGGCGGGACGGCGGGGTGTGAGGCCTCGCCGTCGGTCACGGCGACGAGCCGCAGCCGCACGCCACGGGCGGCGAGCAGGGACATCAGGCCGCCCGCGCCGAGAACCTCGTCGTCGGGGTGCGCCGCGACCACCACGACACTGCGCCACGCGGTCGTGTCGAGTACAGGCAGTGCGGGCAGGCCGTCCCACGCGCGCCACTCGTGTTCGGTGGTGCCGGGAGCGTCGATCGGGTTCGGCTCGGCGGGGGCGGTCTCGCCGGCGTCCGGTGCGAGGGGTGCGGGCTCCGGGCTCACCAGGTGTCTCCGGTGACCGTCGCGCCCAGGGCGGCCAGGTCGCGCTCGGCGTGGTGCTGGCGGATGTAGACGGTCAGGTCCGCCACCCGCCGCGCGTGCGCCTCGTCGTGGGAGAGCGGCCCCGCGCCGAGAGCACGGCCCGTACGGTCGAGGACCTCCGCCGCGACCTCGGCCACCAGCGACCGCACCCGCAGGGCGCGGGCCGCCGCCTGCTCCTTGCGGTCGAGCGGGTCCGCGTCGATCTCGGCCGCCGCCCGCTCCAGCGCGTCGCGCGCCGAGGTCAGCGCGATCTCGACCGCGCCCAGGTGCGCCAGCGCGTGCGGCTCGCGGACGCCGAGCAGGGGACGGGCCACCGCGCGGGCGCCGCCGTACCAGACCGCGGCGACGCCGACCCCTCCGTGGTGGAACCCGGGCCGCCCGGTGTACCCGCCCGGCAGCCCCACCTGTTCGGCCGGAGCGTCGGTGAACCGCACGTCGAGGCTGTCGCTGGCCGCCATGCCGGTCGCCGGCCACGTGCCCTCGATCGGCTCGCCGGGCCGCACCGCGAACAGCAGGTCGCCGGCGGTCACGAGCGCGCGGGTGCAGACGCGGGCTCCGCTGCAGTACGGCCTGACGCCGCTGACCCGCCCGCCGGAGGCCTCCAGGCTCGGCGGCTTGGCCGCCCACACGCCCCAGAGGTCGCCGGGGGCCGGCTCGGGCCCGTTCAGCTCGGCGAGGATCGCCACCGCGTCGAAGTGTCCCTCGCTGAGCCGGGCGAGGGAGAGGTCCTCTTCGGCGACCCGGGCGAACAGGGCCCACCGCTCACGCGTCGCCCCGCCGCCGGGCAGGGGGACGCGCAGCCCGGCGACCTCGCGAAATCTTCGTTCGACATGTCGCTGCCATGGATTCACCCGCCTCGCGCTACCCCGATTTCGGCCGCTCTAGCAGACCCCGGCCGAGGTCCGGCGCACATCCGGTATAGTGAACGAAACGGTTTCGTTCACATGACTCCGAGAACGAGGTGTGCGGGTGAAGAACGACGACCCTCCGCGCGGCGAGGCGCGCGAGGAGGCGATCCTCGCGGCGACGCTGGAGCTGCTGACCGAGGTCGGGTACGACCGGATGACCATGGACGCGATCGCCACCCGTGCCCACGCCAGCAAGGCGACCATCTATCGCCGCTGGTCGGGCAAGGCCGAGATGGTCGTGACCGCGGTCGGGCGGCACGCGGGGCGCGCGATGGCGGCACAGCCGGACCCGGGCGACCTGCGCGCCGACCTCCTGGGCACGCTGCGGGCGATGCGCGACGGGTTGACCGAGCAGGACGCCGGGCTGCTGCTGGGCCTGATGACCGCGATGCACCACGACGACGAGCTGGCCCGTACGGTGCGAACGCAGATGATCGACGACAAGCGGCAGGCGTTCGACCCGGTGCTCGACCGGGCCCGGGCCCGAGGCGAGCTGCCCGACGGCATCGACCGCACGCTGCTGGCGGAGCTGTGCTCGGCGATGCTGTTCTCGCGGGCGTTCGTCACCGGTGAGCCGCTGGACGACGCCTTCCTCGCCGAACTCGTCGACCACGTGCTGATGCCGCTGCTGCGCCACCGGGCGGGTGAGGCGAAGTGCTGACGACGATCCTGCTCGCGCTCCTCGCCGGATTCTCCGGCGGTAACGGGCTGCCGTACTTCGTGGCCGGGAGCACCGGCGACGGCCGTAACCCGGCGCCGTTCGGCGACTCCGCGGTGACGAACGTGCTGATCGGCTGCGGGATGTTCCTGGTGGCCGCGGTCTGCTGGCACTTCGCCCACACGGCCGCCCATCCGCTCGCCGGGTACGCCGCCGGGGCCGTGGGTGTGCTCGCCGTCGGCCTCATCCACGCCCGGACCTGGCGCCACAACCCCTGGCCCTGGCGCCGGACGTCGTGACCTCAGCCGGGGACGCGCAGGTCCCAGTCGAGCTCCCAGCGTCGTACGGTGCCGTCCATGCTCGCGGAGAGCGCGAACCCGGCGTCGGCGCCGACCACGACGGCGGTCACCTCTCCCTTGTGGCCGTCGAGCGTGCTCAGGCATCGTCCGGTGGCCAGGTCCCAGATCCGCACGGTCGCGTCGGTTCCGCCGGAGACCGCGAACCGCCCGTCCGGGGTGAACCGCACCCGCTTGGAGGCCACCTTGGGCACCGAGTCGGCTGCTCGCGGGCTGTCGGGCTCGTCGCCGAAGACGCGCACGCACTCGCCCGTCGCGGTGTCCCACAGACGGATCGTCCGGTCGGTGTACGCGCCCGCGGAGAGGGCGTACCGGTCCCCGGGGCTCAGGCAGACCGACATCACCTGATCGGTGTGGCCGCGCAGCGCTCGCAGGCACTGCCCGGTCCGCGGGTCCCACAGCCGCACCACCCGGTCCGCTCCCGCGGACGCGGTCAGTCCCGGACCGAGCCAGAGCGCGCAGACCTTTCCGGCGTGTCCCGTCAGCTCGCGCTCGCACGCGCCGGTATCGAGGTTCCAGAGCCGGATCACCGCGTCCGCGCCGGCCACCAGGGCCAGCCGGCCGGCGCGGTCGAGCGCCGCCGCGGTCGCGCCCAGCGCCAGCGGGCGGTCGAGGCCGCCGATCCGCTCACCGGTCTCGATCGACCACACGGCGATGGTCCCGTCGCGGCTCGCGGACATCGCTCGGGACCCGTCGTCGCTCACCTCGACGGTGTTGACGGCGCTGAGCTGCTTGGCGGTCACCCGCAGACAGGTCCCCGCCTCCACGTCCCACACCCGGACCGTGCCGCCCGTCCCGCCGGACACGGCGATCCGGCCGGCCGCGTCCACGTCCACCGCGAACGCCGCGGTGTCTCCCTCGAAGACCCCGGCGCTCCAGGCCGAACGCAGGCCGATCCGGTCCGCGGACCGGCCGAGTTCCCGCCACGCCGCGAGCAGCCGCGGCTCACGTTCGTATCCGGGGACCGCCCTGGCCTCGGCGAGCAGCCCGAGAGCGGTCCGCGGATCCGTGGCCGACCGCGCCCGGTGCATCAGGTGCGCCACCGTGGCGTCGAGGCCGCTCAGCTCGGCGTGTTCGCGCGGCCTGCTCAGCCGGGGCGGCGCGGTGCGCCGCGGGGGCACCGTCCACCGGCGCAGGAGACCGGCCTGCCACGCGGACAGCAGCACGCCCGCGTCCGCGTCGAGGTGGGCCGCCCGTACAGGGCCGGCCTCCCCGCGGAAGGTGCGCAGGCAGCGTCCCTCGTCGAGCGTCCACAGCCGGACCGTGTCGTCCGCGGCCGTGGACACGAGGAACCCGCCGGACACCGCCAGCGAGCCGACCACGCGGGTGTGCCCGCGCAGGGTGCGGGTGTGGCCGCCGTGCAGGTGCCAGACCCGGATCCGCCCGCCGGCGGCCACCGCCGCGATGCGCCCGTCGGCGCTGAGGCAGAGCGCGTCGACCCCCTGGTAGCCGTCGCGTACGCGGCCGTCGAGGACACGGACGCAGCGCCCGGTGGCGGCCTCCCACAGCCGGACCGTGCCGTCCTCGCGGCCCGCGGTGAGCACGAGACGCCCGTCGTGGTCGACCGCCGCGATCGCGTTGCCGTCGTGCCCGTCGAGGGCCGGCCGGAGCCGGCCGTCGGGGAAGTCCCAGACGAGGACGGTGCCGTCGTAGTTCGCCGACACCGCGACGCGCCCGTCGCCGCTGAGGCGCACCGACGCCGACCACAGGCTCCGGTCCCAGCCTTCGGGGGCGTCCAGCACCCGCAGGCGGCGCTCGTTCGCCAGGTCCCAGAAGTGCACGGCGTCCGGCCCGGCCGTGACGGCGTACCGGCCGTCGCCGCTGACGTCGAACCGGCCGGCCGGGACCGTCAGTTGCCGCAGGCAGCGTCCATCGCGGACGTCCCACACGCGCAGTACGCCGTCGCATTCGGTCACCGCGCGCCCGCCGTCGTCGGTGAAGCGGATGTGCATCGACGGCGGCTGCCGGCGCATCCGCATGCCGAAGAACGTCTCGTCGTGCTCCTGGTAGACGTACCACGGAACGCGGAGCGCGCCGTCCGATCGCCCGGACCGGACCGTCGACGCGCGGCCGAGCAGAGCGTCCGCCTGGTCGCGGTCGCCGCGCTCTCGATGCACCTCGGCGAGGAGCCGGCGGGTCTGGCCGGGGTCGGCGCCGCCGGCCACCGTCGCGTCGAGAGCGGCGAGGAGGTCCTCGTCGGTGCACTCGCCGCGCCGCCACCGGAGCAGCCCGGCGTTGTAGGTGGCGTTCAGGTGCTGCGGATCGGCGGCCAGCGCGGCGGCGAACGCCTCGCCCGCCTCGTCCGGACGGCCGAGGTCGAGCAGTGAGACGCCGCGGTTGTTGAGCTCGTCGGCCCGCAGGTCCGCGGCGACCGGGGCCGAGCGCGGATACGGCGTGCCGACCACTCGCCGGTAGATCTCGGTGAGCTCCGCGGCGACCTCGCCCATGGACGCGGGCCGGCCGGCCGGGTGCGGGCTCAGGCACCGGGCCAGCAGTTCGGCCAGGTCCTTCGGCGGCTCGGGTACTCCCGGCTCGGGCCGCTCGCGGCGGGCGGCCAGCGCCGCACCCGCCGTCGCGCCGGACATCCAACTGATCCCGCCGGTGAACATCTCCAGCACGGACACCGCGAAGCTGTACACGTCGGTGCGCCGGTCCACCCGCCGGCCCGCGCTCTGCTCGGGCGAGGCGTAGGCGGGCGTCAGGCCGTGGACGGACACCACCAGGTCCGCCTCGGCCGGGGCGGCGTCCGCGGCCATCGGCGGCGCGGTCACGGCCCGGGTCAGCCCGAAATCGGTCACCTTCGCGACGGCCCCGGCGGCGGTGACGTCCATCAGCACGTTGGCGGGCTTGACGTCCTGGTGGACGAGCCCACGGTCGTGCGCGTGCGCCAACCCCCACGCGAACTGCACCGCCACGTCCAGGACGCGGGTGAGCGCCTCCGCCCGGCCGCCCGCGTACAGGCGGCGGTCGTGGATCCAGTCGCGCAGGCTGCCGCCCGTGACGTATTCGGCGAACACCCGCGGGATCCCGTCGAGGACGCGCACATAGTGGCAGCCGCAGACGTTCGGATGCAGGCCCAGCGACACCCAGATCTCCGCCTCGGCGATGAACCGGTCCCGCTGTGCCCTGGTCCGGAACAGCTCCGCGCGCGGGCACTTCACCGCCAGGTCCGCGTCCCACTCCAGGTGCCGGACCCGGTACACGACGCCCATGCCGCCGCTCTCGTGTACCTGAAGGACCTCGTAGCGTCCGTCGACGACCTGGCCGGTCCGCCACACCCCGCCCGCCGCCATGGGTGTCTCAGCCCCGTACGCGTGCCGGGGTCGCGTCCTGGTCGGTCACCGCCCGGAGGCGGTGTCCGGTGCCGGGGGACCGGGCACGAAGTCGGGCAGGGCGGCGAAGGCGGGGTCGACCTGTGCCGTGGCCAGCACCCATCCCACCCACGCCCGTACGCGCGACAGCGGATGATCGGGGAACTGCGCGTCCCACGCCGGGTCGTCGCCGCGGTGGTACGGCAGCGCGCCCTTCAACTCGGGGGCGTAGGGATGCGGGAGGACCCAGCCGTCCAGGAGGAGGCCGAGCTTGGCCATGATCGTCGTCTCGCGCACTCCGGTGATGCCACGTTCCTCGGCGACGCAGCCGAACATCACATGCCGATCGGCCTTGGCCAGGAAGATGTTCGCCAGGAAGACCTGCCCGCTGGGCGCGTTCGGTATCGGTGCCTTCACCACCTGGCACACCCCGCGAACACCGCCGAGGACGACGGGCTCGGCCTCGATGAGACATCCCATCTGCGAGTACTCGACGGCGAGGTTGCGCCGCATGGCCGGGATGTTCTCCAGCCAGGCCGGCTCGGTCAGCGGGGTGTTGTTGAGTTTGAGATTGATCCAGTCCCCGGTGGCGGAGTGCGACCAGGTCGCCTCGTCGACGCGCTGCAAGCCGCTTGTATCGAAGGTGACGACCACGCTCAAAACCCCTCAGAAGCCGAACCGATGACACGCTGCCGATCGCAACGTACAGCACCGCCTTTGGGACCGCTCCCGACCGCCATGTCCGCATTTGCGTACGCGACGTGTCTCGCGGAACTCGTCAGGAGAAAAGCCGCTGAGGAGTGACTCAACTCATCCGGACTGTTCGTCGGTGATCAGCTTGACCTCAACGCAGTTCGGGTTATTGGCGCCGCTGCGGGTGCTCTTCCGCCATCCGTCGTCGGTGACCTGCCGGTCCATCAGAGAGCCTCCATGACTCGTTGGATCATCTCTCGGGACGCCGATTCGGGTAGGGCCGCCTGTCCGATTCGGTCGTACCGGAGACCGAACTCCCGGATCTCGTCGCCGCCGGCCACCAGCCTCCCTCCGCCCGGCGATTCGGTGTAGGCGACTTCTCCATCTTTGCCCGATATGAGGGAAAAAGATCCATCTACCCCAGCATGAGCCCCTGCGGTCCGAGGGACAACCCTCATGCTGATGTTGGGTCGAGTCGACATGTCCAAGAGGTGTGCGAGTTGTTTCCGCATGACCTCCGGTCCGCCTATCGGCCAGTCGATCACGTTCTCCGGGACGATTGCCCAGTACAGAGGTGGGTCGCTCCTTTTGAACACATCCGCCCGTGACATGCGCTCGCTTAACGCGTCCGCGAAGTCGATCACACCTCCGCCCCGAAACAGCGCGGTGGCGTACTCCGGGGGCTGGAGGAGGCCGGGCACCGTGATGGCCTCGTACGTCTTGATCAGCCGGGCCTTGGCTTCGAGGTGGGCGTACTGCTTGAACCAGTCCGGGTCGTGACCGCGGCGGGCGAACCGCAGCAGTCGGGAGAAGTGGCCGCCCGTCACGAACCGGACGTCGAGGGCCAGGGCCTGCTCGTCGGTGAGTTTCCGCCGCCCGGCTTCGATGTTTGAAACGTTCGAAGCACTGCTGATGATGACCTGCCCCAGCTGATGCTGCGTCAGGTTGTATTTCTTCCGATAGAACCGCACGTCGTAGGCCAGCCACGCCCATAGTGACGACTCGGGATCGACCAGATCATCAGTCATTTTCCCCCTCCTCCTCTTCGAAGCCTTCGAAATGTATCGCTGCTTTACGCGGCGGGTCCAGGCTTTCTCTAGAGAAACCTAGGGGGTAGGCATGGGGCGCTGCAAAACGCAAGAATTCGGACTAAGTATCCAGAATTCCGACAATCCACTTCGGCAGGAAAGGCGCTTGCCGCCGTTTCTCTCCTCTGCCGGTGTGGCACGCGACTTCGTCGCCTCCAGGCTTCGCCTCTGGGGACGGTCGCACCAGGTCGATGACGGTGTTCAGCTCATCAGCGAGATGTTCAACAATGCCCTCGTTCATGCGCCGAGCCCGGATTACGTCGTCGCCGTCGACTGGAACGCCGGGCGGATCCGCCTGGAGATGTGGGACTCGTCGCCGCACCGCCCGACCGTGCTCCCGATCGACGTCGAGGAGGAGCACGGCCGGGGCATGCACCTGATCGCGGCCCTCGCGGAGATATGGGGGAGTCGCGTCGCGGCATCCGGCAAGTGCGTATGGGCCGTCCTTCCCGGCACGCCGGAGAACAAGGTCAGACGGGCGGCACCAGATCGCTCTCGCTGATGGTGTACGTCAGCGTGGGGTAGATGAAGTCCGTTTCATTGTTCTCGCGGCGCCGTAGTCGGTAAAACTCGTGCCTCTGCTCGTCGTCGGCCGGCATGAGGCGCGCGCCCTGCGGGAGGTATGCATGTCCGTCGCGGAACCGAACGAAGGTCTTTGACGTGCGAAAGGTTACGCCCAGCCATTGGTTGTCCGCCGCCTGGCCGGGCGTCTCGAGCACGATTTTATGCTTGAGTCGCCGATTCGAGTCGACAGAGAACGCGACGATGCTGTTGTGGGCGAGGGGGATCTCGAACTTCTCGCCGGCGGACCCCTTTGATTCGAAGATCAGCTTCCTCGGCGGGCTCGCTTCGGGACGTTGGTAGCAGGAAAAGACGGCGATGAACGAATCGTCGGCCAGATCGAGGGCCTGGTCGGAATGGCTGCCCATGGTCGTGTAGGCGTTCGTGTAGATCTCTATGAGGGCGTTGTTGAAGCCGACCGAAATCTCCGCACTTTCTTGAATCCGTTGCGCCAGCCGTTCGTGCACCGCCCGGAAGCGCTGCGCCGGACTGCTGTATCGAGTGGTGGTACGTACGAGAGGTGCACCACCCGCCTCGTCGACCTTGGTGAGCACGGCGCCTCGCCGGCCCTTTCCTACGTCTTCCAGGCGAGCCGACGCGGACAGCTCCGCGAAGAGATCCTCCTCGGTTGGAAGAGCGCACGAGAGGACTTCATTCGCGATCCTATATACGGGGGGCAACGTAGTCTCCCGTGTTCATGCTGAAGAAGATTTCGTCACCGTAATCGATGAAGGACGAGGTCCTGTTCTCCTCGGCGTACAGTCTGCGCAGCTCGTCCATGCCGGCCGGTGTGGGTGGCTCTAGCCTCACCAGATCTCCGGCCGTTTTGAGGAACGTGTGTCCGTTCTTGTGAACGGCTTCGGCGCTCGAACAGCGCACCACGTATCCCAGGCGGGTCGGGAGCGAGTCGGCGTCCAACGCCGACGGCCGGATCTCGTGCGTGTACAGGCGGTTGGTGGACAGCGGCATGAAGAAGACGGAGCCGGGATAGAGGGTCAGGGTGAACTGCCGGGGGAGCGCGGCCCCGTCCCGTTCTTCGGTCGGCTCCTTGAGGCGAAAGTGGAGTCTGGTCAGCCCGCTGGTGCCCTTCACGCCGTAGTCGAAGGCGTCTTCGGCCAGGGGCTGCAGCTGGTCGAGCCGGTCATAGAAGGTGCAGAAGGCCATGATGCCGTTGACGGGCATGTCCTTGGTCTTGTCGGCATGGGCCGAGATCTTGGCCTTGGACTGCTTGCGCTCGGCCGTGGCAGGGGTGTTGTGGTAGATCTGAGCGAGGACGTGATTCAGCGGTGCCTGGTTCCGGAAGACCCATGCGGCCTCGCGGTTCAGGGCCTCGACGATGTGCGTGTCGGTCGGGCGAAAGCTCTCGGTCGGCCCCGAGAAATTGGTGGAGCACCGGAGCAGGCGGAAATGCAGTTCGTCGCCGTTTTGCGTGACGGGCGTCAGATAGATTCCGCTGCGATGGGCTGTGCCGGGCTTGGTGGACTCCGTCAGGGACTGGAACGTGTGCTCCGCACGGATCCGTCCGAAGTGATCGGCGTCGAGCCCGAAGAAGCGGCGGTGGTACACGCCGACGCCGTGTACGCGGATGGGAACTCGGCCGAGGTCGATGAGGGTCCAGTGTTCGTCGACGTCCTCGTGGTAACCGTGTGACAGCTCCCGGATGACGAACACCCGGGCGGCCGCACGCAGCCGGCGACGGCTGATCCTGGATATGTCGCCACACAGGTAGACGGTCTTCTGCGCGAGGTCGAGCGAACCGGAAGCAAGGTCCTCTGGCGTGATCATGGACCCGAAGAATTCCCTGATGAAGTGATCATCTCGAAACGTCGCAGGCGCGACCAAGATGTTGCCCGCATCCTCGATGCAGGCTTCTGGGCGAGGCATGTGATGCACCCGATCAGGCGGGTTGGGACGGGAGGACGCAGAACTCATTGCCCTCAGGGTCGGCCAGCACCGTCCACGGGGCGTCGGTGGGCTGGCCGACGTCGGCTCGGGTGGCGCCCAGAGCGAGGAGCCGCTCGATCTCGGCCTCCTGGTCGTCGGGCCGAAGATCGAGATGCAGCCGGTTCTTGGCGCCCTTGGCCTCGGGTACGGGAATGAAGGCCAGCCAGGGCGTGGTCTGCTGGTCCTTGGCGATGAGATGGGCGCCGTTGGGCAGTTCGTGCCGGGCCGTGTAGTTCAGGGCCTGCGACCAGAAGTCGGCAAGACGACCCGGGGAGGTGCAGTCAACGGCGACACAAAGCATGGTGCTGGACATCAGAGTGCCTTTCCGAAGAACAATGCTCATGGGCGGACCGACCACGCTGATCATGCCAAACGGCCTACGCCGTGTCCGCCCGTCTCCCGGCGGTGTTCTCCGAACGCCTGACCACCGCCCGCCGAAGCCTAGGGGACGACCGTCACCGGCCAGCGGCCCGCGCGGACCAGGCGGGAGGCGACCGAGCCGATGAGCCGGTGGCCCGCCTGCTCGGACGAGCCGACCACCACCATGTCGGCGTGGAGTTCGGTCGCCGCGTCGCGCAGTTCGACGAACGCGTCGCCGCGCCGGACGACGAAGGTGATCGGCACGCCGATCTCGTCCGCGCGTTCGCGGATCTGGGTGCGCAGATCGTCGATCAGCTCTCCGAACAGCTGTTCCTGCGCGGCGACCGCCGGTCCGGTCGACATCCCGGTCCACAGCGACGGCGCCGCGACGTACACGAACACCAGGCGGGAGCGCTGGCGGCGGGCGAGCCCGGCGGCGTACGAACTGGCCCGCATGGCCGTCGGTGAGCCGTCCACGCCGGCGAGGATCAACAGTGGACCGTCGGTGCCGCGCTCGAACACGCCCGGCGACCACTCGGGTCCGTACTCCTCCACCAGCTGGACCGGTCCGGTCTCATCGCCACTCACCCAGCCAGTATCGATCACGGAAGGCCCTGCCGGCGACGGGGCCCGGGGGAAGGATCGCGGAGGCTCGTTGGTTGTGCCCGAGCGAAGATCCCGATCAGATGAGGTGAGGCACATGCTGTTCGGCCGGGAGCACGTCGAGCGCTACCAGGAGACCGATGGCGCCGAGGGGCACGACTGGCAGGGTACGACGGTCCTGCTCCTCACGACGGTCGGCCGTAAGAGCGGGCAGAAGCGCACGAGTCCCCTGATCTACCGCAAGAAGGACGGCGATACCTACACGGTGATCGCCTCCAAGGGCGGGGCCGACGAGCCGCCGCTGTGGTACACCAACCTGCAGGCCAACCCGGAGGTCGAGGTCCAGGTGTGGGGCGAGAAGTTCGCCGCACGGGCCCGTACGGCCACGCCGGAGGAGAAGCCCGCGCTGTGGGAGGCCATGGCCGAGACCTGGCCCGCCTACAACGACTACCAGAAGAAGACCGAGCGGGAGATCCCCGTCGTGGTCCTCGAACGCGTCTGACGCGACCGTCCCGCTCGGCGCCGGGTGCGTCACCCGGCCACCCGGCGGCCGGCGGGGCCGGGTAAATCCCGTTGCCCCGCGGAGCGGTCACCTGCTGTAATCGCGCCGACCAAGGAGCCGACCGACGGAGAGAGCAATGCGCCAAGCGTCCATGTCCCCACGCAAGGGAGTTCTCGCCTACCTCAAGGACATGACGCTCGGTGACAACGCTCAACCTCGGGATTCTCGCCCATGTCGACGCCGGTAAGACCAGCCTGACCGAGCGGCTCCTCTACGCCGCCGGTGTCATCGACGCGGTCGGCAGCGTCGATGACGGCAACACCCAGACCGACTCGTCGGCGCTCGAACGCCGGCGCGGCATCACGATCAAGTCCGCCGTGGTGTCGTTCCGCCTCGGCGACGTCACGGTCAACCTGATCGACACCCCCGGCCACCCGGACTTCATCGCCGAGGTGGAGCGGGTGCTCGGCGTGCTCGACGGGGCCGTGCTGGTGGTCTCCGCCGTCGAGGGCGTACAGGCGCAGACCCGCATCCTCATGCGTACGCTGCGCCGCCTGCGCATTCCCACGCTCATCTTCGCGAACAAGATCGATCGCCGGGGCGCGCGGTGCGACGGCCTGCTGCGGACGCTGGCCGAGAGGCTGACGCCCGCGGTCGTGGCGATGGGCGCGGTCCGCGGACTCGGCACGCGCGACGCGGCCTTCACCCCGTACGGTCCGGGCGACGAGGACTTCCGCGCGGCCCTCGCCGACCTGCTCACCCGACACGACGACGACCTGCTCACCGCCTACGTCGAGGACGCGCTCACCTACCCTCGTCTCCGCGACGCGCTCGCCGCCCAGGTACGGCAGGGGCGGGCGCATCCGGTGTTCTTCGGCTCGGCGATCACGGGTACGGGTCTGGACGCGCTCACCGCCGGCATCCGTGAGCTGCTGCCCCGGGCCGGCGACGACGCGGACGGCCCGGTCTCGGGCACGGTCTTCAAGATCGAGCGCGGTGCGGCGGGGGAGAAGGTCGCCTGCGCGCGCCTGTTCTCCGGCACCGTACGGGTGCGGGACGCGCTGCGGTTCGGTGACGCGGGGGAGGCGAAGGTCACCGGGATCAGCGTGTTCGACGGCGGGGCGGCGGTGCCGCGCGGCTGCGCCGGCCCGGGTGACATCGTCCGGCTGCGGGGGCTCGGCGGCGTCCGGATCGGCGACTCGCTGGGCGAACCGCCGTCCGGCGACGCGACCGGCCACTTCGCGCCCCCGACGCTGGAGACGGTGGTCGTGCCGCGCCGCCGGTCCGACAGGGGTGCGCTCCACGCGGCGCTCACCGAACTCGCCGAGCAGGACCCGCTGATCGGCCTCCGGCAGGACGACCTCGGCCAGGAGATCTCCGTGTCGCTGTACGGGGAGGTGCAGAAGGAGGTCATCCAGGCGACCCTCGCCGACGACTTCGGTCTCGACGTGGAGTTCCGCGAGACCACGACGCTTCACGTCGAGCGGCCCGCGGGCACCGGAGAGGCCGTGGAGGTCGGGCAGAAGGACGGCAACCCGTTCCTCGCCACGATCGGCCTGCGCGTCGACCCGGCCCCGGCAGGCTCCGGCACGCGCTTCCGGCTGGAGGTCGAGCTCGGCTGCCTGCCGTACGCCTTCTTCGCCGCGGTCGAGGAGACCACGCACGCGACGCTGCGCCGGGGGCCGCGCGGCTGGCAGGTCACGGACTGCGCCGTCACCATGACCCGGGCGGGCTACTTCCCGCCGGTCAGCACCGCCGCCGACTTCCGCGGCCTGACCCCGAGGGTGCTGCGGGCGGCGCTCAGGAGGGCGGGCACGGTCGTCTGCGAGCCGTTGCAGCGCTTTCACCTGGAGGTGCCCGAGGACACGTACGGCGGGCTGGCGCCCGTGCTCGGTCGGCTGCGCGCCGTCCCGCGCACCACCGAGGTCCACGGCACGGTCCGTACGGTCGAGGGCGAGATCCCGGCGGCGCGAGTGCACGAGCTGGAACGACGGCTGCCGGGCCTGACCCGCGGCGAGGGCCTGCTCGAATGCACCTTCGACCGGTACGCCCCGGTGCACGGCGAGGCGCCCGGACGCCCGCGCCGAACGACATCGAGTCAGTGGTGACCGAGTGCTGCTCGGATCCGGTCGAGCCACTCTGTGCCCAGCCGGCGCCCGTTCGGAAGTTGGTCGTCTCGATCCCAACGCCATGTCGTGGCTATCGCGAGCGTGAGGATCCGGCACCGGCGAAGCAGGTCCGGATCGGCCGCTCGATAGTGCTCGTCGACCTGCTCGGGCGCATGGGCGAGGTCGAACTCGACCGGTCCACGGCAGCATGTCTCCAGGTCGATGAACAGCTGCCCGGTCTCCGTCCGGAGCACGTTGCCCGGATGCGGCTCACCGTGCAACAGCTGCTCATCGGCGCCGCGGTCGGCGATCTCGCGGCTCAGGCGCGTCAGCGTGTCACCGAGCAGTCCGCGCTCCGCCTCACCGAGCTCCGGGGTACGCGCGCGGTCGCCGACCAGCCGCTGCGCCTGCGCGACTCGATCGGTGAAGTGCGGCGCGGGAACGTCGATCCGCCGCATGCCGGCATGCAGCCGCACGAGCGCCCGCGCGTACTCGGCGGGCGCGAGGCCGGGTGATGGCACGGGCTCGTAGTACGTCCACAGCGTGACCACGAAGCCATCACGCACGTACACGCGGGGCTCGACCCGAGGCTCCAGGCCGGCCACCGGGCTGTCCGTTCCGGCGAGTCGCCGAGCGAGCTCGACCTCGAACTCGGCATCTGCCCGACGCGCGACATACGCGACCCGGGCGAGAACGCCACAAGGCCGCAGGCGCACGGCGATCCGGTTCGAGTCGTGCAGGACGACCGCGTCATCAACGCTCAGGCCGAGCGCGGTGGCCGTGGCAACGGCCGCGGCCACTGCTCGCGGGACATCTGATGCCTTCAACGCGCCTGGTCCCCTCTGTCTCGCCCGGCCGGCCGTCGGCCGTTCAGCCGTGGGTGGTCAGGTGGTGCGCGATGAAGTGGCGCCACCCGGCAATGGCCGTGGGCTTCGTCTCGCCGTGCGTACCGGCGTAGCCGGCCGCTCCGGCGCGGCCAGCCCCTCATTCATGGCCGCCGCCTGCTGAAGACCGAACTTCCCGAGGACCACACAACGAAGCTCGTCGCCCAGGGCGGCAGCGAGGGGGAGGCGTGGAGCCGGGAGAAGACGGCAGCCACAGTACGCCTGGAACCGCGCCCGTCGTCCGGCCGAGCCGAAACGATCGCTCGACGACACCGTCGTGACCTACCGGGGGCTCGATCCACTCCAGCGCCTCGTTCACGGACCCATCGAATCAGACGCGGCCGTCGACGATCCTCTGACGTCGGCGCGTGATGTGGTCAGTCGTTCGTGAGGTGCGGTACCGCCAGGGCGGCGAGTTCGGTGCGGTTCGTGACGCCGAGCTTGGCGTAGACGTGGGAGAGGTGGGTCTTGACGGTACTGCGGCTCATGAACAGCCGGGCCCCGATGTCGGGGTTGCTGAGGCCCTCGGCGGCCAGCCGTACGACGCTGCGCTCGGCCGGGGTGAGTCCCGCCCAGCCGCTCGACGGGCGGCGGCGCGGGCCGCGGGCGCGGCGAGCCCACTCCACCGCCGCGCGTACGTCGAGCGCACTCCCCTCGGCCCACGCGGCGGCGTACGCGGTCTCGCCCAGCGCGGCGCGTGGGCCGGGGTCGGCGGGTACCGGGGCGACACCCATGTCCGTACGCGCGCGGTCGCAGGCGGCGAACAGCCGGGTCGCCTCGGTGTGCGCCCCCGCCTCGGCCGCGATCCGGGCGAGCGCGTCGAGGCCGCCGGCGCAGGCGAGCCACAGGCCGTGTTCCGCGCGCAGGGCCAGGGCCTCGTGGTGCAGTCTCTCCGCGTCGGCCGGGCCGGCGAGGCGGGCCTGCTGTTCGAGCGCGTCGGCGGCCACCCGGGGCATGCCGACCGCACGGGCGACGGCGAGGGCGCGTTCGCACGCCGACGCCGCGGCGGCGTCGTCCCCGGCGGCGTGGAACGCGGCGGCGAGCCCGGTCAGGGTCTGCGGGGACAGCGCGGCCTCGTGGCCCTCACCGAGCCAGCTCGTCTCCGACGCGAACCAGGCGACCGCCTCGCGCGGCCGGCCGGACCGCAGTTCGAGCTCGCCCATGGCCCGTGCCAGGCCGGGCACGAACGGCGGACGCTCGGCGCCCTCCACCAGCCGGACCAGCGGGGCGAGGATCGCACGCGCCTCGTCGAGCCGTCCGGCCGCCGTCTCCACGGTGGCCAGCACACCGGCGGCCGACCCGACGCGATGGTGGTCGGCGAGCGGGCGGGCCGTCTCCACCGCCTCGGTCGCGAGCGCGCGTGCCCGTACGACGTCACCCGTGTAGAGCGCCCCGCAGGCCCAGAACCCGAGCGCCGTCGAGGCGACGCCGCGGTCTCCGCGCCGCAGTAGGCCCTCGGTCGCGCTCCGGAAGAGCTCCTCGGCCTCGTCGTGCTCATCGCGCAGGTGCCGGATCATCCCCATGAGGGCGGTCGCCCCGTCGGCGACGAACTCCTCACCGGCCTCACGCGCCTCGCCCCGCGCCGTCTCCGCCAGCGACCAGGCGGTGTCGAAGTCGGTGGAGAACAGGGCGACGGCCCGCAGAAGCCGGGCGAGGCACGCGGTCGCCACGTCACCGGCCTCCACCGCGATCTCCAGCGCGGCCTGTGCCGCGTCGTGGTCCGGTCCGGCCGGGTGCGTCGTGTCGGCGACCAGCGCCAGGCCGGTCAGCAGCCGGGCCTGGAGCGCGGTGCGGTCATCCGGGGTGCGGGCGACGGCCCGGCGCAGCAACTCCAGCCCCTCGTGACCTCGCGTGGTCAGGTGCCACAGCCAGGGCAGGCCCGCCAGGAGCCGGCGTCCGCGTCCGGGATCGTCCCGGGACAGGCCCCAGGTGGCGGCGGCGCACAGGTTCTCGTGTTCGGCGCCGACCGCGGCGCGCCAGGCGTCCTTGTCGCGGGCCAGCAGGGGACGGGCGTCCTCCGTCAGCGCCAGGTACGTGTCGAGGTGCCGGTCGCGGACCCGCCCGGCCTCTCCGGAGGCCGCCAGCCGCGCCACGGCGTACTCGCGGACCGTCTCGAGCAGGTGGTACCGCGCGACGCTGCGGTGCGTGTCCGCGACGACCAGCGACTTGTCCACGAGCCGACTCAGACCGGCCAGCACCGCCATCCGGTCGAGCGGGCCGAACGCGCAGACCCCGCGGGCCGCCTCGAGCGTGAAACCTCCATGGAAGGCGCCGAGCCGCCGGAACAGGACCTGGTCGTCCTCTGCCAGCTGGTCGTGGCTCCACGCCATCGAGGCCGCGAGCGTCTGGTGCCGCGCCGCGACCCCGCGCGGGCCCCGTACGAGGAGGGAGAACCGGTCGTCCAGGCCCTGGAGGATCTCCCGCGCCGAGAGGGTTCCCGACCACGCGGCGGCGAGCTCGATGGCGAGCGGGATGCCGTCGAGCCGGGCGCACGCCGTACGCACGGCGTCCCGGTCCGGCGCCGGCGTGGGGCCCGAGCGCTCCTCGAAGAGGGCGACGGCGTCCTCGGCGCCGAGCGGCGGAACGCGCCAGACGACCTCGCCCGGCACGCGGAGCGGTTCGCGGCTCGTGGCCAGCACCGTCACGCCGGGGCAGGCACGCGTCAGCTCGGCGGCCAGCTCCGCGGCGGCCTCGACGACGTGTTCGCAGTTGTCCAGGCACACGAGCATCCGGCGGTCGCCGAGCTGCCGGGCCAGGGAGGGGATCGTGTCCCGGTCCGGCGCGGGGAGGACCCCGGCGGCCGTCGCGACCAGTTCGGCGACGACGAAGGCGTCGCCGGTGGTCGTCAGGTCGGCCCAGCAGACCCCGTCCCGCCGGTGTGCGGCCTCCGCCGACGCCGCCTCGATCGCCAGCCGGGTCTTGCCGCAGCCGCCGGGACCGGCGATGGTGACCAGCCGCGCGTCGCCCAGCGCGGCGGCGAGGGCGCGCAGCTCCGGTTCGCGGCCGACGAAGGTCGTCGGCGGAACCGGGAGGTCGTGTCGGATCGCGGACATCGGGCCACAGTCTGCCAGCCGATCCCTCCCCCAGAGGCGATCCCGGTATCGGCCAGGTGGCCGATGTTCCGCACCGCGTGCTCGGCCAGTCTGGATCTCGTCACCGAAGAACGAGAAGGAGATCCGAAATGGGCAAGGTCATCGCGAACATGTCGATGTCACTGGACGGCTTCATCGCCGACCCGGCCGACGGGATCGACCAGCTGTTCGGCTGGATGGGCAACGGCGAGGTGGAGGTGCCCACCGCCGTGGAGTGGGCGACGTTCCGCATGTCCGAGGCGAGCGCGGCGTACATGCGCGAGTCGATGGCGGGCGTCGGGGCGCTGGTCGCGGGCCGGCACCTGTTCGACATCACGCACGGGTGGGGTGGCACCCATCCGCTGGGCGTGCCGGTCGTCGTGGTCACCCACGAGCCGCCGGCCGACCGCCCGGAGACCTTCACCTTCGCCGGCTC
This sequence comes from Actinoallomurus oryzae, assembly GCF_039541955.1. Lineage (NCBI taxonomy): Bacteria > Bacillati > Actinomycetota > Actinomycetes > Streptosporangiales > Thermomonosporaceae > Actinoallomurus > Actinoallomurus oryzae. The sequence goes on along the minus strand of NZ_BAABHF010000065.1, from coordinate 70,799 downwards.
GGTGGAGGCGGCGGTGAAGCTCGCCCGCGAGGCCGCGGGCGACAAGAACGTCGTGGTCGCCAGCGCGAAGATCGCTCAGCAGTGCCTCGACGCGGGGCTGCTCGACGCGATCCACGTCGACCTGGTGCCCGTGCTGCTCGGCACCGGCGTCCGGTGGTTCGAGAACCTCACGACGGCACCGGTCCGGCTGGAGGGCCCGGCGGTCATCGAGGGACACGGCGTGACGCACCTCGCCTACACCGTCCACCGGTCCTGACCGTTCCGCCGGCGTCAGCCCGGGATGATCTGGTTCTTCTCGATCACGCGTACGCCGGTCGGCGTGACGGTGAAGCGTCCCTGGTCCTCCTCCAGGTCCACGCCGATCCGCGCGCCGTCCGGCACGTGCACGTTCTTGTCGATGATGGCGTGCCGTACGACGGCGCCGCGCCCGACCCGTACGCCGTCCATCAGGACCGAGTCGCACACCGACGCGCCGGAGTCCAGGTGGACGTCCGGCGACAGGATCGACCGCTCGGCCGTGCCGCCGGACAGGATGGCGCCGGGGGAGACCATCGAGTCGACCGCGTACCCGCGCCGTCCCTCCTCGTTGAAGACGAACTTGGCCGGCGGCAGCGGGTCGTGGCCCGTGTAGATCGGCCACTTCCGGTTGTAAAGGTTAAAGATCGGATGCACCGAGATCAGGTCCATGTGCGCCTCGTAGAAGGCGTCCAGCGTGCCGACGTCGCGCCAGTAGCCGCGGTCGCGGTCGGTGGCCCCGGGCACCTGGTTGTCGGCGAAGTCGTACACGTCCGCCTGCCCGGCCTGGACCAGCTTGGGGATGATGTCTCCGCCCACGTCATGGCGGCTCATGGCGTCCAGCGCGTCCCGCTTGACGATGTCGATGAGCACGCGCGTGTCGAAGACGTAGTTGCCCATCGAGGCGTAGATCTGGTCGGGCGCGTCGGGCAGGCCGGCGGCGTCCTTCGGTTTCTCCAGGAACGCCGCGACTCTTCGCCCGTCGGGGGCGGTCTCGATGACACCGAACTGGTCCGCCAGCGACAGCGGCTGGCGGATCGCCGCGATCGTGACGCCCGCGCCGGACGCGATGTGCTGGTCCACCATCTGCCGTGGGTCCATGCGGTAGATGTGGTCGGCGCCGAACACCACGACGTGGTCGGGGCAGTCGTCCTCGATGAGGTTGAGGTTCTGCAGGATCGCGTCGGCCGAGCCGGCGAACCAGCGCGGGCCCAGCCGCTGCTGCGCCGGCACGGGGGTGACGTAGTTGCCCAGCAGGGTCGACATCCGCCACGTGCGGGAGATGTGCCGGTCGAGGCTGTGGCTCTTGTACTGCGTCAGCACCACGATCCGCAGAAATCCGGCGTTGGCCAGGTTCGACAGCACGAAGTCGATGAGTCGGTACATGCCGCCGAAGGGCACCGCCGGTTTGGCCCGGTCGGCCGTCAGCGGCAAGAGCCGCTTGCCCTCGCCACCTGCCAGCACCATGGACAGGACCTGAGGCGTCGCCATGGGATGACGATAACCGCCCAGGTCACCCCCGGAACAGACGAAATGGGATCTTTCGCTTTACGCTACTGAGCATGCGCGTCGATCTGCTCAGCCGGGAGTACCCGCCGGAGGTCTACGGCGGCGCGGGGGTGCACGTGGAGTACCTCGCGCGGGAGCTGCGCGCGCTCTGCGACGTCCGGGTGCACGCCTTCGGCGCCGAGCGTGACGAGCCGGGTGTCTCCAGCCACCGCGTTCCCGGCGGCCTGGAGTCGGCCAACGCCGCGCTCCAGGTGCTGGGCGTCGATCTGGAGATGACCGCCGCCTGCGCCGGCGCGGACCTCGTCCACAGCCACACCTGGTACGCGAACCTCGCCGGGCATCTCGCCAAGCTGCTGCACGGCGTCCCGCACGTCGTGACGACGCACAGCCTGGAGCCGTTGCGGCCGTGGAAGGCCGAGCAGCTCGGCGGCGGCTACGCGATCTCCTCGTGGGCCGAGCGCACCGCCATCCTCGCCGCCGACGCGGTCGTCGCGGTCTCGGAGGGCATGCGCCGCGACGTGCTCGCCTGCTACCCCGAGCTCGACCCCGAGCGGGTCACCGTGCTGCACAACGGGATCGACACGGTGCAGTACGCGCCCGATCACGGTACGGATGTCCTGAAGCGGTTCGGCGTGGACCCCGGTCGGCCCTCGGTGGTGTTCGTGGGCCGGATCACCCGGCAGAAGGGGCTGCCGTACCTGCTGCGGGCCGCCCGGTCCTTCGACCCGTCGGTGCAGCTCGTGCTCTGCGCCGGCGCGCCGGACACCCCTGAGATCGCCGCCGAGGTCGACGCGCTCATCGATGGCCTCCGCCGCGAACGGCAAGGCGTCGTGTGGATCGCGAAGATGCTGCCTCGCCCGCAGGTCGTCCAACTGCTCAGCCACGCGAGCGTGTTCGTCTGCCCGTCGATCTACGAGCCGATGGGCATCGTGAACCTGGAGGCGATGGCCTGCGAGGCGCCGGTCGTGGCCACCGCGACGGGCGGGATCCCCGAGGTCGTCGCCGCTGGGGAGACCGGGCTGCTGGTGCCGATCGAGCAGGTCGCCGACGGTACGGGCCTGCCGGTCGACCCGGAGCGTTTCGTCACCGACCTGGCCGAGCGGGTCAACGCGTTGATCGCCTCCCCGGGCCGCGCCGCGATGGGCCGGGCGGGCCGCCGCCGGGCGGTCGAGCACTTCTCCTGGCCGCGGATCGCCGAGCGCACCCGGGAGCTGTACGCCCGGCTCGTCTGAGCATCGGCGCTCACCTGTGCCGCCCAGCGGAATGTGACGTAAATCACATCGCCTTCGGCGGAATTGATTGACCGGGCGGCCAGTTATGGATGGGTGATTGACCGTTCGGCCAGTCAAAAGAGACGGAGGTGGCATTCATGAAAGCCTGGACTCGATGGCAGGACTGGGTGGCGTTGGTCGCGGGTCTGTACGCGGCTCTGTCTCCGATCTGGGTCGACACCACGCATGAAGGCGGTGCCGTCGCCTCGCTGATCGTTCTGGGCGCGCTGCTCGTCATCACGAGTCTCGTCTCCCTCGCCCGCGCGGCCGGTGCCGTGACGGAGTGGCTGATCGCGCTCTGGGGTGTCCTGCTCTTCATCGCACCCTGGGTGATCACCTACACCGGGCACAGCGGTGCCGCGTGGACCTCCTGGATCGTCGGTGTCATCGCCGTGCTGGCCGGCCTCAGCGTCGGTGTCACCGGCGACCTGACGCACCGCCGCGCCGTTACCCACTGATCCCCCATCGACACACGTACGCTGACGAGGGGCCGGGCAGGCAGCCCGGCCCCTCGCCGTATCTCACCGGAGGAGTCCCCGATGCCCGGCACGTCACGCGTCCGCTCGGCCGAGGACAGCCGCGCGCGCATCCTGGACGCGGCCGAGGGGCTCTTCGCCGAGGAGGGGTACGACGCCACGCCCACGTCCCGCATCGCCGAACGCGCCGGCGTCTACAAGGGGCTCGTCTTCCACTACTTTGCCCGCAAGATCGACATCCTGCTGGCCCTCGTCGACCGCGTGCCGATCGAGCAGATCGCGTCGCTGGAGGCCGAGGTGGTGCCCGGCGACGTCCCCGCGACCCTGCGCAACGTGGCCGCCGACTTCGACGTCTGGTACACCCGGTCGTCCGGGGCGCGGCTCATCCTGTTCCGCGAGGCGGCCACCCATCCGGAGGTCGGCGGTGCGCTCGCCGAGGTGAACGCCAAGCTCATCGGCCTCGTACGCCGGGCCATCGACGGCGCGCTGCCCGACCCCGCCGTGCCCGAAGGCCGCCGGACCGCGGCCGCGACGACCTTCGCCGTCGCCCTGCTCAACCACGCGCACTGGCGCGACGTCGGCGTGCCCACCTTCGACCTGGGCGACATCGCCGAACTCCTCGGCGCGGGCCTCACCGCTTAGCATCCCTCGCCCGCCGCCCTGGGGCGTGAAAGCCGCCTGCCGCCGGCCGCGACCGGCGTCCTGCCGTATCGGCCGCGGAGGCGCCTGCCGCGACCGCTCCCGAGACGCATCCGTCCACAACGGATAACCTGTCACACAGGGGGCGTGAGTTAGGTTGACCTAAGCAACCCGTTGAGGAGTCAATCAATGGCGAACGATAGACCGGCCCGCAAGGGCAGGAGACTGACCCGGGCGAAGGTCCTGCGGGTCCAGTGGATCACGCCGCACATGATCCGCGTGTTCATCGGCGGTGAGGGCCTGGCCGGCCTCGGCGTGGGTGAGTTCACCGACCACTACATCAAGCTGCTGTTCCCGGTGCCGGGGGTGAGCTACCCCGAGCCGTTCGACATGGAGGTCATCCGCCGTGACCTGCCCCGCGACCAGTGGCCCCGCATGCGCTCCTACACCGTACGGAGCTGGGACCCGCACGCGCTGGAGATGAGCGTCGACTTCGTCCACCACGGCGACGAGGGCCTGGCCGGCCCGTGGGCCGCGAACGCCCGGGCAGGGGACGACGTGCTGTTCCTGGGCCCCGGCGGTGCCTACCGGCCGTCCCCGGAGGCCGACTGGCACCTGCTGGTCGGCGACGAGAGCGCCCTGCCCGCCATCGCCGCGTCTCTGGAGGCCCTGCCGCAGGGCGCTCCGGCCCGGGTGTTCATCGAGGTGACGGGCCCCGGCGAGGAGCAGGAGCTGATCACCCTGGGCGACGCCAAGCTGGTGTGGCTGCATCGCGGCGACGCGCCGGTCGGCGACGCGCTCGTCGAGGCGGTACACGGGCTGGAGTTCCCGGACGGCGACGTGCACGCGTTCGTCCACGGAGAGGCGGGCTTCGTCAAGCGCCTGCGCCGCCACCTGCGCGTCGAGCGCGGCATCCCGCTGGAGCAGCTGTCGATCTCGGGCTACTGGCGGTACGGCACCGACGACGAGGGCTGGCGCGCCGGCAAGCGCGAGTGGAACCGCCAGATCGAGGAGGAGGAAGCCCGGAGCGCGGCCGGTTAGAGGACGAAGCCGGTCGGCAGGGGATCGGCCGGGTCGAGCAGGTAGTTGGCCGTACCGGTGATCCAGGCGCGGCCGGAGATCTCCGGGACCACGGCCGCCACCCCGCCGACGCGCGTCGTGTCCACGAGCCGGCCGGTGAAGCGGGTGCCGATGAACGACTCGTTCACGAACTCCGCCCCCAGCGGCAGCTCGCCCCGCGCGTGCAGCTGCGCCATCCGGGCCGAGGTTCCCGTGCCGCACGGCGACCGGTCGAACCAGCCCGGGTGGATGGCCATCGCGTTGCGCGACAGCCGCGCGTCCGAGCCCGGCGCCAGGAACTGGACGTGCTTGCAGCCCGCGATCAGCGGGTCGGCCGGGTGACGCGGCGGGCGCTGCTCGTTGATCGCCGCCATGATGGCCAGGCCCGCCTTGAGGATGTCGTCCTTGCGGGCGCGGTCGAAGGGCAGGCCGACCGACGACAGCTCGACGATCGCGTAGAAGTTCCCGCCGTACGCCATGTCGTACCGCACCTCGCCCAGGTCCGGCACGTTCACGGTCAGGTCGTGGCCGAGGGCGAACGACGCGACGTTGCGCAGCGTGACGCGTTCGGCGTGCCCGTCGCGGACCGCCACCCGCGCCTCCACCAGGCCCGCCGGGGTGTCGAGCCGTACGACGGTCTCCGGTTCGGTGACCTCCACCATGCCGGTCTCCACCAGCACCGTCGCCACGCCGATCGTGCCGTGGCCGCACATCGGCAGGAAGCCGCTGACCTCGATGTAGACCACGCCCCAGTCGGCGTCCTCGCGCAGCGGCGGCTGGAGGATCGCCCCGCTCATCGCCGCGTGCCCGCGCGGTTCGTCGACCAGGAAGCGGCGCAGGTCGTCCAGGTGCTCCACGGCGTACCGCCGGCGCTCGGCCGCCGTCGCCCCCGGGATCGGCGCCACCCCGCCGGTGACGACCCGCGTCGGCATGCCCTCGGTGTGCGAGTCGACCGCGCTGATCGTACGGATCGACCTCACCGGGCGGTCCTCCTCCGCTGCTTGGCCAGCGCCGCGATCGCGCGGTCCATGTCCGCCTTCACCTGGGCGCGCTGCTCGCCGGTCAGCGGCCCGCGCGGCGGGCGGCAGGGGCCGCCGTACCTTCCGACCATGTCCATGCCCAGCTTGATCGCCTGGACGAACTCCGTACGCGAGTCCCAGCGGAACGCCGCCACCAGCGGTTCGTACAGTTCCCGCGCCTCATCCAGCCGGCCCGCGACGCCCAGTTCGTACAGCCGCGCCGACTCGGCGGGGAAGACGTTCGGGAAGCCGGCGAACCAGCCGGTCGCGCCCATGAGCAGCGCCTCCAGCGTCACGTCGTCCGCGCCCGCGACGACCTCCAGGCCCGGCGCCTTTTCCTGGATCTCCAGGACCCGCCGCACGTCGCCGGAGAACTCCTTGACCGCGACGACGTTGTCGATCTGCGCGATCTCGGCCAGCAGGTCGGGTGTGAGGTCCACCTTCGTGTCGATCGGGTTGTTGTAGACCATGACCGGCAGGCCGACCGAGGCGACCGCCTCGAAGTGCGCGATGACGTCGGCGTGGCTCGCCCGGTACATCGTCGGAGGCAGGCACAGCAGGCCGTCCGCGCCGTCCTCGGCCGCCAGCTCCGCCCAGTGCCGGGCCAGGTGCGACCCGGGCGCGTGCACGCCGACCACGACGACGGCCCGGTCGCCGACCGCCTCGATCGCCGTACGCGCGACGCGGCGGCGCTCCTCATCGGTCAGCGAGGAGTACTCGCCGAGCGAGCCGTTCGGGCCGACGCCCTGGCAGCCGCCGTCGACCACCCAGCGGCAGTGTTCGGCGTACCGCTCGTAGTCGACCGCCAGCCCGGCGGGCGCTGAGGCGTCCTCACGGTAGGGGAGCGCGGTCGCCACGATGACGCCGCCGAGCCCTTTGACCTGCTTGGTCACGTGGTTTGCTCCTTCTCGGGGGGATTGGCGAGCTCGCCCAGCCGGATCGGCCAGGCGACCGGCCGGTGGTGCGGGTTCGTGTCGAGCAACTCGGCCAGCGCGGGCCCGCAGATCCGCGCCTGGCACGGTCCAAGTCCGGCACGCGTACCGAGGCGCACGGCACGAGCATCGAGCCCCGGCGCGCGGGCCCCTTCACGAAGGGGGGTCGCCTGGGCGTGGGCGGCTTGGCGGAGGGTGCCGTAGTCGGTCTCCTCGCAGCGGCACACGATCGTGTCCGGGCGCAGCCACTCCGTCCAGCGGCGGCCGATGGGATGCGCGGTGGCCAGTCGTACGGCGAAGGCGCGGCCCTCGTCGCGCCGCCGGCGTATCGCGCGCAGCCGCTCGGGGGAACCGCCGCCCGCGACCCAGCCGGCCACCACGCCCTCGGCACGGGCGGCCGGCGCGCCGGCGATCCCGGTGACCTCGCCCGCCGCGTACACGCCGGGGACGCTCGTCGCCTGGTCGCCGTCGACCATGACGAAGCCGCCGAGGACGGCGCAGCCCGCGGCGACGGGCAGTTCGAGCCGCGCGGTGAACCCGTGGGTGACGCAGAGCGCGTCCACGGCCGAGGTCCGCTCGCTGCCGGGCACGACCGACCAGTCGGCGCGGAGCCGTGCGGTGACGGCCTCCTCGATGCGACCGTCGCCGCGCGCCTCGATCACCGCCCGCCCGGTCCGGTACGGGACGTGGCCACGGGCGAGCCTCGCGGCGTACGCGGCGAGTTCGGCGGCCTTGCCCGCCTGCCCCGCGAGTTCCCAGGGACGGTGGGTCCAGCCGCGCAGGACCGCGCCGGTCGTGCTCGCCTCCAGTACCTCGATGACGTGCGCGCCCACGTCCAGCAGCGACGCGGCCACCGGCAGCAGGAACGGCCCGGTGCCGGCGACCAGCGCGCGCCCGCCCACGGCGACGCGTTCACCCTTGGCCAGTGCCTGGGCGGCTCCGGCGGTGACGACGCCGGGCAGCTCCCAGCCGGGGAAGGGCAGCACGCGGTCATGGGCGCCGGGAGCGAGGACCAGCGCGTCGGGCCGGAGGACGTACCGGCGGCGTTGGTCGCCGTCCGCGTCCGAGCCGCGCACGACGTGTACGCGGGGCGTGCCGGAGTCGCGTCGTTCGAGCGACCAGACGGCGGCACCGGGCCACCAGTCGCAGCGTTCGCTCTCACGGATGCGGAAAGGGCGTTTCGCCTCGTAGGTGTCCGTGGGCATCCGGTGGTACTGCCCGCCCGCCTGGTCGGCCGCGTCGATGAGCGTCACCCGCGCCCCGGCCCGTACGGCGGCGGTGGCGGCGGCGAGCCCGGCCGGTCCCGCGCCGATGACGACGACGTGGCGCGTCACGGTGTCTCCTCCGCGGTGTCCTCGGCGCGGGACTGGGTGGTGACCACGTCGCCGTCGCGGGCCCTCCGGAGGCAGGCGCGCACGTCGCGGACGCCGTCCACGGTCACCAGGCAGTCGAAGCAGACGCCGATGCCGCAGAACACGCCGCGCGGCGCCCCGGACGGCGCCCGCCGCCACGGCCGGTGCCCGGCGGCGATGAGAATCCCGGCGATCGTCTGTCCGGCCCGGCCGGTCAAAGGCTCGCCGTCGACGGTGATCCGGGTCATCGGCACGGCTTCGTACGCCCGGCGGCTTCGTGTCATCCGGCGGCTCCCTGGGGCAGGACGGCGGGTCGGTCCACGCGGAACGGGGCGGCGTCGACCTCGGGCGTTCGTCCGGTCACCAGGTCGGTGAGGAGCCGTGCGGTGCCCGGGGCGAGGCCGATGCCCGCGCCCTCGTGGCCCGTCGCGTGCCACAGGCCGTCGACGCGAGGATCCGCGCCGATGATCGGCAGATGGTCCGTGACGTACGGGCGGAAGCCGCCGTACGCGCGCATCGCCGGTACGCCGGACAGGCACGGGAACAGCCGCAGCGCCCGCTCCGCGATCACCGAGAGGACCTCTGGGCGCAGCCGGTCGTCGAATCCGGCGGCGCGGCGCGAGGAGCCGAGCAGCACGGTGCCGGCGCGGGTGGACTCGACCACGGCCGAGGCCTGGAGTTCGTCCGTGTCGCCGCCCACGGCACCCACGTAGTCGGCGTCGTACACCTTGTGGAAGACGGTCGGGGGCAGCGGCGTCGTGACCAGGATCTCTCCGCGCCGGGGGCGTACGTCGACCGGCGCGCCGAGGCGGCGGCTCAGCACGCCCGCCCACGGGCCCGCGGCGTTGACGAACAGGTCCGCCTCCAGCGTGCCGGCCGTGGTGCGGACCGCCGTGAGGCGCCCGCCGCGCGCGACGGTGCCGAGAACCTCGCAGCCGGTCAGCAATGTGGCGCCCTCGCGCCGGGCGGCGTCGAGGAGGACGTTCGCGGCGCCGGCGGGCTGGACCTGGGCGTCGTCCGGATAGTGGACGGCCGCGGTGACGTCACGGGTGAGGTGGGGTTCGGCGCTCGCGAGCTCGGCCGGCCCGAGTGGCTCGGCGCGTACCCCGGCGGTCCGCTGCGCGGCGGCGAACGCGGTGAGCTCGCGGGCCCCCTCCTCGGTGGTGGCCACGACGATGCCGCCCTTGGCCTGCCACTCGGTGCCGTCGCCGGTCACCTCCGGCCACAGCCGCCGGGAGAACTGGGCCAGCCGGAGCTCGGCACCGGGCCCCTTGTCGGAGACGAGGACGTTGCCCTCACCGTGCGCGGTGGTCGCCCCGGCCGCGCCGGCCCGGTCGACGAGGGTCACGCGGACACCGGCGAGAGCCAGCTCACGGGCGCACGCGGTGCCGATGATCCCAGCGCCGATCACGATCGCCTTCATCCGTTCGATGATCCGAACGTTATGGCGGCTCTCGCGACGACGTCAACGGCCAGACCGGGGGGCACGCAGCGTCGAACGCCTCCGGCCGAGCGCCCGTGCGCGAAGTCACAGGGGCATCGGAGAGAAACCCGGGTCGAGGCGTTCGCGGCGAAGGAAGAAGGTCACGTGCGGGTGCTCGGCGCCGAGCGACCGCTGATAACGGACAAGGATGTCGGCGCGATCGGTCCCCGCCTCCTGCTGCCGGCCGAGGTCCGACAGCACCAGCGTGAGATTTCCGGCGCAGGCCAGCGTATGCGGGTGGTCGGGGCCGAGCACGCGCCGCAGCCCGGTGAGCGCGGTGCGCGCGTCGGCCGCCGCGTCGTCCAGGCCGCCGGAGTCCGCCAGGGCGTTCGCACGCGTGGTCATGGCGGTCAGCGTGTACGGGTGGCCGGCCCCGACCGTGCCGTGCAACCCGCTCAGGGCCCCGTCCAGCAACGTGATGGCCGCCGCTGGATCTCCGCTCTGCCGGTGGGCCGCCGCCAGCTCGATCGCGCAGGCGTGCGTGTAGGGGTGATCGGTGCCGAACGTGGACCGGTAACGGTCGGCGGTGTCCGTGAGACGGTCCAGAGCCTCCTTCGTGCGACGGCTCATCCGCAGCGCGGAGCCGAGAGTCACCGCCGCGGCGAGTGTCTGCGGATGGTTCACGCCGAAGATCCGCCAGCACCGGTTGTGCACGTCCGAGGCGGACTCGTAGGCGTTCGGGACACCCGCGTCGGCGCGTGCCGCCGCGAGGTCGTTGGCGTGAGCCAGCACCCATGGGTGGTCCTCGCTCAGGATCCCCCGGTCGATGACCGACCGGTACCCCTCGTTGACCTGGTCGGCGACCTGGAGCGCGGCGTGGTAGCGGCCGGCGTGCCGCAGGCTGCGCGCCATCGCGTTCTGGTAGTAGAGAACCGCTGGATGATCGGCGCGGCCGTAGAAGTTCAGAGCGTCGCGGTAGACCCTCTCGTCCTCGCGCGCCGCGTCGTCGTGACGCCCGTTGAGGGTGTCATCGATCGCGACGTTGTTGCGGGCCATGAACGACTGGGGATGGTCCCGGCCGAACACGCGCAGGTGCGCGCTCAACGAGGCCCTGTCGGCGTCGAGGGCCTCGGCGAAACGTCCTCGCATGCGCAACTCGGCACCGACGGACCTCCCGAGGATGACGGTCTCCTCGTGGTCGTCGCCGAGCGACGCCTGAGCCCGGGCCAGGGCGGTCCGGCTGAGTTCGAAGGCGTCGTCGTAGGCGCCGAGGGCCCCCATGGCATCGGCCTTGGAGCGGTTGACGGCCAGGTGCATGGTGAGAGCGTCCAGGTCGTCGGGGACCGACGCGGGCCATCGCTGCAGGGCGCGGTCCGCGAGGGCGCGTGCCTGCACCGGATCACCGACGACCCGCAGGTAGCGCACGATGTTCAGCACCAGGCGCTGAGCGGACGGGTCGCGGCAGCCCTCCAGGCCGGAGGGCGACATGTGCCCCCGGAGCTCCTCGTAGTGCGGCCAGTTGTCGAAGTCGTCGGGGTCGCCCGGATCCGCGGCGGCCAGCAGGAGATGCACGTCGTGTCGCGACTGCTCGACGTCCGCCGCGCTCAGCCGGTCGCGTACGACGGCCTGCACGATGCGGTGCACCTGGATGGTCCGGCGCGCCGGATCCACCCGGGCGAGCGCCGTCCGCCCCAGCGCGCCGATGGCACGGCTGCGGGTGATCGGGTCACCGAGGGTCGTCTGGAGAGAGGAACGGGGGAGATAGCGTCCGCGTTCGAGCGCCTCCAGCGGGATGGGTCCGGCACCGAAGAACGCGCAGCATCGCAGCAACTCGAGAGCCGGCGGTGTGTCCTGTCGGAGTCGTTCGATCGCCGCGTCCCAGCTCTCGGTGACCGATACCGGATAGCCGGACGGCTGGTTCGCCGACAGCAGCCGCCGGGGAGCGGCTGCGAGCCGGGTCAGGTACTCATCGAGAGGGATCCGTGACTCGGCGGCGTGTTCGAGGACCAGGGGAAGATCGCCGGCCGCCTCCGCCAGCCGATGGGCGTCCGCCTCGCTGAGCCCGCGTATCCGGCCCGACAGGAACTCGACGCTCTCGCGCCGGGAGAGCACGTCCAGCTCGTGCAGCTCCTCGAAGGCCCTCCACCGGCTGTTGCGCGTCGTGATGATGATGTTCCCGCGTTCCGGCGGCAGCAGATCCCGCACCCGGTCGGGGTCGTCCGCGTTGTCGAAGACCAGTAGCCACTGCGCGTAGGGACGGCCGAGGCGCAACGCGTCGATCACCGCGGCGGCCCGCTCTTCGTCGGTCATCTCCGTTTCGCCGGCGATGCCGATCTGCGCCAGGTCGGCGAGAGCCCGTTCGCGCGTCTCCGCGGAGATCCACCAGACCAGGTCGTGATTGCCCTTGAAGTGGTTCGCGTACGCGATGGCCACCTGGGTCTTGCCGACGCCGGCCAGGCCCTGGACGGCGATGACGCCGCCCCGTCCGATCAGACGGCGACGCATCTCCTCCAGCACGTCCTCACGGCCGATGAAGTCGTGCACGATCGGCGGCACCGGTCCCCACAACGTGCTCTCGGCCGTATACGGAGACGGGTCATCCGCCGGCGCGCTGGGAGCGGCGGGCGAGGTGGGGGCAGGCGCCGTGCCGCTCTTCTCCGGTCGTGGGCTCCGCGTTCTGCGGGCGCCCCCGTAGCCGAGGTCGCGGTGTCCCGCCATGGCCGCGTCCCAGCGGTTCTTCCAGTCCGCCGGGGTGCCGAGCGGGTCCGGATCCAGGCCGCTCTCGGCGGCGGCCTCGCGGCACGCGGTGACGAACACGGCCACGAACCGCCACTCGGGAAGACGGACCCGCTTGCCGGTGAGGACATCGCTCATCGTCGAGCGGCTCAGGCGGTGGTCGCTCAGCCGCTCCAGGGTGGAGTAACTCGGCATGCCCGCGTCCTGACGCAGCCGGACCAGATCCGCGACGAAGCTCGGTGCCGCCTCCTCCCCCGAAGGGTTCATTCTCACCCGCCTTCGGCCGCCGGATGTCTACGTGGATGCCGTCCCAAATCCTCCGGATTCCTCCGGACTCATCCGTAGTGTGCCAGGTAGGAAAGGCGATGACTATGTCATTTGTGCACCATTCGTGCGGTCGCTCCTGACGGATGCGTTTTTGGACGGCGTAAAAATCGAGTATGACCACGTCGCCGATGCCGTGACACGATGACCGGAGCCATCGCGGCCGGCCTTTCGGCCGGCCGCCGGCTCGTGTGCTCCTCGAGCCGGGCCGTGAAGCTGAGGGCCCGGGCGAATTCGCGGTAGATCGGCAGCCGCTGGTCGCGCGGCGCGCCGTGGAGCGTCAGCCTCAACCCGATGAACAGCGTCAGGCAGCGCAGTGTCGCCGCGACGACGGTCCCGCCGGCCAGAGCGACGAGCGGCCATAGACATGCCTGGCTCAGGATCACGGAAACGACCTTCCTTGTCGGCCTCTGGTTCAAGCAAACGAGGTCGGTGCCTGGCCGGACAAGGTCATCAGCCGACGTCGGAGGACTCCGGCGTCCGTGGGTCCGGATGCGGCGCCCGGTCCGGACGAATCAAGAAAGGCTAGATCCCGGAAATATCGGTCCTCTTCCGGAAGGGGTCGGAATATCGCGGAGCGTCATCCGGCCCGCCCTCCGAGCGGGGGTTCAGAGCCGGTTCTGAAAGCCCGCGGATGCTTCGGTCGTGGCCTCGTCTTCCGCGAGTACGCGGCGAAGTGCCTGGTCCAACGCCCCGTCGGCGTCGACGCGTAGCTCACGGAGAGGCAGCCGTGACAGGTTCGGCAGATCGCGGATCGCCGGAAAGGCGTCGTCGCTCATGTGGTCCCTTTGCTCGCCCATCGATACTGGTAGCAGGCACATCGTAGACCGCGGTGCCAGCCTAAGAATCGACGGCCGGTGGGCATCGGTTCCGAGGTCGGGACGGCCTCCCGAGACGGTCGTCGGCGGCGGAAATGCCCTTCCGGGAACGGATGAAAACGCCGTTCGGGGCGAATAGTCGGCGGAAGTGGCGACATCAGGGCCGTGGTCCTCGGTCGGCGGAGTCTTATGATGTGGACGCATCCGATCCGCCGACCTGTATCCGGAGGTAGGAGCATGGCCATTTCCGGGGAGTCAGGGCGAATGCCGGAGGTCTGGGGCGGAGTACCGACCCGGAACAAGAACTTCACCGGACGTTCCGAGCTGCTCCAACTCCTGCGGGCACGGATCGGTGACTCGGCCACCGCGGTGCTGCCGAGCGTCGGGCCGGGGCGTGCCGCCGGTCCCTCCCATGCGCTTCAGGGCATGGGCGGTGTCGGCAAGACCCAACTCGCCGTGGAGTACGTCTACCGGTACCGCGCCACGTACCAGCTGATCTGGTGGATTCAGGCGGATCAACCGGCGCTCGTACGGTCTTCACTGGCCAAGCTCGCCCCTCGCCTCGGGCTGCCGTCCTCCGAGCGCAGTGGCACCGATGGGGCGGCGCAGGCCGTCCTGCGGGCCCTGGCCCGAGGCGAACCCTACGATCGCTGGCTCCTCGTCTTCGACAACGCGGTCGAACCGGCCGACCTGAAGGACCTGATCCCCACGGGCCCGGGACACGTCCTGGTGACCACGCGCAACTACAACTGGAACGGACTCGTCGAGACGCTCGAGGTCGACGTCTTCCGGCGCGAGGAGAGCGTGGAGTTCCTCCGGCGGCGGAGCGCGGTCGCCGAGTCGGAGGCCGATCGGCTCGCGGAGGCCCTGGGCGACCTGCCCCTCGCGCTTGAGCAGGCCGCCGCGCTGAAGGCGGAGACGGGCATGTCCGTCGACGAGTACCTGGGACTGCTCCACGAACGGACCCGGGAGCTCCTCGAACAGAGCCGGCCGGCGGACTATCCGACGTTCGTGTCCGCGGCGTGGACGGTGTCCGCCGAAACGGTGGAGGCGAAGCTGCCCGAGGCCATCGAGCTGTTGCGATGTCTCGCGTTCTTCGGCCCCGACCCGGTGCCGCGCGAGATCCTGCGCGCCTCCGGCGAGCTGCGCCGGCCCCTGCTCAAGGCGACGCTCGCGGATCCCATCATGTTGACCCGGGCAGTCGGTGAGCTGGGACGTTTCGCGCTCGCCAAGGTCAGCACCGGCGACCGGTCCATCGAGGTGCACCGGTTGATTCAGGCGCTGCTCCGCGATCAGCTCCCCGCGAAGGACCGGGAGTCGCTGCGTGACGACGTGCACGTCCTGCTGGCGCACGGGGCGCCGGCGAACCCCGACGACGGCTCTCAGTGGCCGCGCTACGCCGAACTCGTGCCTCACCTCGGGCCGGTCGGGATCGTCCGGAGCGTCGACATGCGGGTGCGGGACTTCGTGCTGAACGTCGTGCGCTACCTGTACCAGTCGGGCGACCGCCAGGCGGCACGGTCGATGGTGGAGGACGTCCTGCGCCGCTGGGATGACACCCCGGGCGAGGACAACGACCGCCTGCTCCTGACCGCCGCCGCTCACCGCGGTGACATCCTCCGCGATCTCGGGGACTACGCCGCGGCGCTGGAGACCGACCAGGAGGCGTTCCACAACGCCCAGCGGGTCTTCGGGCAGTACCACGAGATCACCCTGCGCCTCGCCCGGGGCATGGGCGGCGACCTGCGCGGCACCGGGAGGTTCGCGGAGGCGGCGGCCCAGGACGACTCCGCGCGCGAACGCCATGTGCAGGCGTTCGGCGCCGACGACCGCAGGACGCTGCGCAGCGTCAACAACCTCGCCCTGGACTACGGCCTCGTGGGCCGCTACAAGGAGGCGCGGGAGCTGCACCTGCTCGCCTACACCAGCCAGCGCGACCCGGAGAGCGGAGCCAGCGAGGTCGAGATCCTCAGCTCCTGGAACGGCCTCGCCCGGGTGATCCGGCAGAACGGTGACTACGCGATCGCGCGTGACCTCGGCCGGGACGCGCTGGGGTACGGACACAAGGAACTGGGCGCCGAACACCCCTGGACGTTGCGGACCGGCCGGGACCTGTCCATCGCGCTGCGCCGGGCCGGTGAGTTCGAGGAGGCGCACGAACTCGCGGAGAGGGTGTACGCCGCGTGCCGCCGGCTCTTCGGGCCGGACAACCCCGACACCCTCGCCGCCGCGACCTGCCTGGCCAACGCCGAACGGAGCGTCGGAAACCTCGACAAGGCCTTCGAGCTGGCCGAGGACGCGCTGCGCCGCTATGCCCCCGTCTACGGACAGGAACACCCCTTCACCATCGCCTGCCTCGGCAACGTCGCGCTCCTCCACCGGGTGAAGGGCGCCGTACGGACGGCACGAGAGCTGGACCAGGAGTGTCTCGGGGGCCTGCGGGACACGGTCGGTCCCGACCATCACTACTCGCTCAACGTCGCGATCAACCTGGCCAGCGACCTGGCGGCGCTGGGCGACGTCGCCGGCGCCGTGTCCTTGGGCACCGAGACGCTGGAACGCGTGCGCGCGGTGCTCGGCGAGGGGCACCCCGTGGCGATGGGCTGCGCGGCCAATCTGATCAACGACCTGACCGCGGCGGGCGACCGAGAGGCGGCGGCCGTGCTCTCAGCGGAGACGTTCCCCCTGTACGAGCGGCTCTTGTTCCCCAACCACCCGGATGTCAGAACCGCCCGGGAGGGCCGGCACCTCGACTTCGACTTCGACCCACCGCTGATCTGAGCGATCAGCCGGACGCCGCAGTGGTGGTGTTCCGCCGCTTCCAGGCGTCGTGGTGCCGCTGGTTCTCGTCGGCGGCGCGGGCCATCGCGCGTGCCGGGACCTCGTCTCGCTCCCAGCCGAGCAGCGTGGCGCGTACGCCGGAGACGAACTCCTCTCCCGCGGCGGTCAACCGGCCGCTGTTCAGCAAGGTCTCGGCGCCGGCGCGGGCGGCGGCGCGCCAGCGGGCGAACTCGCGGTCGGCGGTCCCGGTGGTGTCGAGGGCGCGTTCGCGGCGCCAGAAGCCGGTGACTCCGAGGTACGCGTACACCCCCTGGAGGAGGCCGCCGGCCGGGCGGGGGTCGTCGCGCCACGGCGCGTAGTAGCGCGTGCCGTCGTCGGGGAGCACGAGGCGCACGATGTCGAGCAGGCCGGTGAGCTTCGCGTGCCCGACCTCGTGCGCCAGGGTCTCGGCGCAGGATCGCGGGTCGGTGGGCACGGACATCGCGACGGAACCGAAGGTGTCCCGCCCGGTCGCGCTGACCTGGCCGTGCTCGGGTGACCGCAGCGGAGTGAGCACCAGCAGCGCGGCCCGGACCTCGTCGGCGGTGTCCGGGTGGTGACGCGCGAGGTGTTCCCAGCCCGCCGGGAAGACCTCCTGCCACTCGCGGACCTGCCGGTCGGTGAGCGGGCCGGCGAGATCGGGCATCGCGGGCATGCGGTAGGGGTCCGTGTCATCGATGATCAACTCGATACGGCGGCTCGCGCCGCCGGCGGACAACCTGGGCAGGGCGCGCCAGCCGGGGACGTCGTGGCGCGGATCGGCCGGCAGCGTCAGCCGGTCGACCGCGGCGTCGTCGGCGACGCGAGCCGGGGCGCCGCCGGGAAGACAGCGGATCTCGGCGCCGTCACCGCTCACGTCGATGACGGCCCGGTCGCGCCGCAGGAGCGCCCGGCCCAGCGACGGGAGTACGAGCACGCCCGCGGGCGCGGCCACCTCGACGGTGGCCGGGACGCCGGCGCGGATCGCGGCGGCGGCGGCGAGGGCGCCGAGACGGCCGAGGTCGGCGTCGGCGTCGCGGGCGGAGGAGGGGCGGGTCAGCGTACGCGCGGCATGCCGCGCCCAGGCGCGGACCGACGGATGGCGGAGCGTGGCCTCCACCTCGTCCGGCGCCTTGTCGTGCAGCGAGGCGAGCTGCTCGAACGCGCGCTCGGCGTCGAGCGCGCCGGGTCGGCCCGTGGCGCGGCGGAGCACGCCGGTGACGAGCAGCAGGAGCTTGCTGTAGGAGATGTCCGAGAGCAGGCTGATCGCCGTCGGCCCACCTCCTCCCGCGGCGATGGCCGAGAACGTCTCACGGGAGAGCTGATGAGATCTCATGCTTCTCTGTTTCCGTTCGCCCGGGCGATCAGGTCGGTCTCCATCACGCGCGCCATGTGGGAGATCAGGCGGAGCAGATCAGGGCAGTAGACGGAGGGATTCGCGAACCCCGATCCCGGCCGGTAGCGGTGGGCGTACAGGCCCGCTCCACAGACACGGTGGACGGCGCAGCGGCGGCAGTCGTCCGCGAGGGCGAGCTCTCCGAGCTGACGTGCGGCGACCGAGGGCAGGGCGAGTGCCGCGTCGAACGGATCACGTGTGACGTGAAGGCCGGTGACCGGCGCGCCGGAGTAGGCGGACTTCAAGATGTCGGACTGCTCGATGCCGCCATCGGTCTCGACGACCACCACCGTGACCGGCGAGAGCCCGACGCTCTCGCTGGCCGACGCGCCGCCGAGCAGCAGGTGCATCAACTCGCCGAACAGCCGGACCCGCGTCTCCTGCCGGGGGGCGGCGTACCAGTGATCGAACACCTCGATCAACCAGTCGGCGTACGGCGTCGCCGCCGAACCGGGGTGCCGGCCGGGTGGCGGCGCCGTCCAGTTGCCGTGCGGGAGAAGGAAGTCGATCGCCGGCGGGTCGAACTCGAGCAGGGCCGCGTACGTGTCGAGCGGTGGGTTGCGCAGGTCGACCGTGCACAGCAGGCCGCTGAACAGATGCCGGTGGCGTTCGGACAGAAGACGCACGTTGGCCGCGACCGTGTCGTAGCTGCCCGCGCCGTGCGCGTAGCGCCGGTGCCGGTCGTTGGCCACGGAGTCCCCGTCGAGGCTGACTCCGACGTGGACGCCGAGCCGGTCCAGCAGTTCGAGGTGGGGGGCGAGCCGTACGCCGTTGGTCTGGAGCGCCATCCGGACCTCCACCCCCGGCCCGACCGCCTCGCGAATCGTGGTCACGGTCTCGGTGATGGCCTCCGGGCCGGCCAGCAGGGGCTCGCCGCCGTGCAGGACCACGTCGATCGAGGTGAGCCCATGGGACCTGACGTGCTCCCCGATCCGGGAAGCGGTCGCGGCGACGACCTCCGAGGACATCCGGAGCGGCCGGTCTCGCCAGCTCTGGTCGGCCATCGCGTAGACGTAGCAGTAGTCACACGCCAGGTCGCAGCGGCTGTGGATCTTCAGGACGAATTCCCGGAAGGGGCGAGGCCGCCAGCCGGTCCGTACCAACCGCCCCACGTCCAGCGACGCGGGCCACTCAGGGACGGCCTCGGCTGGCAAGTCTCATCAACCCCTTGCAGGGATCGCGTAGTCGCGTCGTCCAACGCGCGACGCCGCTCGGTCAGGCCGGCGCGTCGTGCGGGCATCAAGCTACTGGTTCACGTACACCGGTGGGGGGAGGCGACCAAGCGTGTTGGGCGGCGGCCCGACGGGCGTCCCCCGGTGCGCCCGGAGGCGGCTCCGACGCGGCTTCGGCCTCGCGACGGTGAGGTCGCGAGGCCGAAGAGGACCGATCGAAAGGCGTCAGTGCATCGTCATCGCGGCCGGGCTGTCGGCGGAGCTCGTCGAGTCCGGGCGGTGGCGGGGCATGAGCAGGGCCGGCAGGAAGGCCAGGGCCAGCAGGCCGACCGCCCACCAGTAGGTGCTCTGGAACGCGTCCGCCATCGGGCCGGCGATCTTGTGCATGAGCGCCGGAGGGATCTTCTGGGCGGAGGACAGGCCGCCGCCCGAACCGCCGCCGAGCTTGTCGGTCAGGTTGTTGGCCAGCAGCACCGACATCAGGGCCGTGCCGATGGAGGCCGACACCTGCTGGATGATGTTCAGCATCGTGCTGGCGCGCGGCACCTCGTCGTGAACGAGGGTCTGGATCGCGGCGGCCATGGTGGGCATCATCGTCAGGCCCATGCCCAGGCCCATCACGAACAGCACCGCGCCCAGCGACCAGTACGAGGTGTCGGCGTGCAGCAGGCTCGTGAAGCCCGCGACCGACGCCACCACCACGACCAGGCCGATCAGCACGACGCGGCCGGGGCCGATGCGGTCGGTGAGCTTGCCGCCGACCGGCATCGTCACCATCGCGCCGATGCCCTGCGGGGCGAGCAGCAGGCCCGCCGCCAGGGCGCTCTCCTGCCGCACGACCTGGTAGTAGAGCGGCAGCAGCAACATGGCGCCCATGAACGCGCACATGAACAGCACCATCGTGCCCGCCGCCGCGGCGACCGAACGCCGCTTGAGCAGGCGCAGGTCGATCAGCGGGTTGGCCGCCGTCAGCGCGCGGACCGCGAACAGGACCACCAGCACCGCACCGGCGATCGTGGTGATGAGGACGTCGGTCGCACCGAAGTCGCTGTTCTGCGCGCCCTTGGCCAGGCCGTAGATGAGCGCGGCCAGGCCCGGGGACAGCAGGAGGACGCCGAGCACGTCGAGGCGCTCACCCGGACGCGGGGTGTCGCGCTTGAGAATGCGGGCGGCCAGGAACAGCGCCACGAGGCCGATCGGCAGGTTGATGAAGAAGATCCAGCGCCAGGACACGTCGTCGACCAGGTAGCCGCCCAGGATGGGGCCGCAGATCGGGCCGAGCAGCATCGGGACGCCGACGATGCTCATCACCTGGCCGACCCGCTTGGGGCCCGCGGCCTGAGTGAGAATCGTCATACCCGCCGGCATGATCATGCCGCCGCCCAGGCCCTGCAGCACCCGGAAGGCGATCAGCGACTCGGCCGACCAGGCCATGCCGGCCAGCGCCGACCCGATCACGAAGAGCGCGATCGAGATCATGTAGAGCCGTTTCGTGCCGAACCGGGCGGACGCCCAGCCGGTGAGCGGGATCACCGTGGCCAGCGCCAGCGTGTAGCCGGTGGCCACCCACTGGATCGTGGACAGCGGAGACTTGAACTCGCTGGTCAGGTGGCTGATTGCGACGTTGACGACGGTGACGTCGAGGATCGACATGACCGCGCCGAGTACGACGACCATGGCGACGGCGAGCACGCCCCGGTCGAGCTTCCCCGACGAGCCGGACGCCTCGGGTGGGTCGTTGGCGACCTCGGGTGAGGAAAGGGTGCTCAATGAAGGGTTCCAATCGTCAATGCGCGGGGGGCCGTTGTCTTGGGATAGTGCGGCAACATGATGGCGGGGCGCACTGACATTTTGGCAAACGAATTAGCCGCCTTGATCAGCACCCCTGTGCCCGGGAACGCTCTTCGCGACGCTGAGCGCACCCTCGCTCGCCGACCGTGAGAAGGGCGAAATTCGCGACCGCGCGGCGCGGTGGCGCCGGCGGATTACCGGCCCGCGGATACGCGCGTACGCCGGCGATGAGGCCCTTCGCGCCGCCGGACCCGTCGTTCTAGAGTCCTGGATGTGGCAGATGTCGAGGGTTTCTGTGACGAACGTTTCACCGCCGTACGCGAGGCGCTGACCGCGAACCTGGCCGGCGGGGCCGACGTGGGCGCGTCGGTCGCCGTGTACCTCGGCGACGAACCCGTCGTCGACCTGTGGGGCGGGCAGACCCACGACGGCCCGTGGCGGCGCGACACCATCACCAACGTCTGGTCCATCACCAAGACGATGACCGCGCTGTGCGCCCTGATCCTGGCCGACCGCGGCGAGCTGGACTTCCACGCGCCGGTCGCGCGCTACTGGCCCGAGTTCGCCGCGGCGGGCAAGGAACGCGTGGAGGTCCGGCACCTCATGGGCCACACCGCCGGCCTGCCGACGTGGGGCGAACGGATCGACGGCTCCGTTCTGTACGACTGGGAGAAGGCGACGTCACTGCTGGCCGCCCAGGAGCCGGAGTGGGAGCCGGGCACCGAGTCCGGCTACCACGCCGTGACGCAGGGCTACCTCGTCGGCGAGGTGATACGCCGGATCACCGGCCGTACGGTCGGCACGTTCTTCCGCGAGGAGGTCGCCGGTCCGCTCGACGCCGACTTCCACATCGGCCTGCCCGCCGAACACGACCACCGGGTGGCCCGGGTCATTCCGCCCGACGACGCCCCTCCGCCCGCCCCGCCGCGGCAGGCGGCCGAGGCGAGCTGGACCACCGAGTGGCGCCGCGCCGAGATCCCCGCCGCCGGGGGCCACGGTAACGCCCGGTCGGTGGCGCGGATCCAGTCGGTCCTGGCCACGGGAGGCGGCTCGCTGCTGTCCGCCGCCGGCTGCGAACGCGTCTTCGAGCAGCAGTCCGACGGCGTCGACCGCGTCCTCGGCACCTGGGTGCGGTTCGGCCTCGGGTACGGCCTGCCCTCCCGCGGCCTGCCCCTGCCGAGTCCCCGCAGCGTGGCGTGGGGCGGCTGGGGCGGCTCGGTCGTCGTCGCGGACCTGGACGCCGGGATGACCGTGTCGTACGTCATGAACCGCATGGTCGGCGGGTTCACCGGCGACGCCCGGGGGGTCGGCATCGTCCTCGCCGCCTACACGGGACTCGCCGAGAGCTGACCGTACGGCGCCGTCCGGCGCGGGCCGGGCCCGGGAGATCCAGTGGACGCCCGCCAGGCTTTTTTAATTTTTCGCTAACCTTCGGTGTATATCCGAAAGGTGGAGGTATCGGCATTTCCCACAACCGCCCGCCGAAGCGCTTCAACCCCGCGGTGCCCAACGAAGCGCGGATGTTCGACTATGCGATGGGCGGCAAGGACAACTACCGGGCGGATCGGGACGCGGCGGAGCTGATCGGGGCCGCCCTTCCCACGGCGCTGGCCGCGGTGCGGGAGAACCGCCAGTTCATGCGGCGGGCCGTGCGCCACCTGCTGTCCGCGGGCATCCGGCAGTTCCTCGACCTCGGCTGCGGCATGCCCGGACGCGGCAACGTCCACGAGCTCGTGGCCGCCGCCGACCCGTCCGCCACGGTCGTCTACGTCGACAACGAGCCGATGGTCGTCAACCACTTCCAGGCGCTGCTGTCCAGTTCGAGCGTGGCGACCGCGCTGCTCGCCGACATCCGCCGGCCGGGCGACGTCCTCTCCAGCCCCGAGGTGCGCAGGCTGATCGACCTCCGCCGGCCGGTGGGGATCGTCCTGACCGCCGTACTGCACTACTTCGAGGACGAGGACGACCCCGCGGGCGTGGTGAAGGAGTTCGTCTCCGCCGTTCCCCCGGGCAGCCACGTCGTTCTCACCCACTACCACCCCGAGGGCATCCCCGCCGAGGACCGGGCGGTGACGGCCGAGTTCGCCGAGTCCCTGGACATGACGATGGCCGAACGCGACCGCGCGCAGATCGAGGCGCTGTTCGGCGAGCTCGTCCTGGTGGAGCCGGGCCTGGTCCCGCCGCCCCGATGGCACCCCGACCGCCCGCTGCGCGACCCGACCGGATGGCTTCTCGCCGGCGTCGCCCGCAAACCGTGACCGAAGCCGGCGCGGAGGCCTGAGGATCGGGCCGTGCGACGCGCCGGCGCGGAGGCCTGGAACCTGGCCGCGCACGCAACGGAGGCAATCTTGACGCGTTACCTCGCCAACTGCTCGATGCTGTTCACCGAACTCCCGCTGCTCCGCCGGCCCGACGCGGCGCGGAAGGCCGGGTTCGAGGCGATCGAGTTCTGGTGGCCGTTCGCCTCGCCGGTGCCCGGCGACGCCGAGGTCGAGGCGTTCGTGTCCGCGATCGAGGACGCGGGCGTACGGCTCGTCGGGCTGAACTTCTTCGGCGGCGACCTGGCCGGGCCCGACTGCGGCGTGCTGTCCATCCCGGAGCGGGCCGGGGAGTTCCGCGACAACGTGGAGGTCGCCGTCGGCATCGGCGAACGCCTCGGCGTCCGGGTGTTCAACGCCCTGTACGGCAACCGGGTCGAAGGCACGGAGGCCGGGCTCCAGCGCGAGACGGCCCTGGCGAGCCTCGCCCTGGCCGCCGAGGCGGCCGGCCGGATCGGCGCCACCGTGCTGATCGAGGCGGTGAGCGGGCCCAAGCCGTACCCTCTGCGCACCGCCGACCAGGCCGTCGCGGTCGTCGACGCGGTGAACGCCGCGACCGGAGCGGCCGGCGTCGGGTTCCTGTGCGACCTGTACCACCTGGCGACCAACGGCGACGACGTCGGCGCCGCCATCGCCCGGCACGCCGACGTGATCCGGCACGTACAGATCGCGGACGCGCCCGGCCGGGGCGAGCCCGGCACCGGCGATCTCCACCTCGCCGGTCATCTTGCCTCGCTGCGGCATCATGGCTATGACGGCTGGGTCTCGCTGGAGTACCGGCCGTCGACCACGACCGAGGAGAGCCTGGCCTGGCTGCGCCGGGGTGATCTGGAGGAGACACGATGACGACCGTCGGCTTCATCGGCCTGGGCATCATGGGCGGCCCGATGGCGGCCAACCTGGTGGCGGCAGGTTTCGACGTCATCGGGTACAACCGCACCCCGGCCAAGACCGAGCGCCTCGTCGAGCGCGGCGGGCGCGCCGCGGGCAGCGTCGCCGAGGCGGTGCGCGACGCCGACATCGTCGCCACGATGCTGCCCGACTCACCGGACGTACGCGCGGTGCTGACCGAGGTCTTCGAGCACGCGCGGCCCGGCACGCTCATCATCGACTTCTCCACGATCCGGCCCGACGTCGCGGCCGAGCTGGCGGCCGAGGGCGGCGAGCGGGGGTTCCGCGTGCTGGACGCCCCCGTGTCCGGCGGCGAGCAGGGCGCGATCGACGGCAAGCTGTCGATCGCGGTCGGCGGGGCCGACCGCGACTTCGCGGACGCCGTCCCGGTCTTCGAGGTGGTCGGCGCCACCATGGTCCACGTCGGCCCGTCCGGCGCCGGCCAGACCGTCAAGGCGGCCAACCAGCTCATCGTGGCCGGCAACCTCCAGCTGCTCGCCGAGGCGATCGTCTTCCTCGAGGCCCACGGCGTCGACACGAACGCCGCCCTCCAGGTGCTCCGCGGCGGCATGGCGGGCAGCGTCGTGCTCGAACGCAAGGGCGAGACGATGGTCGCCCGCGACTTCAAACCGGGCTTCCGCGTCGAGTTGCACGACAAGGACATGGGCATCGTCACCAGCGCCGCGCGGGAGGCGGGAGTCGTCATCCCGCTGGGCGCGGCCGTCGCCCAGCTCCTCGCCGCGCTGCGTGCCCAGGGCGACGGCGGCCTCGACCACTCCGCGCTGTACACGCTGGTCAGCCGGTTGTCCGGCCGCGACTCCTGAGCGCGGCCGTCGCCCGGGCGCGGTCGTCCGGCAAGGACGGCTGAGTGCGGTTGACTGCGGACGGTCGCCGGGTGGATGGTGGAGAGAGCCGCCCACCGGTCGACGGCGGGCGTAGGGGTCCAAACAGGCGGCCCTCACCATGGAGCGATGTGAGGAGCCGACATGTATGCCATGACGCCATTGCAACTCCCCGTGACGACGGTGCGTGGAGACACGGTCGCCGTACTGCCGTCCGAGGTCGACGCCCACAACGCGCCGATGATCCGCGATGCGCTGTTCAGCCTGCTCGATCAGGGCGTGCCCTCGCTGATCATCGATCTGACGAGCACGAACTTCTGCGACTGCGCGGGCCTGCGCGCGCTCACGCGCGTGCGGCGGCGGGCCGACGTCCTGCACACTCCGGCGTGCGTGGCGCTGCCGGACACCGGTTCCGTCCGCCGGGTCGCGGAGTTGTCGGGCTTCATGTGCGACGACCAGGTCGCGACCGGCCTCGCGGCGGCCCACCGCCGCCTGCACCCGGTCTGAGCGACCGCCCGGCACCGACGCCGCGCCGGGTCCGGCGTCGGCGCGCGGGTTCCTCCGACCTCGTACGGGTAGGGCGCGGGCATGACTTCAGCGAACGCGCCGGTCCACGGCACCGGCTACCCGAGCATCGCGGTCATCACCGGTGCCGACTCCGGCATCGGCAAGGCCACCGCGGTCACACTGGCCGGGCGCGGCCTCGACGTGGGGATCACGTTCCACCAGGACGAGGACGGCGCACGGCGTACCGCCGAGGAGGTCCGCTCACTCGGCCGGTCGTGCGCGGTGCGCCGCCACGACCTGACCGACCCGGTCACCGCGGCGGGCGCCGTGGACGAACTCGCCGACGAACTGGGCGGGATCGGTGTGCTGGTCAACAACGCCGGCACCGGCAGCGGCCGTTCGCTCCTGGAGATGGACTACGACGAGTGGCGGTCCGTACTGTCGGTCGACCTCGACGGCGCGTTCCTGTGCGCCCAGCGGGCGGCGCGCCGGATGACCGAGCAGGGCGGAGGCGGCCGCATCGTCAACGTGACGAGCGTGCACGAGGAGTACCCGCGGGTCGGCGCCGGGCCGTACTGCGCGGCCAAGGGCGGGCTGAAGATGCTGGCACGCGTGCTCGCGCTGGAGCTGTCGCCGTACGGGATCACCGTGAACACCATCGCGCCGGGGGAGATCGCCACGCCGATGACGGGCCAGGAGGACCAGCCGCCCCGGCCGGACACCCGGCCCGGCTACCCGCTGGCCCGGCCGGGCGACGCGCGCGAGGTGGCGGCGGCCATCGCGTTCCTCGCCGACCCGGCCGCTTCGTACGTCACGGGCGCCTCGCTGTTCGTCGACGGCGGGATGGTCCTGATGGGTCCCCAGGCATCGGGCGCCCTCGACTCCGCCGGTTGGCGCCGCGGCTGAGCTCGGTCCTCCCGGTGCGAGCGGGTCAGCAGAGGCACTCGGCGGCCGTGACGATCTCCGCGCGCATGTTGCGTTCCATCATGCGCAGCGCGGCCTCGCCCAGCTCCGGGTCGATGCAGGCCACGGCGTCGCGCGGGATCATGATCCGGAAGTGGCGCACGTACGCGTCCAGGGCGCTGTAGAGCACGCACTGCTCGGTCACCTGCCCGGTGAGGATGAGCTGCTCGGCGCCGATGCGCTGCAGCACGTACTCCAGCGGCGTGCCATAGAACACGCTGTGCCGCACCTTGGTCAGGAACGTCGCGTCCGGCGGAGGCAGGATCGGCTCCACGATGTCCGGCCGCCGGCCGTCGAGGGCCTGGTCGATGAGGTCCTGCCGGCTCGCGGAGAAGTCGCCGAAGTTGTCGTTGACGTAAAGGACGCGGACGTCGTCACGGTCGCGGGCGCGTCCGATCAGCCCGTGCAGCGGTTCGGCGATCCGCTCCGCCTCGGCCGCCAGCAGGTCACCGTCCTCGTGGTCGTACGAGTTGAGCATGTCGATGACGATCAAAGCCGTGACACTCACGGCGCTCACCTGCCCCCATGGTCACGGCCTCATTCACCGGATGCCCAGAACCGCGGCGTCCCCGTTCCCCGGCCGGTCGGCGGCGCCTACGCGTCGCTGTCGCGGGCGCGGTCGGCGCGGGCCTCGGCGCCGGTCTCCTCCGCGTAGCCCACGTCCTGGCCCGCGACCCGGCCCACGAACTTCTCGTTCGGCGTGGTGCCCGTCGTCGTCGCCTGGTCGGGCTGGTCGGGATCGGGCACGCCACCCGTGTCCCGGCTGGCGGCCACGGCCTCGTCCGGCTCCACGTCGCGCTCGGTGTGCTTGTTCCGCTTCATGGTCCCGGCCCTACCCACCAGGTCAGGGACCATTCGGGCGTCCCTGCCGCGCCGTTTCGGCCCGGTCCGCGCGGGTAGCGCGCCGACCGTACCCAGCGGGGATCGGAGGGAAGGTCATGACGGAAAAACCGGCACAGAGTCAGCCGTACCCGGGCGAGACCGGTGAGATGACACCGAGGCCGCGCGACGAGATGCGCGACTACGCCGGAAGCGGGCTGCTGGAGGGCCGCCGGGCGCTGGTGACCGGAGGAGACTCCGGGATCGGCCGGGCGGTGGCGGTGGGGTTCGCCAAGGAGGGCGCGGACGTGGCCATCACCTACCTGCGAGAGGACGCCGACGCGCGGCACACCAAGAACCTGGTCGAGCAGGAGGGCCGGCGCTGCGTGACTCTGGGCGGCGACATGGCCGGCGAGGAACACGCTCGCGAGGTGGTCCGCCGCGTCGCCCGGGAGTTCGGCGGCATCGACGTGCTGGTGCTTCACCACGGTACGCAGAAGCCGGTCCAGGACGTCCGCGAGATCACCACCGACCAGCTCGAACGCACGTTCCACGTCAACGTGTACAGCCTGTTCTGGACCGTGCAGGAGGCCCTGGACCACATGCCGGACGACGGGTCGATCGTGTTCACCGGCTCGATCAACGGGCTGCGCGGCAACAAGACGCTCATCGACTACGCGGCGAGCAAGGCGGCCGCGATGACCTTCGCCCAGTCGATGGCGCAGTCGCTGGCCGACCGCGGCATCCGGGTCAACTGCGTCGCGCCCGGCCCGGTCTGGACACCGCTGATCCCGGCCACGTTCGACGCCGAGCGGGTCGAGGGCTTCGGCGAGCAGTCGCCCATGGGGCGGGCGGGCGAGCCCGACGAGATCGCCCCGTCGTACATCTTCTTCGCCAGCAACCGGCTCTCCTCCTACTACACCGGACAGAACCTCGTGCCCGCCGGAGGTGAGATCCATCCGGGCTAGCGAGTACGCGAGACGATGCACGCGTTCTTGAACTTCTGCGGCCTCCTGTCCGCCGGGAACCACGCGATCGACCTGATCGCCACCGAGCCGCGGGAGGAGTTCGGCCGCGGTGACCGACCGGTCGGCCGCTTGGTCGCGACGGCCGGAAGCGGCACGGGTTGTCATCGGCGGGCCGTAGCGCCCATCGGATCCCCCGGTTCACGATGGAGGAAGGGGATCACGGGGAATGATCCGGACGGCGGCGGACAGAACAGCATGTCTTCGGGACGGGTGGGTAGAGCGGGAACCCGGTGACAGGTCGGCGGCCGATGAAGGGGGAGACCCATGGCGTCACGTGTGACCGTGGTCATCGCGACCCGGAACCGGCGGGACGAACTGGCGCACACGCTGCGCCGGCTGCGGGCGCTGCCCGACCGTCCCGAGATCATCGTCGTCGACAACGCCTCCGCCGACGGGACCGCCGAGGCCGTACGCCGTGAGTTCCCCGGCGTGCGCGTGCTCGCGCTCCGGCGCAACCTCGGGGCCGTCGCACGGAACCTGGGGGTCGAGGAGGCGCACACGCCGTACGTCGCGTTCAGCGACGACGACTCGTGGTGGGAGCCGGGCGCGCTCGACACCGCCGCCGGGCTGTTCGACGCCCATCCGCGCCTGGGCCTGATCGCCGGACGGCCGCTCGTCGGGGACGAGAGGCGGCCCGACCCGATCGCCGGCCGGATGGCGGACAGCCCGCTGCCGCCCGACGACCGCCTGCCCGGCCCCGCGGTCCTCGGCTTCCTCGGCTGCGCCGCGATCGTGCGCCGCGCGGCGTACCTGGAGGTCGGCGGTTACAGCGAGGTTTTGTTCTTCGTGGGGGAGGAACGCCTGCTGGCCTACGACCTGGCCGCGGCCGGATGGGGGCTCAGCTACGTCTCCTCGGTCGTTGCGGTCCACCGGCCGTCGCCGGTCCGCGACACGCCCGAGCGCCGCCGCGGGCTGGAGATGCGCAACGAGGTGCTCACGGCGTGGCTGCGGCGTCCGGTGCCGCTGGCGCTGGCCCGGTCCCTGCGCCTGGCGGGCCGGTCGGTGACCTCGACCGCCGCGCGGTCGGCCTGGCCGTCGGCGCTCGTCCGCCTCCCGGCCGCGCTGCGCGACCGGCGACGGCTGCCGGAGCCCGTCGAGCGCCACGCGCGGCTGCTGGAGTCCGTCGAGCGTCACGCGCGGTCGCTGGAGACGGTGTGAGGGCCCGCGACGAGCGGGTGACCGTCGTCATCATCACTCGTGACCGGTGCGCGGAGCTCGCCCGCACCCTCGGCCACATGGCCGCGCTGCCGGAACGCCCGGAGATCATCGTCGCCGACAACGGCTCGCGGGACGGCACCGCCGCCATGGTCGCCGCCCGCTTCCCTCGGGTCCGGCTGCTGCGGAGCGACCGCAACCTCGGCGCGACCGCGCGCAACCTGGCCGTACGCCAGGTGACCTCGCCGTACGTCGCGTTCTGCGACGACGACACCTGGTGGGAGCCGGGCGCCCTGAGCACGGCGGCCGACCTGCTGGACGCCCACGACGGGCTGGCGTCGGTGACGGGCCGGATCGTGGTCGAGCCCGGGGGCGAGGAGGACCCGATCGTCGCCGAGCTCGACGGGTCGCCGCTGCCCGCGCCGGGCTGGCTGCCCGGGCCCGCGCTGCTCGGCATCCTCGCGGGCGCCAGCATGCTGCGCGTGACGGCGTTCCGCGAGGTCGGCGGGTTCTCGCCGCGGCTGTGGCTCGGCGGTGAGGAGGAACTGCTCGCGATCGATCTGGCCGCCCGCGGATGGTGGATGTGCTACCGCGGCGACGTCGTCGTCCACCACGCCGCCTCGTCCGCCCGCGACGCCACCGAGCGCCGCCGGCTGGGCATCCGGAACACGCTGTGGACGACCTGGCTGCGGCGGCCGGTCCGGGACGCGCTGCGCCGTACCGGCGCGGTCGTCGGTTCCCTGCCGCGCGACACCACGAGCGCCCGCGCGCTGGCCGCCGCCGTCGCGGGGCTGCCGTGGGTGGTGCGCGAACGGCGCGTCGTGCCGCGCGACGTCGAGGAGGGGCTGCGTCTGCTGGAGGGGCCGCAGCGCCGGTCCGTCGCCCGAAGGTATGTCGGGTAGTGCCAGAGAAAGGGAGCGATCTGTGACTGTGCGAACCTTTGAGCGTGCCGTGGTCACCGGCGGGGCCGGTTTCCTGGGCTCGCACCTCTGCGAACGCCTGCTGGAGACCGGCGCGGAGGTCATCTGCCTGGACAACTTCCTGACCGGCACCCCGGACAACCTGGCGCACCTGCAGGAGCATCCGCGGATGCGGATCATCCGCTGCGACCTGACCGACTTCGTGCACGTGCCGGGGCCCGTCGACCTGGTCCTGCACTTCGCGTCGCCGGCCTCGCCGATCGACTACCTGCGCCTGCCGCTCGACACGCTCAAGGTCGGCAGCCTGGGCACGCTGCACTCGCTCGGCCTGGCCGCCGAGAAGGGCGCGCGCTTCCTCCTCGCCTCCACCTCGGAGGTGTACGGCGACCCGCTCGTCCACCCGCAGCCGGAGTCGTACTGGGGCAACGTGAACCCGGTCGGCCCGCGCGGCGTGTACGACGAGGCCAAGCGGTTCTCCGAGGCGCTCACCACGGCGTACCGCGCGAGCAAGGACGTCGACACCGCCATCGTCCGGATCTTCAACACCTACGGCCCCCGGATGCGCCCCGACGACGGGCGGGCGATCCCCACCTTCATCCGCCAGGCACTGCGGAACGAGCCGCTGACCGTCGCCGGCGACGGCTCGCAGACCCGCTCGATCTGCTACGTCGACGACACCGTGTCCGGCATCCTCGCCCTCGCCGCCTCCGGGCACCCCGGCCCGATGAACATCGGCAACCCCGAGGAGATGAGCGTGCTGGACCTGGCGACGAGGATCCGCGCGCTCGCCGGCTCGTCGTCGGAGATCGAGTTCATCGAGCGGCCGGTGGACGACCCGCGCGTACGCCGCCCGAACTGCACGCTCGCCGAGCGCGAACTGGGCTGGCATCCCCGGGTGAACCCCGACGACGGCCTCGCCCGGACCATCAAGTGGTTCGAGGAGTACCTCGCGGGGGCGTGAGCACGCGCGACGCCGCGTCGAGGACCTCCTCGACGGAGATCCGCAGCAGGCGGGGGTCGGTCTCGGTGCCGTGGGCGTCGCCCGGGCGGTCGCCGGTGCCGTGCCAGAGGGCGACGTGCTCCGGACGGCCGGGCGGCGGGCCCCACAGGGCCGGGGACACGGGCCCGAAGAGCGTGACGGAGGGCGTCCCGTACGCGGTGGCCAGGTGTGAGGTGCCCGTGTCGTTGCTGATCACGGCGCGGGCCGACGCCACGAGGGCGGCCAGCTCGGTCAGGGTCGTCTCCAGGGCGGCGTCGGAGGGCAGGCCGGCCTCGGCCGCGACCCGCCGGGTCAGGTCACGCTCGTCCGGAGCGCCGGTGAGGACTACGCGGTGCCCCTCCCGGGCCAGTGCGCGGGCGACCGCCGCGAACCGCCCGGCGGGCCACCGGCGGCCCGCGCTCGCGGCGCCGGGGTGCAGCACGACCGCCCCCGCGTACGGGGAGGGGCCCGGCGAACGCAGCCGCAGGTCGCCGGGGTCGGCCCGTACGCCGTACCACTCCAGCAGCCGGCACCACCGCGTGACCTCGTGCTCGCCAGGGTCCCACCAGGGCCCCTTCGCGTCCGGTGCCTGCGGCGAGGCGTACAGCATGGTCAGCGGGGCGGACAGCGCCTCCACGACCTGATGGCTGGCCGGGCCGTTGCCGTGCAGGTCGACCGCGACCTCCGGAGGCGGGCCGGACCAGGCGACCGGCTCCAGCTCACCCGCCGGCAGCAGCCGGTCGATCGCGCCGGTCAGCTCCGCCAGGGGCGCCAGCATGGAGGGCGCGGCCAGGATCGTCTCGTGCCCGGGGTACGCGGCGCGCAGCGCCCGGTAGGCGGGCACCGCCGTGAGAAAGTCGCCGAGGCCGAGGGCCCGCAGCATGAGCACCCTCATGACCGGTGCGCGAGAATGCGCGTCGTGGAGCGTCCGGGCAGGTAGGGCAGCACGACCGTACGCCCGCCCCAGCTCGCCACGACCGACGCCTCGGGGAGCCGGTCGACGGTGTAGTCGCCGCCCTTGACCCACACGTCCGGGCGCAGCCGGCGCAGGACCTCCTCCGGCGTGTCCTCCTCGAAGACCTCCACGGCGTCGACGCACTCGAGCGCGTTCAGCACCGCGGCCCGGTCGGCGGCCGTGTTGACCGGCCGGTCCTCGCCCTTGGCGCGGCGCACCGACGCGTCGGAGTTGAGGCAGACGACGAGGCAGTCGCCCAGCGCCCGCGCGGAGCGCAGCGTCGCCACGTGCCCGGCGTGCAGGACGTCGAAGCAGCCGCCCGTCGCCACGACGGTGCCCCCGGCCTCGCGTACGGCGGTGACCGGGTCCCGTACGGGCCGGGGCCGCGGTGCGCGGGACAGGGTGGAGGCCGCGCCCCGCTCGACGAAGGCCGCTGCGGCGGCCACGGCGGCCTCGACCGCCTCGGACGGCAGCGCGCCCCGCGCCAGCAGGCCGGCCGCGGTCGCGGCGAACCGGTCGCCCGCTCCGCAGGTGTCGCGGCCGGTGACGGGCTCGGCGGGGAAGATCTGCGGTGCTCCCGAGCCGTGCGACAGCAGCGCGCCCCGCTCGCCCATCGTCACCGCGACTCCGTCGGCCCGGTAGCGCCGCACGATCTCCTCCGCGCTCCGGGTCACCGCGTCGAGGTCGTCCTCCCGCCGGTCGCACCAGGAGAGGGCCTCTCTCAGGTTCGGGCAGATCAGCCGGGCGCGGGGGACCGGATCGGCGCCGCGCGGATGCGGGTCCCACACCAGGGGCACCCGGCGCGCGGCGTCGGCGAGCAGCGCGCGCATCCGCGGCTGGGCCGCCGCCCCCCGGCCGTAGTCGGAGACCAGCACGGCCCCCGCGTCGGCGAGCACCGCCTCGGCCTCCCGGCCCGGCTCGCCCACGACCCCCGGTGCCGACCGGTCGATCCGTACCAGCGGATGGCCGCCCGCCCGGACCCGGGTCTTCTCCGCCGGGCTCTCGCTGAGCGGCAGCGCGACCACGCGTACGCGCGGCGCCAGCAGGTCCCGCAGCGTACGGCTGACGCGGTCGGCGCCGAGCGGCGTCACCAGGACCACGTCCGGACCGTCGTCGGCGGCCAGGAGGGCGGCCAGCCCGGCCCCTCCGGGACGCGTGTGCTCCTCGACGGCGTCGACCACCGGAACCGGGGCGTCCGGGCTGAGCCGCTCGGCCCGCCCGTCCAGGTCGCGGTCGAGCATCACGTCGCCGACGATGACCAGGGGCTTCATTTGATCTCCTTCACTGGCTCGCAGCCATGGGCCGCCGCCGCGCAAGCCGGTCGTAGACCGCCTCGGTGCGCGCGGCCACGTGTTCCCAGGAGTAGCGGGCGCGGGCCCGCTCGGCGCCGGCACGGCCGTACTCCGCGAGGCGCGCCGGGTCGTCCAGCAGCGCGCGCAGCGTGCCGGCCAGCACGTCGGGCCGGCGCGGGGGGACGTGCTCGCCGGTGACGCCACCCGCCACCGTGTCGACGATCCCGCCGACCGCCGAGGCGACCACCGGGACGCCGCACGCCATCGCCTCGACCGGCGCGATGCCGAACGGCTCGTACCAGGGGGTGAAGACGGCCACGTCGGCCGAGCGCAGCAGCGCCGGCACGTCCGCCGGGGGGACGCCGCCCAGCATCACCAGCCGGTCGGCGACGCCCACCTCGGCCGCGACTTTCCGCAGCCGGCACGCCTCACGGTCGCCGTCGAGCTCGCTGGCGGCAGGGCCGCCGGCGACGACGAGTTCGGCGTCTGTCAGGTCGACGAGCGCCCGGATGGCCGTCTCCACGCCCTTGCGCTCGACGAGACGGCCGACGTAGATGAGCCGGTGGCG
This sequence comes from Actinoallomurus oryzae, assembly GCF_039541955.1. Classification (NCBI taxonomy): domain Bacteria; kingdom Bacillati; phylum Actinomycetota; class Actinomycetes; order Streptosporangiales; family Thermomonosporaceae; genus Actinoallomurus; species Actinoallomurus oryzae. The sequence continues at coordinate 36,831 of NZ_BAABHF010000065.1, read as the reverse complement.
TTCGCGGCGCGGCACGCGGTCGTCGGCCGGCCCGTCCGGGCGGAGCCGTGCCAGGTCCACGCCGCACGGCACGACGGTCGTCCTGCGGTGGGTCACCCCCATCTTGGCCAGCTCGAACACCTCGTCGCTGCACGTGGCGATGATGTGGTCGGCGTCCTGGCCGATGCGGCGCTCGACGTCGAGGCGGTCGGCCGGGCTCGGGTCGTCCTCGCCGAGGTGACGGCGCTTGACCGTGCCGAGCGCGTGGTAGGTCAGCGCGACCGGCACGGCGCCCTCGCTCGCCGCGAGCGAGGCCAGACCCGACATCCAGAAGTGCGCGTGCGCGACGTCCGGCGGACGGGCCCGCCACCGGCGGCCCAGCTCGTGCCCGAACTCCCGCATGTGCGGCAGCAGCAGGTCCTTGGGCACCGGCTCCGGCGGCCCCGCCGGCACGTGCTCGACCGTGTATCCGGCGTCGGTGCCGACCCGGTCGGGCAGATCGGGGTCGTCGCGGCGCGTGTGCACGGTCACCTCGTGGCCGCGCCGGCAGAGATGCTCGGCGAGCGCCGCGACGTGCACGTTCTGCCCGCCGGCGTCCGCCTCGCCCAGCACGGCCAGCGGGCTGGCGTGTTCGGAGACCAACGAGATCCTCATGCCGTCACCTCTTTCAGGACGCGGTCCCAGTCGTCGAGGAACCGCTGGAGGCCGTACCGGTTCAGCACGCTCTCGCGGGCGGCGCGCCCGGCGTCGGCGGCCTCGGCGGGATCGCCGAGATACCGCCGGATCGCGGCGCGCAGCACGTCGACGTCGGTCGAGACGACGCCCGCCTCGGACGGCACCGCCTCGACCACCTCGGTCGTGGCGAGCGCGACCACGGGCATCCCCAGGTGCATCGCCTCCAGCAGGGACAGGCCGAGCGAGGTCCACCGGATCGGGTGGACGTAGACGCGGCGGCGGGCCAGTTCGGCGTGCATCCGGTCCTGGGGCAGGTCCTCATAGGTGCGGCAGCCGGTCAGCCCGGAGACCTTCATCCCGAACACGTCCAGCGGCGCGTCCAGCCGGGGCAGCAGGTCGGTGCCGACGTAGCGGCCCCGCCGGATCGGCTCGTTGACGACGACGGCGGCGCGCGGGACCTCCCCGGTCCACAGCGGTCCCGGGTCGACCACCCCGTGCTCGACCACGGTCGTGGGCGTCGTGCCGCAGTCCCAGAACAGGTCGTTGAAGTGGGTGACGTGCACCAGGCGCAGGTCCGGCCGGTCGGCCATCGGATGCCGGGTGAGCGGCACGTCGCCCCAGGGGGCGTCGTGTTCGAGGTAGACGGTCGGCACCCGGCCGAGCGGGCGGACGAACTCCTCCTCGTGCGGCCGTTGCAGGATCACCACGTCGGGCTCGGCCTCGGCGATCCGGTCCAGGGGCACCTCGCGTACGGACGCGGGCCAGTCCCAGGTGCGCGCGCGCCCGAGCCCGTCGGGGCCGCGGTCGGGCGTCACCGGGACGAAGTACTCGTGCCGCCCCTGCACGAGGGCCGTGGTGTACGAGCCGTGCACGTGCCAGAGCAGAATTCTCATCAGCTGCGCGGCGTGAAGTCCCTGGCCTTCAGACCGGGAGGAAACGCCGCTCCCCCCCTCGCAGTGTCAGTGGCGGTCGTTAGCGTGCTCGCATGCGGTTCCGGCTTCAGCCCACACCTGCCCAGGAGGAGGCGTTGCTGGAGCACTGCGCACATGCCCGATACGTGTGGAATCTCGCCTGTGAGCAGCATCAGCATTGGCGGCCGGGAAGGGCGAGTGCGCCGGGCTATGTGAAGCAGTGCCGTCAGTTGACTGAGGCCCGACGAGAGTTCGCGTGGCTGGCGGCGGGTTCCCAGACGGTGCAGCAGCAGGCATTGCGGGATTTCGCGCAGGCCGTGGCGAACTTTTTCGCCGGGACGCACCGGCGGCCGACGTGGCGTAAGGCGGGCGTCCATGAGGGGTTCCGATTGTCCGTGCCGGGGCTGCGTGCGGCTGAGGCCAAGCGACTGGTGGGTTTGCAGCGAAGGCTCGCTCGGGCGCAGCGTGGGTCGAAGCGCCGCAGACGTGTCAAGGCGGCGATCGGCCGGTTGAAGGCTCGCGAGGTCGATCGGCGCTGGGACTGGGCGGAGCAGGCCTCCACCGATTTGGCCCGCCGCTTCGACGTCATCCGCGTTGAGAACCTGAAAATCCGCAACATGGTCCGGTCCGCACGCGGCACGATTCAGGCACCAGGCACGAATGTGCAGGCAAAGGCCAGGCTGAACCACTCCATCCACGCGGCGGGTTGGGGGCGGCTCGTGAAGCGTTTGGAGCAGAAGGCTGCGGGCCGGGTGGAGCGAATCGATTCCGCGTACACGTCGCGAACTTGTAACGCCTGCGGGCACTGCGCAGCGGAAAACCGTGAGAGCCAAGCCGTTTTTCGCTGTCGCGCCTGCGGGCACACCGATAACGCGGATGTGAACGCGGCCAAGAACATCGCGGCAGGGTGTGCCGTGACAGCGCGGGGAGCCTTCCAGCCGTTGGGCGAGGCTATGAACCGCGAACCTCAACCTTCTTCCTCCTCTGCGTAGGTAGAAGTGGGTTGGAATCCCCCGCCTCCAGGCGGAGGAGGACGCCAGGTCAACACCTCCTCTACGGCGGCGACCACGTCGGCGGGCTCCACCGAAGTCAGGCACGGGTGCCCGGCGACCGGGCACTCGCGTGCGCGCGTGTCACGACAGGGGGCGTCCTGGTCGCCGAGCAGCACGTGCCGCACGCCGTACGGCGCCCAGCGGACCGCGGGCACGACCGGCGCGAACAGCGAGACCACCGGCGTGCCGACGGCGGCGGCCAGGTGCGCGGGGCCGGTGTTGCCGGCCACGACCGCGCTCGCCCCCGCGAGGACGCCGGCCAGCTCGGCGAAGGTCGTACGGCCGCCCAGGTCCAGGCCGGCGTCGCCCGCGACCCGCGCGGTCAGCGCGCGTTCGTCCGGCCCGCCGGTCACCACGACCCGCCGGCCGCGCGCGGTCAGGTCGCGTACGGCCCGCGCGCAGTGCCCCTCGGGCCAGGCGCGCGCCGGTACCGACACTCCGGGATGCAGCACGACGTACCGGCCGTCGAGCGGCGCGGGCGGCAGGGGACGCCGGATCGCGAGGCGGCCGTCGTCGCCGTCCGGCAGGTCGAAGCCGGCCGCGCGGGCCAGCGACAGCGCGCGCTCGGCCTCGGGAATATCGTCCTCGACCCGGTGCCGTACGTCGAGCAGGGAGCCCGGGTAGTCCTCGCTGATCGCCGCGATGTGCCCGACTCCGGCGAGCCGCAGCAGCAGCGCGGCCGGCAGCGGCGACTGGTGGAAGGAGGTCAGGATCAGCGCGCGGTCGTAGCCGCCGAGCCGCGCGACCAGGTCCGCCACCTCCCGGCGGTCCACCGGCGGCGGGTCGAACCCGGCCCAGGGAGCGCGCCACACGAGCACGTCGTCGACGCCGGGCAGGAGCCGCGCGGCGTCCGCGCCCTCCGGTCCGGCGAGCAGCGTCACGTGGCGCGACCCGGCGGCGGCGGCGCGCACCGCGGGTCCGCACAGCAGGACGTCACCCGCGTTGTCCAGGCGCACGACGAGGGTCCTCATCGGCGTTCCCCGATCGCGAACCGCACCGCCTCGGTGAGCGACCCGGCCACCCGCGCGCCCAGGCACTCGGCCTCCAGCGTCTCGGCGGTCGGCACGAGGACGCTCCGGGCCCCGGCGGCGCGGGCGGCGGCGATGTCGGAGCCGATGTCGCCGATCACCACGCACTCGTCCGGGCGGACCCCGAGGGCCGCCGCGGCCTGGAACACCAGGCCGGGCGCCGGCTTGCGGCAGGCACATCCGCCGTCGTGCGGGCACACCTGCCACGTGTCGAAGGGTCCGAGCAGCTCGTCCACCCGCTTGTTGACGCGCTGGACGTCGTCCTCGGTGATCAGGCCGCGCGTGACGCCGGACTGGTTGGAGACCACGCCGACGCGCACGCCCGCGTCACGGGCGAGGCGCACGGCCGAGGCCGCGTCCGGCACGGGCTCGACCTTCTCCGGGTCGCCGTTGTACGGGACGTCGCAGATGAGCGTGCCGTCACGGTCGAACAGGACGGCCTTCGCCGGTCCCGGCCAGGAGCGCTCGCCGCGGGTCGTCGCGAGGCCGCGCAGCCAGTGCCAGGTGGCCGTCGGGGGGATGAGCGCGCTGGTGGCCGCCATGGTCAGGATCTCGTCGGGGGTACGCGGGCCGGGCCTGACGCGGGCGGCGGCGAACTCGGCGATCCCGGCGAGCGCGGCGGCGCCGGCCAGGGCACCGGTCCTCCGCCGTCCCGTGACGGCCAGCCCGGCGGCGAGCGCGCCGGCGGCGGTGATCGCCAGGTGCCGCCCGCGGCGCCCGGGATCGGCGCGGGCGCGGCTGTGCCAGCCGGGCCCGTGGACGGCGCGCATGAGCGCGTCGTCGGCGTTGCCCGCCTGCGCGTGTACGCTCGCCCACCGCGACGCGGACCGTACGGGGTGCACGGTGCGCCGCTCGCCCCGGGTCAGCACCCAGCCGGCGTCCATCGTCCGCAGGGCCATGTCGGCGTCCTCGCGGAACGCGCGGGGGAACCGCTCGTCGAAGCCGCCGGTCTCGACCAGCGCGTCACGCCGGTAGGCCATGTCCGCGGTGATCCACCAGGCGTCGGCGAGCCCGGCGGTGCCGCGCTCCCAGTCGGTCGGGCGGCGCCCGTCCGGCAGCGGCACGGTGATACGGCCCTGGATCCCGCCGGTCTCCGGGGAGGCGTTCTCCAGGTCGCGCCGCAGGTCCTCCCGCCAGGTCTCGGTGACCCGTACGTCGTCGTCGAGGAACGCCACCCACGGTGCGGTGGTGATCCGCCAGCCGGTGTTGCGGGCCGCCGCCGGTCCCCGGCCGCCGCTGCGGACGACCGTGCCGGGCACGTCGAGCGGCGGGCCGCCGCCCGGCCGGTCGTCGACGACGACGATCTCGTCGGGCTCCGGGCCCCGGGACCGTTCGAGGGCACGCAGGCAGTCGGCGAGGCAGGCACGCCCGATGGTCGGGATGACGACGGCGTACCTGAGGTCGGCGTGCTGACTCATGCCGGCCTCCGGACGGCGAACGGGCCGATCGCCAGCAGGTCGATCGGGGTGGAGCCGAAGCACTCCAGCGCGTCGCGCGGGCTGTCGACCATCGGGCGGCCGGCGGTGTTGAGGCTGGTGTTGACCACGACGGGCAGGCCGGTACGGCGTTCGAACGCGGTGAGCATCCGGGCCACGAGCGGCTCGGCGGCGGGATCGACGGTCTGCACGCGCGCGGTGCCGTCCACGTGGACCACGGCCGGGATCCGGTCCTGCCAGGCGGACGTCACGTCGTGCACGAAGAGCATGTACGGGCTGGGCAGCGGGCCGCGCGTGAAGATCTCCGCGGCCCGGTCGGCGAGCACCATCGGCGCGACCGGGCGGAACTGCTCGCGGCCCTTGACGTTGTTGAGCCGCTCCAGGTTCGCCTTGCGGCCCGGGTGGGCGAGCAGCGACCGGTGGCCCAGCGCCCGCGGGCCGTACTCGGCGCGTCCCTGGAACCAGGCGACGATGCCGTCGTCCGCGAGTGTCTCCGCCACGGCCTCGGCGACGTCGGGCGGCCGTTCGTACGGCACGCGCGCCGTCCGCAGCGCCTCCTCGATCTCCGCGTCGCCGAACTCCCGCCCGAGGTCGGGGGCGAACTCCAGCGGCCCGGTCCGCGCGAGGTGCACGGCCGCGCCGAGCGCGGTGCCGGCGTCCCCGGCGGCGGGCTGCACCCAGACGTGCTCGAACGGGCCTTGTTCCGACAGCACGGTGTTGGCCACGCAGTTGAGACCCGTGCCGCCCGCGATCATTAGGGTGCGGTCACCGGTGCGTTCGTGGATCCATCGGGCGAGGTCGAGCAGGACCTCCTCCAGCCGCCGCTGCACGCTCGCGGCCAGGTCGGCGTGCTCCTGCGTCCACTGCTCGTGCGTTGCGCGGGCCGGCGCCAGCCGCTCCCAGTCGATCGTGCCGGTGACGAACCCGCCGTCCTCGGTGGCGCGCACGGCCTCCCGCAGCAGGTCCAGGTGGCGCGGTTTGCCGTACGAGGCCATCGCCATGACCTTGTACTCGTCGCTGGAGCGCAGGAAGCCCAGGTGCTGCGTGAGGTCCTCGTACATCAGGCCGAGCGAGTGCGGCAACTCCTGGCTAGCGAGAATCTCCAGGCCGTCGGGGGAGTGACGGCCGCTCAGGTGGGAGGCGCGCTCCCCGCGGCCGTCGCAGACCAGGACGCTGCCCTCCCGGCCGAGCAGCGCGGAGGCGGCGTGGGCGACGTGGTGGGGGACGAACCGCACCTTGGCCGGATCCAGCCCCGGCAGGGCGTCGGCCAGCAGGCTCGGGGCCTGCTCGGCATACATGATCCGCAGGTGGTCCCAGGGGTCGTTCAGGCCCATCGCCTCGGCCGGCCGTACGAGCGAGGGATCGTAGGAGAAGCCGACCAGATCAAGGTCCCCGGGCCGCAGGCCGGCCTGCTCCAGGCACCAGCGGGCCGACAGGACGGGCTGTTCCCAGGCGGAGAAGGGCACGGGCCGCTTACCGTGCTTGCGCCTGCTGAAACGCTCCTCCTCGGCCGCCGCGACGATGCGGCCATCGACCACGAGCGCCGCGGCCGGATCGTGGAAAATCGCGTTGATCCCGAGTACCCGCACGACCTACCTCCCTCGCAAGAGCCTGCCTGTCGCCTTTTCCCGGAACACAGAGCACTCGCGCTGCCCCAGAAGCCGCTCCGCAAACACCGCACCACCCCCGACGGGGCGTTATCCACAGGCATCCGCCGACCTTCCGGCCGAGCAACCCGGCGTTTGACAATGGAAGTGGGCTGGAGCCCCCGGGCGGGTGGGGACCCACGGGTGGGGACCCACGGGTGGGGACCCGCCGCCCGGGATCCACGGCCCGGGACCCACGACCCACCGCTGTCTGGGACCCACGGCCCGGGACCCGTCGCCGCCCGGGATCCACGGCCCGGGACCCACGACCCACCGCTGTCTGGGACCCACGGCCCGGGACCCGTCGCCGCCCGGGATCCACGGCCCGGGACCCACCGCCGCCCGGGACCCACGACCCGGGGCTCTCGGGTGGGGACCCGCAGGCCCGGCCCCATGAGACCGGGACCCGCCATGAGCCTGGGACCCGCCCCGAAACCGGGACCCGCCCCGAAACCGGGACCCGCCACCAGACCGGAACCCGCCACGACACCGGAACCCGCCATGAGCCTGGGACCCGCCATGAGACCGGGACCCGCCATGAGACCGGGACCCGCCATGAGACCGGGACCCGCCACCAGACCGGAACTCACGGGCCGGGAGCCCACAGGCTCGGGACCCACGGGTGGGCGTGTCGTCTGGACGCCGCTCGCTGCGGGCGGGGGTTTCTCGACGAGCACCTACGTTTGCCGGTGGGTGGCCCACAGGTCCGGCCACATGCTGCTCTGGGCGCAGGGGTCCGGGTCCTTCGGAGTGCGCGGTCGGCGGGGCCACGGCTCGCCTGCCGGCTCGCCTGTCGGCTCGCGGACCGGCTCGCGGGCCGGCTCGTGTGGGAAGTGTTCGCGGACGCGGTGGGCCAGGTCGTCTCCGTCGCGTGGGCGGGCAGGAGTGGTGAGCTCCGACCGGCTCGGTGCGCTGTTGATCGCGGATTCGACCCGTTCGCCGAGCCGCCGCAGGTCCTCCGGGCTCGCGTGTTCGGCGAGGCGGGGGAGCAGTGCGTGCTGTTCCTCCCGCAGGTGCTCGTGCACCTCGTCCATGAGCCGCCGGGTCAGTGACGCGAAGGCCCGGTCGGCGGCAGCGGACCGCCGGAGCTCTTCCAGGAGCCGTTCGACCTGCGCGTTGTCCGAGGTGTACCGGTCGGCGACCCGGTCGCCGTCCGGCAGGTGCCGGCGTACCGCCGGGTACAGGTGCCTCTCCTCCACGACCGCGTGCCAGACGAGCTCGATGGTGACGTCGTCGAGGATGCGGCGGCGTTCGCCGAGGTCCCGCGCGACGGTCAGCTCGCCGAGCAGGTCCTCCAGCTCCCGTTGGTCATGGGTGAGTATGTCGATCAGATCGTGCGCGTTCTCCGTCATCAGGCTCCCCCGTCCGTGACGACCAGCGAACCGTGTTGTCTGTTTCTCTACCCCCGCTACTCCGGTCACACGTCCCCGTCTGCCGCTTCGCAAAATCTCGTTGAGAGCCTATTGGCCGAATGATTACGTCATTGGTGTGTGGCGAGCGTGCTCTGACAAGTGGGGTTTCGGTGGTTGTTATCCGGTAATTGTGTTAATACGGCCGCCTGATAAAGGAGTGACTCATGAAGATCGAAATGGTCTCGGAGCACGCCAGCCCGCTCGCGCGGGTGGGCGGTCCGGACGCGGGCGGCCAGAACGTCCACGTCGGCGCGCTGGCCGTCGCGCTGGCGCGGCGAGGCCATGAAGTGGTCGTTCTCACGCGGCGTGACGACGCACACCGCCCGACGGTGGTGCCCTTCGCTCCCGGGGTCACGGTCGAGCACGTCCCGGCGGGGCCGCCCCGCAGGGTGCCCAAAGATCGGTTGCTGGCCTATATGGACGACTTCGCCGCCGCCCTTTCACGGCGGTGGGCGGTACGGCCGCCGGACGTCGTGCACGCGCATTTCTGGATGAGCGGACTCGCCGCCCTCGACGGCGCGCGGGGCCTCGGAATTCCCGTCGTCCAGACATTTCACGCCCTTGGCAGCGTCAAACGCCGGCACCAGAGACAGGCCGACACCAGTCCCGCGAGCCGGATCCACCTGGAGCGGCGGATCGCCTGCGAGGCGGACGCGATCATCGCGACGTGCACCGACGAGGTGAGGGAGCTCACCGCGTACGGAGCGCCGCCCGGCCGGGTGTTCGTCGTGCCCTGCGGCGTGGACACGGCCTGCTTCCGCCCGGACGGCCCGTCGGACGCGCGCGACGGGCGGTTCCGCATCGTGACGTTCGGCCGGCTGGTGCCGCGCAAGGGCGTCGACACGATCATCGAGGCGCTCGGCCGGACGCCCGACGCCGAACTGCTCGTCGCGGGCGGCCCCGACCGCGGCTCCCTGTGCCGCGACGCCGAGGTGCGCCGCCTGGCGGGGGTCGCGCGGGAGGAGCACGTCACCGGCCGGGTGACGTTCCTCGGCCGGGTCGCGCACGAGGACCTGCCGTCGCTGATCCGCTCCGCCGACGTGGCCGTGTCGGTGCCCTGGTACGAGCCGTTCGGGATCGCGCCGGTGGAGGCGATGGCCTGCGGGGTGCCCGTGATCGTCTCGGCGGTGGGCGGGCACCTCGACACGGTCGTCGACGGAGTGACCGGCCTGCACGTGCCGGCGCGGCGGCCCGGCGCGCTCGCCGCGCAGCTGCGCCGCCTGCTCGCCGATCCCGAGCTGCGCTGCACGCTGGGGGCCGCGGCGGCCGAGCACGTCCGCGACCGCTACACCTGGGAGCGGATCGCCGCCGAGACCGAGGCCGTCTACGAACGCCTGATCCCGGCCTCCGCCGCCCCGGTCGCCGTCGCGGACCGGGCATGAGCGAGCGGAGCGAGCGAATCAAGGAACACGCGCGCCTGGTCTCTCCTTCGACGAAGGAGGGCTCATGAGAGAGCGGAGCGAGCGAATCAAGGAACACGCGCGCCTGGTCTCTCCTCCGACGAAGGAGGGCTCATGAGCGAGCGGAGCGAGCGAATCAAGGAACACGCGCGCCTGGTCTCTCCTCCGACGAAGGAGGGCTCATGAGCGAGCGCATCGACGAGCACGGACTCCCCGGCCTCTCCGCCGACGCGGGAGGTCTCCATGCCGTGTCCCCCCACCTCGCGGAGCTGGAACGGGCCGTGCGCCGGTTCGCCGCGCACGCCGCCCGCGTCGAACAGTGGGGGCGGCGGCTCGCGTGCGTGCTGGAGTCCGGCGGCCGGCTGCTCGCCTGCGGGAACGGCGGCAGCGCCGAGCAGGCGCAGCATCTCACCGCCGAACTGGTGGGCCGGTACGAGGACGAGCGCCCGCCGTACGCGGCCATCCCGCTGCACGCCGACCTCGCGGCCCTCACCGCGATCACCAACGACTACGGGCCGCGGGAGATGTTCGCCCGGCAGGTGCGTGCGCACGGCAGGCCCGGGGACGTCTTCATCGGGCTGTCCACGAGCGGCGAGAGCCGCAACGTCATCGCCGCCGCCGAGGCCGCCGCCGACCTGGGCATGCGGACCTGGGCGCTGACCGGCCCCGGCCCGAACGCGCTCGCCGGCGTCTGCGACGACGCCGTCGCGGTCGACGCGCCGCGCACGGCGACCGTCCAGGAGATCCATCTCGCCGCCATCCACATGCTCTGCGCGTCCGTCGACGCGGTCGTGTGCCGTCCGGGCCGCGCGGCCGGAGAAGGCCTGGCCTCATGACGGAGGAGGCCACGTGACATCTCGGGGCGGGCCGCTGGTCGTGGTCGGCGACGCGCTCCTCGACGTCGACATCGAGGGGACCGCGGGACGGCTCTGCCCGGACGCCCCCGTACCGGTCGTCGAGCGGACACGTGAGCACCGGCGCGCCGGCGGCGCGGGCCTGGCCGCCCGGCTCGCCGCCGAGATCACCGGAAGAGACGTCGTCCTCGTCACCGCCGTGGGCGACGATGAGGCGGGACACCGCCTGGGCACGCTCCTGAAGGCGTACGCCGACGTCGTCCGGGTGCCGATGGCCGGGACGACCAGCTGCAAGACCCGGGTCCGCGCCGGGGGCCAGACCCTGGTGCGGATCGACGAGGGCGACGGCCGCGCGGCCGACGGACCTCTGCCGCCGCGGGCGGCGGAGGTGCTCGCGCGCGCCGGCGCCGTACTCGTCTCCGACTACGGGCGCGGCGTCGCCGCCCACCCCGGGATCCGCCGCCTGCTCGCCGCCCTCCCCGACGGCGTGCCGGTGACGTGGGACCCGCATCCGGCCGGCCCACCGCCTCCGCGCGGAACGCGCCTGGTGACGCCGAACCACGCCGAGGCGCGCCGGTTCGCCGGAGGAACCCCGGCGGACGAACCGCTCTCGCAGGCCGCCGCCGACGCGGCCGCCCTCGTCGGCCGGTGGCGGGTGACCGGGGTCGCGGTGACGCTGGGCGAGCACGGCGCCCTGCTGTCGATGGGCGAGGCGGCGCCCCATGTCGTCCCGGCCCCCGTCGTCGCGGGACCACGTGCGGACGGGTGCGGGGCCGGTGACTGCTTCGCGGCGGCGGCCGCGCACGTGCTGCGCGACGGCGGCATGGTCACCGAGGCGGTCGCCGAGGCCGTACGGCGCGCGAGCGCCTTCGTGGCGGCCGGCGGGGCCACCGCGCTCGGCGCGCCGGCCCCCTCCGCGGACACGGCCGCCGTGGAGGAGGAGGACCTGTGGGACCTGATCCGGCGCACCCGGGCCTCGGGCGGGCGCGTGGTGGCCACCGGCGGATGCTTCGACCTGCTGCACGCGGGCCACGTCAACCTGCTGCGCGAGGCCCGGCGGCTCGGCGACTGCCTCGTCGTCTGCGTCAACTCCGACGCCTCCGTACGCGCGCTCAAGGGCCCGGACCGCCCGCTCGTGCCGGCCGCCGACCGGGTGCGCGTGCTGGCGGCGCTGGAATGCGTCGACGCCGTCGCCGTCTTCGACGAGCTCACCCCCGTAGCGCTGCTGGAACGCCTGCGGCCCGGCATCTGGGTCAAGGGCGCCGACTACGCCGGCATCGACCTCGCCGAGGCCGGAGTGGTACGCCGCCACGGCGGCGAGGTGGTGCTGTTGCCCTATCTGGACGGCCGTTCGACGAGCCGCCTGGTCGCGCGGGCCCGCGCGACCACGAGCGTTCTTCCCGGAGGTGATGGCCAATGATCGGACACGCGGTGGTCACCGGGGGAGCGGGCTTCCTCGGCTCCCACGTCTGCGAGCGGCTGCTGGCACAGGGCGCCGCGGTGACCTGCATGGACAACTTCCTCACCGGATCGCCGCGCAACGTCGCGCACCTCCTCGGCGAGCCCGGGTTCCGGCTGACCGAGTGTGACCTGACCGGCTTCGTGCACGTGACCGGCGGCGTCGACCTCGTCCTGCACATGGCGTCGGCGGCCTCACCGGTGGACTACCTCCGGCTGCCGATCGAGACGCTGAAGGTGGGCGGGCTCGGCACCCTCCACGCGCTGGGCCTCGCGCGGGAGAAGAACGCCAGGTTCGTCCTGGCCTCCACCAGCGAGGTGTACGGCGACCCGCTCCGGCACCCCCAGCGGGAGGACTACTGGGGCAACGTCAACCCGGTCGGGCCGCGCAGCGTGTACGACGAGGCGAAGCGCTACGCGGAGGCGCTGACGACGGCGTACCGCGTCAGCCGCGGCGTGAACACCGGCATCGTGCGGATCTTCAACACCTACGGGCCGCGCATGCGGCCGGACGACGGCCGGGCGATCCCGACGTTCATCTGCCAGGCGCTCATGGGCCGGCCGCTGACGGTCGCGGGCGACGGCGGCCAGACCCGGTCGATCTGCTACGTCGACGACACGGTCGCCGGGATCCTCGCCATGGCCCGCGACGACTTCGCCGGCCCGGTCAACATCGGCAACCCGGAGGAGATGTCCGTCCTGGACCTGGCCATGACCATCCGCGACCTCGCGGAGAGCGAGTCGCCCATCACCTTCGTCGAGCGCCCGGCCGACGACCCGGCCGTGCGCCGGCCCGACACCGCACTCGCCCGCGACCGGCTGGGCTGGCTGCCCACGGTGCCGAGTAAGGACGGCCTGCGGCGGACCATCGACTGGTTCGCCCGCGAGCTGGACGTACGAGCGGCCGACGGCGCCATCACCACCTGAGCGTCGACCGGTACGGACCGGGAGAGGCGCGGCGGTTCTCCTCCACGAAGGGCGCTCATGTGCTCGCCGGACGGTGACCCTGGGCGGGTGACGGGCCCGGGGTCACCGGTGCCAGGATCAGCCGGCGGGCCAGCCACAGCCGCCGCAGAACTTGGCGTCGCCCAGGTTCGTGCCGCAGTTCGTGCAGAACATCTTGGCGGCTTGAGGCGCCGAGGCCTGCCGGGCGCCGCACTCGCGGCAGAAGCGGCCGCCGCCGGAGTCCGCGCCGCAGGACGCGCACCGTGCCGTCACCTGCTCGCGGTACTCCACGCCCTTCGTCCAGTCCTGCCGGCACACCCACTGGCCGCAACGGTGGCACTGGGGCGATGCGCCCCAGGCCCTGTCGTCGGTGTAGATCGAGACCGACGACGCGGTGTCGCCGTCGGCGCCCATGTCGGCGAGGCTGGTGTGCGGGTCCATGTGGTTGCCCACTACCGCAACGGCGCCGACGACGTGCGCGGCCAGGGGCTGCGGGACGGGGCCGTGTGGGCCTGGAACCGTACGCAGGCCAGCTGGTGCATGCACAACCAGCCGAACCAGCGTGGTGACAGCGACAAGTTCTACCCGGGACGCAACGACCGGACCAAGTTCACCGTGCTGTCCCTCGGCAGGTCCACTACCGGCATCTGCTGGTAGCGCGGCGTTCCGTCGCATCGGTGCCCGGCCGGAAGCCTCTGGCCGGGCACGATCGCCTCCCGGGGTTTCCCACGCCGGCTGTCCGTTTGGGGGGCAGCACCCGGGGGCTGGCACCACCAGGATCGGCCAGCTCGCCGGATCGTCCCAGCGTGCCCTGAAACCTAGCGTTTTCCCTGGCTTCCGCGAACAGGAGTACCAGTGAACACGCCACCTCCGCCCCTCACCGAGCCTCCGCCCGAGGCCGCCGTCGCGTTGCGCGGCGTGCGTAAGACCCACGGGCGTCACGCCTCGGCCGTCCAGGCGCTTGACGCCGTCGACCTCGACTTCTTCGGTGGTACGTTCACCGCGGTCATGGGCCCGTCGGGGTCCGGCAAGAGCACGCTGCTGCACTGCGCGGCGGGGCTGGACCGGCCCAGCGCCGGCACGGTGCTGCTCGGCGGCACCGATCTGGCGCGGCTGTCGGAGACGGAGCTGACCCGGCAGCGCCGCACCCGCGTCGGCTTCGTCTTCCAGGCCTTCAACCTCGTGCCCGCGCTCACCGTGCGGGAGAACATCCTGCTGCCGTCGCGGCTGGCGCACGTACGGCCGGACCGGCGATGGCTGGCCGAGGTCGTGGAGCGGGTGGGTCTGCGGGGGCGGCTGCGCCACCGGCCGGCGCAGCTGTCCGGCGGTGAGCAGCAGCGGGTCGCGATCGCCCGCGCCCTGTCCGTACGGCCGCAGGTCATCTTCTGCGACGAGCCGACGGGCGCGCTCGACACGACCACCGCGGCGCGCGTGCTGGCCCTGCTGCGCCAGGCGGTCGACGCCGACCGGCAGACCGTCGTCATGGTCACGCACGACCCGGTGGCGGCGTCCTACGCCGACCGTGTGGTGTTCCTGGCGGACGGGAGGGTCGTCGACGATCTGGCGGCGCCGGGTGTGGACGCGATCGCCGAGCGCCTCGCGCACCTCGGATCGGCGCGCGCCGGAGGCGAGACGCCGTCATGGTGAGGATCGCCTGGCGGATGCTGACGCAGCGTCCCGCGAGCATGCTCGCGACCTTCCTGGCCCTGTGGTTCGCCGTCGTGATCGTGACGATGTGCGGCGCCATGCTGGAGTCCGGGATTCGCTACAACGGCACGGTGGCGCGCTACGCCGCCGCGCCCGTCCTCGTCGCGACCACCGACCTGCAGGTGACCTTCGGCTCGGGCGAGGACCGCGAGACCGAGCGTTACCCGCTGGCCGAGCGCGGGCGGCTGGACCCGTCGCTGCCCGCGCGGATCGCCGCGGCGCCCGGCGTGCGCGAGGCGGTCACCGACGTCGCGCTGCGGGGCCGGCTCGACGCCGGCGGGCGTACCGCGCCCGTGGAGGCGCACCCGTGGTCGGCCGCGCGGCTCGCCCCGTTCGCGCTCCGCGCGGGCGCGGCCCCGGCGGCGGCCGGTCAGGTCGTGCTCGACCAGAGCCTCGCCACCCGCGTCGGCGCGCGGCCGGGCGCGCGGGTGCGCCTCGGGCTCGCCTCCGGCGTGCGCACCTACACCGTGGCGGGGGTCGCCGCGCCGGCCGGCAGGGCCCCGGAGGCGCCCACGGTCTTCCTCGGCGACGCCGACGCCCGCGCGCTCGCGGGCGGCGCCGCCCAGGTCATCGGGGTCCTGCCGGATCCCGGCGTGGGACCGAAGACCCTGGCCGGCGCCGTACGCCGCGTGCTCCCGCCGTCACCGGCCCGCCTCGCCGGCGCCTACCCGCACGTCTACTCCGGCGCCGGCCGCGGCGCCGTCGAGTCGCCGGACGTCGGCAACGGGCGTGAGTTCGCCATCTCCGTCTCGAGCGTGTTCGGGGGCTGCGCGCTGCTCATCGCCGTCCTCGTCATCGCCGGCACGGTCGGCCTGTCGGTACGGCAGCGTCACCGCGACATCGCCCTGCTGCGCGCGCTCGCGGCCACCCCGCGCCAGGTCCGGCGGATGGTGGTGCGGGAGGCCACGGGCCTCGGTCTGCTCGCCGGCGTGCTGGGGGTGTGGCCCGGCCTGCTGTTCGCCGACCGGCTGCGCGACCAGTTCGTCGCGCGGGGCATGGTCCCGGGCACCTTCCGCACGCACCTCTCGTGGCTGCCACCGCTCGTCGCCGCCGGGTCCGCGCTGGTCATCGCGGTCGCCGCGGCCTGGATGGCCAGCCTCCGCGCCAGCCGGATCCGGCCCACGGCGGCGCTCGCAGAGACCGCCGTCGAACGCGGCGGCGTCGGCCTGGTCCGGTCCGCGCTCGGTCTGGTGGCGCTGGCCGGCGGGATCACCCTGTGCGTGGTCGCCGGTTCCGTGTCGGGCGACAGCGCGGCCGGCACCTCGGTCGGCACGGTGTTCACCCTCGTGGTGGCGGTCGCGCTGCTGAGCCCGCTGCTGATCCGCGCCGCCGCCGCGACGTTCGGCCGGCTGCTGCACCTGGCCGGCGTCACCGGCCGCCTCGCCAGGGCCACCACCGCCACCTCGGCCCGGCGGCTCTCGTCCGTGGTGAGCTGCCTGGTTCTCGCGGTCGGCCTGGGCGGCTCGCTGTGGTTCATGCAGACCTCCGAGCTGCACGTCGCGGACCGCCAGAGCCGGGCCGGACTGCTCGCCGACCGTGTCGTCACGCCCGCCGCGCCCGGCCTGCGACCCGAGGCGACCGCGGCGATCCGGCGTACCGGCGGCGTCACGGCCGCCACCGGAGTCGTGCACAGCACGCTCTTCACCCGCCAGGCCGGAGGCATCACCGACTTCCCGGCCCAGGGCGTCGACCCCGAAGGCCTCGACCGGACCCTGGACCTGGATGTGACCGGCGGCGACCTGGCCGGCCTGCGGGGCGACACGGTCGCCCTGGACGCCCTCACCGCCCAGTCGATGCACCTTCGCGTCGGCGGGCGCTTCCGCGGCTGGTTCGGCGACGGCACGCCGGTGACCCTCCGCGTCGTCGCGATCTACACGCGGGGCCTCGGTTTCGCCGCGCTGACCCTCCCGCACGACACGCTCGCGCCGCACACCGGCACGGGGCTGGACGACGCGGTGTTCGTCGCCACCACGGGTCCGCGTGCGGTCGCGGCGCTCCGCGCCGAGCTGGACACCGTGGCGCCGGGCTCCTCGGTCGTGAGCCGCGACGCCTTCCAGGTCGGCCTCGACCACAACCTGGAGGAGAACGCCTGGACGAACAAGGTGGTCACCGCGGTGCTGCTGATCTACGTGGTGATCGCGGCGGTGAACACCCTGGCCATGTACGCGCTGGGCCGCCGCCGGGAGTTCGCCGTACTGCGCCTGTCCGGGACGACGCGCACGCAGGTGCTGCGCATGGTCCGGCTGGAGCAGGTGCTGCTGCTGGGACTGGCCTTGGTGGTCGGCGCGGCGATCGCCGCGGGCACGCTGATCCCCATGGTCAAGGGCATCACCGGCTCGGCGACGCCCTACATCCCGCCCGGCGGATGGATCGCGGTGATCGGCGGCGTCGTGCTGATCAGCGTCGTGGCGACTCTCCTGCCGGCCCGGCGGGTCCTGCGGACCCGCCCGGTCGACGGGGTCGGCCTCCGCGAGTAGGAGGAGCCGCGCGCCGCCGTACGACCTCCGGCGGGAGCCGTCCCTCTCCTGGGGGACACCAGAAGGGTCCCCCAGGGCGACGCGCGCGGGCGTCCGCGTCCCTAACGTAAGAAGCAGCAGGTCATCCCGAGGAGGAAGACGACATGAACGGTCTCTACCGCCCGCGCCAGGGTCGCGTCATCGGCGGCGTGTGCGCCGGGCTCGCCCGCCGGTTCGGGCTCGGCGCCTGGACCGTACGGCTGTTGGCGATCATCTCCTGCGTGCTGCCCGGGCCGCAGTTCCTCGTCTACATCGCGTTGTGGATCATCATGCCGGACGAGCGCAAGTACGCCGCCTCGCACCCGACGATGTGACGCCGGCGACCCGGGCCCAGGGCGCGTCTCAAAGCCCCGCTGTCCTACCGCGCGCCGCTCGCTGCGGACGGGGACCGTGAGACGTGACCTAGAGGCGCTCGACGGTGTCCGACGGCGGCAGCACGCCGCGGGTGTCGAGCACCAGCGTCGCACGCGTCGCGACGAGCGACAGGTCGAAGGACCGGTGCGGCTGGAGCAGGATCGCCAGGTCGGCGGCGTCGAGCGCCTCTTCCAGGTCGTGGACCCGCCGCACGGGCACCCCGCCGGCCGTCCACTCGTCGATGAGCGGGTCGTGGTAACTCACCCTGGCCCCCGCGGCGTCCAGCCGCCGGGCGAGAGGCTCGGCCGGCGACTCGCGGCCGTCGGCGACGTCGGGCTTGTACGTCACGCCGAGCAGCACGACGTCGGCGCCGTTGGCGCAGCGGCCGTGCCGGTGCAGCAGACGCGCCGCCCGCTCGGCGACGTACGCCGGCATCCGGTCGTTGACCTGCTGGGCGAGCTCGGCGAACTGGAACTGCTGTCCCAGGCGCCGCACCCGGTGCGACAGGTAGCTCGGGTCGATCGGAATGCAGTGCCCGCCCACGCCGGGGCCGGGCCGGAACGGCTGGTAGCCGAACGGCTTGGTGGCCGCCGCCGAGATCGTGTCCCACACGTCGATCGCCAGCTCGTCGCACAGGACGGCGATCTCGTTGACGAGCGCGATGTTGACCTGCCGGTAGGTGTTCTCCAGCAGCTTGGCCATCTCGGCCTCGCGGGTGCCGCGCACCGGCACGACCTGCTCCACGAGCTTGCCGTAGAACGCCATGGCGCGGTCCAGGCACGCGCTCGTCACCCCGCCGACGATCTTCGGGGTGTTGCGCAGCTCGTAGACCGGGTTGCCGGGGTCGATCCGTTCGGGTGAGTAGGCCAGGTGGAAGTCGATCCCCGCGGACAGCCCGCTCTTCTCCAGCAGCGGGCGCAGCACCTCCTCGGTCGTGCCGGGCCACGTGGTCGACTCCAGTACGACCAGGGTGTCCGGGCCGAGATGGTCCGCGACCGTGCGGCCGGCCCCGATCACCGCGCCCAGGTCCGGCCTGCGGTCCTCGTCCAGCGGCGTGGGCACGCAGATCACCACCGTGTCGGCGGCGGCCAGCACGCGCTCGTCCGAAGTGGCGCGGAACCCCTGCGCGAGCAGCGTCGTGACCTCGCCGTCGGAGATGTCGTCCACGTGGGAGATTCCGGCGTTGAGCCGAGCGATCCGGCCGGGGTCGACGTCGAGTCCGGCGACCCGCATCCCGCCCCGTACCGCCTCGCGGACGAGCGGCATTCCCACATAGCCCAGGCCGACGACGACGAGGTCCCATTCGACGAGCCGATCGCCTCGTGACTGATCCATGATGTGTCCCCCCGGTTGCACGAGTTGCCATGATCGAAACGGCCCGTCGGACGCCCCCTGCCGGACAGGCCTGAGCGAACGCCGCGGGTCAGGGCGCGGCGGCGTACACCGGACGCCCGCGGAACCAGGCCACCGTCCGCCGGAGCCCCTCCTCCAGGGGCACGGCCGTGGCGCCGGGAAAGAGGCGCCGGAGCCGGTCGTCCGCGGCCTGGGACTCCCGGACGTCGCCCGCGCGCGGCGGGCCGTGCCGCACCTCGACGGGGGTGCCCAGCACCCCGGACAGCCGGCGGGTCAGCTCCAGCACCGACACCCGCGTGCCGAACGCCAGGTTCACCGGCTCGTCGCTCGTGACCCGCCGCAGGACGGCGTCGGCGAGCACTCCGGTCACCGTCCCGACGAAGGTGAAGTCACGCGTCTGGTACCCGTCCCCGTGGATGAGGAGAGGCTCCCCGCGCATCGCCGCGTCGACGAAGGTCGGCACGACGGCGGCGTACGCGTGCCCGGCCGGCTGCAGCGGGCCGTACACGTTGAAGAACCGGAAGGCCAGCGACGGCAGCCCGAAGCTCGCCCCGTACGCCAGGACGTACGCCTCGGTCGCGAGCTTGCTGGCCCCGTACGGGCTGAGCGGCCGCGTCGGCAGGTCCTCGTGCTTGGGCAGCGACGCCACCGAGCCGTACACCGAGGAGGACGAGGCCGCCACCACGTGGACCGTCTCCCGCCGGCAGGCCTCCAGGACGCGCACCGTCCCGGTGGCGTTCACGTCGTGGCTGGCCACCGGGTCGGCGAGCGACCGGGGGACCGACGGACGGGCGGCCAGGTGCACGACGGCGTCGGCCTCGGCCACGAGCCGGCCGAGCACGACGGTGTCGAGGATGCTGCCCTCGACGAGTTCGGCGCCGGTGCCGTCGAGGTTGCCGGCGCACCCGGTGCTCAGGTCGTCCAGCGCGACCACCCGGTCGACCTCGGGCCGCCCCATGAGTTCGCGGCACAGGTTGGCGCCGATGAAACCGGCGCCCCCGGTCACAAGGACCTTCATCGGCTGCGCGGCGTGGAGACCCTGGCCTTCGGGCCGGGGAAGGCACGCCGCTCCCTCCTTGGAATGTCGGTGGTGGTGGTTAGCGTGCCGGCATGCGATTTCGACTCCAGCCCATGCCCGCTCAGGAGGCGGTGTTGCTGGAGCACTGCGCGCATGCCTGATAGGTGTGGAATCTCGCTTGTGAGCAGCATCTGCATTGGCGGCCGGGGCGGGCGAGTGCGCCGGAGTACGCCGAACAGTCCCGCCAGCTGATCGTCGGGCAGCGCGGCCGTCACTGGGATGTTCGGCGGCTGTCCCGCAAGGTCGGTGAGGTTCGGACCCCGAAGGTGGGCTGGGTGCGGTTCCGCTGGTCCCGCGACATCCCCGCCGAGGCCAAGTCGTTCGGTACGCCTCAGACCTGTCATGCCTGTGGGCACTGCGCAGCGGACAACCGTGAGAGCCAAGCGGTCTTCCGCTGTCGCGCCTGCGGGCACACCGACCACGCGGACGTGAACGCAGCGAAGAACATCGCCGTCGGGCGGACGGTGACGTTCCTGCCCCGACCAACCGACCCCGGCCGACCTCCCGAGCGGGGAGCCCTCCAGCCGTTGGGCGGGGCCGTGAACCGCGAACCTCAACCTGTGCCCTCCTGTGTGTAGGTGATCGGGTTGGAATCCCCCGCCTTCAGACAGGGGAGGACGTCAACGGGCCCCCTCCTTCTGTCGTACGGGCCACCAGCCCCGTTCCTGGGCGATGGACGCGTAGATCCCGGTGATGTCGGCGACGAGGCGCTCGGCCCCGAACCGCTGGGTGGCCCACGCCCGTGCCCGGCGGCCCATCTCGCGGCGCCGCGGGTCGTCCAGGAGCAGGCTCGCCGCCCGGCGGGCCAGCGCGCCGGCGTCGCAGGGCGCGAGCAGGCCGGTGACGCCGTCGTGCACGACCTCGGCGACGCTTCCGACACGGGTCGCCACGACCGGCACGCCGGACAGCCCGGCCTCGATCAGCGAGACCGGCATTCCCTCGTTGTCGGAGGTGAGCAGCACCAGGTCGGCAGCGGCGTAGACGGTCTCGATGTCGCGCCGCCAGCCCACCATCCGCATCGCGCCGCCGAACTCCGGCACCGCCGCGGTGACCTCGCCGGCGGCGTCACCGCTTCCGCAGATCACGAACCGCACGCCGGGGACGAGCCGGCGCAGCTCCCGCGCGACCTCCACCAGCCGGTCCGGCCGCTTGACGCCCGTGAGGCGGCCCACGAACGCGACGACGGGCTCGCCGCCGGGCACGCCGAGGGCGAGCCGCGCGGAGGCGCGATCGGGCGGTGTGCCGAGCTCGGTGCCGGGCGGCACCACGGTGTACTGCTCCGCACGGCCGATGCCCGCCGCGACGAGCTCGTCGCGCACCCGCGTGCCGACGGCCACGAGACGGTCGCAGAGGTGGGCGGACATCCGCTCGCTCCGCACCACCATCTTCGTCTTCGCGGGTGAGAAGTAGCCGTAGAGCAGGTGGCCGTGGTAGGTGTGCACGCGCACCGGCACCCGGGCGAGCACGGCCGCCGTACGCCCGAGCAGCCCGGCCTTGGCCGTGTGCGTGTGCACGATGTGCGGGCGGAACCGCCGCATCGCGGCGACGAGAGAGGCGACCGCCCGCGCGTCGTCGGCCGGACGGATCGACCGGCCCAGGGTGGCGATCCGGTGCGGCGTGACGTCACGCGCACGCAGGTCGAGGTAGTCGGCCTCGCCCGGTTCGACGTTCCCGGTGTACAGGCGCTGGTCGAACAGCTCCCGGTCCAGGCCGCGCATCAGCACGCTCGCCTGCAACGCCGGCCCGCCGACGTTCATCCGCGCGATGACCCGCATCACTCGAATGCGCTCGTCCGTCATGAGTCCTCCTTCATCGGAGAGGGGCCGGGCACGCTGTGCTCGTCGATTCGCTCGCTCCGCTCGTTCATGACGACACCAGGTCGGGTCGGGGGGCGGCCTCGCGGCGCGCCTCGGTGATGGCGTCGCTCAGCACGTCGGCGAGCGTGTGGCGCGGCTGCCAGCCGGTGAGCGTGCGCAGCTTCGTCGTGTCGGGCACCCGCCGCTGCATGTCCTCGAAGCCGGCCCCGTACGCCTCGTCGTAGGGGATCAGCTCGATCCGCGACCTGCTCTCGCAGCGGGCGACGATCGCCTCCGCGAGGCGGCCGATGCTGATCTCCTCGGAGGACCCGATGTTGAACGTCTGCCCGATCGCCGCGTCGTCGTCGAGCAGGCGGAGCAGCGCCTCCACCACGTCGAGCACGTGGGCGAAGCAGCGGGTCTGCCGGCCGTCCCCGTAGACGGTCAGCGGCTCGTCCCGCAGCGCCTGCTGCACCAGCCGTGGGATGACCATGCCGTACGCCGGGCTCTGCCGCGCGCCGACCGTGTTGAACAGCCGGACGACGATCGTGGGCAGGCCGCGCTCGCGGTGGTAGCAGTTGGCGAGGATCTCATCGACGGCCTTGGCGGTGCTGTAGGCCCAGCGGACGATCGACGGGCTGCCCAGGATCCGGTCCGCGGTCTCGTGCAGCGGTCCCAGGGAGTTCTTCCCGTAGATCTCCGACGTGCTGGCCATGAGGATCTTGCGGCGGTACCGATGGGCCGCCTCGATCACCACCTGCGAACCCCGGATGTTGGTGGTGAGCGACTTCAGCGGCTGTTCGACCACCAGCCGGACGCCCACCGCCGCCGCCATGTGCACGACGACGTCGCACTGGTGTACCAGCTCGTCCACCACGAGCTCGTCGAGCACCGAGCCGTGCACGAAATGAAAGTGCGGAGACTCGCTCGCCTCTTCCAGATTGGTGAGCCGCCCCGTCTGCAGATTGTCCAGGGCGACAACGGTGTCACCACGGGCTAATAGGGCATTGACCAGATAAGAGCCGATGAAACCGGCGCCGCCCGTCACCAAATAGCGCGTTCCAGTCCTGTCCGCCATGACACGCCCTCTCGAAATTCCGAGTGGTCAGTGCAGGTAGCACTACCCTTCGTGATCACGCAGTCACTTCAGGTCGGAAACTGGTGATCAAAAAGTCGGTCATCAGCGCACACGGCCACGACATCATCGCGGTGCCGGATCGACAGAGTCCGCGCCGGCGGGCGGGGGCGATGCGACGAGGCGGCACGACCACGGAGGCGCGCGCGGCTTCGCTCCGCCGCGCCGCGGCACGGCCGTCGTCCCTGCTGCCGCTGTCCGCACCCGTGGTCGCCTTCCTGGTGGTCGACCGCTCATGGCCGGTGGTCGGCGCGGTGGCGATGCTCGCGCTCGGCGTGCTCACCGTGTGCGGCCCGGCGGGCGTCCTGGCCGTGATCCCGGTGAGCCTGCTGGCCGGGCTGTCGGGCGCGACGTCCGTCACGCTCGGCGCCATCGCCGCGGTGACGATGGTCGTGGCGGTCCAGCTCGTGGCCGGCACCCGCACGCCGCGTCCGGCGCACCTGTGGATCGCCCTGCTCGGGCTCCTGGTGCTCCTCGCGTACGTGCTGCCCGCCGGTGGGCCGGGGACCGCGCCCGACCGCTTCTCGGACCTGATCGGCCTGCTCGCCGGCCTGGGGCTGCTCGCGGCCGTCGTCGCGTCCCCGCCTCCGGCGGGCCTGATGGCGCGGGTCGCCGCCCTGGCCGGGGCGGTCGTGGCCGGATGGGTCCTGGCCGCCGGGCAACGGGAGGGCGGCCGGCTCGTCGGCTTCGCCCAGAACCCCAACTTCCTCGGCGCCCTCCTCGCCCTGCCGTTCGTCGCCGCGGCCGGGCTGGCGCTCCGGCACCGGCGGCCCGCCTGGCTGGTGCCCGCCGGTGTCTGCGTGGCCGCGATGGCGGCGACCCAGTCGCGAGGCGCGTTCGTCTCGGCGGCGGCCGGGGTGGCCGTCGTGCTCCTCCAGGGCAGGCGGCGCGGGATCCAGGTGGCGATCGTGGCCACCGCCGCCGTCCTCGGCACGGTCTTCCCCGCCGCGATCGACACCGTCGAGCACGTCGCGGTCGGCGACCGGCCGGCGGCGGAGCTGAGCCAGGACTCCTCCGTCCGCGAGCACGTCGCGTGGTACGCCGCGAAGGTCGCGGCCGAGCACCCGCTGCGCGGAATCGGCTACGGCGTCTTTCCCTCCTATGCCGAAAACTCCCCCCACCTCGGTATTTACATCGCCACCCACAACGACTACCTGCGATTGGCGGCCGAGACCGGAATTCCGGCGCTCATCGTCTTTCTCGTACTGATCTGGCTCGGCATGAAAAGCCCGGCATCGGGCGAGGCGGCGGTCCAGCGCGCGATGGTCGCCGCCTACGCGGTCGGCATGCTCTTCGCCAACCCATTGGCGAATCTCGTGGTCAGCACGCCGTTCTGGCTGGCCCTGGGCTGCCTGCTCGCCGCGCCCGCGTCGCGGGAGCACCCCATCAACTCGGCACTAGGAGTGAAGACATGATCGACGGCCGGCAAGAGGTCCTGGACGGCGACCGGTTCGCCTTCGGCAGCAACTGGCGCGCCTTCATCGAGCTCGTCGACGAGAGGAGGATCAAGGCCGCCGTCGGCTCGCTCGCCGGTCCGCTCGGCACCACCGACCTGACCGGCCGGAGCTTCCTCGACGTGGGGTGCGGCAGCGGCCTGTTCTCGCTCGCCGCGCACCGCATGGGCGCGCGCGTCCGCTCCTTCGACTACGACCCCGAGTCGGTCGCCGCGACGGTCGCGCTGCGCGACCGGTTCGCGCCGGACGCGGACTGGACGATCTCCACCGGATCGATCCTGGACGAGGAGGGCGTCGCCGGGCTCGGCCGGTTCGACATCGTCTACTCGTGGGGCGTGCTGCACCACACCGGCGAGCTGTGGCGCGCCGTTGACCACGCCGCCGGCCTCGTCGCGCCGGACGGCCTGCTGTTCATCTCCATCTACAACGACCAGGGGCTGGAAAGCCGCCTGTGGCGGCGGGTCAAGCGCCGGTACAACCGGTCGGGCGCGCTGGCGCGGCGGCTGCTCGTCCTGGGCAGTGCCGCCTACCTGTACCGCCGCAAGCCGCTGGCGACCGCGCTGGAGCTGGTCCGGGGCGGCGAGACGGCGCTCGTGCGCCCGCCGCGGGCGCGCGGCATGTCGGCGAGACACGACCTGGTCGACTGGGTCGGCGGCTACCCGTTCGAGGTGGCCAAGCCGGAGGAGGTGTTCGCCTTCATGCGCGAGCGCGGCTTCGAACTGCGTCACCTGAAGACCTGCGCCGGCGGCATCGGCTGCAACGAGTACGTCTTCGAGCGCTCCTCAGACACCCCGGCGCGCGGCTGACAGCCCCAACCGGCCCCGCGCGTACGCCACCTCGGCGGGGCCGGGCAGCAGGTCGCGGGGCGACACCCCGCTGGCGCGGACGAACCACGCGGCCTGCAGGGCGGCCAGCGTCACGTACGCGATGCTGGAGGCGACCGCGCTGCCGACGATGCCGAAGAACGGCACGAGCGCGAAGTTCAGCGCCACGTTGACCAGCAGGGCCGCCACCGACATGGACGAGGCGAGCATCGGGCGGTCCAGGCGCAGCAGGTACGCCCCGATCGGCCGGGTCGCGCCGAGCGCCAGCAGGCCCGGGGCCAGCGCGATCAGCGACGGCACGCTGCCCGCGAACGCCTTGCCGTACACGAGAGGCACCAGCGGCGGCGCCGCCAGGCACATCAGGACGGCCGAGGCGACCGCGACGATCGTGCTGAGGCGCGTGACGGCCAGGGTCGCGGCGGCGGCCCCCTTGTCGTCGGTGCCGAGCTGGCGGGGCAGCGCGATCTGCGCGATGGCGTCCGTGACCAGCCGCGTCAGCTCCGCGAGGCTGACCGCGAGGGAGTACAGGCCGACCGCCGCGGTCGTCGTCATCGCGTCCAGGATCAGGATGTCGGAGCGGAACAGCAGGAACAGCGAGGTCAGCCCGAGGTGGTACCGCAGGCCGCGGTCGACGGCCCGCCGCGCGAGCGACCGGTCCCAGTGGCGCAGCCGCGGGCGCGCCGCCGGCACGACCACCGCGAGCGGCACCGTCACCGAAACCGCCCACAGCAGCACCACCTCCGCGGACGACAGCCGGGTCAGGTACGCGAGGAGCAGCAGCGGCCCGCACTGCAGCACCCCGCCGAGCAGCGCGGCGGTGTTGACCACCTGCACCCGCGAGCGCAGGACGAGGATGTTGTTCAGGTAGACCACGGCCATCGCGTACGGGATCGCGGCGAGCGCGGTGGCGAGCTGCCCGTAACCGGCGATCGGGATGACGTCCTGCCCCAGCACGCCGACGAGCACCCCGGCGGCGACCGCCGCGAGAGTGCCCACGGCCAGCCCGAGCACCAGCCCGTTCGCGGCCAGGGCCCGCCGGTCGACACCGCGCGACCACAGCCACACCTGCGACTGCTCGATGGACAGGTGGCCGACGGAGATCGTGATGGTGGCGATCGTGGTGAT
This sequence comes from Actinoallomurus oryzae, assembly GCF_039541955.1. NCBI lineage: Bacteria > Bacillati > Actinomycetota > Actinomycetes > Streptosporangiales > Thermomonosporaceae > Actinoallomurus > Actinoallomurus oryzae. Next base: position 10,693 of record NZ_BAABHF010000065.1, on the reverse strand, counting down.
GACGTAGTACGCGCCGCGCCCCTCCGGCTGGAGCGCGCGGGCGATGACGACGCCGCTGACCGCGCCCAGGACCACCAAGAGGGCGCGGATGCCGACCGTGTGCGCGACCTGGCGGACCGCGGCGGTCACCGCAGCAGCCGCCGGTACACCGCTTCGTGCCGGGCGGCGCACTCGTCCACGCTCAGCCGTTCGGCGGCGCGGCGCCCGGCGGCGCCCATCGCCCGCCGCAGCTCCGGATCCCGGGCGAGCCGCTCAATGGCGGAGGCCAGCGCGGCCGGGTCGCGCGGCGGTACGACCAGGCCCGCCACGCCGTCGGCCAGCACCTCGGGCACGCCGCCGACGCGTGTGGCGACCACCGGCAGGCCCGCGGCCATCGCCTCCAGGACCGCGTTCGGCAGCCCCTCGGCGTGGGAGGGCAGTACGGCGAACTGGTAGTCCGCGAGCAGCGCACGCGCGTCGGGCACGCCTCCGGCGAGCCGGACCACGTGCCCGAGCCGGCGCGCCCGGATCAGCGCGGTGAGCGGCTCGCGCTCGGGTCCCTCGCCGACGAGGCAGACCGGCGGAGGGGAGTGCAGCAGGGCGAGCGCCTCGACCAGGTCGGCGTGCCCCTTGTAGGCGATGAGGTTCGCGACCACGATCCCGCGCGCCGGGCTCCGGGCGGGATCGGCGACGCGCCCGGGCGGCTCGACCCCGTTGGCGATCACCTCGATGCGGTCGGCGGGCACCTTCTCGTCCCGTACGAGGCGGGCCCCCAGGGCGCGGGAGTTGGTCACGTAGAGGCTGGAGGAGCGGTGGCCGGCGAAGTCCAGCGCTGAGCGCAGCAGCCCGGTCGGCTCCTGCGGCGACGCGCCCCGGCGCCCGTTGACCCGCGCCGGCACGCCCGCCAGCCAGGCGAGGGGCAGGACGTGGGTGTAGCAGGTGAACAGGAACCCGTGGCAGACGTCGGGCCGCAGGGTCCGCAGGTGCCGCCACATCGCCAGGAGCTTGCGGATCTCGGCGAGCAGGATCCGCGGGTCCCGGCGGCCGGAGGAGTCGCGCGTTCGCAGACCCGCGTAGGAGAAGACGCGCGTGGGCACGCCCAGGGCCCGCAGATCGTCCTCGTACGGGCCGCCACGGCTGACCGCGATGACGTGCACGTCATGGCCGCGGGCCGTCAGACGCCCGGCCAGCTTGACGAGCTGGGACTCGGTCCCGCCGACCTGGAGGGACCCGATGGACAGCACGATGCGGAGCGGCCGGTCGGCCATCAGGACCGCCAGCTGTCGGCACCCGCCGCGATGGCCGTGCCGGCCTGCGTGTGCGCGCCGTCGATGAAGACGCGGTGCCACAGCTCGAACTGGATCAGCGCCCAGATGCGGGGGCTGTGGTCGGCGCCCTCCTCGTGCTGCTGGAGCAGCCGCTTGATCGCGTCGTGGCGGAACAGGCCGCGCGAGCGCGCCGTGTGGTCGGTGAGCAGGTCCCAGGACAGGCCGCGTAGCTCGGTCCGCAGCCACGACGCGAGCGGCACCCCGAAGCCCATCTTCGGCCGGTTGACCAGCTCGGGCGGCAGCCACTCCGCCACCGCCTTCTTCAGCAGGTACTTGGTCGTGCCCGAGCGGATCTTCAGGTCGGCCGGCAGCCTCGCGGCCCACTCCATCAGGTGCTGGTCCAGGAAGGGCGAGCGTCCCTCGATGGAGTTGGCCATCGTGGTGATGTCGGACTTCACGAGGAGGTCGCCCGGCAGGTACGTGTTGATGTCGACGTCCATGATGGCGCCGAGCTGGGACCCGGCGAGCGAGGCGGTGAACGCCGCGTCCAGGATCTCGTAGCTGTCCACCCCGGCGAGCTGCTCGCGCAAGGCGTCGGAGTAGATCGCCAGTTTCTGTTCGGGACCGAAGTAGGACATCATCCGCGCGTAGCGGTGCGACAGCGGATGGCTGAGCAGTTCCAGAACGCGCCCGGCCTGCCACGGCGGCGACTGCGGCGCGCCGCGCGAGGTCAGCAGCGCGCCGAGACGTCCGAGCCGGGGCCGCAGCGCCGCCGGCAGGTGGATCCGCCGCGTGCGGTTCATCGCGACGTACCGCCGGTAGCCGCCGAAGGTCTCATCGCCCCCGTCGCCGTTGAGCACGACGGTCACGTGTTCGCGGCTCATCCTGGCGACGTAGAAGCTGGGGATCGCCGACGAGTCGGCGAACGGCTCGTCGAAGTGCCAGGCCAGCGTCGGCAGCACGTCGAGCGCGGACGGGCGTACGACCAGCTCGTGGTGGTCGGTGCCGTACCACTCGGCCAGCCTGCGGGCGTAGTGCCGCTCGTCGAACTTCTGCTCGTCGAAGCCGATGCTGAAGGTCCTCACGCGGCCCGTGGTCTGGCGTGCCATCGCAGCGACGACCGCCGAGGAGTCCAGGCCGCCGGACAGGAAGGCGCCCAGCGGGCGTTCGCTGACCATGCGCACGCGGGTGGCGTCCAGGAGCCTCTCGCGCAGCTCCTCCGCCACCTCGCGCTCGTCGGTGACCGGGCGCGGCGTGCAGTCCAGCCGCCAGTAGCGGCGGAGCTCGTGCCGGCCGTCCTGCCAGACCAGCACGTGGCCGGGCGGGAGTTTGCGCACGCCCTGGAGGATCGACCAGGGCGCCGGGACGTACTGGTAGGTGAGGTAGTGGTGGAGCGCCACCGGGTCGACCTCGCGCGGCATCGACGGATCCTGCATCAGCGCCTTCAGCTCCGAACCGAAGACGAGAGAGGTGCCGTCGGACCGGTAGAACAGCGGCTTCTTGCCGACGCGGTCCCGGGCGAGCAGGAGGCGGCGACGGCGCGCGTCCCAGAGGGCGAACGCGAACATGCCGCGCAGATGGTCGACCAGCTCGTCGCCGTACTCCTCGTACAGGTGGACGAGGCACTCGGTGTCGCCCTCGCTGGTCAGGCGGTGCCCGCGGCGGCGCAGCGCGTCGCGCAGGTCGCGGAAGTTGTACAGCTCGCCGTTGAGGACCGCAACGATCGTGCGGTCCTCGTTGTAGACCGGCTGGTCACCGCCTGCCACGTCGATGATGGCGAGCCGGCGCATGCCGAGCGCGGCGTGGTCGTCGGTGTGGAAGCCCGCGCCGTCCGGCCCTCGGTGCACGAGCGCGTCGCACATCCGGTGGACCAGCCCGGCGTCCGGTGCGCCGGCCGACACGGTTCCCGCTATTCCGCACATCGGCGCTCCAGCAGCTCTCGGTAGATCTGGACATGGCGGTCGACCATCGCGTCGACGTGAAGGTGCTCCAGGCTCCAGGCGCGCGCCCGCGCGGCGAGCCGCTCGGCCAGGCCGTGGTCGCGCAGCACGCGGCCGATCCCCTCGGCCAGCGCCGCGCCGTCGGAGGGTGGCACCAGGACGCCGCGGTCGCGCAGCAGCTCGCCGGTTCCCCCGACGTCGGTGGCGACGACCGGGCGTCCCGCGGCCATCGCCTCCATGACGGCGTTGCTCATGCCCTCGTGCAGGGACGGCAGTGCCACGACCTGGGCACGGGCGAGGAGCGGCTCGACGTCGGTACGGGTGCCGAGGAACCGTACGTCGGCGCCCACGCGTGCCGTCTGCTCCTCCAGCGCGCGGCGCTGCGGCCCGTCGCCGACGAGGGCGAGGGTGGTCGGCAGGCCCTGGTCGCGGAGGCGCGCGACGGCGTCGATCAGGTACCGGTGTCCCTTGTCGGGCTTGAGGTTCGCGATGCACAGGACGACCGGCGCGGTGGTGTCGATGACCGTGGGGGCGGCCGGGGCGAACGCCGAGTCCGGCAGGCCGTTGTACACGGTGACGATCTTGTCGGGGGAGACCTTCTCCTGGCGGCGTGTGTCCTCGGCGACGGCCTCGGCGTTGGCCACGAGCAGGTCGGTCATGCCGGTGGCGAGGCGTTCGACCGCGAGCATGACGTGGCGGCCCCGCTTGAAGTCACCGAGGCTGCGCCGGCCCGCGACCAGCACGCGGACGCCGGCCAGGCGCGCCGCCGGAGCGGCGGTCACGTAGCTGTGGAACAGGAAGGCGTGCAGAACGGCGGGCCGCAGCCGCCGCAGCTGACGGACGAGCCGCGCGAAGGCGGCCGCGTTGGCCGGCAGCATGCGCGCTCCCGCGGCGGCGGAGACGAACCCCAGGTGGGTGACGGGTATCCCGGCCGCCCGCAGCGCGCCTTCCCGCGGACCGCCCTCGAACATCAGGAGCACGTGAACGTCGATGCCGCGGGCGCGCAGGCCCTGGGCGAGCAGGACGAGCTGCTTCTCGGTGCCGCCGAGGCCGAGCTGGCCGATCAGCAGGCAGACGCGTGCGGGCCCGCCCGGGAAGGCCCCCGCCGGCCGCCGGTCCCGGTCGGTGGTGCGGCGGTCCGTGCGCTCGTCGCTCGTGCGTTCGCCGCTCGTGCGAAGTTCAGCCATTGCCGGCCACCACGCATCTCCATTCTGGGGCGGTCGCCGCCGTGTGTGTCAGGCATGCCGGCACACACGGCGGCGACCGCCGGTGGAACGCGGGTCAGTTCGTGCAGCCGAACAGCGAGCCCAGAGGCACGCAGTTGTTCGGTGTGTTGTTCTGGATGAGGCTGTTGTTCAGCGACACCCGGCTCGGGACGCCGGCGTTGAAGATGCCGCCGCCGCTGGCGGCGGTGTTCAGCTGCACCAGAGTCCTCTGCAGGATCAACCGGGCGTCCGCGGCGTTGTAGATACCACCACCGTTGGCGCCGGCCGTGTTGTGGTCGACCGTGGTCCGGTACAACTCGGCCCGGCCGCCCTGACCGTTGTAGAGTCCGCCGCCGTTCGTGTTCGCGCGGTTGGCCCTGATGATGGTGTTGTTCGTCGTCATCGAGCCGTCGTTGTACACGCCACCGCCACCGCCGCCACCGGTGCGGGTGGTGTTGTTCTGGATGAGCGTGCTGTCGACGACCAGCCGTCCGCTGTCATTGGAGATTCCGGCGCCGTTGTCCGCGGTGTTGCCGGAGATGGTCGTGCGGTACAGGCGGATGGTCCCGCGGGAGTTGAGGATGCCGCCGCCCGAGTCATTAGTCGGCGTCGTGTTGTCGGTCAGTCCTCCGGAGACGAAGACGTTCCGCAGGTCGAGCCTGGCGCCCGATGTGACCTCCATGACGCGGAATGCCGGGGCGGCGGCCGACCTGGTGATCCGCGTCGAGTTACCGCCGATGATGGCGATGTCGCCGGTGATGAGCAGCCCGTCCGGACCGCGCCCGGTCCCGGCCGCGGTGGTCAGGACGTAGTCGCAGTTCGAGGCCAGCAGGAGCGTCCCCGAACCGATGCTGTTGACGCCGTTGACCGCCGCGATCAGCGCCGCCGTGTTGCAGGGCACGTTCACGGTCTGGCGGGCGTACGCCGGCTGCGCGACAGCCATTCCAGTCATCAACAGTGTGGCGGCGGCGATACCACCGGATACTCTAATTGCCGAACCCATCAGGCCCCCCTGGCCAATCTGGACATTTCGTTATCCGTGCGATTGAATTGCTTTCTGTGCCACTCCAGAAAATGGCATCCGTGGTCCCGTTCTAAAACCAGGCTGCACGCTATCATGCTGCGCCGGTTCATTGAAACCTTGGAAATATTGACCATTGTTGGCAATCTTTTATTCGGTCGAATGTTTCGATTCGCGGTGTCCCGAATCGTGCACCGGTGTGCCGACTGGTCTGCCGTGCGCCGGTGTTTTACGGGCCGCGTCTCGCGGTAACAGAGCTGAGAAGCTGCTGCCGTCAACGAGAGACCAGAATCAATGGCAATGACGTGGGTGGCGGTCGCTGCATTCGTATTGGTCGGGGTATTGACCGAATTCGTGCGCAGGCTGGCCGTTCAGCTGTCGTTGACCGATCGGCCCGACATGCGCAAGAGTCACGAGCGGCCGACGCCGTACCTGGGAGGCGTCGTCATCGCCGTCGGGGTGATCGCGCCGACGATCGCCGCGCTGAGCGGCGGTGATCCGCGCCTGCGGATCCTGCTCGTGGCCGCGACGGCCGTGGCGCTGCTCGGCCTGGTCGACGACCTGCGGCCGCTGTCGCCGTACCCGCGGCTGACCGTCGAGGGGCTCGCCGCCGTGGCCGTCGTCGGCGCGGGCGGCCACGTGAAGATCTTCGGGAACTGGCTCGACTACGTCCTGCCGGTGCTGTGGATCGTCGTCATCACCAACTCCTTCAACCTGCTCGACAACATGGACGGAGCCGCGGCCGGCGTCGCCTGCGTGACCAGTGCGTCCCTCGCGCTGCCCGCGATGATGGTGGGGCAGAGGGGCGTGAGCGTGCTGCTCGTCGCGCTGGCCTGCGGATGCGCCGGGTTCCTGCCGCACAACTGGACGCCCGCGCGGATCTTCATGGGCGACGCCGGATCGCTGTTCATCGGCTTCGTGATCTCGGCTTCGGCGCTCTTCGTGTTCGCGCGGACGGACGACACGGGTGTGGCCGGGCCGCTCATGGTCACCTTCGTCGCCACCGTCGACACCTGCGTCGTCCTGGTCTCGCGGCGCCGCGCGGGCCGGCCGCTGATGCTCGGCGGCACCGACCACGTCTCGCACCGGCTGCGCCGGCTCGGTCTCAGCACCGGGCAGGTGGCGTTCGCGCTGTCCGGCACCGCCGCGGTCACCTGCCTCGCGGTCGTCCCGGTTCTGAAGGGCTGGGTGCCGGCGCCCGTGCCCCTCGCGATCGGCGCCGGGCTGGGCGGCGTGTTCGTGTGGCTGCTGCTCAAGGTGCCGGTGTACGCCAAGCCCGACGAGCAGCTTCGTACGACCTAGGGATCCGGCCGAAAGGGGAGCGGGATGGAACTGCTGCACTACCTTCGACTGCTGCGGCGCCGATGGAAGCTGGTGGCGGCCTCGATCCTGCTCGCCCTCATCGCGGCGGCCTTCGCCACGACCCGGATGAGCCCGCGGTACGCCGCGACGATCACGATGATCGTGTCCGCGCCCGCGAACGGGGGGAACGCGGCAGTGGCCTACCAGGGGTCGCTGCTGTCCCAGGACCGCGCGAAGTCCTACGCCAAGCTGATCCAGAGCCGGACCGTCGCCACCGCCGTGGCGACGGCCCTGGGCGACGGGATGACCGCCGAGGAACTGCGGCCGAAGATCAGCGCGGTGGCGGTGCCGGACACCGTCCTGGTGCGCGCCACGGTCACCGACGCCTCTCCGGAGCTGGCGATGCGGATCGCGCGCACTCTGGGCACCACCTTCGCCGGCTACGTGGACCGGCTCGAACGGCCGGACCGGACCGCCCCGGCCGGCGTACGGGTCACGGTCGCCGACGACGCGGATCCGCCCCGCGTGCCGGTGAGCCCCCGGCCCCTGGTCAACCTGGGGATCGGGCTGGTCATCGGCGCCGCCGTCGGCGTGGTCGGCGCCGTCCTGCGGGACCGCACCGACACCTCGATCCGGTCGGCGGGCGCCCTGCACGAGGTCGCGGGCGGCACCGTGCTGGGCACGGTGCCCGCCGACGGACGCATGGACCTCGGCGTACGCGGCGACGCGCCGCTCGCCGAGTCCTTCCGCCGGATCCGCGCGAACCTGCGGTTCGCCCAGGGCGGCGACTTCCTGCCCCGATCGGTGGTCGTGACCAGCGCCCTCCCCGGCGAGGGCAAGACCACCGTCGCGTGCAACCTCGCGGTCTCGCTCGCGGAGGCGGGCTGGAAAGTGATCCTGGTCGACGCCGACCTGCGCGGCTCCTCCCTGGCCTCCCGGCTCGGCGTCGAGGAGGCCGACGGGCTGGCGGAGCTCCTGAGCGGCGGCCGTACCGTCGATGAGGTGCTCTGTCAGTGGGGCCCCGACACGCTGTCCGTGCTGCCCGGCGGCGCGGCCAGGGGCAACCCCGGCGACCTCGTCGCGTCGCGGATGATGTCCTCGATCCTGCACGAGCTGGGCGACCGCGCCGACATCGTGCTCATCGACACGCCCCCGCTGCTGTCCACCACCGACGCCGCGGTCCTCGCCCGCGGGTGCGCGGGCGCGCTCGTCGTCGCCCGGCACGGCCGGACCCGGCGGGAGGACGTCGCCCAGGCCGCCGAGCGACTGGAGACCGTGCACGCACGCGTGCTCGGAACCGTCCTCAACGGCGACCAGCCGGCACGCGGCGCGTACCCCGGCGGTGACCTGCGCCTGTTCCGCCCGGCCATCCGACGGCGGCTCGCCGCGCAGCGCTGAGCGCACCGTCTGTTCCGCCTGGCCGCACGGCGGCGGTTTTGTGGCGCGGAGCCGAGCGCACCGCCGTCTGTGTGATCGTCCCCACGTCCAGGTACGTGTCGCCTGCTCAGCGGGCGGAGCTATGGGCGGTTCGGCGGTAAATCGGTGTATCTGTAGGGAAATAAGGGGATAACCTCCTGGCAAGGGGAGCGTCTCATCGGAGCGGTCGTCGCCGGGCGGGGGATGCCCGGTGCCGCGAATGCGAGACACCGCCGGGGTTCGAATGCGTGGGGAAGCGCGGTGTCCCGGTGAGACGCGTCGTCGCGGTCCAACTGTGAGACCGCCCCACCATTCGGAATGGCACAAGGGGGATCTGGATGGTACGGGCCGTGGTTTCCGCTCTGCCCACCTGGCGCACCAGCCGCTACACGGTCGTCGAACTGCCCGAGCAGATCGACACGTCCAACGCCGACGGGGTCCGCGAGCAGTTGCTCGCGCTGCTCAACTCCGGCGGCGAACCGATCATCGCCGACCTGACCGGGACGACGTTCTGCGACTCATCGGCGGTCAACGCGCTGCTGCGCGCGTACACCCGGGCCCGTGCGACGGACCGCCCGCTGTACGCGGCGGTGCCGCCGGGCGGCATCGTCCGCAAGGTGTTCGAGATCACCGCGGTCGCGCGCGCGATCCCCACCTTCGACGACGTCGGCTCGGCGGTCGCGACGGCCGTCGTCGCGGCCCTGGACGAGGACTCCTCACCCGGCGGCACTCCCACCGGGACGCCGCGCTGAGCCCGTCTGCCGTCGAGCCCGTCTACCGATTGGCGGTCCGCGCGAAGTCGCCGAACGGCATGCTCGTGCCGCGTCCGACCGCGCGGACCTTGTCCATGAAGCCGCGGTCGCGGGCCTCCGCCTCGTAGTCCGGCAGCCCCGACTTCATGACCGTGTAGTCGTCGTAGTGGACCGGCACCACGCGGCGGCAGCGGATCATCTCGGTCCAGTCGGCGCCCTGCCGCGCGTCCATCGTGACCATGGACAGGCCGAACAGCGTCGTGCCGCCCAGGTGCACCACGCCCAGGTCGATGTCGGGGTAGCGGCGGGGGATCTCCTTCAGGTCGTCGTACATCAGCGTGTCGCCGCTGATGTACATCCGCAGCTCCGTGGCGCCGCCCGCCGGGCCGAACTCCAGCATCGAGCCCATCACCGGCGGCAGCAGGCGGCCCGCGAGCCCGAAGCCGTGCCGTCCGGGCATCGCGGTGATCCGTACGCTGCGGCCCTGCTTGATGAACTCGTGCTCCTGCCACACCCGCAGGGGACGGGTGCGGCCGAAGCCGCGCCGGGCCAGCCCCCGTGACGCGTGCGACGTGGTGACGATGGGCAGGTCGCGGTCGAGATGGCGGGTGGTGACCCGGTCCCAGTGGTCGCCGTGCAGGTGGGACAGGATGACGGCGTCCATCCGGGGCAGCTCGTCGATCGAGATCGCCGGGTCGCGCAGCCGGCGCGAGTTCAGCCCGTAGCCCAGGAACGCCCGCTGGCCGCGCCGCAGGAAGTTCGGGTCGGTCAGCAGGGTGAACCCGCCGTAGCGGATCACCATGGTGGCGTTGCCGATGAAGTACAGCCCGTCGGCGTCGGTCAGACCTGCCATCGTTCCCCCTGGTTCCCCGGCGCGCCGCTCACGGCGCAGGCCAGAACCTACCCGCTACGGAGAGTGATCAGTCGCGCCGGTGGGGCCCGGTCAGGCGGCGGCCGTGACGTGGGCGAGGGCCCGGCGCAGGATGGAGGCGAACGGCTCGGAGTCGTCGCGTTCGATCCAGTGGCGGCCGGCCACCCGGATCGCCCCGGCGACCGCCGCGGCCATGACCCGGGCGAACAGCTCGTCGCCGCCGGTGCGCTCGGCGATCGCCTCGGCCAGCGGGCCCTCCGCCGTGGTGAACGCCTTCAGCGCCTCGCCCTCCAGCGCCGGGGTGCACATGATCATGCGCAGGCCCGCCCGGTCGGGCTCGGCGGTTCCGTAGTACTCGGTCACCGCCGCGGTGACGGCCTGGCCGAGCGGCTCGTCGGCCGGGCGCTCCAGCAGCGCCTGCCCGAGCCGGCGCGCCTGGTCGGACTGGAAGGCGCAGATCGCCTCCTCCCGGCTGGAGAAGTAGTTGTTGTAGGTGCGGGGCGACACCCCGGCGGCCTCGGCGATGTCGCGCACCCGTACGAGCGCCAGCCCCTCGGGTCCCCGCTCCAGCGCCAGGCGCAGGGCGGCGGTGCTGATCGCCTCCCGGGTGGCCTGCCGGTTGCGCGTCCGCATGTCCACTGCGTCTTCCATGGGTCACATCCTAGCCATCGATTGCGTGTTGCGCACTAATTGCTTATCGCGCACTATGTGCGTGGCGCGCAAGTTGTGGATAGAGTGCGCGGCGGTGCCGGGCGGACGCGCCCGGTGAGTGCCGGCACGAGGGGCGGGCCGGGGGGGTGAGGCCCGTTCGCGGGCCGTCCGTCGCGGGCGCCGTCCCGGTCCGCCTTCGCCGAAGAGAACAGGAGCAGAGATGTCCCCGAAGATGATCGCGTTCGATGAGGACGCGCGGCGCGGCCTCGAGCGCGGCATGAACCAGCT
>NZ_BAABHF010000064.1:0-67023 GCF_039541955.1 Actinoallomurus oryzae | reverse complement strand
GCCGGCCGGACGGAACGGACGGTCCCGTCCGCCGTCCTCGCCGCTGGCCCGCCGGATCGCGCGGGAGAACGGCATCGACCTCAGCACGGTGACCGGGTCCGGCCCCGGCGGGCGCATCGTCCGCGCCGCCGTCGAGGCGGCCGCGCTCGACTCCGCCGTCCGGTCCGCGCCGCCCGCCGCGGCCCCCGCCCCGCAGGCCACGCCGCAGCCCGCCGCGCCGGCGGCGGCCCCGCAGGCGGTCCAGGCGCCCGTCGATGACGAGGACGTCGAGCGGGTGCCGCTGAGCCGGATCCGCAAGGTCACCGCGCGCCGGCTCGCCGAGAGCATGCGGACCGCGCCGCACTTCTACCTGACGCGCGTCGTCGACGTGGAGGAGCTCCTGGCGTTCCGCAAGACGCTCAACGCCGCGCTCGCCCCGGCCAAGGTCAGCGTCAACGACCTGATCGTCAAGGCGTGTGCGACGGCGCTGCGCGCCAACCCGGTGCTGAACGTCTCCTTCACCGAGGAGCACCTGCTCGTGCACAAGCGGGTGCACGTGGGCGTGGCGGTGGCCCTGGACGAGGGCCTGGTCGTGCCGGTGATCCGCGACGCCGACCGCAAGAGCGTGTCGGCGATCGGCGCGGAGACGCGCGAGCTGGCCGGGCGCGCCCGGGAGCAGAAGCTGACGCCGCAGGAGATGTCGGGCGGCACGTTCACGGTGAGCAACCTGGGCATGTTCGGCGTGGACGCCTTCACCGCCGTGATCAACCCGCCGGAGGCGGCGATCCTCGCGGTGGGCGCGACCCGCAAGGACGTCGTGTTCCGCGACGGCGAGGTGGTCCCGCGCGACCGGATGACCATCACGCTGTCGGTCGACCACCGGGCCTGCGACGGCGCCACCGGCGCGGCGTTCCTCGGCCAGCTCGCCGAGCTGCTGGAGAACCCGCTGCGCATCGTCGCCTGAGCGCCCACCCCGAAAGACCGCCCGGGACACGGGTGCCCGGGGTCCCCAAGAGCAGGGGTGCCCCGTCTCGTGAAGAACCACAGACGGGGCACCCCGCACCACTTCGGTCAGGCCCGGACGGTCACGCGAACGCCCAGGCGAACACGTGCAGCGAGCCGAGCCCGACTTCGGCGTGTTCAGCGTGACGCTCTTGACCTGTTTGCCCGGGTCCAGCGCGATCGGCGTCGCGCCGAACACGTAGATGTTGATGTCCTGGTTCCCTCCGTCGGAGCTGTTGCGGTACGGCGTCTTGGCGACGATCTCGTTGCCGAACCTCGGTGGATAGGCGTCGGCGCCGAGCGCCCAGTCGCTGAGCTCCAGCGCGGCCGAGGCCGTCGACCCGTCCGTATAGGTGATCGTGACGACGGTGGATGACGCGTCACCGTTGCCGGCCGCGCCGAGGAACGCCAGCTTCGACGCCCCCGCCGGGGCGCTCGGCAGGTCGACGACCTGGCCGCTCGCCTGGACGTTGTCGAGCTGACCGGGCTTGCGGCCCGGCCAGGTGAAGGTGAGGCCGTTCCACGTGACCGGCTCTCCGGCCTTCAGCCCCCGCGCCGCGAGCGCCTGCGCGGAGTAGCTCCAGCCGTCGCCGTCGAAGTTGGCCTGCCCGGATTCGCCGTCGTCGGAGATGCCGGCGTTGTTCTGGTACCACTCGATCGTGCCGCGCCGGGCGACGTTGATCGTCATGCCGCTCGCCCCGACCGACCGGCCCGAGGCGGTCAGCTCGAACGGCACCGAGTAGTAGTCGAGTTTCGTGCCGGCCGCCACCGAGACGGTCACCTTCTGGTCCGCGCGCCCGGCGTCGCCGACCGTGAGGTTGCCCGAAGCGGGTGTCACGGTGATCCCCGCGGGCGGCTTGGCCGCCCAGGTCACGGTGTCGCCCTTGCCGACCGCCTGCACGCGCAGCGTCGCCTCGGCCGAGCCGCCGGGCTCCAGCGAGGTCATTCCCGGCGAGACCGCGGACAGGAACGGCTTCGCGCCGGTGCCGAAGGACGGCGGGGCGTCCTTGGGGTCGCTGCCGAAGGTGGTGTTCGGCTGCGCGCCCATGGCGAAGTCGAGGCGTCCGCCGGAGGCGACGAACGACTCCGGCAGCCAGGCCCGTGAGGTCGTCTTTCCGCCGACCTTGAGCGACTGGACGTAGTGGTTCGCGTCCGAGGCACCTGGCGCGTTGATGGTGATCTTCTGGCCGCTGGAGCGGCGGACGGTGATCCTGGGGAACTCCGGGCTGTTGAGCACGAGCTCGGCGCGGCCCGGGATGGCCGGGTACAGGCCGAGGTCGGCGAAGACCCGCCAGGCCGACATCGTGCCGAGGTCGTCGTTGCCGACCAGGCCGTTCGGGCCGGACTTGAACAACGACGTGCGGGCCCGCGCGACGACGTCCTGGGTCTTGTACGGCTGCCCGGCCCAGGCGTACAGCCACGGCGTCTGGAGCGACGGCTCGTTGCCGAGGTAGGCGTACGGCTTCTGCGACCCGGCGTTCAGCTCGGTGAAGAAGGTGTCGAGCCGCTCGGCCGCCTGGTCACGCCCGCCCATCGCGCCGAACAGGCCGGCGACGTCGGAGTAGGTCATCCAGTGGTACTGGGAACCGTTGCCCTCGACGTACCAGCCGGGGTCGGCGGGGTCGAACGGCGACAGGAACGAGCCGTCGGCGAAGCGGGGCTGGATCCAGTCGTTCATCGGGTTGTAGATCGTCTCCCAGGCGTGCGAGCGCTTCATGAACGCCTGGGAGGTGCCCTTGTCGCCGAGCCGCTGGGCGAGCTGGGCGATACCGAAGTCGGCGAGGCCGTACTCCAGCGTGGTCGCCGGGTCGCCCGGCACGTAGCCGAGCTCGAGGTAGTCGGCGTTCCCGGGCCGCTCGGTGTAGCCGGTGGCCTTGTCCTCCCCGACCCGGTTCGCGCCCTTCACCATGGCGGCCAGCGCACCGTTCGCGTCGAAGTCGCGTGCCCCGAAGGCATACATCGTCGCGACGATCGAGTGGTACGGGTCGCCGTTCATGACGCCGGTGATGGTGTTCTGGTGCGACCAGCGGTCCCAGACGTCGCCGATCGAGTGGGCGTCGTTGTACATGGACTGGGCGATGTCGGAGCCGACGTCCGGCGCGAGGAGGGCGATGAGCTGCGCCTCGCTGCGGTAGATGTCCCAGCCGGAGAAGGTCGCGTACTGGTGGTGGCCCTTCCTGACCCGGTGGATCCGGTGGTCGAACCCGGTGTAGGCGCCGTCGACGTCGTCGAAGACGTACGGCTGGAGCATCGCGTGGTAGAGCGCGGTGTAAAAGACCTTCCTTCAGCGGGTCGGCCGCGCCGCCCCCGACCTGGATCTGGCCGAGGCGCTTCTCCCATGCCCGGTGCGCGGCGGCCTTGACCGTGTCGAAGCCCTTCTTCCCGACCGGGTGTCCGCGTTGCAGAAGCCGCCGGTCTTGGCCCAGCCCGACACGGTGTTGCCCTTGATCGTGGCCTCGGCGTCATCCACCCCGTTGATCGACCCGGTCACGTTGAGCAGCAGCGTGCCGACCTTGTCGGCGGGGAAGGTGAACCGCGCCACGCCCGCGCGCTGCGTCGCGGTCAGCTCGGTCCTGATCCCGGTGTCGGTCGTCATCGCGTACGACCCCGGCGACGCCTGCTCGTTCGCGTGCTGGAAGGTCTGGACGTAGTCCGAGCCGTGCGTGGCGGGCGAGTTCTTGATCGGCCCGGAGAACGGGATCACCGGGAAGTCCTGGGCTCCCGTACAGCCCGGCCCGGAGATGTGGGTCATGCTGAAGCCGCGGAGCCGGTCGTCCTCGTACTTGTAGCCGCCGCCGGAGATGCGGACGATGTCGGGGCTCCACTGCATCATGCCGAACGGCACGACCGCACCGGGGAAGTCCATCCCCGCGCCGCCACCGTGACCGAAGTCGGCGCCGCCGTCCTGGGTGCCCACGAACGGGTTGACGTAGGAGGCGAGGTCGGGTGGGGCCGCGTACGCCGGCGGCGCCGGCAGGGCCAGGGCGGAGAGCGCCAGGCAGAGAACCCCTGCCAGGCGGATGCGGGTACGTCTGAGCACTTGCTGCTCCCCTGGGGGTGGAGAACGAAGAGCTGCGCCGGCGGGGGACCACCGCAGTCATGGGCGATGACAACGTTGTCGGCTCGGATTGTCAACGTCCCTGACCCTCCAGGTCAAGAGCCGGTACCGGCCACGCGAGGCCGTGGCGTACATCTGGGCCGCACGGCCCGGTGAGCACGGCGGCCGGCCGCGGAGTGCCGCGTCAGCGTGGCGCGTCCGGCGGCGTCCGCTCCGGCACCGCGCGCGCCAGCAGACCGGTGACGGTGCCGTGTTCCTCGTCGGTGAGCGCGCCGAGCAGCTCGCGTTCGGCCTGGCGCACCAGACGCCGGCCGCGCCGCTGCGCGGCCGTCCCGGACTCGGTGACCACGATGAGGTAGGCGCGCCGGTCGGCCGGGTCACGGTTCCGTTCGATCAGACCGGCGTCCTGCAGGCCGTCGACAACGGTGACGATGGTCGTGCGGTCGATGCCGAGCCGCAGCCCGAGCCGCTGCTGGGTCATGGGCCCTTCGTCGACGAGCACGTCGAGCGCGGCCTGCTGCTTGACGCCGATGCCGAGCGGCGCGAGCGCCTCGGTCTCCAGATCGAGCGCGCGGCGGTGCAGGGTGCCCAGCACGTAGCTCAGGCGGCCCCGCAGTGACGCGGGAATGATGTCGGACACCGATGAATTTTAACAGCTGAGCAAATCGTCAGTTCGACTGTTACACTTCACGATCGTCACCGTCGAGCCCCCTGGAGATCCTCCATGTTGTGCGTGCAGGCGACCCGCTTCGGCGGGCCGGACGTGCTGGTCACCGTCGAAGCGCCCGACCTGGCCCCGGGGCCGGGCCAGGTGCTGGTCGAGGTCATCGTCGCCGACACTCTTCATCTCGACACGGTGATCCGGCGGGGCGCGTTTCCCTTCCCGATCGTCACCCCTCCGTACGTCCCCGGCGGCGGCGTGGCCGGTACGGTCGTGGCGGCCGGGCCCGGGGTGGACCAGGGCCTGCTCGGCCGCCGCGTCGTCGCCCGGACGGGAGCCGGAGAGCCGGGAGCCGAGACCGGGACGGTGGCCCGGCGCGCCCGGCACGACACTCACTCGGGCGGCTACGCCGAGCGTGCGGTCGTACCGGCCGGCGCTCTGGTCCCCGTGCCGGCGGGCGTGCCACTGCCCGATGCCGCGGCTCTCGTCAACGACGGAATGACGGCCATGCTCGTGTTCGAGGCGGCCGGGGTACGGCCGGGCCAGTGGGTGCTGGTCACTCCGGCCGGAGGGGGTCTGGGCAACCTCCTGGTGCAGCTGGCGCACGCCGCCGGAGCGCGGGTCGTCGGGGCGGCACGCGGCTCGCGCAAGCTGACGCGCGCCCGGGACGCCGGCGCCGACGCCGTCATCGACTACGAGCGGGACGACTGGCACGAGCAGGTCCGTACGCTCACCGGAGGCCGCGGCCCGGACGTCGTTCTCGACGGCGTCGGCGGGCGGATCGGCCGCGCCTCGCTGGAGGTGACCGCCCGGGGCGGGCGATTCATCGGTTACGGCGGTCCCAGCGGCGACTTCACCCGAGCCGACCCCGACGACGCCGGCCGGCGCGGCATCCATGCGACCTCCCTGTTCGACCTGCGGATGGCCGCCGGAGACGAGGAGCGCCTGGCCGGCCTCGCGCTGGCCGCGGCCGACGCGGGCCGAATCACGCCCCTCATCGGCCAGACCCTCCCGCTCGGCCAGGCGGCCGAGGCGCACGCGCTGATCGAGTCGCGCGAGGCGATCGGCAAGACGCTGCTGCTGACGTGACGGCGCGCGTCAGGCGGGGCCGTACGGGCCCTGCGGGCCGTACGGCCCCTGGGGGCGGAACGGGCCGGGTGGCGGCGGGCCGAAGGACGGGCCCGGCCGCAGGAAGCCCGACTGGTCCGGCCCGGCCCACGGCGGCATCAGCGGACGCGTCCGGCGCACCTGGAAGGCCTGCCGTGCCACGTGCATGAGGTTCATCAGGTCGAGCCTCCGCCGGTAGAACCAGGCGGGCTCGGCCACCCCGCGCTCGGCGCGCTGGTGCAGCAGCGCGAGCTCGGTCGCGGCGAGCTGGTAGTCGCCCATGGCGCGCGCCGCCGCGGTGCCGCCGGCCATGCGGGCCCACTGCCGGGCCCGGCGCCGGAGCGCGATGCTGCCGAGCATCTGGACGTCCTGCGGCGTCACGAGGCCCGTGCCGGCGTACATCGGCAGGTGCAGGCGGATCAGCCGTACGGTCTGGCGCCGCTCGCGGACCACGATGACGATCAGGCCCAGGATGATGCAGAAGTCGATGCCGTACGCGACGGTGAGGCCCTTGAGGCCGAAGGCGGTGGAGAAGTTCCAGGCGCCGTGCAGCAGCATCGCCCCGCACAGCCCGGCGACGGGCGCGGCGACCCGCGCGGCGCCGCGGTGCAGCGCCGCGTACGCCACGCCGAGCCCGGTCATCGAGGTGAACAGCGGGTGCCCGAACGGCGAGATCACGCCGCGCATGATGAAGACGGCCTCGATGTTGTGCTGGTTGATCGCCCGCATGTAGTAGCCGATGTTCTCCATCATCGCGAAGCCGAGGGCGACCATGGCCGCGTAGATGATGCCGTCGGTCAGGCCGTCGAGCTCGTTACGGCGGAACCACAGGAACCCGAACAGCACCGCGCCCTTGAGCGACTCTTCCACCAGCGGCGCGCCGATCGAGGCGGTGACCAGCTCACCGCGCTCGCCGAAGACCGGCTTGGTCAGCAGCTCGTAGCCCGCGGTGTTGAGGATCAGCGCGCCCAGCACCGCCACGCCCGCGCCCCACATGAACGCGAACAGCAGCGCACGCCAGGGCTCGGGCTCCAGCCGGTCGAGCATGAGGACGAGCGCCACCAGGAGCGGCACCGGCAGGATCGCCAGGACGAGCCCGATGACGAACGGCGCGCCGTTGAGGGCGTCCAGGCCCAGCACGATGAGCGCGCACAGTGTCGAGACGATGAGTCCGACGATGAGGCCGACCGGTGCCCGTCCGGGCATGCGGCCTTCGAGGACCGCCTTGGGATCAACGCGCGCCATGCCGCGACATTAATCCTCAGTGGAGCAACGGGTCGATCGCGACGGCCAGGAACAGCAGCGCCAGGTACGCGTTGGACAGGTGAAAGTAACGCATCGGCTTGAGCACCGCGCCGGTGATGCCCCGGCGGACCCGCCCGAGGAGACGGTAGGCCTCCAGGAGCGAGACGGCGCCGAGCACGACGGCCACGACCGGGTAGAAGATCGTCGTGTGCGCCACCGGCCACAGCGCCAGCGAGCACGCCACGGTGACCCAGGTGTAGACGATGACCTCGATCGCCACACGGCGCTCGGTGGCCACCACCGGCAGCATCGGGACGTTCGCGGCGGCGTAGTCGTCGCGGTAGCGCATCGCGAGCGTCCACGTGTGCGGCGGCGTCCAGAAGAACACCACGAGGAACAGCACGAGCGGCGTCCACGCGAGGCGTCCGGTCAGCGCCGACCAGCCGATCATGACCGGCATGCAGCCGGCGATGCCGCCCCACACGACGTTCTGCGTGGTGCGGCGCTTGAGCAGCAGCGAGTAGACGAAGACGTAGAAGCAGATCGCGAACACCGACATGCCGGCGGCGAGCCAGTTGAGGGCCAGCCCGAGGAACAGCGTCGAGGCGACGGCCAGCGCGACGCCGAACACCAGCGTCTCGCGCGGCGTGACCTGCACCATGGGCAGCGGCCTGCGGCGCGTGCGGCGCATCTTGGCGTCGATGTCGCGGTCGATGTAGCAGTTGAGCGCGTTGGCGCTGCCCGCCGACAGCATGCCGCCCGCCAGCGTGGCGATCACCGGCCACAGCGGCGGCAGACCGCCGGCCGCGAGGAACATGACCGGCAGGGTCGTGATCAGCAGGAGTTCGATGATCCGCGGTTTCGTGAGCGCCACGTAGGCGCGGACGAGCGCGCCGAGCGGGCGGCGGCCGGGACCCACGGGCGCGGGCGTCCGCACGGGACGGTTGATGACCACCGTCACGGGACGTCCACGGGCGTGTTCTCGACATGAAGGGGCACTATGACGAATCCTCGAATCTTTACCGCCGCTTTGCTGGGTACCCGGGCCTTATCACTCAACCGGCCACGGCCGCGACATCACTGTAGTCCCGGGGGTGGCCCACCCCGTCATCGGGGTGGGCGGACACGCGTACGGGCCGATGATTCCCGGCCGGGATCCAGGGAAGTGCCGTACGCGCCACGACGTTAAACGACACATAGGCTCCCGCGCCCGGCAAAAGTCCTCCGGGCGATAGGCTCGCTGAGGGCCCGAGGAGTGGCCTGATCAAGGTGCTCCCCGGATCGAGGCGCGCTTTTCCGCCCGCGGGGGGCGGGCCACGGGGGCATTGCACGTAGCCGAGAGGAGCCTGGAGCGTCTCGTGAGTACGGATTCCGACAACACCTTCACCTGGACCGAGCTCGACCGGCGGGCCGTGGACACGGTCCGCGGGCTCGCCATGGACGCCGTCGAGGAGGCCGGCTCGGGCCACCCAGGGACCGCGATGAGCCTGGCACCGGCCGCCTACCTGTTGTTCCAGCGGGTGATGCGCCACGACCCCACCGACCCGGACTGGGCCGGCCGCGACCGGTTCGTGCTGTCCGCGGGGCACAGCAGCCTGACGCTCTACATCCAGCTGTACCTGTCCGGCTACGGGCTCACCCTCGATGACCTCAAGGGCCTGCGCAAGTGGGGCAGCCTGACGCCGGGCCACCCCGAGCACGGTCACACCATCGGGGTCGAGACCACGACGGGCCCCCTGGGCCAGGGCCTGGGCAACGCCGTCGGCATGGCGATGGCGGCGCGGCGCGAGCGCGGGCTGTTCGACCCGGAGCCGTCGTTCGGCGACAGCCCGTTCGACCACTACATCTACGCGATCGCCTCCGACGGCGACATCGAAGAGGGCATCAGCCACGAGGTCAGCTCCCTGGCCGGTCACCAGAAGCTCGGCAACCTCATCGTCATCTACGACGACAACCAGATCTCGATCGAGGACGACACGCAGATCGCCAAGTCCGAGGACGTCGCCGCGCGCTACGAGGCGTACGGCTGGCACGTCCAGAAGGTCGACTGGACCTCCGAGGACGGCTACAAGGAGGACCCCGAGGCCCTCTACCGCGCGCTGCAGGCCGCCAAGGCCGAGCTCGGCCGCCCGTCGCTGATCTCGCTGCGCACCATCATCGGCTGGCCCGCGCCCAATCTGCAGAACACCGGCAAGGCCCACGGCGCCGCCCTCGGCGCCGAGGAGGTCGCCGCGACCAAGCGGGTGCTCGGCCAGAACCCGGACAAGACCTTCGACGTGCCCGAGGACGCCCTCGAGCACGCCCGCGAGGTGGTCCAGCGCGGCCGCGAGGCGCACGCCGAGTGGAACAAGGCCTACGAGACCTGGCGTGCGGGCAATCCCGAGCGCGCGTCGGAGTACGACCGCATCAGCGTCCGCCGGCTTCCGGACGGCTGGACCGCCAAGCTGCCGGAGTTCGAGGCGGGCAAGGCCGTCGCGACCCGTGCCGCCTCCGGCGAGATCCTCGCCGCGATCGGCCCGGTGCTGCCGGAGCTGTGGGGCGGCTCGGCCGACCTGGCGGGCAGCAACAACACGACGATGAAGGGCGAGCCGTCCTTCATCCCGGAGGAGTACCAGACCAAGGACTACCCCGGAAACCGCTACGGCCGCACGCTGCACTTCGGCATCCGTGAGCACGGCATGGGCGCGATCATGAACGGCATCGCCCTGCACAACGGCACCCGCCCCTACGGCGGCACGTTCCTGGTCTTCAGCGACTACATGCGCCCGTCCGTGCGGCTGGCCGCCCTGATGAAGCTGCCCGTCACCTACGTGTGGACACACGACTCGATCGGCCTCGGCGAGGACGGCCCGACCCACCAGCCGGTCGAGCACCTGTGGGCCCTGCGCGCGATCCCCGGCCTCGACATCGTCCGGCCGGCGGACGCCAACGAGACGGCCGTCGCCTGGCGGACCATCCTCGAGAACCCCCACCGTCCGGCGGGCCTGGCGCTCACGCGGCAGAAGGTTCCGACGTTCGACCGCTCGCAGTTCGGCTCGGCCGAGGGCGCCGCCAAGGGCGCGTACGTCCTGGCCGACGCCTCGAACGGGCAACCGGACGTCATCCTGATCGCCACCGGCAGCGAGGTGCAGATCGCGGTGGAGGCCCGTGAGGTCCTCGAGGGCGAGGGCACGCCGACGCGGGTCGTCTCCATGCCGTCGGTGGAGTGGTTCGAGGCGCAGGACGAGGCCTACAAGCAGCAGGTGCTGCCTCCCGCGGTGCGCGCGCGCGTGTCCGTGGAGGCCGGCGTGGCCCTCGGGTGGCGCACCTACGTCGGCGACGCGGGCGAGAGCGTGAGCCTGGAGCACTTCGGCGCGTCGGCCGACTACAAGACGTTGTTCCAGCAGTTCGGCTTCACGGCCGACCGGGTCGTGGCCGCGGCGCGTGCCAGCCTCGCGAAGGTGAACGCGGCCGGCCATGGCTCGACGACCGGGAACTGAGGAGAGAGATGACTGACATCCTGAAGGCGCTCTCCGATGAGGGCGTGTCCATCTGGCTCGACGACATCAGCCGCGAGCGTCTGCAGAGCGGCAACCTCGCCCAGCTGATCAAGGAGAAGTACGTCGTCGGCGTGACGTCCAACCCGACGATCTTCGCCAAGGCGCTCAGCAAGGGCTCGTCCTATGACGAGCAGGTCCGTGACCTGGCGGTCCGCGGTGTCGATGTCGAGGAGGCCGTCCGGGCCATCACGACGTACGACATCCGGTGGGCGGCCGACGTCCTGCGGCCGGTCTACGACCGCAGTGACGGCGTCGACGGGCGCGTGTCCATCGAGGTCGACCCGCGCCTCGCGAACGAGACCGAGAAGACCGTCGCCGAGGCCAAGGCGCTGTGGTGGCTGGTCGACCGGCCGAACACCTTTATCAAGATCCCCGCGACGCTCGCCGGGCTGCCGGCGATCACCGACACGCTGGCGCAGGGCATCAGCGTGAACGTCACGCTGATCTTCTCGCTGGAGCGGTACGGCCAGGTCATCGACGCCTTCTTCGCGGGGCTGGAGAAGGCTCGGGCGAACGGCCACGACCTGTCCAAGATCGAGTCCGTGGCGTCGTTCTTCGTCAGCCGCGTCGACACCGAGATCGACAAGCGCCTGGACAAGCTCGGCGAGACCGAGCTGAAGGGCAAGGCCGGCATCGCCAACGCCCACCTGGCGTACGCGCTGTTCGAGGAGAAGTTCGGCACCGACCGCTGGACGGCGCTCAAGGACGCGGGCGCACGCCCGCAGCGTCCTCTGTGGGCCTCGACCGGCGTGAAGAACCCCGACTACCCCGACACCATGTACGTCGACGAGCTCGTGGCGCCCCAGGAGGTCAACACGATGCCGGAGGCGACACTGGACGCGACCGCCGACCACGGCCGGATCTCCGGCAACACGATCCAGGGCCGGTACGACGAGGCCCGGCAGCACCTGGCCGCGCTCAAGGAGGCCGGCGTCGACTACGACGACGTCGTCCGCGTCCTCGAGGAGGAGGGCGTGGAGAAGTTCGCGGCCTCCTGGAAGGAGCTCCTCGACACGGTCAAGGGTGAACTGGAGGCCAAGGCAGGGTAAGTCTGGCCGGGAACGGGCAGTACCAGCCCGGGTACGGGGTGAACCGGGAGGCACTGTGAGCGAGAGAACCATCCGGCACGGCGTCTTCGTCACGGGGCCGGCGAAGGAGGCCTCGTGACGCTGCGCGTGACCGGTGGCGACGTGTCGGTGACCGTCCGGGGCGACGCGGTCGGGGAGACCGACGGCGTCCTCGGGCGGCTGGCCGCCGACGGCGTTCCGGCCGCCCTCATGGGCGGCAACGCCAGCCTGTGGGGGCCCGAGGCCACGGAGAAGGCGGCCGGACGGCTCGGGTGGGTACACGCGCCCGATCGCTCGCGCCGGCTGCTCCCCCGCCTCGACGAGCTCACCGAGCGTTTCGCCGGCCTGGATCACGTCGTCCTCGCCGGCACGGGCGGCGCCTGCCTGGCCGCCGAGGTGATCGCCCGCGCCCAGGGCCGGAGCCTGACCCTGCTCGACACGGTCGACCCGCACCAGGTCCGGCGCGCGACCCGGGGTCCGCTCGACCGTACGCTGCTGGTCCTGTCCGGCGCGGAGACGGTCGAGACCGACGGGGTCCGGCGCGTGTTCGAACGCGCGTTCCGCGACGCGGGCGTCGACCCGGCCGGACGCATCGTGGCCGTGGGGCCGCCGGGTTCGCCCCTGGAGACCTCCGGCCACACGTTCGTCGCCGCCGACCCGGAGGTGGACGGCTGCTTCGGCGCGCTGAGCGCCTACGGCCTGGTGCCGGCGGCGCTGTGCGGGGCCGACGTACGCCGGCTGCTGGACGAGGCCGAGGCCCTCATCCCCTCGCTGCTGCTCACCTACGACAATCCCGGCCTGGTGCTGGGCGCGACGCTGGGGACCGCGACGGCGAACGGGCGGGACCGGCTGCTGATCGCCGATGACGGCTCGGGCCCGGCGGGCCTGGACCGCTGGGTCGAGCAACTGGTCGCCGAGTCGACCGGCAAGAACGGCAGGGGCGTCGTGCCGGTCGTCGTGGAGGGCCCGGCCGCGCCGGGCTTCGGCACCACCCGTGGCGTGCGGCGGCTGGTGCTCGGCGAGCCCGCCGAAGGCGCCGACCTGGCCGTGTCCGGGCCGCTGGGCGCGCTGTTCCTGCTGTGGGAGTACGCCGCCGCGGTGGCCTGCCGGGTGATCGGCGTCAGCCCGTTCGACCGGCCGGCGGTCCACGAGTCCGAGGAGGCCCTGGCGGGCCTGCTGCGCGGCGCGGAGGACGGCACGCGCCCGGTCGTGATCGGGTGTGAGCCGGTCCTGGTGGACGGCGAGGTGGAGGTGCACGCCACCGGCGACATGCTGGAGGGCGCCAAGGACCTGCGCGACGTGCTCGACGCGTTCACCCACGCCGCCCCGTCCGGCGGTTACATCGCGGTGATGGCCTATCTCGACACGGCCGACGACACGGCCGGGATACGGCCGCCGTTCGCCCGCCGGGCCGCCCACGACCGCGACGCCCAGGTGGCGTTCGGCCTGGCGCCGCGGCTGCTGCACTCGACCGGCCAGGCGTACAAGGACGGGCCGCGTACGGGCCTGTTCCTGCAGATCACCGGGGCGGTCACCACCGACGTCGACGTACCGGGCCGGCCGTACTCCCTCGGCACGCTGCAGCTCGCTCAGGCCTTCGCCGATCTGCGGGCGCTGCGGTCGCGAGAACACACGGTCGTGCGCCTGCACCTGCGGGACCGGGCGGCCGGGCTGGCGAGACTGGAGGCCGCGCTCAACGGTTGAAGCGAGCGCTGCGGGCTCATGCGACATGATCCAGTTTTCCCGGTGTTTACGCCACGTTCGGCCCCACGGACCCCTATCAACTGAAACGATCGGAGAGGACATGCCATGTCGGGTGATATGGCGTGTGCCAGAAAATGGAACAATGCGGAGGGCCGGCGCCCACGGCGGCGTACATTCCTCCGACGGGGGAAGATCGCGCACGACGTGATGGTTCGGGATAGTGGTCATCGGCTCGCCGATGACCGGAGACACACGATCGCCGCGCGGCGAGGCCCGCGGCCAGAGCGCCTGGTCCGCCGGGCGCGTCACTGCCCAGGGAGGACGGGGATGTCGGGCATCAGTCGGCCCACCGGAACAGCAACGCAGGACGGAGATGGCAGATGACGCGGATCGAGAACATCCTCAACCCGCTCCGCGATCCCCGCGACAAGCGTCTGCCACGCGTGGCCGGGCCATGTGTGCTCGTGCTGTTCGGGGTCACCGGGGACCTGGCGCGCAAGAAGCTGCTGCCGGCGATCTACGACCTGGCCAACCGCGGCCTGCTGCCGCCGGGTTTCGCCGTGGTCGGTTTCGCCCGCCGCGACTGGGAGCACCAGGACTTCCGCCAGCTCGCGCACGACGCGGTCAAGGAACACGCGCGAACGCCCTTCCGCGAGGAGGTCTGGAACCAGCTCAGCGAGGGCATCCACTTCGTGCCGGGCACCTTCGACGACGACGCGGCGTTCGAACAGCTGGCGACGGCGGTCAAGGAGCTGGACGTCAAGCGGGGCACAGGCGGCAACTACGCGTTCTACCTGTCGATCCCGCCGAAGTTCTTCCAGGACGTCGTCAAGCAGCTCCAGCGCAGTGGGCTGTCCAAGCCGTCGGAGGGCTCCTGGCGGCGCGTCGTCATCGAGAAGCCGTTCGGCCACGACCTGGCCAGCGCGCGTGAGCTCAACGAGATCCTGCACGAGGTCTTCCCCGAGGAGTCGATCTTCCGCATCGACCACTACCTCGGCAAGGAGACGGTCCAGAACATCCTGGCGCTGCGCTTCGCCAACACGCTCTACGAGCCGATCTGGAACCGCTCCTACGTCGACCACGTGCAGATCACGATGGCCGAGGACATCGGCATCGGCGGCCGGGCCGGCTACTTCGACGGCATCGGCGCCGCCCGCGACGTGATCCAGAACCACCTGCTCCAGCTCCTCGCGCTGACCGCGATGGAGGAACCGGTCTCCTTCGAGGCCGAGTCCGTACGCGCGGAGAAGGCCAAGATCCTGTCCGCGGTACGCCTGCCGGCCGACCTGGACACCTACTCCGTACGCGGCCAGTACGCCGCGGGCTGGCAGGGCGGCGTGAAGGTGCCCGGCTTCCGCGAGGAGGAGGGCATCTCGCCGGGCTCGCGCACCGACACGTACGCCGCGATGCGTCTCGACATCGACACACGCCGCTGGGCGGGCGTGCCGTTCTACCTGCGCACCGGCAAGCGCCTGGCCCGGCGCGCCACCGAGGTGGCGCTGATGTTCCAGCGCGCGCCGCACCTGCCGTTCGCGCAGACCGACACCGAGGAGCTGGGACAGAACGCCCTGGTCATCAGGGTCCAGCCGGACGAGGGCGTGACGCTGCGGTTCGGCTCGAAGGTGCCGGGCACCTCGATGGAGGTCCGCGACGTCAACATGGACTTCGACTACGGCGAGTCCTTCACCGAGTCCTCCCCCGAGGCGTACGAACGGCTGCTGCTGGACGTGCTGATCGGCGATCCGCCGCTGTTCCCCCGCCAGGAGGAGGTCGAGCTGTCGTGGCGGATCCTCGACCCGGTCGAGGAGTACTGGGACAAGCACGGCGCTCCGGAGTCCTACCCCTCGGGTAGCTGGGGGCCCAAGGCGGCCGACGAGATGATGGCCCGCGACGGCCGAGCGTGGAGGCGACTCTAAGGATGATCATCGATCTGGCGAACACCAGCACTCGTAAGATCCAGGACGCGCTGACCGCGACCCGCCACCGGATGGGCGGCCCGGCCACCGGCAAGGTACTGACGTTGATCGTCGTGACCGACGAGGCGGCCCAGTACGACGCGATCCGCGCCGCGACGGAGGTGGCGCGCGAGCATCCCTGCCGCATCCTCGGGGTGATCGCCCGTGGCCGGGAGGCCGAGTCCCGCGTCGACGCCGAGGTCCGCGTCGGTGAGAGCGGTCCGGGCGAGACCGTGCTGCTGCGGATGTACGGGCAGCTCGCCGAGCACGCCGACTCCGTCGTGCTGCCGCTGCTGGTGCCCGACACGCCCGTGGTCACCTGGTGGCCGGGCGAGGCGCCGGTCAAGCCGGGCGCCGAGGCCCTCGGCGCGCTCGCCCAGCGCCGCGTGACCGACTCGACGCGCGGCACCGACCCGCTCGGCACGCTCAAGCGACTGGCCGGCGGCTACCTGCCCGGCGACACCGACTTCGCGTGGGCACGCGTCACGCCGTGGCGTTCACTGCTCGCCGCGGCTCTTGACCAGCCGCACGATGACGTCACGGGGGCCCGCATCGAGGCCGACTCCGGCAGCCCGAGCGCGGCGCTGCTCGGCGGCTGGCTGTCGGTTCGCCTCGGCATCTCGGCGGAGATCTCCGAGTCGCGCGGGCCGGGCATCACGGCGGTGCGCCTCTCCACCAAGAACGGCGAGATCGCGGTCACCCGCCCGGACGGCCGGGTCGCGACGCTCTCGCGGTCCGACCAGCCCGACCGTCAGGTCGCGCTGCACCGGCGCTCGACCTCCGAGCTGCTCGCCGAGGAACTGCGGCGTCTCGACCCCGACGAGGTCTATCACGAGGCGGTCCAGCGGTTCGCCAAGGGCCTGGAGGCGGCGTCCGCGCAGCCCGCTCCTGCGGCCCCCGCCGCCAAGAGCGCCGCGAAGCCGAAGGCGAAGAAGTCGTGACCGTGCCGTCCGTCATCGTCCATCGGGACCAGGACCTGCTCGCCAAGGCCGCCGCCGCGCGGCTGGTGACGCGGCTCGTGGACGTGCAGTCCGCGGGCGGCGGTGCCCACGTCGTCCTCACCGGAGGCGGCGTGGGCACCGCCGTCCTGGCCGCGGTGGCCGCCGCTCCGGCCCGCGACGCCGTCGACTGGCGCAACCTGGACATCTGGTGGGGCGACGAGCGTTACCTGCCCTCGGGGCACGAGGAGCGGAACGAGACCGGGGCGCGCGCGGCCCTGCTCGACCACGTCGACGTGGACGAGCGCCGCGTGCACCCGATGCCCGCCTCCGACTCGGGGCTCAGCCCGGAGGAGGCCGCCGAGCGGTACGCCGAGGAACTGCGCAGGGCGGCGGGGCACGGCGAGGTGCCGTCCTTCGACGTCCTCATGCTCGGCCTGGGCCCCGACGCGCATGTGGCGTCGCTGTTCCCGGCCATGCCCGCGCTGCGGGAGAGCGGCGCGGTCGTGGCCGTTCATGGGGCGCCGAAGCCACCGCCCACCCGTTTGAGCCTGTCTCTCCCGGCACTCCGCACCGCCCAGGAGGTGTGGATCCTCGCCGCAGGCGAGTCGAAGGCCGATGCCGCGCGGCTGGCCCTGTCCGACGCCGACCCGGCTCAGGTGCCGGCCGCCGGCGCCCGGGGCCGCGCCCGGACGCTGTTCGTGTTCGACCGGGCCGCCGCCGGGAAGCTGCGCTAGGGTCCGTTGTGAACGTGCTGGTCACAGCCGTTCGTTGCGGACTGCGACCAGCACGGTTGGCGCTTGAGGCGGTTGCCGCCCCGGGCGCTCGATCGGGATCAGTGGCGAGTTTCGATCGTCAGGTCACCTGCGGTCACATTGCGGATGTGGTCACTGGCGAGCATGTCGTGCGGGAACCCGAGTTCGATCGCGCTGGCCTCGTCGAGGCGGGCCAGTTGCGCGGCGGTGAAGTCGACCTCCAGGGCGCCCAGATTGTCCTCCAGCTGCGCGGGGGTGCGGGCGCCGATGATCGGTGCCGTCACGCCCGGGTTCCGCAGGGTCCAGGCCAGCCCGACCTGGGCGGGTGTGCGGCCCATCTCCGTGGCGACCTCCTTCACGACATCGGCAATGGCCAGATTGCGTTCGGTGACCATGCCCAGAGCGAGGTTGAAGCTCTTGCGGTTGCTGTCGCCGGACACGACGTTCGTCGCGGTCAGGTCATCGCGGCCGTACTTGCCGGTGAGCAGCCCACCGGCCAACGGTGAGTACGGGACCACGCCCAGCCCCATCTCGCGTGCCATGGGGATCAGGTCGCGTTCCCCGGTGCGCTCGATCAGGTTGTACTCGATCTGCAGGGCGACCAGCGGCGACCAGCCGCGCAGGTCGGCGATCGCCTGCATGCGCGACACCTGCCAGGCCGGGGCGTTGCAGATCGCCACGTACAGGAGCTTGCCCTGCCGGACCAGATCGTCCATGCCGCGCAGGATCTCCTCGACCGGTGTCGTGAAATCCCACACGTGCAGATAGAGCAGATCGATGTAGTCCGTATTGAGCTGTCGCAGACTCGCTTCTACCGAGGCGAACAGGCTCTTGCGGTGGCCGCCCCCGGAGTTCGGGTCGCCGGGCCGGCGCAGCGTCGTGTATTTCGTGGCCAGCACCAGGCTTTCGCGCTCGCGGCGGGCGAATTCGCCCAGCAGGCGCTCGGAGCTGCCATTCGTGTAGGTGTTGGCGGTGTCGATGAAGTTTCCGCCTCGCTCGACGTAGGCGTCGAACAGCTTGCGTGCCTCGTCCTGCTCGGCGCCCCAGCCCCAATCGGTGCCGAAGGTCGCCGCGCCCAGCGCCAGCGGCGAGACTCGCAGCCCGGAGCGGCCCAGCAGCCGGTAGGTGTCGAGGGTGAGCGACATCGTGTCCTCCTGTGCCCGTGATCCGTTGTCGAGAACAAGGCTGTGACCGCCACGAGCCGGGGGTAAGGGAAGGAAATTCCTGGGAACACCAGTCCTACCCCGGCTGTTGAGACGCGTGATGACCCACGTCGTGGACACAACACAGGAGCTGGCCGCGTTTCTGCGGACCCGGCGCGAACGGCTCGACCCGCGCGAGCTCGGTCTGCCATCACGTCGGCAGGCCCGGCGGACCCCGGGACTGCGCCGCGAAGAGGTCGCCGAACTGGCCGGGGTCAGCACCGACTACATCGTGCGGCTCGAACAGGGGCGCGGGCTGCGGCCCTCAGCGGACGTGGTCGAGGCGCTGGCCCGGGCGCTGCGCCTGGCCCCCGTCGAACGCGCCTACCTCTTCAACCTGGCCCAGCAGCGCCCCCGCAATGCCGACGAGCCCGCCACCACCGCAGCGCCGGCGCTGGCCCGGCTGGTCGCCGACCTGTCGCCGCTGCCGGCCATGCTGATGAACCACCGCTTCGACATCCTGGCCTGGAACCACGAGATGACGAGGCTGCTACTGGATTTCGACACCCTGCCTCCGTCGCGGCGCAATGCGATGTGGCTGTGCCTGATACATCCGGAGATACGCGATTTCTACGTCGACCGGGAACGCGTCCTGCGGGAGGGGATCGCCCACCTGCGCACCGCGTGGGCCGCGCATCCGGAGGATCGCGCGTTGACCGACCTCATCGCCGAATTCATCACTCGTGACGAGGAATTCGCGCGGCTGTGGGCCGAGCGGGACATCAAGGTCAACGGCCGCGGGCACAAGGTGATGCGGCATCCTGACGTCGGTGAGATCGCGGTGCAGTTCGAAGTGCTTGCGCCGCTTCAAGATCCGGATCAGCGCATGGTGATCTTCCGCGCCGCGGATGACGAGAGCCAGTCGGCACTGGACCGGTTGTGCGCACGGTAATGCAGCCGTCCATCCGGCGGATCGTGGTCGGTCCACGGCTCCCACAGGGCACTTTCGCGACCGGCCCTAGCGGCGCAGGAGAGTGATCATGCGCCAGGCGTCCGGGGAGTCCAGCGACACCCCGGCGTCGAAGTCGCCGTACTGGGCCACGACGGTGAGGCCGCCCGCGAGGCGGATGGCGGCCTGGAGCTCGGTCGCGGTCCAGAAGCGGTAGGGCACGACGCCCTGGATCACCTCACCGCCGTCGATCGCGATGGTCACCCGGTCATTGACGACCTGGGTGATCGGATCCAGCTCGTCGCCGGGCTCGCCCCAGCGAATGTGCGCGCTCACGCCGTCCTTGCCGACCGTCCAGGCGTTGGACACGCGCGGGGTCTCACTGAGCCGGTCGGCCGGGTGGCTCATCTCGATGACCGCCAGCCCGTCGTCGGCCAGGTGCTCGCGGACGTGGGACAGGTACGCCACGAAGGCGTCCAGCGTCATGAGGTGCGCGGTCGAGTCGAGCATGGTGACGACCAGGTCGAACCGGCGGCCGAGCCGGAACCCGGTCATGTCGGCCTCCACCACCTCCAGCGGCAGGCCCTCTCCCCGCGAGCGCGCGTACGCGCACATCGCCGGGCTCAGGTCCAGGGCGGTGGCCGCGACGCCCCGGCGGGCGAACTCCCGCGCGTGCTCGGCCGGGCCCGCGGCCAGCTCCAGCACCGTACGCACCGGACCCGCCCACGCGAGCAGGGCGTCCACCTCGGCACCGACGTCACGGAAGGAACACGCCAGCTCGTACGCCTGGGGATGGTCGTAGATCACGCCTCAATCGTCCCAGAATTGACCGGCCGGGCCGTAACCGGCAGGCTCGGGCGGTGATGAAGCACCGGCCAGAACTCACGGCGGCGCTCGCCGACGTGGCGCGGATCGGTCCGTTCTTCGCCCTCGACACCGACCCCGGCATCGCCGGGCATCCGCTCTGGCGGCCGTTCACCGAGCTGGCGGGGCGCGCCCTGCCGGACCAGATCGCCGCCGCACGCGCGCGGCTGGGCACCGGCGAGGAGCGCGTCGCGGCCTCGCTGCTGTTCCAGGGGATCGCGGGGCGGCTGTGGTCGCCGGTGCTGGCGACGGCGGTGGAGCACGGCGTGGTCCCCGACCTGGACCCGGCCCGCACGTACTGGCGCGCGGCCTCGCCGGGCCCGGTGCTGCTGGCGGCGCCCGAGGTGGCCGGGCTCGCCGCGGACGCCTCCGCCGTGCACCGGGTCGTGATCGACCGCCACCTGGGCCCGCTGGTGGCCGCGCTCCGCGCGGTGACCCCGGTCGCGGAGGGCCTGCTGTGGGGCAACGCCGCGTCGGCGCTGGCGGGAGCGCTCACCGTGCTGGCCGGCGCGCGTCCGGGGAGTTCGGCACCGGGCGCCGGGCTCGTACGGGAACTGCTGGAGACACCGCCGCTGCGCGGCACGGGTGACCTCGGGTCCCAGGGCTTCCGGCGGCGGAGCTGCTGCCTGTACTACCGCGTCCCCGGCGGTGGCCTGTGCGGCGACTGCGCCCTGCTGAAGTCGTGACCTCCTCGTGCCGCTTCGGCCGTGATCAGGGGCGATGGCCGGCGATCGCCTGGATGAGGCCGTACTCCCGCGCCTGCTCGGCGGTGAACATGCGGCCCTCCCGCGCGTCGTCGCGGATCTCGTCCACCTCACGGCCGGTGACCTCGGCGAGCCGGATGTAGTACGCGTCGACCTTCCGCCGGTACTCCTCCTCGTGGATCGCGACGTCGGAGGCCGCGCCGCCGGTCTCGGTGCCCGGCTCGGTCAGCAGGAGGGTCGCGTGCGGCGTCATCTCGCGGCTGCGGCCGGCGGCCAGGATCAGCAGGGCGGGCCCGCCCGCCTGGCCGATCACCACGACGTTCACCGGGCAGGACAGGACGCCCATCGTGTCGGCCACCGCGAACGCGGCCTCCAGGTCGGCGTCCGGGGCGCGCAGGTGCAGGGCGATCGGCCCGTCGCCACTGCCGTCGAGCATGATCAACCGCGCGGACAGGTCGGTCGCGAGGTCACCGTCGATCCGGCCGTTCGCCAGCACGATGCGCCGGTCGAACAGCAGGTCGGCGGCGCTCGGCCCGGTCTGCGGACCTCGCTGGGGCAGGTCGAGGGGATCGCGCCGGGGCTCCGGTCGCGACGGCTCCCAGGGGAACTCGGGCGGAAACGACGGCACTGTCATGGTGACCATCCCTCTCATCCGGCCGGAAGGTTCCGCCCTCGACGATAGTCCGGCCCCCGCCTCCCCCGTCACTGCGCCGTACGCGGATCGGCCGTGCCGCGCCACGATACGGTGCTGTCCGTGATCGACGAGCCGCGCCTTCCCTCCCTGCATCCGGACGATCTGAGCGACGAGCAGCGCGACGTCTACCAGGCGATCGTCGGCGGCCCCCGGCCGGCGAACGTGTTCTCGTTCGTCGACGAGGAGGGGCGGCTGCTCGGCCCGTTCAACGCCATGCTCTACAGCCCGGCCGTCGGCGACCCGCTCCAGGAGCTGGGCGCCGCGCTGCGGTTCCGTACGAGCTTCACCAAGCGCGAACGGGAGATCGCGACGCTCGTCGTCGCGGCGCGGCTCCGCTCGGACTACGAGTGGTACGCACACGAGCGCATCGGCCGCCGGGCGGGACTAACCGAGGACGAGCTGACCGCCCTGCGGACCGGCGCGGACCCGGTCCTGGCCGACGCGCGGGAGCGGATCGTCCACGAGACGGCCCGCGCGCTCGCCGCCGACGGCGACCTGTCCGCCCCGATGTTCGCCGAGGCGACGGCGTCGCTCGGCCGGGCCGCCGTGGTGGAGCTCGTCACCCTCGTCGGCTACTACTCCGCGCTCGCCTTGCAGCTGCGCGTGTTCCGCGTCGGCGTCCCGGACGGCGAGGCGCCGCCCTCCTGGGACCCCGGCCCGGCCTCCTAGGGCGCCGCGGCGATCCCCCCCTGACGCGTCATCGGGCTTCTGGCGGAGCGGCGATGGACCCGTCGGTGTCGAGCCCGTAGCGCGCGAGCCGCCGCGCCTCCTCGTGCCGCCCGCGCCGGACCAGCAGCTCCGGCAGCCACTGGGCGGCGCGCCGGTTGCCGAGGGAGACCTGTTCCAGCAGGATCCGCTGGGCCTCGGCGAGGCGTTCTCGCTGGACGAGCAGCTCGGCCAGGCACTGGGCGGCCAGGTGTTCGCCCGGGTCCCGCGCGACGCGGGCACGCAGTTCGTCGATGTCACCACGGTCGGCGAGGACCTCGGCGAGGACCTCCTGCGCGTACGGGTCGCCGGCGGTGGCGCGGGCACGCAGCCGGTCGATCTCACCGCGGTCAGCCAGGAGCCCGGCCAGCCGATCCCGCAACAGGTAGCCGCCGCCGTCGACGAGCGCCTCCAGCTCGTCGATCTCGCCGCGGTCGGCGAGGACCTTGGCCAGCCGCTCCGCCGCGCGGAGGTCGCGTCCGGCCTCCGCGCGTAGCCGGTCGATGTCGCCGCGAGCGGCGGCCATCCTGCTCAGGCGCTCTCCCGCCATGGCGTCTCCGGCCTCCGCGCGACGGCGCAGCGCGTCCAGGTCACGGCGGTTGACCAGGCATTCGAAGAGCCGCCGGGCCGCCACCGGATCGCCGTCGTCGGCGCGGGCGGCGAGTTCGTCGGTCCGGCCTCGGTGGACCAGGACGTCGGCGAGCCGCTCGGCGGCGTACCGATGGCCTCCGTCGGCCAGGGAACGCAATCCGTCGAGTTCGTCGCGGTCGACGAGGGCGTCGGCGAGGTGGCGGGAGGCGGTCTCGTCGCCGCCGTCGGCACGGTCTCTCAGCCGGTCGAACTCTCCGCGCCGCACCAGGGCGGTCGCCAGCCGGCCGGCGGCCTCGTCGTCGCCGTCGTCGGCCTCGGCGGTGAGCCGGTCGAGGTCGACGGCCAGGTCTTCCCGGGTGATCCGCGCGTCGTACGTGTCGCCGTGGTCCCGCAGAAGGCGCAGCGCCCGGTCGACGTCACCGCGGTCGGCGAACGCGTACGCCAGCCGGCGGGCGGCCGTGGTGTCGCCGGCACGAGCCCTGGACTCCAGTTCGTCGAAGGCACCGCGATGGAGCAGGAAGTCGTGCAGCCGGGGCTCCCCCAGCTCGTCGATGTCCCCGTCGGCGAGCGCGCGGAGCCCGGCCAGGTCACCACGGCATCCGAGCACGGTCGAGAGCGCGAAGACACCCCATACGCTCTCGGCCGCGTACTCCGCGAGCGCGGCCGACTCACCGCGGTCGGCGAGGATGTCGGGCAGCCAGCCCGGGCCGTTCTCGTCGTACGCGGAGAAGGCCCGGAGCTCGTCGATGACGCCGCGGTCCCGCAGCACCATCGCCAGTCCGAGGAGAAACGACCCCGACGCGTTCGCGGCCAGCGACAGCAACCCTTCGCCGTCGTCCCGATGAGCGAGCACCTCGGCCAGTTCCTCCGCGAACCGGCCGCCGTGCTCATCGCAGAGACGCCGCATCCCGGGCACATCACCGCGGGCGCGGAGCACCTTGAACAGCCGCGCGGCGGCGAGCCCATCCGCTCTTCTCGCCACCTCCCCGAGCTCGCCACGGCGTATCAGGTACTCCGTCAGCCGCTCGCGCGCGGCCGTCTGGCGACCATACGACGCCGCGACGGGGTGGACGACGCCGGTCTCGATCCGGGCACGCGCACGCAGCTCGCCGGGGTCGCGCCGCCGGGCGAGGAGGTTCGCGAGCCACCGGGCGGCGGAGTCATCGCCCCGGTCCGCGAGCGCCCGGAGCTCGTCGACGGCGCCGCGGTCGGCCAGCATCTGAGCGAACCGCTCGCCCAGCTCCCAGCCGTGGCCGGATCCCGCGGCCCGGCGGTGCAGCGCACGGAGCCGATCCGGCCTGCCGAGCCGTATGAACGCCTCCGCTAGGTCTGAGGCGGGCCCGGCGGCTCGCCGGAAGTCGTCGAAGGGCGCCTCCTCCGTGTCGACGCGGGCCCGCAGGCGGGCCAGCCCGGCGGGATCGCCGGTGTGGACGGCCCATGCCTCCGCGGCTCGAAGATCACCGGCGTCGGCCGCACGCCGGTACAGGGGTATCGCGTACCGGTACAGCATCCGCGCGCTCGCGCTCCGCGCCACCCGGAACACGTCGCCGGGGTTCTCCAGGTGGGCCAGGGCGGCGTCCCAGACGCCGGCCGGGACGCGCCGCGCGCCGCGTGTCGGCCCCACGTTCTCCCACAGGTAGTCAGCGATCTTGTATCCGGCCGTGTGCCCCATCTCCGGGCCGCCGACGGGCGACAGCGCGGCGGCGGCACCGCCCAGCTCCCGGGTCGCGTACGCGAGGCCGCGTTCGAACCAGTCGGCGGGGGCCTCGGCCCGCTGCCGTTCCGTGCAGTAGCCCGGAGCGGCATCGCGCAGCAGCGCTTCCGGCAGGGGAGACTCCGCTCCCAGCGTCCGTAGGTCGACGGCGGCCGAGAGTATCGCCCAGGCGTACGGGTGCGCCGCCCTGGCGATCTCCCATTGCCGGACGAGCCGCGGCGCCGCCACGAGGTTCTGCGTGACCCCGTGGCCGTCGGTGTAGAGAGCCGTGGCGAGAAGCAGGTCGGTGCCGGCGACGGCCTCGGCACGGCTCCGCTCGGCCGCACTGAACTCGTCTCCGACGTGGACGACCTCGGCCAGGCCGAGAACGTCGCGCTCGTGAGCGTGGCGATCGGAGCCGCCGGCGGCCGGCGGCCTGGTGAACTCCAGGTAGGAGTCCGCCCGGATCGTCCCGATGATCACGACCGGCGACGGCGCGTCCAGCAGCCCGCGTACGACGGCACCCGTCAGCCCCTGCTCGCCGAGGTAGCGCTGGATCTCATCCAGCCACACAACCGTGCGGCGAGGCGGACGGGCGGCCGGCCCGGCGGCCTCCGCCGGGCCGGACGGATGGACCAGGTACCAGTCCGGGCACACGGCGCGGACGGCTTCGTAGGCGCAGCGGGTCTTGCCGGCCGAGGAACCCCCGGCGAGCAGCACGAATCCGCCCTGGCCGGCCGCCTTGGTCACCAGCGCACGGACGCCCTTCTCGCCGTCGTCGACATCGCGCGGGACATAGGACGGCAGGTCGCCGCCGTCGACGCGGATCGAGGCGTGCACGCCGAGCCGCCGCGGGTCGGCCTCGGCCACCAGGACGGCGGCCGGTTCCGCCTCCCGGCCGCCGGCGGCGCCCCGGCCGATCCGGGTGCCGAGGTCGCGGAGGAGCAGACGGCGGTCGACCGTCGCGGCGGCCTGGGCGTAGCCCGCCGACAGCTCGAGAAGCTGCCGCCACAAGGTCGGTGGCCGACGTGGCGTCGCCGGTGACGCGTATGAGGTCGGTGACGACGCGGGAGCGGTCGGCGGGATCGTCGCCTTCGAGGGACAGGTGGATGATCCGGAGTGCGCGGAGCAGCGGCCAGGTCAGCTCTCCGGGGCCTCGGGCGTGGATCCCGGCCTCGGTGGCCGCCGCCGCGACCGCCGCGTCGAGGCCGCGCAGCCGCTGCCGGACCTTGCCCGTCGTCGCACGCGGCGCGGCCACGGCCGCACGGAACCGCTCGTCGGAACGCTGCCGGCGGGCGATCCACGCCAGCGTCGCCACCTCCGCCGACGCGGGGTGCGGTGCGGCGACGGCGAGGCCCAGCCGCCAGCGGTCGGCGTCGATGTCGTCGTACCGGCGCACGAGCAGGCGCAGGTAGTCGGCCAGCAGGCCGACGAACGCGGAGCTGCCGGCGCCGACCGTCGGGGCGCGGCGGACCCCGATCGAAAGCCGTCTGGTCCCGGTGGGGCACTCCCCGACCACGAGAAGGTCGTCGACCGCGTGGTCGGCCCCCTGCTGGAACTCCACGGCGACCGGGGTGACGTCGTCGCCGAGGCCGCGTACCGGACTCCGCTGGAGCAACGCGGCGAGCAGGAGCGCACCGTAGGCGTGCTCCAGCACCGTCCCGCCACCGCCGGTCGCGTACGGACTCGCGTGTCCCTTCGCCGGGGAGGGTGCGGTACGGGCGTCATGTCGGGACACGCCGACATCATCCGTCATCCACCCAGGGACGCGCGGGGTCTTGCCTCATACGGCCTTGAGAGCCCCGGCCGTTCGCGCGGGCGGGACCCGCCGGGCCCGCCCGCGCCGGCGTCGCCGTGTCAGCGGGCGGGCGCCCATCCTGGCATCGGGAAGCCGTTCAGCAGGTCCTGGACCTCGCCCGCGATCTTCTCGAGCGCGGGTCCGTCCTCCGCCGCCGTGACCGCGCGGTCGATCCACTCGGCGACGGAGGTCATGTGCTCCTCGGTGAGGCCACGGGTGGTGATCGCCGCCGTGCCGAGGCGGATGCCCGACGGGCTCCACGGCTTGCGCGGGTCGAAGGGCACCGTGTTGAAGTTGAGCTCGATGCCGGCGAGGTCGAGCGCCTTGGCCGCCGGCTTGCCGGCGATGTTCTTGGCGGTCAGGTCGATGAGGATCAGGTGGTTGTCGGTGCCGCCGGAGACGAGGTCGAAGCCGCGGGCCGTCAGCGCGGCCGCGAGGGCCTTGGCGTTCGCGACGACCTGCTGGGCGTAGGTGCGGAACTCCGGCCGGGCGGCCTCGCCCAGCGCCACGGCGATCGCCGCGGTCGTGTGGTTGTGCGGGCCGCCCTGCAGCCCGGGGAAGATCGCCTTGTCGATCGCGGTGGCGTGCTCCTCGGTCGTCATGATCATCGCGCCGCGCGGGCCGCGCAGGGTCTTGTGGGTCGTCGTGGTGATCACGTCGGCGTGGCCGGCCGGGGACGGGTGCGCTCCCCCGGCGACCAGACCCGCGATGTGCGCGATGTCGGCGACGAGAACGGCTCCGGTCTCCCGGGCGATCTCGGCGAACGCGGGGAAGTCGATCGTGCGCGGGATCGCCGTGCCGCCACAGAAGATGACCTTCGGGCGTTCCTTGCGCGCGAGGTCGCGTACCTCGTCCATGTCGACCCGCCCGGTGGTGCGGCCGACCCCGTAGTGCACGGGACGCAGCCACTTGCCGGAGATCGACACCGGCGACCCGTGGGTCAGGTGACCGCCGTGGGCGAGCTCCAGCGACAGGAAGGTGTCGCCGGGCTCCATGAACGCCAGGTGCACCGCGAGGTTGGCGGGCGAGCCGGAGTACGGCTGGACGTTGGCGTGCGGGACGCCGAACAGCACACGGGCGCGCTCCTGGGCCAGCTCCTCCACCGGGTCGATGACCTGCTGGCCCTCGTAGTAGCGCTTGCCCGGATAGCCCTCGGAGTACTTGTTGGTCAGGACCGAGCCGGTGGCCTCCAGCACGGCGGGCGAGACGTAGTTCTCCGACGCGATCAGCCGGATCTTGTCGTGCTGGCGCGTCGCCTCGGCCTCGATGAGCTCGGCGACGGCCGGATCGGCGTCGGTGAGATGGGACAGACGTGGCTGGTGCATGAAGCCTCCTTGCGGCTCCAGACACCCAGGCGCGCGGTGCCGGACTGCTTCGCTCCCCGGTGGTGAACTCCACCTCGACGCGCCAGTCGCGAGGCCACCCATGGTAGCCGCCCGCGGATCAGTCAGTGGCGGCGTCGAAGGACTCGCCGAGCCAGGCACAGACCTGGTCGTCGACGTCGGCGGGGTCCAGCAACTTCAGGACGTGCATCGTACGGTCGCCGGAGACGGGCAGGCGGCGCGCGATCCGCGGGTGCTCGACCGGGCGCGGCAGGAACAGCCAGAGGTTGAGCGACCGGGCCTTGGGGCGTACCTCGGCGAGCTTGCGGTCGCTCTTGAGGAAGACCCCGACCCCGACCGCGTCGGCGTGGACGGGTCCCAGCGTGGCAAGGTGATCGACCACCCGGTCGTAGATCTCCCGGTAGCTCTCGGGCCACGGGGCGAAGCACTCATCGACCGTGCAGCCGGGCACGCACACGTGCGACTGCCCGGCACGCCCGAACTCGCGGTCGCACTCCGGACAGGTCCACCGGCTCACGCCCCCACACTAGAGGCCGGCGCGGTGCCTGGCGGTGGGACAGGCATCAACGGCGACGGCCCGGTGGACGCACGAGGCGTGCACCGGGCCGTCGCGGCCATGCCTAGTTGCGGGCGCGCTCCATGGCGGCCTGGATGGCGGCCCGCTCGTTGCGGAGCTTGGTGAGGGCCTCCTCGAGGATGGCCTCACCGTCGGCGTCGCTGCGCCGCTCCTTCACGTACGCGAGGTGCGTCTTGTACGGCTCGTTGCGCGGGGGCGCAGGGGGGTTCTGGGGGTCCTTGCCGGCGGGGAAACCGCAGCGGGGGCAGTCCCACTGGTCCGGTACGGCGACGTCGGTCGCGAAGCTCGGCCGGGATTCGTGCCGGTTCGCGCAGTAGAACGTCACCCACACCCGGGGTGCCGCTTCACCGCGCTCGGCCTCTCCCATCGGGCCGGCACCGACGCGGCTGCCCCGAATGGCGTTGCCACTACCCACGGAGTACTCCTCGTTATTCCTGCCGTCGCGACGAGGACGCGACGGCCGTCAACACTGCCTGGCCGGTATGCCTGTGCCGCGGATCAGCCGTGGTGGCCGTGTGCGAACAGCAGGCCCAGGGCGATGATCGACAGGAACCAGATGATGCCCGTGCCGATCGTGAGCCGGTCGAGGTTGCGCTCGACCACGGACGACCCGCCCAGCGATGAGCTGATACCGCCACCGAACAGATCCGACAGGCCACCGCCCTTGCCCTTGTGGAGGAGGACGAGCAACACCATCAGCGCGCTCGTGATGATGAGGACGATGGAAGTTCCGATGATCACAGCAGTTCAGCGCTTTCGTGATTAACCCCGCCGGGCGCGGGGAATAGTCGCGTATTCAGGTCATCCGTTCCGAGGGTACGTCACTACCCCCGCCTGTCTCAGCAGAAACGCCCAGTCCGGTGACGAAGATCAGGCGAGCCGCTCACGGAACCGGCAGATCTTGATGAACTCACCGGCATCGAGGCTCGCGCCTCCGACGAGTGCTCCGTCGATGTCGGACTGCGCCATGATGCCGGCGATGTTGTCACCCTTGACGGAACCGCCGTAGAGGATGCGCACCTGATCGGCGAGATCTCCACTGTACAACTCGGCGAGGCGTGTACGGATCGCGCCGCACACCTCCTGCGCGTCGTCGGGAGTGGCGACCTCACCGGTACCGATGGCCCAGACCGGCTCGTAGGCGATGACAATCTGCCGGGCCTGGTCCGCGGGCACCTTCTCCAACGCGCCGTCGAGCTGGCCGAGCGTGTGCGACAGGTGCTCGGCCGCCTGGCGGATCTCCAGACCCTCCCCGACGCACAGGATCGGCGTCAGCTCGTGCTTGAACGCCGCCTTCACCTTCGCGTTGACGAGCGCGTCGTCCTCGCGGTGGTACTCACGGCGCTCGGAGTGCCCGGCGAGCACATAGGTGCAGCCGAGCTTGGCGAGCATCGCGCCCGACACCTCGCCGGTGTAGGCGCCCTTCTCGTGCGCCGAGATGTCCTGGGCGCCGTACTTGAGCACCAGCCGGTCGGCGTCCACCAGCGTCTGCACGCTGCGGATGTCGGTGAACGGCGGGAGCACCGCGACGTCGGCCGCCTCGTAGTCGGCCTCCTTGAGGCCGAACGCCAGCTTCTGGACGTGCGCGATCGCCTCGAGGTGGTTGAGGTTCATCTTCCAGTTGCCGGCGATGAGGGGCTTGCGGCCCCCCTCGCCGACGGCACTCTTCGGCGCCACGGTCAGTCCTCCAGAGCGGCCAGGCCGGGCAGCGTCTTGCCTTCGAGGTACTCGAGGCTCGCGCCGCCGCCGGTCGAGATGTGCGAGAACCCGTCTTCGGGCAGACCCAGCTTGCGTACGGCCGCCGCCGAGTCGCCGCCGCCGACGACGGTGAACGCGCCCGCGGCGATCAGGGCCTCGGCCACCGCCCGGGTGCCGCCGGAGAAGGCGTCGAACTCGAACACGCCCATCGGGCCGTTCCAGAACACCGTCGCCGCGTCGGCGAGCTTGCTCGCGAACAGCTCGCGCGTGCGGGGGCCGATGTCGAGGCCCTCACGGTCGGCCGGGATCGCGGTCGCGTCGACGGCCTCGTGCGGCGCGTCGGCGGCGAACTCGGTCGCGGCCAGCACGTCGACCGGCAGCACGAGCTCGACACCACGCTGCTCGGCCTCCTTGAGGAAGCCGCTGACCTGGTCGAGCTGGTCCTCCTGCAGGAGGGAGTTGCCGACCTCGTGGCCCTGGGCCTTCAGGAAGGTGTAGGCCATGCCACCGCCGATGAGGAGGCGGTCGACCTTGCCGAGCAGGTTGGCGATCACGCCGAGCTTGTCGGAGACCTTCGCGCCGCCGAGGACCACGGCGTACGGGCGCTTGGGGTCCTCGGTGAGCTGCTTGAGCACCTCGACCTCGGCGGCGACCAGCCCGCCGGCCGCGTGCGGGAGCCGCTGCGGCACGTCGTAGACGCTGGCGTGCTTGCGGTGCACCGCGCCGAAGCCGTCGCCGACGTACAGCTCGGCGAGACCGGCCAGGGCGTCGGCGAACGCGCCGCGCTCGGCGTCGTCCTTGCTGGTCTCCCCCGCGTTGAAGCGGAGGTTCTCCAGCAGGGCGACCTCGCCGTCGGCGAGCGCCTCGGCCGTGGCCTTGGCGGACTCACCCACCGTGTCGTCGGCGAAGCGGACCTCGCGGCCGAGCAGCTCGCCCAGGCGGGCCGCGACCGGCTTCAGCGAGAACTCCGGCTGCGGCTTTCCCTTCGGTCGCCCGAGATGGGCGCACACGATGACGCGTGCGCCCTTCTCCGCGAGCTCGTTGATGGTGGGCACGCTGGCGCGGATGCGGCCGTCGTCGCCGATCACGCCGTCGGCGAGCGGGACGTTCAGGTCCGAGCGGACCAGGACCCGCTTGCCGCGGACGTCACCGAGCTCATCGATCGTTCGCATCGGGGTCAGAGCCTCGCACCCACGAGCTTGACGAGGTCGACGAGGCGGTTGGAGTAGCCCCACTCGTTGTCGTACCAGCCGACGACCTTGATCTGGTCGCCGATCACCTTGGTCAGGCCCGCGTCGAAGATGCAGGACGCCGGGTCGGTGACGATGTCGCTGGAGACGATCGGGTCCTCGGTGTAGGTGAGGATGCCGCGCAGCGGGCCCTCGGCGGCGGCGCGGAGCGCGTTGTTGACCTCCTCGACCGTGGTCTCGCGCGACAGCGTGGCGGTCAGGTCGGTGGCCGAGCCGGTCGGGACCGGGACGCGCAGGGCGTAGCCGTCGAGCTTGCCCTTGAGCTCGGGCAGCACCAGGCCGATCGCCTTGGCGGCGCCGGTGCTGGTCGGCACGACGTTGAGCGCGGCGGCGCGGGCGCGGCGCAGGTCCTTGTGCGGGCCGTCCTGGAGGTTCTGGTCCTGGGTGTAGGCGTGGATCGTGGTCATCAGGCCACGCTCGATGCCGAACGTGTCGTTGATCACCTTGGCCATCGGGCCCAGGCAGTTGGTGGTGCAGGAGGCGTTCGAGATGATCGTGTGCTGGGCGGGGTCGTACGCGTCGTCGTTCACGCCCAGGACGATCGTGACGTCCTCGTTCTTGGCCGGCGCGGAGATGATGACCTTCTTCGCGCCGTTGTCGGCGTGCACCTTGGCCTTGGTGGCGTCGGTGAACAGGCCGGTCGACTCGACGACGATGTCCACGCCGAGGTCGCCCCACGGCAGCTTGGCCGGGTCGCGCTCCGCGAAGGCCTTGATGGTGTGGCCGCCCACGGTGATCTCGTCGGCGCCCGCCTTCACGTCCTCCGGCAGCCGGCCGAGGATGCTGTCGTACTTGAGCAGGTGAGCGAGCGTGGCGTTGTCGGTGAGGTCGTTGACCGCCACGACCTCGACATCGCCGCCGGCCGCGTTGAGAGCGCGCCAGAAGTTACGGCCGATACGACCGAAGCCGTTCACGCCAACCCGGATGGTCACGGCACCAATCTCCTTCGTCCCCCGGCGTCGTCTACCGGGGCAGTGACTTGATGTTTTTCAGAACCGACCTTATCGAACCCGGGCGGGGAACTCGTCACCGCGGCGCCGGGGCGATCGGTCCGCCGCCCGGCCGGGAGCCAACATCCATGGCGGGCGGCGAACCAGAGGCAGCCTAATTGGTCTAGACCATGTTGGTCCAGTCGTGGTCTAGACCAAATTGCCCGGAACCATCCGCATCATCCGTCCATCAAACCCAGCACGTATCAAGGGTGGGGCGCTGATTCACCAGGTGAATGCCTGCCTGCGCCCACAGAACGGCAAGGTAGGTGTCATGCACGAATCGTCGGCGCGCCCGAGTGGGGGCAACGGCAAAGCCATCGTCCTGGGTTTCCTCGCGATGATCCTCGGTGCCGCCCTCTGGGCGGTCATCACCGTGGTCACCGCGCACGAGTTCAGCCTCGTGGCGATCGGGGTGGGAGCCCTGGTCGGCCTGACCATGTTCGCGGCCCGGCCGTCGAGCACGGGCATCGCCCTGGTGGCGGCCCTGTTCACGATCATCGGCTGCGCGCTCGGGGAGTTCCTCGCGATCCCCGCGTACGTGGCTCACGAGAGTCACCACGGCTTCTCCGAGGTGCTCAGCGTCGAGGTGCACCACCCGAAGGTGTACTTCGACTCGCTCGACGGGAAGACGTACCTGTTCTGGGCGATCGGCGCCGTCGCGGCGTTCAGCATGACGTTCCGGCGCATCCAGGCCGCCCGGGCGATGGCGGCCGCGCCCGCGCCGTACGCGGCGGCTCCCCAGCAGCCGTACGCGCCGCAGCAGCCGGCCGGCCCGGCGTACCCGGGCCCGCAGCAGCCGTACGGCCAGAACCCGCAGCCGTACGGGCCGGGGCAGCAACCCTACGGCGGGCAGCAGTACGGAGGACAGCCCGGCCAGGGACAGCAGTACCCGCCGCGCTGAGAGTCCGCCCGGGACTCATGCCCCGCCGCGCGGCGTCCAAGGCGCCGCTCGCGACCGGCGAGGTTCCGGGCAGCCTCCGAGAGCCCGTGGGGACCCCCTGCCCTGCCGCCTGGGACGAGGGTTTCCCCCAACGGTCTCTGAGAGTTCCGGAAGGCGAGGAGGGCCCGGCACGCCTGGCGTGCCGGGCCCTCCTCGCGTTCGCCGCGATCAGGGGGCGAGCATGTCGGCGGTGACGTTGGCCTCGGTGCCGGCGATGCCCTGGTCCATGGCGCGCTTGTCGGCCATGGCCAGCAGCCGCCGGATCCGGCCGGCGATGGCGTCCTTGGTCAGCGGCGGGTCGGCGAGCTGGCCGAGCTCCTCCAGCGAGGCCTGCTTGTGCTCCAGGCGCAGGCGGCCGGCCGCCACGAGGTGCTCGGGCGCGTCGTCGGCGAGGATCTCCAGCGCGCGGGCGACCCGGGCGCCGGCGGCGACCGCGGCACGGGCCGAGCGGCGGAGGTTCGCGTCGTCGAAGTTGGCCAGGCGGTTGGCCGTCGCGCGCACCTCGCGGCGCATGCGGCGCTCCTCCCACGCGAGCACCGAGTCGTGGGCGCCCAGCCGGGTCAGCAGCGCCGAGATCGCGTCGCCGTCGCGGACGACCACGCGGTCGACGCCGCGGACCTCGCGGGCCTTGGCGTGGATCCGCAGCCTCCGGGCCGAACCGACGAGCGCCAGCGCGGCCTCCGGGCCGGGGCAGGTCACCTCCAGCGACATCGAGCGGCCCGGCTCGGTCAGCGACCCGTGGGCCAGGAACGCCCCCCGCCACGCGGACTCGGCGTCGCAGGCGGCGCCCGCCACCACGTGCCGCGGCAGGCCGCGCACCGGACGGCCGTTGTTGTCGATCAGCCCGGTCTGGCGGGCCAGCGACTCACCGTCGCGGAAGACCCGTACGACGTAGCGGTTGCCCTTGCGCAGCCCGCT
Organism: Actinoallomurus oryzae; assembly: GCF_039541955.1. Taxonomy (NCBI): domain Bacteria; kingdom Bacillati; phylum Actinomycetota; class Actinomycetes; order Streptosporangiales; family Thermomonosporaceae; genus Actinoallomurus; species Actinoallomurus oryzae. The sequence goes on along the minus strand of NZ_BAABHF010000064.1, from coordinate 33,155 downwards.
CGGGGCGAGCACCACGACGTCGGAGGTGTGACCGAAGACCTCGGCGAGGTCCTTGCGCAGACGTCGCGCCGCGGCTCCGGTGTCGAGCTCGGCCTCTATCACGATCCGGCCGCTCACAATGTGCAGTCCACCGGCGAAGCGCAGCAGCGTCGACACCTCGGACTTGCGGCAGCACGGCTTCATGACGGACAGCCTGCTCAGCTCGTCCTTCACCACGCCGGTCATCGCCATTGATGTGATCCTCCCCCTGTAGAACTCCGTCAGGGCAGTCTCGCCGAATCTCGCCGCGTCACGTGGCCGCTGACGAAGATCTGTGCGAACGCTTGGGCCAACCGTGCCGGATCATGCCGTGGAGATCCATCTTCCGCGGCCACGTCGGCGAGGGCCAGCCTGCCTCCGAGGGTACGGACGGCCTTTTCCAGAACATCGGGCTCATCGACGAGATTCCGGTCGGCGAGCACCACATCGATCTTCAGCTCGGGCGCGTGGGCGCGCAGGACCTCCAGATGCGTCTGGGGCGAGAAGTCGTCGGTCTCCCCCGGCTGCGGCGCGAGGTTGAGCGCGACCAGCCGTTTCGCGCGGGTGCGGTGCAGCGCGTCGGCCAGCTCGGGCACCTTCAGGTGCGGCAGCACGCTGGTGAACCAGGAGCCCGGCCCGAAGATCACCCAGTCGGCCTCCTCGACCGCGCGCAGGGCCTCCGGGCAGGCCGGCGGGTCTTCGGGCACGAGCGAGACGCTCAGCACCTTACCGGGCGTCTTGGCGCAGGCCACCTGGCCGCGAACGCGTGAGATCTCCTCCGGCGCCGCCGGGTCGGCCCCCCGGACCTCGGCGACGATGTCGAGCGGCACCGAGGCCATCGGCAGCACCCGGCCTTCGGCGCGCAGCAGCCGGCCCATCCAGTCGAGACCGGCCACCGGGTCGTCGAGCAGCTCCCACAGGGCGACGATCAGCAGGTTGCCGACCGCGTGCCCGTGCAGCTCGCCCTGGCTCAGAAAGCGATGCTGGACGACCTCGCTCCAGGTGCTCCCCCAGTCGTCGTCGCCGCACAGCGCGGCGAGCGCCATGCGCAGGTCGCCCGGCGGCAGGACGCCGAGCTCGCGGCGCAGGCGCCCGCTCGACCCCCCGTCGTCGGCGACCGTGACGACGGCCGTCAGGTGGTCGGTCACGCGTCGCAGCGCGGACAGGGAGGCGAACAGCCCGTGCCCGCCGCCGAGGGCGACGACCTTGGGGGAGTCCACGTCGTGTCATTCCCGTCCGAGATCCCGGTGGACGACCTGGAGGTCCAGGCCCTCGTCGCGGAGCCGGCCCCCGAGCTGTTCGGCCATCGCGACGCTGCGGTGCTTGCCGCCGGTGCAGCCGACCGCGAGCGTCACATAGTGCTTGCCCTCGCGTTCGTATCCCCGCACCAGGAGGCGCAGCACCTCGGTGTAGGCGTCGAGGAACTCCTTGGCGCCCGGCTGGGACAGGACGTAGTCGCGGACGGGGGCGTCGCGCCCGGTGTGGGGGCGCAGCTCGGGGATCCAGTGCGGGTTGGGCAGGAACCGGCAGTCGACCACGAGGTCGGCGTCGACCGGCAGGCCGTACTTGTAGCCGAAGGACACCACGGTGGCGCGCAGGCTCGACTCGTTGCCCTCGCCGCCGAAGAAGCTCACGATCTTGCCGCGCAGCTCGTGGACGTTGAGCGCGCTGGTGTCGATGACCAGGTCGGCCTCGGCGCGCACCTCGCGCAGGAGCTCGCGCTCGCGGGCGATGCCGTCGACGATGCGCCCGTCGGCCTGGAGCGGGTGCGGGCGGCGCACGCTCTCGAACCGGCGGACCAGCACCTCGTCGGAGGCCTCCAGGAACACCACGCGGGGATGCGCGCCGCGCGCCTCCAGCTCGTCGAACGCCGACTGCAGGTCGGTGGTGAAGGCCCGGCTGCGCACGTCGACGACGACCGCGATGCGGGGCACCGCGCCCTGCCCGCGCTCGGCGAGGTCGGCCATGGTGGCGAGCAGGCCGGGCGGCAGGTTGTCGACGACGAACCAGTCGAGGTCCTCCAGGGACTTGGCCGCCGTGCTGCGGCCAGCGCCGGACATGCCGGTGACGATCACGATGTCGGGCACCTGCGGGGTGCCGCCGATGTTGGCCGCCGCGGTGTTCACGCCCCACCGCCCGACGGCGCCGTGCTGTGTCTCATGTGCCTGTTCCCCCGTCCTGCGCGTGCAGTGCCGCCACAATGCTCTCAGCGGTGCGGCGTCCGATGCCCGGAACCTCGGCGATCTGCTCGGGTCCGGCCTCCTTGAGCATCTTCACCGACCCGAAGTGCTTGATCAGGGCGGTGCGCCGGCTCGGCCCCAGTCCCGGCACGGCGTCGAGCTCACTTACGATCATGCCCTTCGAACGCTTGGTGCGGTGGAACCGGATGGCGAAGTCGTGGGCCTCGTCGCGCGCCCGCTGCAGGAGGTACATACCCTCGCTGTTGCGCGGCAGGATGACCGGGTCCTCCTCGCCGGGCAGCCAGATCTCCTCCAGGCGCTTGGCGATGCCGCACAGGCTGACGTCGTCGATGCCGAGCTCGTCCAGTGCCCGCTGGGCGGCGGCCACCTGCGGCGCTCCGCCGTCGACGACCACGAGGTTGGGCGGGTAGGCGAACTTACGCGGCTTTCCGGTCTCGGGGTCGATCGGCCCGCCCTCCTCGCGTTCACCGAGGACGTCGAGCTCGCCGGTGCGTTCGGTCTCCTCCAGGTAGCGCCGGAACCGGCGGGTGATCACCTCGTTGATGGAGCGGACGTCGTCCTGACCCTCGACGGTCTTGATGGAGAACCGCCGGTATTCGCTCTTGCGGGGCAGGCCGTCCTCGAACACCACCATCGAGGCGACCACGTGGGTGCCCTGGAGGTTGGACACGTCGAAACACTCGATGCGCAGCGGCGCCTGGTCGAGCTCGAGGGCGTCCTGGATCTCCTGGAGCCCCTTGCTGCGGCTGGTCAGGTCGGCGGCCCGGCGCGTCTTGTGCTGCTTGAACGCCTCTTTGGCGTTGCGCTCGACGGTCTCCAGAAGCGTCTTCTTGTCGCCCCGGCGCGGCACCCGCAGGTCGACCCGGCCGCCGCGGTGCTCGGCGAGGAGCTCGACCACGGCGTCCGGCTCGGGCGGCAGCGCCGGCACGAGGATCTCGCGCGGCACCGCGTCGCCGGCCACGTCGCCGTACATCTGGAGGACGAACTGCTCGACCAGGTCGCCGGTGGAGATGTCCTCGACCTTGTCGACGACCCAGCCGCGCTGACCACGGATGCGCCCGCCCCGGACGTAGAACACCTGGACGGCGGCCTCGAGCTGGTCGTCGGCCAGCGCGATGACGTCGCAGTCGGTGTTGTCGCCGAGGACCACCGACTGCTTTTCCAGGGCGCGCTGCAGGGCACGGATGTCGTCGCGCAGGCGCGCCGCGCGCTCGTACTCCTGCTCCCCCGCCGCGGCGCGCATGTCCTTTTCCAGCGCCTTGATGAACCGCGCGGTGTCGCCGGCCATGAAGTCGCAGAAGTCCTCGGCGATCTCCCGGTGCGCCTCCTCGGTGACGCGGCCGACGCAGGGGGCCGAGCACTTGCCGATGTCGCCGAGCAGGCAGGGCCGGCCCATCTGCCGCTGCCGCCGGAACACCCCGGCCGAGCACGTGCGGACCGGGAAGACCCGCAGCAGCAGGTCGACGGTCTCCCGGATCGCCCACGCGTGGGAGTACGGGCCGAAGTAGCGGACGCCCTTCTTCTTCGCGCCGCGCATCACCTGCACCCGCGGGACGTCCTCGTTCATCGTCACCGCGAGGTAGGGATAGGACTTGTCGTCGCGGTACTTGACGTTGAAGCGGGGGTCGAACTCCTTGATCCAGGAGTACTCCAGCTGCAGGGCCTCGACCTCGGTGCCGACCACGGTCCACTCGACCCCGGCCGCGGTCTGCAGCATCGTCTGGGTGCGCGGATGCAGGCCGGCGAAGTCCGCGAAGTAGGAGTTGAGCCGGGCACGCAGGTTCTTCGCCTTGCCCACGTAGATGACCCTGCCGCCCGGGTCACGGAACCGGTACACCCCGGGCGATTCGGGGATGGTCCCAGGCGCGGGCCGGTACGTCGCCGGATCTGCCACGTCCGTCAGCCTAGTGCCGCGCGGGGACGACGGAGGCCGCGTCGGCCGCTCCGGTGCCGGCCCGTACGGCCCTCCGCCACGGTGATCGTCGTCATCTCAGTATCCCGTGACACCGTCGGCGCGTTCACGCAGGAGGTCGGCGTGGCCGTTGTGCCGGGCGTACTCCGCGATCATGTCGACGAGGAGCCAGCGGAGCGAGAACGGCTCTCCGGTCCGCTGCCGTACACCGGTCACGTCGAGCGAGGCGGCCCGGTCGACGATCGCGCGTGACCTTCGGCACTCGGCCTCCCAGAGGGCGAACGCCTCCCCGGCGTCGCCGTCGAGAGAGTCGAAGTCCTGGTCGGGATCGTCGTCGGAGTAGTAGAGCATCGGCAGGTCCTCGCCGGCGAACTGGATGGCGAACCACCACCGCTCGACCGCGGCCAGGTGCCGGAGCAGCCCGTGCAGGCTGAGCCCGGACGGCGGCACGCCTCGGTCCGACAGGCGCATCGCCGGGACACCGGCGCACTTGAGCGCGAACGTCCGGCGGTGCCAGTCGAGGAACGCGGTGAGCGTCTCTCGCTCCCCGGCCGTGGGCGGCGGCGGGACGCGCGGATCACCGCTCAGCGGACGCGCGTGGTTCTCCTCGGGTACGTCGGTCATGCCGCGAAGCATGCCAGCCACCACCGACAGACCTCCGCCCGCACCTCGCAGGCATGAGCGCAGGCCGCAGCTCAGGACGCGCGACCGGGCGCCGGGCCGTGCGGCTCGGCGCCCGGGTGGGACGGGCCTTGGCCGTCCGACGTGGCGTGGGTCAGGCGAGCTTCAGCTCGCCGTTCTGGACGGTGACGTTCTTGGACGGAAGGGGCTTGTCGGCAGGACCGTTGGCGACGGAGCCGTCGGTCACGTTGAAGGCGCTGCCGTGGCACGGGCAGTGGATCTGTCCGCCCGAGACGGAGCCCACGGAGCAGCCGCGGTGGGTGCAGATGGCGCTGAAGGCCTTGAACTCGCCCTGCTTGGGCTGGGTCACCACGACCTTCTCGTCTTTGAAGATCTTGCCGCCGCCGACCGGGATGTCGGAGGTCTTGCCCAGGCTGCCACCGCTCTGGCCCCCGCCGCTCTGGCTCCCGCTGCCCTGGGAGGCGTCGGCCGACGAGTCGTCCTTCGAGCCTCCGCAGGCGGTCAGTGTGCCGGCGAGGCCGACGAGACCGACTCCCACCAGCATCCCCCGGCGGGTGGACTCCGGTCCGGGCGTGGACGGATCGAACGGCATGAGACTCCTCCTTGGCTTTGGGGACGTTCCCCCTTTGCACGGAGGAATCGGCGGTTCGGTTCAACGGCAGTGCGAAAGTTTCCCTCTCGCACCACCAGCACCATGAGCACCAGGCGACGACTCCGGTCAGCCGAGGATCTTGGCGAGGAACTGGCCGGTGTGGCTCTCCTCCACCTTGGCGACGTCCTCTGGCGTCCCCGTGGCGACGACGGTGCCGCCGCGGGAGCCGCCTTCCGGACCCATGTCGATGATCCAGTCGGCGGTCTTGATGACGTCGAGGTTGTGCTCGATCACGATGACCGTGTTGCCCCCGTCGACGAGACGGCCGAGCACGCCGAGGAGCTTGCGGATGTCCTCGAAGTGCAGGCCGGTCGTCGGCTCGTCGAGCACGTAGATGGTACGCCCGGTCGAGCGTCGCTGGAGCTCGGATGCGAGTTTCACGCGCTGCGCCTCACCGCCGGACAGGGTCGGGGCGGGCTGGCCGAGCCGGACGTAACCGAGACCGACGTCGTTGAGCGTCTGCAGGTGGCGCCGGATCGCCGGGATCGCCTCGAAGAACTCCAGGCCCTCCTCGATCGGCATGTCGAGCACCTCGGCGATGGTCTTGCCCTTGTAGTGCACGTCGAGGGTCTCGCGGTTGTAGCGCGCCCCGTGGCACACCTCGCACGGCACGTAGACGTCGGGCAGGAACTGCATCTCGATCTTGATGGTGCCGTCGCCGGAGCAGGCCTCGCACCGGCCGCCCTTGACGTTGAAGGAGAACCGGCCCGGCTGGTAGCCGCGGACCTTCGCCTCGGCGGTCGCGGCGAACAGCTTGCGCACGTGGTCGAACACGCCGGTGTAGGTGGCCGGGTTCGAGCGCGGGGTGCGGCCGATCGGCGACTGGTCGACGTGGACCACCTTGTCGACCTGGTCGAGCCCGTTGATGCGCTTGTGCCGGCCCGGGACGGTGCGGGCGCCGTGCAGCTGCTTGGCGAGCGAGAGATAGAGGATGTCGTTGACCAGCGTCGACTTGCCGGATCCCGACACGCCGGTGACCGCGGTGAACACGCCGAGCGGGAACGCCACGTCGACGCCGCGCAGGTTGTGCTCGCGCGCGCCCTTGACGACCAGCTCGCGGCCCCGCTGCCGCTTGCGCCGGGTGGCCGGCACCGGGATCTCGTTGCGGCCGGACAGGTAGGCGCCGGTCATCGAGCTCTCGGAGGACAGCAGCTCCTCGACCGTGCCGGACACGACGACCTGGCCGCCGTGCTCGCCCGCGCCCGGGCCGATGTCGACGACCCAGTCGGCGGCCTTGATGGTGTCCTCGTCGTGCTCCACGACGATGAGCGTGTTGCCGATGTCGCGCAGCCGGATCAGGGTCTCCAGCAGGCGGTGGTTGTCGCGCTGGTGCAGCCCGATGGAGGGCTCGTCCAGGACGTACAGCACGCCGACGAGGCCCGAGCCGATCTGGGTGGCGAGCCGGATGCGCTGCGCCTCGCCGCCGGCGAGCGTGGCCGACGCGCGGTCGAGGGTGAGGTAGTCGAGGCCGACGTCGAGCAGGAAGCCCAGCCGGGCGTTGATCTCTTTGAGGACCCGCTCGGCGATGTGCTTCTCGCGGTCGCTGAGCTCCATCGCCAGCAGGAACTTGGCGCACTCGCCGATCGGCATCGCGGCCACGTCGGCGATGGACCGGTCGTTGACCGTGACGCTCAGCACGACCGGCTTGAGGCGGCGGCCCTCGCACGACGGGCACGGGATCTCCCGCATGTAGCCCTCGAACCGCTCGCGGCTCGAGTCGCTCTCGGCCTCGGAGTGGCGGCGCTGGACGTAGGGGATCACGCCCTCGTAGGTCGTGTAGTAGGAGCGCCGCCGGCCGTAGCGGTTGCGGTAGCTCACGTGGACCTGCGTGTCGTGGCCCTTGAGGATGGCCTTGCGCGCGGAGGCCGGGAGGCGCTCCCACGGCGTGTCCAGGTCGAAGCCCATCGCCTCGCCCAGCGCGGTGAGCAGCCGGAGGAAGTAGTCGCTCACGTGCCCGCCGGACCACGGGGAGATCGCGCCCTCGCCGAGGGTCTTCTCCACGTCGGGCACGATCAGCTCGGGGTCGACCTCCATGCGGGTGCCCAGGCCGGTGCAGTCGGGGCAGGCGCCGTACGGGGAGTTGAACGAGAAGGACCGGGGCTCGAGCTCGTCGAAGGACAGGTCGTCGTAGGGGCAGTAGAGGTGCTCGGAGTACATCCGCTCGCGTTGCTCGTCGTCCTCGGGCAGGTCGACGAAGTCGAGGATGATCGTGCCGCCGGTCAGCCCGAGCGCGGTCTCCACCGAGTCGGCCAGGCGCCGCCGCGAGCTCTCCTTGACGCTGAGCCGGTCGACGATCACCTCGATGTCGTGCTTCTCGTACTTCTTGAGCTTCGGCGCCTCGTCCAGGCGCACGGTCGCGCCGTCGACCCGGGCACGGGAGAAGCCCTTGGTCTGCATGTCGCGGAAGAGCTCGGCGTACTCGCCCTTGCGCCCGCGCACGACCGGCGCGAGCACCTGGAAGCGCGTGCCCTCCTCGAACTCCATCAGCCGGTCGACGATCTGCTGCGGCGTCTGCTTGGTGATCGTGCGGCCGCAGGCGGGGCAGTGCGGGTGCCCGATGCGGGCCCACAGCAGGCGCAGGTAGTCGTAGACCTCGGTGATGGTGCCCACGGTGGACCGGGGGTTCTTCGAGGTGGACTTCTGGTCGATCGACACCGCCGGCGACAGGCCCTCGATGAAGTCGACGTCCGGTTTGTCCATCTGGCCGAGGAACTGCCGCGCGTACGCCGACAGAGACTCGACATAACGTCGCTGGCCCTCGGCGAAGATCGTGTCGAACGCGAGGCTCGACTTGCCGGATCCGGACAGCCCGGTGAAGACGATCAGCGCGTCGCGCGGCAGATCCAGCGAGACGTCCTTCAAATTGTGTTCACGTGCTCCGCGCACGATGAGGCGGTCGGCCACGGCGTATTCGCAATCCCCTTGAGAGCCTGGTCGAGACAGGTCAGCTTCAGGCTAACGAGTGGGTGCGACGGTTTCTTCCAGACGACCTCATCCACCCCGCTCGTCGCAGCTGAACCGTACACGTGTTCGAATGAAGGTCGCCACCGGAACACACCTACTCGGGGCCGTCGTCGAGCGCGTGCTCCAGGTAGCGCTCCGCCGACCGGCGTACGGCCTCGACGCCGTCGGCGTGGACGATCCGCCGCCACCACGCGCCGTACACCCGCTCGAAGGGGTAGGGCTCCAGCAGCCGCAGCGCGCGCCGGATGACGCGGGGGCGCTCGGGAATGTGGTTGGGGTAGCTGTACATGAAGCTGACGTAGCGCCGGTCCTGGACGACGGTGAGGATGTCGCCGGACATCAGCGCGCCGCGTCCCTCCTCGCCGTCGCGCCAGTGCAGCACCTGGCCGCCCGCGAAGTGCACCCCGGCGTTGACCAGCGTGAGCCCGTCGCCGAGTGAGTGCGTCTCCCCCGGCCAGAAGACCACCGAGTCGTCGGGCCGGGCCACCCACTCGCGGTCGGCCTCGTGGATGTAGACCGGCGCGTCGAAGGCGTGCGCCCACTCGATCATCGAGCCGTAGAAGTGGGGATGGCTGATCGCGATGGCCGAGATACCGCCCAGCTCGCGCACCCGGGCGACCATGTCGTCGTCGATGTAGGTGATCATGTCCCACAGGACGTTGCCCGACGGCGTGCGGACCAGCAGGGCACGCTGACCGATCGCGGTCGGCGGCGCGGCGCCGACACCGACGATCCCCGGCCCCTCCTCCTCGATCCTCCCCCGGTGCCCGGCCTCGCGCAGCTCGGCGAGGGTCGTCCACTGCTGGCCGTCCCAGCCGACGTACTGACGTTCGTCCTCGCAGATCGGGCAGTCGGCGCGCGGCGCGCCGTACTGGGCCCCACAGGTGCGGCAGATGGGCAGATCGTCTCGCATACGGGCAGCGTAACCGCGGACGTCCGAGCGACGCAGGTCTCGGGGAACCTCGCCGTGACAGGATGGAAGGTCCCGGAAAGCCGTGCCCGATCGGAGGACAGCGTGACCTACACAGGCGACGTCGAGGTCGGTGGCGCCCCCGACGTACGAGAGCTCCCCGCCTTGACGATCACCAAGCTGGCCGTCGGACCGTACGAGAACAACGCCTATCTGCTGCGCTGCACGGCGACGGGCGAACAGGTCCTCATCGACGCCGCGGCCGAGCCCGACCGGTTGTTCGAGATCATCGGCGACGGGCCGCTCTCCCGCGTCGTCACCACGCACCGCCACCAGGACCACTGGAACGCCCTGACCGCCGTGATCGACGCGACCCACGCGCGGCTGGTCGCCCACCCCGACGACGCCGAGGCCCTGCCGCTGCCGGTCACCGAGCCGGTCGAGCACGGCGGCACCGTACGGGTGGGGCAGGCCACGCTGTCGGTCATCCACCTGCGCGGGCACACGCCCGGCTCGATCGCGCTGCGCTACGACGGCGAGACGCCCCACCTGTTCACCGGCGACAGCCTGTTCCCCGGCGGCCCGGGCAACACCTGGGGCGACGCGAAGCTCTTCCACCGGCTCATGGAAGACCTGGAGGAGCGCGTGTTCGGCGTGCTGCCGGACGAGACGTGGATCTACCCCGGGCACGGCAAGGACACGACCCTCGGGCGGGAGCGCCCGCACCTCGCCGAGTGGCGCGAGCGCGGCTGGTGAGAGCCGGCCGGACGGCGCCGTCCGGCCGTTCGGAACGCTCCTTCCACGGATCGCCGGGCCGTACTGCTGCGAGCCAGGTGTCCATGCACCAAGATGGGGGAATGGGCATGCTCAGTACGCCCGGGACGCGTGATCGTGAGGCGGCGGGTAAGGAATGATGACGGGCGTGACCGACCAGGCACCCGATGCGGAAGACCTGACGAATGTCGAGCTCGCGGCGCGGCTGCGGATGACCCTCGGCCGGCTCAACCGCCGTGTGCGCCAGCACGGCCCGCAGGTCCTCTCCTCGAGCCAGGCGTCCACGCTGGCGAGCGTCGAGGCGCTCGGCCCCGTGCGCCTGGGCGACCTGGCCGCGCACGAGGGCGTCACCGCGCCGACGCAGAGCCGGCTGGTCGGCTCGCTCGAACAGCAGGGGCTGCTGCGCCGCATGCCCGACAGCGAGGACCGGCGCGCCACCCTGCTGGCGATCACGGCGCAGGGCCGCCGGCAGCTCGAACAGCTGCGCGGCGAACGCTCGGCCTTCCTCGTCCGGCAGATCGCCACGCTGACGTCCGAACAGCGCGAGGCGCTCGTGGAGGCGCTGGGCGCCCTGGAGGCGCTCGCGGAGTCCCCCTACGACTGACCGAGCGCGCCCCGTAGCGCACCGACCACCTGGGCGACGAGGGGTTCGCGTTCGGCCTGCCGGCAGCCGCGCTCGACCCAGCTGAGGCAGGCGGCGTCGAGAAAGCCCAGATAACCGTGGAGCGCGTGGTCGAGCGCCGGGTCGGCCGGCAGCGCGAGCAGGTCGCGCAGCAACGCCAGGTATCGGTCGCGGTTCCGCCTGCGCAGCTCGGCCGCCTCAGGCACGTCGCCGGCCGGCGACCTCAGGGGCGCGGCCCAGCCGGCCGGCGCCTCGCCAACGAAGTCGAGGTAGACGCGCACGGCCGCGGCCAGCCGGTCGTACGGCGCCGCCGCGGGGTCGTCGGCGACGCGCTGCCGCCGCAGCAACTCCTCGATCGCGGCGCGCACGACGTCGCGGTAGAGGCCGCTCTTGCTGCCGAAGTAGCGGTGGACGAGCGCCTCGGAGGCGTCGGCGGCGGCCGCCACCCGGGCGACGGAGACCTTGTCGTACGGCTCCGCGGCGAACGCGCTCGCCGCGGCGCGCAGGATGTCGGCGCGCCGGGTCTCGACATCGAGACGCCGCCGGGGACGCCGGTCCTTGCGCACGAGGTCCCCCCTTACTGAGCTACCCTCAACAGTACTACTGAGTCTCCCTCAAAAGGACCTCGATGACCTCGTGGATCGACCACACGATCTGGTGGCACGTCTACCCGCTCGGCTTCACCGGCGCGCTGGAGGCCGGGCCCGGACACCGCCTGGGCCGGCTGGAGCCCTGGCTGGACTACGCCGTCGAGCTGGGCTGCAACGGCGTGGCACTGGGCCCGGTCTTCGCTTCGGAGACTCACGGCTATGACACCGTCGACCACCTGCGCCTGGACCCGCGGCTCGGGGACGACGCCGACTTCGACCGCCTCGTCACGGCCGCCCGCCGCCGCGGGGTGCGCATCCTGCTCGACGGCGTGTTCAACCACGTCGGCCGCGGATTCCCGCGGTTCGCCGCGGCGCTGCGGGACGGCCCGGACTCACCGGACGCCCGCTGGTTCCGCCCGCGCGGGGACGACTACGACTGCTTCGAGGGCCACCGTTCGCTCGTCGCCCTCAACCACGGCGAACCGGCCGTCGCCGAGTACGTCGCGAAGGTCATGCGGCACTGGCTCGACCGCGGCGCGGACGGCTGGCGTCTCGACGCGGCCTACGCCGTGCCGCCGGAATTCTGGCGGGCGGTCCTCCCGCAGGTCCGGGCGGCGCACCCGGACGCGTGGTTCACCGGCGAGATGATCCACGGCGACTACGCGGCCTACGTCGCGGGGTCCGGGCTGGACTCGGTCACCCAGTACGAGCTGTGGAAGGCGATCTGGAGCTCGCTGAACGACCGCAACCTGTTCGAGCTGGCCTGGGCTCTGGACCGCCACGACCGGTTCACCGAGGCGTTCACGCCCTCGACGTTCGTCGGCAACCACGACGTGACGCGGATCGCGACCCGCCTGGAGGAGCCCCGCCACCTGGAGCACGCGCTCGTCGTGCTGTTCACCGTCGCCGGCGTGCCGGCCGTCTACTACGGCGACGAGCAGGCCTTTCGCGGCCTGAAGGAGGACCGGCCGGGCGGCGACGACGCCGTGCGCCCCGCCTTCCCCGGCTCGCCGGCCGGGCTCGCTCCCTGGGGCCGGCCGGTCTACCGGCTGCACCAACGGCTCATCGGCCTGCGCCGGCGCCATCCCTGGCTGGTACGGGCGCGCACGAGCGTCGAGCACCTCACGAGCGAGGCGGCCGCGTTGCGCAGCCGTCCCGTCGAGGGCGGCCCGGGCATCACCGTCCTGCTGAACACCGGCGCGGACCCGTACCGCTTCCCGCTTCCGCTCGACGGCCTGCGCGTCCTGGACTCCGCCGAGGAGAAGGAGCCGGACGATCCCGCGCAGGTGCCCGGGTACGGGTGGGCGATCCTGGGCTAGGGCCGTTCTCCGGCTCCCCGGACCCCGACCGGACGATGACGACCGCCGCGAGACCGACGACCAGGCCGAGGGCGGTCTGTGAGCCGAACGGCTCACCGAACATGAGAGCGCCCCAGACCGCCGTGACGGGAGCCATGAGGAACATCAGCGTGTTCACCTTGGTGACCCCGGACCGCCGCAGGATGACCCAGTACAGCCCGTAGCCACCGAATGTGGACAGGACCACGAGCCACGTGATCGCGATCCAGAACGGGAGTTCGGCCGGCGGCTTCGCCACTCCGGCGCTCATGGCGAGCGCCGTGAAGACGACGGCGCTGGTGACGCAGTGCGCGGTCATCGCCACCACGGGCTCGACCCGCGCGTGGGAGCGGCTGTCGAGGAACGTCGCCGCCACCAGCGAGAGCATGCCGAGGAACGGGATGAGATAGGCCCACCAGGCCACACCCGCGGCAGCCGCGGCGTCGGCCCGGGTGACGACGATGACGCCGCCCAGCCCCAGGCACAGGCCGAGCCACTGCCGACGCGAGACGTACTGCCGCAGGAGCGGTCCGGCGAGCGCTCCGGCGACGAGGGGCTGGACGCCGTCGATCAGGGCGGTGGTGCCGCTGGAGACGCCGAGTTGGATCGCGTAATAGACGGTGAGCAGATAGCCGCTCTGCGAGAGGACGCCGATCAGGACCTGCCGGACGACGTCCCGGACCACGAGGCCCCGCCACCACGTCCGGACGAGGGCGATGCCGATCAGAACCACGGCCAACGGCAGGAACCGCCACATCAGGATGGTGACGGCGGACGCGCTGCCGGCGCCGAGCCGGGCTCCGATGAACCCCGAACTCCAGCAGATCACGAAGGCCGCCGAGAGGAGAAAGTCCACGTCCCGCCCTTCGCTATACAGATCGGTATACCCGCGCCACTATACAGATCGGTATACTCTCGGGGCATGGACACCACGGAGCTTCGGCGGATCACGATGACGCCCGCCGCCCTGCGCGTCCTGGAGGCCGCTGCGAGGCTGTTCTACGAGCGCGGCATCCATGCCGTCGGCGTCGACCTCATCGCCGCCGAGGCCGGGGTGACGAAGAAGACCCTGTACGACCGGTTCGGCTCCAAGGAGCAGATCGTCGTGGAGTACCTGGCGGATCGCGACGAACGCTGGCGGGCCTTCCTCGCCCGGCATCTCGACGCCGCACCGCCGGAGCCGCCGGCGCGCGTCCTCGCGGTCTTCGACGCCTCAGGCGCGTGGTCGCGGGCGAACGGCGCCAAGGGGTGCAGCATGGTCAACGCGCACGCCGAGATCAGTGACGCGTCCCATCCCGCATATCCGCTCATCATCGGGCAGAAGAAGTGGATGCTCGCGCTGTTCACCCGCCTCGCCCGGGACATCGCTCCGGACGAGGCCGACCGTCTCGGCCGGACACTCACGCTGCTGAACGAGGGAGCGCTCGTCGCCCACGGCCTGAACGTCTTCCCCGACCCCTTCGGCCACGCTCGCGAGCAGGCCCGGGCTCTCCTGACCGCGGCCGAGAACGCCGCGGCCTAGGACCTGGCGAACATCTGGTTCGTGCCGACGAACAGCAGCTTGCGCCGGGACAGCAGGCGCACCTGCCAGTACGAGCCGCCGTGCCCGTCGATGTCGGTCAGGTCGAAGGTCTTCGCGTCACGCGGGGTGGCCTTGCCGCTCCACAGCTTCTGCCCGAAGGCGACCCACTCGCCGCTGCCGTCGGCGTGGAAGCGGAAGTAGGTGTTCTTGACGTCGCGCGTCCAGGTGCCGGTCAGGCCGCGGAGCCAGACCTTGGCCTGCCGGGCCGAGACCGTGGGCGGGGCGCCGGGCGAGGCGACGCTGCCCGGCAGCGTCGAGACGGGGACGGGCGTGACCGGGTGCGTGGCCACCGGCCGAGGCGACCGGCTCCCGCTCTGGGCGTCGACGACGGCGGTGAACACCAGCACGCCGACGGCGGCGAGCGCCGTCCCGGCCGCGGCGGCCCTCGTCACCGCGGGCGCGAACGTGCGCATTCCCACCTCCGAACCGACGACTTCTGCGGCTCACCGTACAAGGTTCGCGTGGCGTCGTCGGACGTCCTCCTCAGGTGTCAGCGACAGATCACCCCCACGGCGGAGGCGAGCGCCCCGAACGAGGCGTACAAAGGGGGGCATGAGCACATCCGAGCTGCCGCGCGACGACCTGGCGGCCTCGCTCGCCGCGCGGCGCGAACTGGGGCCCGACTACGACGCGGCGTTCGCCGACGCGATCGCGGCGCGGATCGAGCAGTCCGCCGCGCTGCGCGACGCGACCGCCGCCGCGAACGAGAAGGCCGAACGCGCGGTGGCCCTCACGGTCCTGTGCGTCACGCTCGGGGTCTCGATCCCGACCTCGGCCATCGCCGCGTCCTATGCCGGGCTGTCCGGCCTCGTCGTCGTGTGGGCGGCGCTGGTCGCCATCAACGTGGCGTTCGCCCTGCGTCCCCGACGCCGGTAGGCACCGGCTCGCCGGCCTCGCGCGCCGCGTCGTGGCGCGCCTTGAGCAGGCTCACCACCGTCGTGATGAGCATCGCCACGCCGATCACGACCAGCGAGAGCCAGATCGGCACCTGCGGTACCTGCTCGAACCCGGTCGCGTGCAGGGCCTCGAGGATGAGCTTGACGCCGATGAAGGCGAGGATGAACGACAGGCCCTTGCTCAGGTAGATGAGCCGGTCGAGCAGGCCGCCCAGCAGGAAGTAGAGCTGGCGCAGGCCCATCAGGGCGAAGGCGTTCGCGGTGAACACCAGGTAGGACTGCTTGGTCAGGCCGAAGATGGCCGGGATGGAGTCGAGCGCGA
Organism: Actinoallomurus oryzae; assembly: GCF_039541955.1. Lineage (NCBI taxonomy): Bacteria > Bacillati > Actinomycetota > Actinomycetes > Streptosporangiales > Thermomonosporaceae > Actinoallomurus > Actinoallomurus oryzae. The sequence continues at coordinate 17,733 of NZ_BAABHF010000064.1, read as the reverse complement.
AGAGCAGGTCGGTCGAGCCGATCGCGACCATGACGATGAGCATCGGGGTGACGAGCCGTCGGCCCTCGACGCGCACGGTCAGCCGGTCGCGGTGGTACTCCCCGGTGGCCGGGATGACGCGCTGCACCCAGCGCAGCAGGATGTTCTCCTTGAACTCCTCATCGCCGCTGTCGCGCAGCAGGCCCAGCGCGGTCCAGATGAGGAACAGCCCGAACACGTAGAACAGCCACTCGAAGCGGGCGAGCGCGGCACCGCCGACGAGGATGAACGCGCCCCGCATGAACAGCGCGATCAGGATGCCGACGAGCAGCACCTTGTGCTGGTTGACGCGCGGCACGGCGAACCGCGCCATGATGACGTAGAAGATGAACAGGTTGTCGATGCTCAGGCTGTACTCGGTGAGATACCCCGCGTAGAACTGCGCGGTGTACTGCCCGCCGGCCACGAACAACAGGCAGACGCCGAACGCCACGGCGAGCACGACGTAGAACGTCACCCACGCGCCGGCCTGCCGGAGGGTGAACTCCTTCGGCGACCCACGGTCGACGATCCACAGATCGACCAGGATGACGGCGAGGATGCCGGCCAGAGTGAGCGACCAGCCCAAAAGCGTGACATTCACGAGACAGCATCCTCCGGCGGCAGACAAAAGCCCCGGAGGTCTCTCCCGTCCGCGCTCATGGGCGCGAACCGACAGTACCGGGCCGCATGCGACTCCAGCCGTGGTGACGACACTGCCGCGAAAGGGATACTCCCCTCCTGCACCTTGACTATATCCAAGACCGAACCTGTCCCGAACAGTGGGCCGCGTTAGGAAGTCGTACCGGTCGCCCGGGCATAGACCTGGGTGAGCTGATCGAGCGCGTCCTCGTCGGTGGGCAGCCGGAGTGCCTGGCGGGACGCTGACGACGCAAGCCGTTCGGCGAATTCCGGATTGTCCAAAATTCGAGTTACTGCCGCCTCCAGCGCCGCCTCGTCACCGGACGGGACCAGGACCGCCGCGTCGCCGACCATGCCGGGGATGCCGCCGACCCGGGTGGCGACCAGGGGCCGTCCGGCACGCAGCACCTCCTGGACGATGAGCGGCTGTCCCTCCCAGACGCTGGACACGACGGCGACGTCGGCGGCGGCGAGCAGCTCGGGCACGTCGGAGCGGCGGCCGAGCAGCCGTACGGGCAGGGTCTCGGCCTCGATCCGCGCCCGCAGCGGTGCCTCCAGCGGCCCGTCTCCGGCGACCGCCACGAGGGGCGCCGGCGTGCGCCGGGCCCACCCGGCCGAGGCGTCGAGCAGCGTGGGCAGGCCCTTCTGCTCGGCGAGCCGCGCCACGACCGCGATGAGCGGACGCTCGACGGCGCCGAGTTCGGCGCGGAGCTTGGCCTGCGCCGCGGTGTCCTCCGAGCGCCGGCGCGGCGGGGCGGGCACCAGCGCCCGGCCGACCGCCTGCGCGCCGAGGGAGCGCATCCGCTCCTCCAGGTCCGGTGAGACGGCGAGGATCTCGGCGGCACCGCGGGCCACGATGCGTTCGAGCGTGGCGTAGGCGGCGCCGATCACGCCCCCGGCGATGACGGCGTTGTGGAGCGTCACGATCAGCGGCGGCGTCGTCGTCCGGAGCGCCGCGGGGACCGCGCGGGTGAGCGCGAGGGCGGTGAGCCCGCCGGCGCGCAGGCCGTGGGCGTGCACGACGTCCGCGCCGCGGGTCAGGCGGCGGATCCGGGCGACGGCGCGCGCGTCGGCGGCCGGATGCGGCCGATCGGCGATCTGGATCGCGACGAACCGCGCACCGGCCGCGGTGAAGCCGAACAGCTCTTCGGTCGACGACGGGCCGAGCACGACCACGCGGGCCCCGCGGGCGGTGAGACCCGCCACCACCGAGCGCACGTGGCCGCCCACTCCCCCGGCGCTCGTCGCCAGCACGATGGCGACCTTCAAACCGCTCAACGCATCCTCCGCCTGATCACGGCCTTGAGGTCCCGGCCGTCCAACGTGTAGGTGACCAGCGCGAACACCGCGCAGGCCGTGAGCCCCGCGGCGACCGCCGCGCCGATGCTCGTGAGCTGTCCGCTCGCGTCGATCGCCGCCGCCACCGCGTAGCCGGCGCCGCCGCCCGCGACCGCTCCCGCCGCGCCCGCGGCCGTCGCCCGTCCGAGGCCGGCGAGCACTCCTCGCCCGCGGACCCGGACGAGCGCGGCGAGCAGCAGGGCGCCGGCCACGGTCATTCCGGCGGTGTTGCCGAGCGCCAGCCCGGCCACCGTCCAGTCGCGCGGCAGCGTGAACACCAGCGCGAGGTCGGCGACGATCACGACCAGCCAGCCGGCGACCGTCGCACCGGCCGAGTCGCGGCCCCGGTGGCAGGCGAACAGCACCCGGCCCAGGTGCGCGACGAAGCCGTAGCCGAGCAGGCCGGGCGCGAACAGCAGGACCGCGCGCGCGAGCACGGTGGGTACCGCGTCATGATCGAGGAAGGTCGCGACCGGCACCGCGACCGCGGCCAGACCGGCGGCCCCGGCGCAGGAGACGAGCACGATCGCCCGGGTGGTCGAGGCGGTGATCCGGTCGAACTCCTCCGTCTCACCCGCGCTGACGCGCGCCGACAGCATCGGGAAGGCACTCGTGGCCACCGGCACCGCCAGCACCGCCCACGGCAGCAGGAACAGGGCCCAGGCGTACTGGTAGTCGGCCAGCGCGCCGACGGTGCCGTGCCCGCTCAGCACCACGACGGCGATCGCGGACAGCTGCTGGGCGGCGACCGTGGCCAGGCCGGCGATGGCCAGCCGGCGCACCCGGACCGCCGTGCCCGCCGGGAACCGCAGCGTGGGCCGGATCCGCAGCCGCAGGCGTACGGCGGCCACTCCGGCGGTGACGACCAGGACCACGACCCCGGCGGTCGTGCCGAGCGAGAGCATCAGCTCGGCGGTGCGCGGCAGCGTCGAGAGGTCCTGCTGGTGGCCGCGGCCGAGCGGCACGTACGCGAGGTAGGCGCCCATGACGACGAGGCTCGACACGAGCGGCGCCAGGGCGGGCGCGACGAAACGCCGGTGGGCCTGGAGCACGCCGTACAGCACGACGGTGAAGCCGTACAGCATGATCTGCGGCGCGAAGACGGCGAGCATGTGGGTGCCGACGGTCACGACGCCCGCGCGGGAGCACTGGTCCAGGTTGCCGCGGACGAGCGCGCCCATGATCGGGTGCGCGAGCACCACCCCGAGGGCGGACAGCGGGACCAGCGCGACCGCCATCCAGGTGAGCAACGCGGACGTGGTGCGGCTCACATGCTCGCGGTCGCCGCGTTCGGCCGGGCCGGCCAGGACCGGGACGACCAGGCCGGCCAGCGCGCCGCCCGCGACGATCTCGAAGACGATGTTGGGGACCTGGTTGGCGGTGTAGTACGCCTGGCCGAGGCACGACGTCTTCACCGTCTGGGAGAACACGACGATCCGCCCGAACCCGGCGATGCGGGCGAGGATGGTGATGACGCCGATGAGAACGGCGGCCCCGGCGAGCCCCTGGGCGGCGCGGCCGGCCGTGGACTCCTCCGTCACCTCCGAAGCCGTCACTCCGTACCCGTCGGACGTGCCTCCGGCACGACGGGACGACGGCCGAGCTGGTCGATCCGCCGCAGTGCCGGCGTCGCCTGGATCACCTTGGTGAAGCTGACGAACTCGCTGGCGGCGTTCAGCGCCACCACGCCGGTGAGGATGCCGAGGCGTACGGGGCGGGGCAGATGGGCGGCGGACAGGCCCAGCAGGGCGCCGAGCGCGTTGGCTCCGGCGTCGCCGAGCATGGCGCGCTCGCCGAGGTCCTCGGGCAGCAGCGCGAGGGCGGCACCGAACGGAGCGGCGGTGACGGCCGAACCGCTCAGCGTGCCGGGCAGCGCGGCGAGCGCGCCGACCTTGATCGCGCGGCCGGGGCGCAGGTCGAACAGGTTGAGCAGGTTGGCGCCGCCCGCGACGAGCGCACCGTTGATCAGCAGGTCGGCGCGCGTGCTCGGGCGGCGGCCGGTCCCCGCGAGGGCGGCGGCGGCCAGACCGGCGGCGCCGATGCCGAGGATCTTCACCGCGCCGGTCGTCACCTCACCGTGCGCCAGCGCGGCCAGGTGCCCCTTGAAACCGCGCGAGTCGCCGGAGCCGGCGAGGTCGTCGTACGCGCCGAGGGCGCCCGCGGCCGTGCCGGCGAACACCGCGGCCACCCGCATGCGGGCCGGGACTCCGGGGGCGACGGCCACCGCCGTCACCGCCCCGGCGACGAACGCCGGGCCCTCCAGCAGCGTCACGGGCTCGCCGCGGTGGTTGGTGCGCAGCCAGAGTTTCTCCTCGCGTGGCGGGCGCCGGGTCAGCAGGGTGTACGCCACCCGCGCGGCCGCCGCACCGAGCACGGTCGCGGCCACTGCCTTACGCATCCTGGTCTCACTTCTTCTCGGGCACCGTGGGTACGGGGGTCGGCATCGGGCCGTCCACGCCCGAACCGATGCCATAGTCGCCGAACTTGCCCTGCCGGGCGAGGTCGAGCGCGAACACCGTCGTCAGACGGCCGGCCGAGACGTCGCCGGTGTCGACCGTCGAGACGTGGTCCTGCGCCTTGCTCTCGTCGCGGATCGCCTTGATCATGCCGCCGTCGGACGCGGCGTCGCTGTTGCCCGCCGCCACCGTGCCGTTGGCGTACTTGGACAGGGCCAGCGGGAGGGCCACGAGGGCCTTGTTCTCGGTGTCGGCGTCCTTGTCCTTGCTCGCCGCGATGGGCGCGATCACGATGGCGAGTGTGGCACGGGTGGCGGGCTGCCCGCTGTAATTCAGGAAACCCGCCGTCTTGAATCCCGACAGGACCTGCCCGGCGGCGGGGTCCTCCTGGCCGGTGCTGGAGGCCTGCCGGGTGGCGAGCACCGAGGCCAGCTCCAGGGCGACGCGGTCGTACGGCGAGGCGTCCGCGGGGAAGTCGACGGTGGCCGGCTTGAGCTGGTCGGTCAGCTCGGTGAGCGTGGTCAGCTGGTTGGCGTCGAGGTACTTCTCCTGGAGCGTGACGTAACCGCTGATCCGCGCGCCCGCCTTGCCGATCAGGTCGGCGGTCTTGGCCCGCGCCTGGTCGTCGGCGCCCGGCGCCTCGATGAAGACGACGCTCTCGCCCTTGAGCCGCCCGGCGACGATCTGCGGCGCGACGTTGTCCATGACCTGGTCGTCGTAGCCGTTCACCTGGTCGGTGGTGCGATTGAGCGTCCGCAGGCTCTGGTTGTCCTTCTCGAACTGCCCCAACCGGTCCTTCAGCTGGTCGACGAGCGGCCCGCGCAGCGCCGAGGCGCCGACCACGAGGCCGAGCGCCAGCGCCAGGAAGATCGCGACGATGGAGACGATGTGGTATCGGAAATCGATCACGTGAACAATCCGGTCAGCCAGTAGACGAACTGATGCCATGCGTCGGCGACGACGGGCGCGAACGCGTCACCGGCGGGCGAGGAGATGATCGCCACGATCATGGCGACCAGCGTCGCCGCCACCAGCAACAGGAGCGAGGATCCCTTGATACGGCTGCGGTACAGCCGGCTCACTCCCTTGGCGTCGACGAGCTTGCTCCCCACCCGCAGGCGGGTCAGGAACGTGCTGGACATGCCCGCACGCCCCTTGTCGAGGAACTCCACGAGCGTCGCGTGGGTTCCCACGGCCACGATGAGCGTGGCGCCCCGGTCGTCGGCGAGCAGCATGGCGATGTCCTCGCTGGTGCCCGCCGCGGGGAAGACGACGGCCTGCCGGTCGAGGTCGTGCACCCGTTTGAGACCGGGCGCACGACCGTCGCGGTAGGCGTGCACGATCAGCTCCGCGCCGCAGGTCAGCGCCTCGTCGGACACGGAGTCCATGTCACCGACGATCATGTCGGGACGGTAGCCGGCCTCGATCAGCGCGTCGGCTCCTCCGTCGACGCCGATCAGCACCGGCCGGTATTCGCGGATGTACGGCCGCAGGGTCGCGATGTCCTCGCGGTAGTGGTAGCCGCGCACGACGATCAGCACGTGCCGGCCGTCGAGGTCGGTCTCGACGTCCGGCACGCCGACGCCGTCGAGGAGCAGGTCACGCTCGCGCTTGAGGAACTCCATCGTGTTGGCGGCGAACGCCTCGAGCTGGGCGGGAAGCTCCGCCTTCGCCTCGGTCATCGCCGCCTCGACCGTCTCCTCGGTCTGCCGGATGCCCTTGGCCACGACCTGGTCGCCGGCGATCAGCGCGCCGCCGTCGACGCGTACGCGGTCGCCCTCACGGACCTTGCTGAACACGTCGGGGCCGACGTCGTCGATCAGCGGGATGCCGGCCTCGACGAGGATCTGGGGACCGAGGTTCGGATAGCGGCCCGAGATGCTGCGCGCCACGTTGATCACTGCCGCCACATCGCAGGCCGCGAGCGCCTCGGCGCTGACGCGGTCGAGATCGACATGGTCGATGATGGCGATGTCACCGGGCTCGAGACGCTTGGTCAGCTTCTTGGTCTTGCCGTCGAGGCGCGCCACGCCGGTCGTGGCCGACTCGGCGTCTCCGCGCTCACGGCGCAGCCCGCGGAACCGCGGCACGTGCAGGCGCGCGGTCGGTTTGATCCTCGGGGAGACGTCATTCATCGTGATGCCATCCTGCCAGAGCGCGGACGGTGACACTTGTAACGACGATCGTAAAGGCGTGTTCGTTCTTTACCGTGCGCGTCGCTCGGTGTCCGGCTCGGTGCTCTGAGCCCGGCCCCCGGGGAGCGGGGCATGGCCGGGCCGGAGGTCGTCCGGGCCCTGTGAGCATACGTGACCCCGGACGGCGCCCCACGCTCACCGCTCGGCGGCGGCGATGGCCAGAAGCTCCTCCGCGTGCGCACGGCCCAGCTCGGAGTCCTCCAGTCCCGCGAGCATGCGGGACAGCTCGCGTACGCGGCCGGCGTCGTCGAGGGCGGTCACACCGCTGCGGACGACACGCCCGTCGTTGGACTTCTCCACCACCAGATGCTGGTCGGCGAAGGCCGCCACCTGCGGAAGGTGGGTCACCACGATCACCTGCGCCGACTTGGCCAGCCGGGCGAGCCGCCGCCCGATCTCCACGGCGGCCTTGCCGCCGACGCCGGCGTCCACCTCGTCGAAGACGAACGTCGGCACGGGGTCGGCGCCCGCGAACACCACCTCGATGGCCAGCATGACCCGGGAGAGCTCACCGCCGGAGGCGCCCTTGTGCAGCGGCAGCGGCGGCGCGCCCGGGTGGGCGGCGAGCCGCAGCTCGACCTCGTCGACACCGTGCGGCCCGAACTCCTCCTGCGGCGTCACCGCGACGACCACCTGCGCATGGGGCATGGCGAGCGCGGTCAGCTCCGCGGTCACCGCCTCCGAGAGTCGCTCGGCCGCCTCCATGCGGGCCTCGGTCAGCTCGGCGGACAGCTCGGTCAGCCGGCCGGTCAGGTCGTCGTGTTCGGCGCGGAGCTCCTCGATGCGGTCGTCGTCGGAGTCGAGCTCGGACAGCCGCGCGACGGAGCGCTCGGCCCACGCGAGCACGGCGTCGACGTCCTCGCCGTACTTGCGGATGAGGCTCGTCAGGGCGGCCCGGCGCTCCTGGACGCTCGCCAGCAGCGCCGGGTCGGCCTCGACCGACTCGGCGTAGCCGGCGAGCTCGGCCGCGACGTCGGAGACCAGGTAGACGGCCTCGGAGAGCCGGTCGGCCTGGCCGGCCAGCGCCTCGTCGTGGGCCCGTACCGCCTCCAGCGCCTGCCGGGCCCCGCTGAGGAGGCTGATCGCGTCGGCGGCGCCGGTGGTGGCGGTCGGATCGCCCTGCAGGGCCTCGTGCGCGCCGGTCGCGGCCGTGCGCAGCGCGTCGGCGTGCGCGAGACGCTCCTCCTCGGCCGCGAGCCGCTCGTCCTCCCCCGGCTTGGGGTCGACCTTCTCGATCTCCTCCAGGCCGAAGCGGAGCATGTCGGCCTCCTGGGCCCGCTCGCGGGCCTGCGTGGTCAGCTCCTCGAGCCGCTGCGTGACCTCACGGTGCCTGCGGTAGGCGGCGATGTAGCCGCGCAGCGGCTTGGCGACCTTGTCTCCGGCGAACCGGTCGAGGGCGGCCCGCTGGCGACCCGCCTGCAGCAGCCGCTGCTGGTCGGACTGGCCGTGCACGGCGACCAGGTCGTCGGCCACGTTGATGAGCATCGCGACGGGGACCTGACGGCCGCCCAGGTGGGCGCGAGAGCGCCCCTCCGACGAGATCGACCGGGTGACGATCAGCGCGCCGTCGTCGAGCTCGCCACCGGCCTCGTCGACGCGCGCGGCGACCTTGCCGCCCTCCTCGACGACGATGCGCCCCTCGACGGTGGCCCGGTCGGCGCCGGGGCGAACGCGCTGCGGGTCGGCACGCCCGCCGAACAGCAGCCCGAGGCTGGTCACCACCATCGTCTTACCGGCGCCGGTCTCACCGGTCACCACGTTGAAGCCGGGGGACAGCTCGAGAACGGCCTCCTCGATCACCCCGAGGTTCTGGATCCGTACTTCCTCGACCATGGGCCGCACCTGTCGAACCCCTCCCGTCGCACTGCACAACCGGCGTCCCGAGGCTACCCCGTCATAGCGACGTATTGCCGTCGGATCGCCGGTTGAGGCGAACATTTGTTCGGCTCAGATTACGGGCGCACACGACATGCCATGCTCCTGCCACGACTCAAGATCACGCCAAGGACGGTCACGAACAGGCGATCTTCCCGGGCCGGCCGCCCCCGGCCTGCGCCGCCCCGCGTGCCCGCCGGGGCCGACGGCCGCGCTGCCGAGCGCCCCGCCCCTGGTGCCCGGCGCTCGCGCCGTCGGGCACCCCGCCGGCGGACAACCGTGCCCGTACGCCCCGCGCCACCGGCCTCCCGGGGGGCCGCGCGGCTCAGTAGCGGACGCGGCCGCGCCAGCCGGCCACGGGAAGGCCGAACTTGGTGACGAGACGGTCGGTGAACGGTGTCTGGTGCAGGCGTGCGAGCCGCACCGGCATCGCGCCCCGGCGTACCTCGATCCGCGCGCCGGGGGGCACCTCGATCTGGCGGCGGCCGTCGCACCACAGCACGCCGCCGGAGGTGTCCGGGAGCAGCTCCAGCGCCACCACGGACCGCGGAGAGACCACCATCGGCCGGGCGAACAGGGCATGCGCGCTGATCGGGACGACGAGCAGCGCCTCCACCTCGGGCCACACGACCGGGCCGCCCGCCGAGAAGGCGTACGCCGTCGACCCGGTCGGTGTGGCGCACACCACACCGTCACAGCCCCAGCGGGACAGGGGCCGGCCGTCGATCTCGGCGATGACCTCGAGCATGCGCTGACGCGAGGCCTTCTCGACGCTCGCTTCGTTCAGTGCCCAGCCCGACTGGGTGACGTCGCCGTTCTCGCGGACGATGACGTCGACGGTCATGCGTTCTTCGACGTCGTACGCCCGCGAGGCCACCTTGTCGACCGTGGCCGCCAGGTCGGCGCGCTCCGCCTCGGCCAGGAAGCCCACATGGCCGAGGTTGACGCCGAGCACCGGCGTGCCGCTGGGCCGGGCGAGCTCGGCGGCGCGCAGCAGCGTGCCGTCACCACCGAGCACGATCACCATCTCCGCGCCCTCGGCCGCCGCGCCGCACACCGGTGTGACGTCGACGCCCGCGCAGTGCAGGTCTTCGGCCTCGCTGTCGAGCACGCGCGCGGAGATGCCGGCCTCGCCCAGCCGGTCGAGCACGAGCTGGGCGCTCCGGACCGCGCCGGGCCGCCCGGTGTGCGCCACGAGGAGGACGGATCGCTTGTCTGTCATGGGGTTTCCTCGGCCACGTCCACCGCGGCACCGGCGAGCGCCCGCTCCTGCACGAGGAACGGGCCGGCCACACCGTGCCACCGGTCGCGTACGGATCGTTCGTCTGTCATCGGAGGCGCCGCGGCGGTCCGGACGGCGTCGCGAGCCCCGGTGAGCGGCGCCCCGGGGCATGCGCTGATCGTCATGCGGGTCCCTCCGCCACGGCTCTGTCCAGGGCGGCGTCGTCGAGCGGCGGCGCGCCGGCCCGCAGCCACAGGAAGTACTCGACGTTGCCCGACGGGCCGGGCAGCGGGCTGGCCGTCACGCCCCGGGCGCCCAGCCCCAGGATCTCCGCGTGGCGCGCCACGTCGCGTACGGCCTCGGCGCGCAGCGCCGGGTCGCGGACGACTCCCCCGGCGCCCACGCGCTCCTTGCCCACCTCGAACTGGGGTTTGACCATCATCACGTAGTCGGCGTCGGGCGCCGTGCAACGCCGGATCGGCTCCAGCACGAGGCGCAGCGAGATGAACGACAGGTCGGCCACGACGAGCGTGGGCGGCTCGCCCACGTGCTCCGGCGTGAGCTCCCTGATGTTGAGGCGCTCGACGACCGTCACCCGCTCGTCGGTGCGCAGCGACCAGGCGATCTGGCCGTAGCCCACGTCGACCGCGACGACGTGCGCGGCTCCGGCGCGCAGCAGGACGTCGGTGAAGCCGCCCGTGGACGCGCCGGCGTCGAGGCAGCGGCGGCCCCGGGGATCGACCTCGTCGAAGGCGGCGAGGGCGCCGGCCAGCTTGTGACCGCCGCGCGAGACGTACTCCGGACCGGTGTCGGTGGTCCGGACGACGATGGGCGCGGAGGTCTCGACCTGGGTGGCGGCCTTGGTGGCGGTGCGCCCGCCGACCGTGACCCGTCCGGCGGTGAGGAACTCGACCGCCTGTTCGCGCGAACGCGCCAGGCCCCGCCGGACCAGCTCGCTGTCCAGACGCCGCCGTGCCGTCATGAGCCCTCCTTCACCGGGTGGGAGAGCGCCGCGCGCCGCCGTCGCGGCCTTCCGGCGACGGCCTCCGGGGCGCCCCGGAGCCGTGCGTCGCCCGTGCGGGCCCGGCCGAGGCTCACGACGGCTCGCCGTCGATGCCCGTCAGGGCGTCCTGGAGGCGGCGGTGGACGTCCTGGAAGATCGCCGGGTGCTCGGCCGGAGGCGTCGCCTCGAGCTCGCCGAGGCGGGCCATCGCGGCGTCGACCCGCTCGTCCCCGGTGGTCTCGCCCTCGGTGCCGTTCACGTTATCGGTCCCCCAATCAGCGCCGCGTTCGCGGCAAGCCGGTCGACCCCGACTCAGGAAGAACGCTACCGTCCGTGGGTGACAACGGTGTCGAGGACGACTACTGGGGGAACGGACCTGACAATGGCCACGCTGGAGGAAGCGCGTGCGGCGCTCGAACGCATCGCCACCCGGCTCACGGATGTGGATCCCGCTGAGCTCGCCAAGCACGTCGTCGAACGCACCGTCAGCTGCCATGTGCCCGATCTGAATCTCGTGTTCCTCACCCGCATCCACGCCGGCGGGATGGACGACTTCGAGGTCGCCGAGAGCCCGAACGGCGCTCAGGTCCGGCTCACGGTCAGCAGCGACGACCTGGTGGCGCTCGCCGCCGACGAACTCGGCGTCGGCAAGGCATGGGCCAGCGGCCGGCTCAAGATCGAAGCCAGCCTCGGCGACCTGCTGCGCCTACGCAAGATCCTTTAGAACAGGCGGTCGAGCGCCCGTTCGCCGCGTTCGAGGTCACCGGAGTCCCAGACCGCGGCGCACAGGGCGCGCAGCCCGTCCATCGGGTCCCCGTCCCCTGACATCTCCAGGTCGCCGGAGACGGTCCAGCCGCCGCACACGTACGCCGGCCCCTCGCGCCGTACGCCGTTGTGCGGGACGAGGAGACCGTTCAGGTCCGCGGAGACGTACGTGGGCCGGTGCCGGGGCGGGGCGGCCAGGAGCGTCCGGGGATCGGTGACCCCGGTGAGCACCAGGAGGCTGTCGGCGCCGCCGTTGTGCGCGCCCTCGATGTCGGTGTCGAGCCGGTCACCGACGATCAGAGGCCGCTCGGCGCCGGTGCGCAGGATGGTCTCGCGGTGCAGCGGCCGTTCGGGCTTGCCGGTGACGATCGGGTCGACGCCGGTGGCGGTCCGGATCACCTGTACGAGAGCGCCGTTCCCGGGCCGGTACCGCCCGCCCTTGCCGGGGATGGTCGTGTCGCCGTTGGACGCCACGAAGATCGCTCCGGCGGCCACCGCCTGAGCGCCCTCGGCCAGCCGGTCGTAGCTGAGGCCGGGCGAGTATCCCTGGGCGACCGCCGCCGGCTCCTCGGCCGCCATGGACACCGGCCGCAGCCCGGCCTCCCGCAGCGCCTGACGCAGCCCCATGCCGCCGACGACCAGGACCTTCGACCCGGCGGGCAGCCGTTCGGCCAGGAGCCGCGCGGCGGCCTGCGCGGAGGTCACGACGTCCTCCGCCGCCGCGGGCACGCCGACGTCGCCGAGCAGCGCGGCCGTGGCGCTGGGAGTCCGCGAGGCGTTGTTCGTCGCGAACGCGAGCCGCATGCCGCTCGCCCGCGCCTTCTCGAGCGCCCCCGCCGCCCCCGGTACGGGGTCGTGGCCGATGTAGACGACACCGTCGAGGTCGAGCACGCCGACGTCGTACGCCTCGGCCGGCGGCCGATCGATCCCCCGCATGGTCACCCTTCCTGTACGTTCCCCGCGCGACGTTCCCCGGAGAGTGCCGATCCACCCGCCCGGGAGGCCCTGGAGGCCCCGGCCCGATCGCGCATACCGGTCATCTTTCCGGATCGCCGTACGCCGCCGCGCACGGACCGCCGTGGACGGGGCGCCTTGGACGGCTCCGTACGTGTGAGGTTCTTCCGGTGACCGCCGCCCGGCGGGCCGGCCTCAGCCGTCGGGGGACCTGCGTGGCCGATGGGTTCCGGCGGGGCGGGTGGGCACCGTCGTCCCCGGTCATCCCTTGCGGGCGCGGGCGTGACGCAGGGCGGTGGCGTAGTGCTTGTTGTCCGGGCACATCGCGCAGGCCAGGGCAAGGTGCTCGACGGCCTCGGCGAGCTGGCCGGTGCGGGTGAGCGCCAGGCCGAGGCCGAACAGGGCGTAGTCCTCCGCCGGGTCCGCCTCGACGATCATGCGGAAGTTCTCCGCGGCTTCGGCGTACCGCTTCGCGCCGTACTGGGCGCGGGCGAGCGCCTCGCGGACGCTCCGGGACGACGGCTCGGCCGCCGCCGCGTGCTCGAGCACCTGGATGGCCGCCGCTGGGCTGCCGCTCTCGAGAAGGTTCAATCCACGCTGATACCAGTCATAGACCTCGCCTCCCGGCGTACCGGGGGAATCCTGGCCGTGGCCCGAACCTTGAACCATTTGTGGCCTCCGTTCGCCGACTCCATTTGAGCCCTAACAAGACCGCGGTATCTACCATGCCCGACGTGACCACTCAGCCCGGCCTCAGCCTCGAACCGTTCCGCGCCGTACGCTACGCCTCCTCCAAGGTGAGCTCGCTGGCCGCGGTGACCTCGCCGCCGTACGACCTCATCGACGAAGAGGCCCTGAAACGGTTCATGGCCGACGAACCGCACAACATCGTCCGATTGATCCTCCCCCAGCAGGACTACGGCGACGCCGCTGAGACGCTGCGGGCGTGGCTCGCCACCGGGGTGATGACGGTCGACACGGAACCGGCGCTGTACGCCTACGAGGAGGCCGGAGAGGGCGTTCTGCAGCGTGGTCTGATCGGGGCCCTGGGAGTGCACGGCCCGGGATCGCGGGTGATCCTGCCGCACGAGGACGTCTACCCGGGGCCGATCCGCGACCGGCTGGCCCTGATGACCGCCACGCGGGCGAACCTCGAACCGATCTTCCTGCTGTACGACGGAGAGGGCGCCTCGGTCACCAGCCGCCTGGTCGACGAGGTGGCCTCGTCTCCTCCGCTGCTGGAGACGAGCACCGGCGACGACGTACGGCACCGGCTGTGGGCGATCACCGACCCCGCCGTCCACGCGTCGATCGCCGCCGACCTGCGGGAACGCCAGGCGCTGATCGCCGACGGTCATCACCGGTATGCGACGTATCAGGCGCTGAAGGAGGCGCACGAGGGGCCGGGACCGTGGGACTACGGTCTGGCGCTGCTCGTCGACTCGAGCGCCTACCCTCCTCGTCTCGGCGCGATCCACCGGGTGATCCCGAACCTCGCGGTGTCCGACGCCGTACGGCTGGCGAAGGCCGCCTTCCGCACGGAACAGGTCGGGCCGGACCTGCCGACGGCGCTCGACCGCCTCGCCGCGCAGGACGGTACGGCGTTCCTCATCGGCGGGGAAGAGGAGGACCTCTTCCTGCTCACCGACCCGGACCAGGCACAGGTCACAAGATCGATGCCGGACGGGACCTCTCCCTGCTGGCGTGGCCTGGACACGGCCGTACTCCACCGACTGCTGATCCCCGAGCTGTGGCACATCACCGACGACGAGTCGAACGTCCGTATCGTCCACCACGACGCGGCGAGCGCTCTGCGAAAGGCCCGCCGCACGAACGGCACCGCGGTGATCCTCAACCCGCTGGAGGTGGCGGACGTACTGGCGGTGGCGGCCGGCGGCGAGAAGGTGCCGCGCAAGTCGACGTCGTTCGGCCCGAAGCCCCGTACCGGCCTGGTGCTGCGAACCTTCGACACCGACCGGCGATAACGCCCTGGACGGTGGCGACGCCCTGACGACGACCTCGTACCCGCGCAGCGGCCCGCGCACGGGGACGGGTGCCTCCGCTGCCGGTGCCGGCCGGGTGGCCTGCCGCTGCTCCCTGCCCGCCCATGGCACCGTGCCGCACGCAACACCGCTCCCCTGCCGGCCACAGCACGGTGTCGCGCGCAGCACGGCGCCCTCCCACCGCGCCGCTCTCTCACTTCACGGCGCGTCCCTTACGACACGGCCTTCTCCTTCCGGGGCGGGCGGAAAAGGAGGGTGGCGCCGGCGGCCTCGACCTCGTACAGGCCTCGAGGGCCGGTCGGGCTCCTCCAGAAGCGGTGCCGTAGCGCCCCCCGTACCTCGATGACGTCGCCGTGGGTCCACGTGCGGACGGTGGTCTGGAGCTTGGCGTCGTAGGTCACGCAGCGGATGGTGTCGATGGCGTCCTGCGGCGACCTCGCGTCGCGGTGTTCGACGATCAGGCGCCAGACGGCCACTTGGTCATCGCCCGGTAACGTCCGCCACTCCGGCTCTCCGGAAAGCCTCCCGACCAGGACGATCTCGTTGACGTGCTCCACCGCCGGCTCCTCTCGTGATCGGCCGCCGTCTCCCTACCACGGCCCTGTATCTACGATGGAGGCTCGCAGCCGACCGCATAAGGCCCCCCGCACATCTGTGGACAACCATCGGAGACGGATATGGAGAACCTCACCGACCTGGGCAACGACGTCTTCGAGATCGACACGCGAATGGCTGGATATACCGGCATAACAGCCGGTTATCTCATCCGTTCGGAGCGGCCGTGTCTCGTCGAGACCGGGGCCGGGAACTCGGCCGAGGTCGTGCGTGACACGCTGTCGGCGGCAGGGATCGGCCCCGGTGACCTGGCGACCGTCGTCGTCACCCACATCCATCTCGACCACGCGGGCGGAGTCGGGGACATCGCCCAGATGTTCCCCAACGCGGAGATCGTCGTCCATGAGAAGGGCGCCCGGCACCTCGCCGACCCCAGCCGGCTGATGGCCAGCGCGCGCATGGTCTGGGGTTCGGCCCTCGACTCCCTGTTCGGCGACCTGAAGCCCACCGACGCGGTACGAATCCGCGCGGTCGAGGACACCGGGGTCGTCGACCTCGGCGGCGGCCGTCGCCTGGAGAGCCACCACTCCCCCGGGCACGCGCGACACCACGTGGGGCTGCTCGACTCCCTCACCGGCGACCTGTACGTCGGCGACGCGGCGGGCGTCTACATTCCCGAGACCGCGGACCTGCGCCCGGCCACGCCACCGCCGGACTTCGATCTCGACAGCGCTCTGGCGTCGCTCGAGCGGTTCCGCGCGCTCCAGCCGACGCGTCTTCTGTTCAGCCACTACGGGCCGGTGGAGCTCGCGGACGAGACTCTCCAGCGCTCGGCCGAAGAGCTACGGCTCTGGGTCGAGATGGTGACCGAGGCGTACGACCAGCGCCTCGACCTCGACCACGCGGTGGCCATGGTCCGCGAGCGCACCGACGAGCGTTACAAGGCCCTCGCTCCGGACGCCGACCCCGCCGTGGCCGAGAAGGTCGAGGTCATCTCCGCGACCCGCAACAACGTCGCCGGGATCATGCACACCCTGGAGAAGGACTCCGCCCGGAGCTGACCACCGCACGACGCGCGCGTGCGGTGGCCGCGTCAGGCGTCGTCCGCATCGTCGTCGATGATCTCCAGTCCCTCGATCTCCGCGTACCGCTCCGCCGCGTCCGTCTCGCCCTCGCGGTCGGCCGCGGCCGACCGCGCGAACCAGTCGGCCGCCTCGTCCTCGCGCCCCGCATCGGCCAAGGCGTCCGCGTACGCGTAGAACAGCCGTGCCGACCAGGGGCGGAGGCGCTCGTCCTTCAGCTCGGGGATCTGTAGCGCCAGTACCGCGGCATCGTACTGCCCGAGGTCGCGCCGGGCGCCGGACTCGACGATCCGCATCTCGATGGCCTCCGCCGGAGCCAGCCGCTTCGCCTCGTCCGAGCGCGCGAGATCGAGCGCGCGCTCGGGCCGGCCCAGGCCCCGCTCGGCGTCGGCCATCACGGACAGGTACGCCTCCTGCCCGGTCAGCCGCCGCGCGGTGCGCAGTTCGGACAGTGCCACGGACCACAGACCTGCGTGGTATGCGGCGAGCCCGCACGCCTCCCGTACGACGCCCACGCGGGCGGCCTTCCGCCGGGCCGCCAGGGTGTGCTGGTACGCCTGTTCGGCGTCCTCGTCGAGCAGCCGACCGGCCATCACGAGGTGCCGGGCGACGGACTTCGCCAGGTCCTTGGGGAGGGTCCTCAACTCGGACTTGGCCGTACGGTCCAGCTCGTCACCCGTCACGTCGTCGGGTACGGGCGGGCCCGGGTCCCTCTTGGGCCGCGTCTCGTTCTCCGGACGGCGTTCGAAGGGCTTCCGGCTTCCCTCAGCGGCCCCGCGGCGGTCGGCCGGGCGGCGCCGGCCTCGGTCGCCGGGACGTCCGTCCTCGCGACGCCGGCCACCCGGCCGGTCGGTGGTCACACGCCCGGATGCGCCACCGCCCGCACGGCGCCCGGGGGCCTGCCCGCGCCGGTCGTTGGAAGCGCCCTCGCGCCGAGGCGCTCCACCGCTCGCGTCGCTCGTCTTCTCGCGGCGCTGGAAGCCGCCCTCGCGGCGCTCTTTGTCGTCGCGGCGACGCGCTGCCGGGTTACGGCGCTCCTGGTTCCCACCCTCGGAGCCGCGCCCGCCGGGCCGTGGCGTACGGCGGGAGTCGTCGCGTTTCCCGTACGAGCCGGAGCCCGCGTCGTCGCGCCGCCGAGGCCGCTCGCGGTACGAGGTCTCGGAGTCGTTGCGGAACGGCCGGGGGCGACGTGGCGCAGCGCGGCCGTCGTCGCGTTCCTTGTCGCGAGGCTTGGCGAAATCACGGCCATTGCCTTTTCCGCCCGCCTTACCGGATGCGGGACGGCCTGCGGAGCCGCCGCGTCGCGGCCCGCCGGCCTGACGACCGCCGGCCGCGTCGCGTCCGCCGTTCTTACGGTCACGGGCCGCGCCCGCGCCGCCGGGTCGGCGGTCCTTTTTGGGACGCGGGCGCCGATCGTCCTCGTCGCCGTCACGCCTGTCGTTTTGCGCGCTCATTACACCAGACCGTTCAGCCGGAGCACCTCAGGGGTCTCCATTGTGCCGTGACAACGCAAAAAGGGCCGCCTGATCAGGCGGCCCTTTTCGTTTTAGTTGATGTCCGGCGGTGTCCTACTCTCCCACACCGTCCCCGGTGCAGTACCATCGGCGCTGGAGGGCTTAACTTCC
>NZ_BAABHF010000063.1:0-1044 GCF_039541955.1 Actinoallomurus oryzae | reverse complement strand
GCCGGGTCGCAGGAGACGTGGGATTTCACCGCCAAGGCCCAGACGAAATGCATCGTCCTGACCCTCTCCGGGATGGTCTTCCAGGAGATCGTCGACCAGTCCGACACTCTCCGCGCGCACCTCGAGCGCTACCGCGAAGGTCCCGCCGGAGACCAGAACGAGCACGGCGAGGCCGCGATCAGCCTGGCGTCGGGACACACCGGTGAGCCGGTGTTGCCGGGGACGTTCGTGGATTATGAGTTGTCGCCGCGGGAGTACGAGCTGAGCGTGGCTCAGACGGTGTTGCGGGTTCATACGCGGGTGGCGGATCTGTACAACCAGCCGATGAACCAGGTGGAGCAGCAGCTGCGGCTGACGATCGAGGCGCTGCGGGAGCGGCAGGAGAACGAGCTGGTCAACAACCGCGAGTTCGGCCTGTTGCACAACGCCGACCTCAAGCAGCGCATCTACACTCGCTCCGGCCCGCCCACCCCGGACGACATGGACGAACTCCTGTCGACGGTCTGGAAGAACCCCGGGTTCTTCCTCGCCCACCCGAAGGCCATCGCCGCGTTCGGCCGTGAGTGCAGCCGCCGGGGCGTCTACCCGCAGAGCGTCGACATCGCCGGCAACTGGGTGCCCGCCTGGCGCGGGGTGCCGATCTTCCCCTGCAACAAGATCCCGGTGAGCGACACCCGCACCAGCTCGATCATGCTGCTCCGCGTCGGCGAGGACGACCAGGGCGTCATCGGCCTTCACCAGACGGGCATCCCCGACGAATACCAGCCCGGCCTGTCGGTCCGCTTCATGGGTATCAACGAGAAGGCGATCATCTCCTATCTCGTCAGCGCCTACTACTCCGCGGCCGTTCTCGTACCCGACGCACTGGGCATCCTCGAAAACGTCGAAACCGCTCCGACGAACGAATAGCGGGCCGCCGATGGGCGCGGGGCGATATGCGCTCCGCGCCTGTCCCCGTACGGATCAACAACCATACGATAAAACAGAATGGTGGTGTGTGTCGTGACGGAGTCGGCGCAGTCGGGTCTGGGTGTTGAGGGTTCG
>NZ_BAABHF010000062.1:54583-60727 GCF_039541955.1 Actinoallomurus oryzae | reverse complement strand
GTGTTCTTCGCCTTCCAGCGCTACTTCGTCCAGGGCGTCCTCGCCGGCTCCGTCAAATAAGAATGGCGGGCTGAATGTCACGCGGACCACGAAAGGGTTCGCGTGACATTCGGCTCGCCTGAGAGCAGTGTCAAAAAGGAATCGCCGGGCTCGTCCGCCGTGCCGTACGCGGCAGGCTCAGGTGAGCTCCTCCTGGCAGCGCTCAAGCCACTCGAGGTCGGCCTGGAGATGCAGGCGGGCGCCCTCGATGAGCAGGAGCGCGACGGTGTTGTTCCGGTCGGTCGCCGCCGCGAGGTCCGACAGGCCGCGCATGAGGTTCAAGAGGTGACGTCGTTGCCGGTTGATCAGCGTCATCCGGTCGGCGGCCCCGGTCATCGGGGCCAGCGCGAGCTTCACGAAGAAGTCGTCGCGCAGCTTGGGGCCGTCGCTCTGCTCGTCGACCCAGGTGGCGAGGGCATCGCGGCCGGCGGGGGTCAGCTCGTAGACCTTCTTGTTCGGCCGGCTGGTCTGCTCGACGTCCTGGCTGCGGACCAGGCCGTCCTTCTCGAGTCGTCCCAGCGTGACATAGATCTGGCCGATGTTCGGGGAAGGGTAAGCGCCTCCGAAGGTCTGCTCCAGCGCCTGCTTGAGCTCATATCCATGAGCCGGCTCTTTGGCCAGCAGCGCCAGCAACACCGGTCGCACCTAGCGCCACCCCCTTTCTCCTACCTACATGTCAGCCATGTTAGGTCGGTCTGTCAAGCGCCAGTGATGCCCACAAACTCGGCATCCTCTATTGACTAGTAGATAACGTCAATATATAACAAGCATGTATCGAGTATAGGCGGCCGCCATGGGAGTAGTCGAGATGCGTTCCATGATCAGAACCCCCATGACGACGGTCTGCCCGAATCGGGGGGACGGACTCCGGGTTCCCCGGCGCCTGCGATCGAGCCACGGAGGTGGCCCCGTGACCGAGCGAAGCGAGGGAATCGAAGACACGGCCCCAGTGGTCACTCCCTCCGACGAAGGAGGGCGAGTGACCGCGAACCACCGCGTATGGGCGGCCGGTCGACGTCCGGCGGCCCAGGAATCGATCCCGATGAGCAGGACCACACCCACCGACGACTCTCGTGGCCGTGACGTCATCGTCGACTGGCGCATCTCGGTCCCGGGCGTGCCCGCCATCGTCGCGGTCGCGCGCAGGCTCGTCCATGCGGCGCTCGAGCACTCACCCCGGTGCGACGACATCGAGCTCGTCACCAGCGAGCTGATGACCAACGCCATCCGCCACACACCGAGTGGTGAGGCGGGGTCCCTGGTGACCCTCCGGATTCGGGGCCGCGAGGGATGGGCCCGGATCGAGGTCGCCGACCTGGGCAGCCCCTCCTGGGCCGAGCCGGGGCCCGCGGCCGTGGAGGACGAACGCGGCCGGGGGCTGGGCATCATCCAGATGCTCGCCGACCGATCCGGCCACGATCCGGAGGCCGATGGCCAGGTGTCCTGGGCGGAGATCCATTGGGATGCCCCGTCCGGCGCCGGGCCCGTACGTTTCAACGCTGTTGATCGAAAGTAGTCGGCACGCTGTTCGCCGACAGCCCTCTTTTATCCGCCTTGCCTCTGGGCCGTCACCCCCGACGCACTCGTACCTCGGTCGCGGCCCGCTCGAAAGGAGACCGTCCCTATGACTGCGATCACGCTGGATCGCCTTGACAAGACCTACCCGGCCGGGAACAAGGCCGTGGACTCGTTGAGCCTGGAGATCAAGGACGGTGAGTTCATGGTGCTCGTCGGGCCCTCCGGGTGTGGCAAGTCGACGGCGCTGCGCATGGTCGCCGGCCTTGAGGAGATCACCGGAGGCGAGCTCCGCATCGGTAACCGGGTCATGAACCGGACGCCGGCGCGCGACCGCGACGTCGCGATGGTGTTCCAGAGCTATGCGCTGTACCCGCACCTGTCGGTGCGCCAGAACATCGGGTTCGGGCTGACGCTCCGCAAGGTGCCCAAGGCGGAGATCCGCAAGCGCGTGGACGAGGTCGCTGAGATCCTCGGCCTCACCGAGTTCCTGGAGCGCAAGCCCCGCAACCTGTCCGGTGGCCAGCGGCAGCGCGTGGCGATGGGCCGGGCGATCGTCCGCGAGCCGCAGGCGTTCCTGATGGACGAGCCGCTGTCCAACCTCGACGCCAAGCTCCGCGTGTCGATGCGCGCCTCGCTGGGTCAGCTGCACGAGCGCCTGGGCGTCACGACGGTGTACGTCACGCACGACCAGGTCGAGGCCATGACCCTGGGCGACCGCGTCTGCGTGCTGCGCGAGGGCAAGCTCCAGCAGGTCGACACGCCGCAGCGTCTGTTCGACAACCCGGTGAACCTGTTCGTCGCCGGCTTCATCGGCTCGCCCGCGATGAACTTCGTGGGCGCCAAGCTGGTCCGCGACGACGGCCCGCACGTGGCCTTCGCGGGCCACAAGCTGCCGATCCCGGCGGAGACCCTGTCGGACCGGCCCGGCCTCGACGGCTACTTCGACCGTGACGTCATCCTCGGCGTGCGTCCCTCCGACTTCGAGGACTCCGCCCACGCCAACAACGACTGGGCGCGGATCGAGGCCACGGCCGACCTGACCGAGGAGCTGGGCAGCGAGATCAACGTCATCTTCTCGATCGACGCGCCGCCCGTACAGCACAAGGACGCCGCCGACCTCGCGCAGGACGCCACCGACGGCGACGAGGGCGCGTCGCTGCCGCTGGCGGACAACAAGGCGCTGTGGACCGCCCGCGTCAACGCCCGGGCGCGCGTCCAGGCCGGCCAGAAGATCGAGCTGGCCGTCGACAACCGCAGCCTGCACTTCTTCGACCCCAAGACGGGCCTGGCCATCACCAACTGATCACCTTCGGTCTCAGGGCCCGCCGGACGCGACCACGCTCCGGCGGGCCCTGACTCATGAGTGAGCGGCGCGAGTGAATCAGAGAACACGCGTACTCATGAGCGAGAGAAACGCACCGTCAGGGACGTACGGGCGTGGCGTACGAACGTCCGCGCCGCCGGGCTCACCGGGCCCTCGGAGCGCCACGCGAACACCAGCCGGCCGCGGACCGCGGGCCGCAGCCGGATCGCGTGCAGCGCGTCCTCCCGGCCGCCCATGATCGACTCCGGCAGGACGGCGACGCCGAGCCCCCGGGCGGCCAGTGCGGCGAGGAACCGCGGGTCGCCGGCCTCGAACACGAAGCGCGGACGCAGCCCCTCCGCGCCGAAGGCGTCGTCCACACACGCGCGGATGCCGGTGCCCGGAGGCAGGCAGATGAGCGGCCGCGCGGCGAGTGCCCACAGGGTCATCCTCTCCGTACCGGCCAGCGGGTCGTCCCGTCCGACGACGGCGACGAGCGGCTCGTCGGTGATGACCTGTACGTCGACGCCCGGAGGCGGGTCCGCCGCCAGGCCGGCGAACGCCACGTCGATCCGGCCGGCGCGCACCGCGCCGAGCAGCGGACCGGAGCCCGCCTCGGACAGCGTGATCTCCACCGCCGGGTGACGCCCGTGGAACTCCGCCAGCATTCCCGGCAGGTCCACGTCGTGGGTGGCGGCCGAGGACACCATGCCGACGGTGACGTGCCCGCGCACCAGCCCGGTGAACTCCGCCGCCGCGTCGCGGGCACCGGCGACCGCCTCCAGCGCCGCCCGGGCGTACGGAAGCACGGCGGCGCCCACCTCCGTCAGGCGGACCGTACGGCCCGAGCGGTCGAGCAGTTCTTCGCCGAGCTCCCGCTCCAGCCGCCGGACCTGCGCACTCACTCCAGGCTGCGCCACGTGCAGCCGCTCGGCGGCGCGCGTGAAGTTCGCCTCCTCGACCACCGCCACGAAGTACTCGAACTGCCGAAGCTCCATAACGAATCATGCTAGTAGCGAGACTTATCAGATCTTGGACTTATGGCTCGGGGGACGCGACGGTGGACGGGTCACCCGACGAGGAGGTCGATCCATGAAAACGCTCGCCGCGCTGAAGGACCAGGTGCGCGGTCCGGTGCTGGTGCCCGGCGACGACGCGTACGACGACGAGCGGAACGGCTTCCAGACCGCCTGGCGCCACCGGCCGGCCGTGGCGGTCGGCGCGACGGGAGCCGCCGACGTCCAGGCGGCCGTGGCGTACGCCGCCGCCCGCGCGCTCCCGGTGGCGGTGCAGGCGACCGGGCACGGGCTGTCGGTGCCCGCCGACGGCGGCCTGCTGATCGGCACGCGCCGGATGACCGGGGTCCGGGTGGACACCGGCACGCGTACGGCCTGGATCGAGGCGGGCACCCGCTGGGACCAGGTGGTGCGCGCGACCGCGCCGTACGGGCTCGCGCCGCTGAACGGCAGCGCGCCGCACACCGGCGCGGTCGGCTACACGCTCGGCGGCGGCCTCGGGCTGCTGGCCCGCGCGTACGGGTACGCCGCCGACCACGTGCACGCGATCGACGTCGTCACACCCGACGGCCGGCCGCGTCACGTCACCGCCGAAAGCGAGCCGGACCTGTTCTGGGCGCTGCGCGGCGGCCGGGACAACTTCGGCGTGGTGACCGGGATGCGCGTCGGTCTCGTGCCGGTCGACCGGCTGTACGGCGGCGGCCTGTTCTTCTCCGCGGACCAGGCGGCGGACGTGCTGGAGGTCTTCCGGAGCTGGACGGCCACGGTGCCCGAGACGATGACGGCCTCGGTGGGGATGATCCCGTTCCCCGACGTGCCGGGCGTTCCGGAGCCGATGCGCGGCCGTCACATCACCCACGTGCGCATCGCCCACCTCGGGGACGCGGCCGAGGGGGAGCGGCTCGTCGCGCCGCTCCGGTCCGCAGGGACGCCGCTGCGCGACACACTCGCCGAACTGCCGTACGCCGAGGGCGGCTCCATCTACAACGACCCGGCCCAGCCGCACGGGTACACCGGATCCAACGTCCTGCTGCGCGACCTCGACGACCGGGCCGTGCGCACCGTGCATGAGCTGGCCGGAGCGGACGCCCCGGTGCCGTGCGTGGTCGACCTGCGTCACCTGGGCGGAGCGCTCGCCCGCACCCCCGCCGTGCCGAACGCGGTCGGCCACCGGGAGGCGCGCTTCATCCTGCGCGTCCTGTCGCCCCTGACCGGCGCCGGCCTCGACGCCGTACGTGCGGCGCACCGGCGCGTGTACGAGGCGATGGAGCCGTGGAGCACCGGCGGGCGCTCCCTCAACTTCATCTACGGCGACCGGAGCGCGGACCAGGTGCGCGACGCGTACGAACCGGCGGACCACCGGCGGCTCGCCGAGCTGAAGGCGGTGCATGACCCGGCGAACCTGTTCCGGCTGAACCACAACATCCCGCCGGCCGGGGCGCGAGACGCGGCGATGCTCAGGCGCGGGTGACGCGGAAGTCCCGGAACTCGAAGTCGCAGTTGTCGCCGCGCAGCCCGACCGCGCCACGGGCGAGGATCGCCGGGCCCTCGGCCCCGTCGTCCACCGCCGTGAGCACCTCCCGGTCCCCGTGCCGGACGCTGATGGCGACGAGGTCGCCGCCGGAGGTCTTGATCCGTACGGCGAACCGCTGCCACACGCCGTACGGCACGGTGTAGCGCGTCTGGCCGAGCGTGACGTACGTGCCGCCGTTCGCGGTTCCGCCGGGCCGTTTCTTCTTGATCACGATGAGGTCGTCCCGGCGGTTGAGCGAGACCACGTACAGCTCGGCCGGTGTCTGCCAGCGCAGGAAGAGGTGCACTCCGTCGATCGCGGACGGCCCGGCGCGTCCGGAGGAGGTCAGCCCGAGGTCGCGCAGGCTCAGCGAGACGTTCACGTCGCCGAAGTCGCGGCGCCGGGTGGTCATCCGGAACACGCTGGAGCCGCTCCCGTTCGAGGAACCGGCGTTCGGCGTGGCCCGGTCGGGCGTGCCCGACCAGGCCACGCCGTCGCGGACGAACAGCGAGCCGCTGGTGACGTCCCAGTCCCTGGACCTGCGGCCGTCCGGCGCCTGCGGGTTCCAGTGGGTGTACTCGTTGGTCACCAGCCGGTCCGGCCCGGAGAGGCGCGGGGCGAACAGCGGCGGACGCGGCCGGCCGTAGGCCACGCCGGTCACCGCGCCCGCGAGGGCGAGCGCGGCGACGGCGGCCAGGACGCGCCGGCGCCCCCGGCGCGGCGGGCGCGGTGGGCGCGGCGACGTGGGAGGCGCT
>NZ_BAABHF010000062.1:0-54465 GCF_039541955.1 Actinoallomurus oryzae | reverse complement strand
GACGCGGGAGGCGCTGGCACCGGCCGGAGCCGGGGCGGCTGGTCGGCTGCATGGCGCTGTGGTCTCACGGTCCCCCCTGGTCAGCCGGTGGCGAGGGCGGTGCAGAACCCACGGGTCCGCAGGCTGCGGATGATCGTGGGTAGTGCCTGGACGGTGGCCGCCGACTGACGCACGCCATCGTGCATCAGCACCACCGAACCCGCGACGGCCTGGTCGATGACGGAGGCCGCGATGTCGCCCGGCGCGCGACCGCGCCAGTCGTTGGTGTCGATCGACCAGCGGATGACGCGCATCCCGAGCGCCTTGGCCGTGGTGTCGACCTGGGCGCTGGTGTTGCCGAACGGCGGCCGGAACAGCCCGGGCGCGGGCGCCCCGGCGGCCGTGACGGCGTGCTGGGTGGCCGCGAGCTGCCAGCGGATCTGCGCCGGATCCAGGTCCGCCATGTGCGGGTGGTCCCAGCTGTGGTTCTCCACGAGCTGCCCGGCCCGTACCTCCGCTCGGATGAGGTCGGGCCGCGCGGTCGCCTTCTTGCCCATGACGAAGAAGGTGGCCCGCACCTTGTAGGCGGTGAGGACTCGGAGGATCTGCGGAGTGTAGATGTCGGGACCGTCGTCGAAGGTGAGCGCGACCCGTCCGCGGGCGCACTTGTTGCCGGTGCTCGCCTGCTGCAGCATCGCGTTGGTCACGATCCGGCGGGCCCGCTCGGCGGGCTTGGCCGGCGGTGTCAGGACGTTCACGGCGAGCGCCGAGGTGAGGGCCAGGAAACCCACCCCCACCCCGAGCTCCACCAGCGCCCGGCGCCGACTCATGGGGCCTCCTTCGCCGGACGCGGTGGCCACCGGCGCGTGTCTTCGATTCCCGCGCTTCGCTCGCTCATGGGTTCGCCGTGTCGGTGACGTTGTAGTCGTCGGTGTAGATCGTCCCCGTGCCGGCGAGGGACAGGCCGACGCTGAGACCCGTGGCGTCCGAGGGCACCGGCGGGCTGGTGTAGGGCGGCGTGCTGGTCCAGGTGGCGGTGGCCGGGACGGCCGGGCCGCTCGTCCAGTACACCCAGGTGCCCGCGGTAGTGCGGTAGTAGAGCGTCAGTTTGACCTCGACATCGGCCGCCCAGGTGCCCTTGTACCAGATCGAGGACGTGTAGGTGTGGCCCGGAGTGGCGATGGGCGCGCACGTGTTGGCGTCCTGCGTGGTGACCAGTTTCCGGTCACCACTGGTCCAGGCGGTCACGTCGAGCTTCTGGGAGTACGAGCCCGTGTGCGCGTCGGTGGACCGGGTCCAGGCGAAGGTGTTCGTGCCGTACCCGCCGTACTGGAAGCAGCGCGGCACGCTGCCCACGGCGCTCTCCAGCGAGGGGTTCTGCACCAGGTTCCCGCTGGTCGGCGGGTTGAGCGGCGGCCCGTTCACGCCGGGCTTCAGCGTGCCGCCGATCACCTGGTCGACGGTCTTGACGACCGTGCCGGCGGCCGCCCGGGGAGCGAGCCAGTCCAGGAAGTCCGACAGTTCGCTCGGCGAGACCGCGTACTGGTTGTCGCACCCGTCGCAGACGTGGTGGATGACGAGCTGCACCCAGCCGCCGCCGTGCTGCTCGGCCTGGGTGACCAGGCCCTTCATCTGGGCGAGGCTCGTGGTGGTCTGGACGGAGTCCGGCGTCTGCGTGTAGTACGCGTCCGCGGGCGGGATCGTCTCGGCGTACGCGCAGCCGTCGCACGAGCCGGGCGAGACGACCCCGCCGACCGTACGTGCGCTGTTGTAACCGCAGTACGCGGCGGCCTGCTCCACCGACGCGTTGGCCGCGCCGAACGGGTAGGCGAAGTTCTTGACCGTGAAGCCCCAGCCCAACAGGGTGACCCGGTCGTTGCAGATCTCCCGCTTGACGTCGTCGGAGGACAGGGTGGTCAGGTCCGGGTGGTCGACCGTGTGACCGCCGATCTCGTCGCCGTCGGCGGCGAGTGTGGAGATGTCGTCCCGCGACATGTAGCCGCTCAGGTTGGTCTGGCCGCTGATGACGTAGAAGGTGGCGTTCATGCCGTGCGACCGCAGCAGCGGCCGGGCATTGGTGAACTGGTCCTTGATGCCGTCGTCGAAGGTGAGCGAGACGGTGGTGTGGGTGGCCGCGTGCGCCGCACGCGGCAGGCAGGGGATCAGGAGGGCGAGCAGGGCGAGGGCGCCCAGCGTCGCGAGTCGGGGGGATGCCGGAGGGGACATGGACGGTCTCCCTGTCAGGTGGTGCCGGTGATCAGATGGGGTGAGCCGTAGACGAGCGTGTGCCGTCCGCCGTCGGCGGCGACGGCGAACTTCACGCCGCCCTCGTGCAGCCGGCGGTCGAAGGCGACCTTGAGATGCCGTGCGCTCCCGACACGGACATCGGCGGTGTCGCGCCGGAGAAGGATGCGGATCCGCCGCACGGCGCCGCCCGGCGCGAGCCGGGTCCGGGCGAGGACGACGCGGGAGGCGTCGCCGATCTGCTCGCGGACGACCAGCGAGCCCTCGCCGAGGACGATCTCCAGCCGGCCCCGGTGGCCGGCGCCCGCGCCGTCGCGGACCGCGATGACGGCGGACGCGTGGCGCGAGATGCCGCGCACCGTGGTGACCAGCGTGTAGTCCACCCACTGGCTGGTGTTCACGCCGCCGAGCAGGCAGGTGCCGTAGGTGTCGCTGGTGACGGCCAGCGACGCCGGCCGGCGCCGGCAGGTCGCCAGGTCGCCCAGCCACGGCAGGCCGGCCAGCGCCTTCGGCGGGGCCACCGGCACGGCGTCGCGGATCATCTCCAACAGGTCGGCCACGGACGTGGTGGCCCGGACGCCGATGCGCTCCAGCGTCCAGCGGGCGGACCGTGCGGAGATGGCGTTCACGTGCTCGGTCGGCACGTTCTCGCCGACGAACGCCGCACCGAAGCCGGCGTCCGCGAGCACATCCGGCATCGCCGCGGCGATGGCCGGGGTGTTGCCGGTGCTGCCGGTATCGCCGAACGGGTAGGAGAACGCGCCGGCCGGCCGGCCGAACACCCGGTGGAAGAACCGCTGGCTCTTCGCCAGGTCGGCGGCGACCCGGGAGCGCCAGGCGGACATCGACTCCTCGTGCCCGTGGACCAGGATCCGGTTGCTCATCGGCGGGGCCAGGTCCCCGGGCACCGGGGTCTGGGAGTGCAGCGCGTCGGAGTGCGAGCCGAACTCCCAGCGGCCGTTCGCCCGCAGCGCCCGCAGCTGCCGGGTGGACAGGTAGTAGGACGGGGTGCCCGCCGCCACGACCTTGGACGTGGTGAGGAACGCCACCGCGTTGAAGTGGTACTTCTTCAGCACCGGGTCGACGGTCGTCCAGTCGGTGAGCGTGCCGTCGTCGAAGGTGAGCAGCAGCGCCCTGGCGGGCAGCCGCACCGGCTGGTGCGAGATCAGTTTCTCCACGTCCGTCAGGCGGACCGTGTGGTAGCCGGCCGCGGCCAGCGCGGCCAGGTGCTCGCCGAACAGGCGCCGCGTCAGCGTGCTGCCGGCGTGGTCGTCGTCGGACACCGCGTGATAGGTCAGCGCGACCACCGTGCCGGGGTAGGCCGGCAGCTCCTCCGCCGCGCGTGTGGTCGCCGCGTCGATGACCGCGGGCACCGGCGGGCGCTGGTGCGGGTCGAACGGGCGGCTGACCGTGATCCACACCAGCACGACCACCGCGAGCGAGGCGACGAACACCGCGCCGGTGGCGGTGCGGGCCAGCCGGACGCCCGCGGACGGCCGGCGGACCAGCGGCCGTGGCTCAGCCATCCCGCACCGCCCCGGTCCGCGCCACCACGCGCGGGTACGCGGGCGGCGCGTCCTCGTCGACGGCCCGGGTGCCCCACTTGCCGTCCCGGATCCGGGCGATCGCCCAGAGCAGCTGCGGCGAGAACGCGATGTAGAAGAAGGTGCCGAGGAAGGCGTAGAGCCACATCCCGTCGTTCCGCAGCGTCCGGTAGACCAGCGCGTACCCCATGGACACCAGGTAGAGGCCGAGGAAGTAGATCAGCGGCGAGTGACCGCCGATCACGGTCCGGGCCAGGGTCAGCCCGATGACGACCGGGCTGAGCAGGCCCGCGCAGGTCTGCACCGCCACCGACGGCAGCGCGCGGGTGCGGCTCCGCCAGACGTGGGAGAGCAGCAGGGGCCCCTCCCGGCTCCACGACTTCTTCCAGCGGAGCTGCTGCCGGAAGAACTTGCGGTAGCGGTCCGGTGCGTCGGTCCACGCCTCGGCCTCGGAGTCGTACCGGGTGATCCAGCCGGCCTTGATGACCCGGTTGGTCAGCGCCCGGTCGTCGCCGTACGTGCACGCCGTGCCGAGGAACCGCTGGTGCTCCCAGCGGTCCAGCAGCGGCGCCACGGCCTCCCGCCGGTAGGCGGCGAAGCAGCCGGAGCAGCACGTCACCGCGCCCAGCACCGACTCGGCGCTCTTGAGCAGCTGGAACGACACGTAGTACCGCGCGGCCTGCATCCGGGTCAGCGTGTTGGTCTCCGCGTTGCGCACGTACGTCAGGCCGGAGATCGCCCCGACCCGGGGGTCGGCGAAGCCCTGGACGAGCTTGCGCACCGCGCCGGGCGCCGGCATCGAGTCCGAGTCGACGAAGACCAGGATCTCCGCGGAGGTGGCGCGGATGCCGGCCGCCATCGCGGCCCGCTTGCCGAGGTTCTCGCCGAGGTCGACGCAGCGGACCGCGCCGCGCGGATGGTCGGCCGCCGCGGCGATCATCCGCTCCCACGTGTCGTCGGTGGAGCCGTCGTTGACGACGACGAGCTCCATGCGGTCCGCCGGATAGTCCAGCGCCATGCACGAGTGGATCGTGCGCGCCACGGCCGCGCCCTCGTTGAACGCCGGGACGACGATCGCCACGCGCGGCGTCAGGCCCGCGTCGCGCGGCGCCCGGTAGAAGGCGGCGAGTACGAACCTGCTCAGCACGTAGCTGCTGACGAGGATCGTGTACAGCGGCGTGACGATGTCGCCGCGCAGGAAGGCGACCTTCACCCCGACGTGCCAGCCGATCAGCACGCAGATCAGCAGCGTCCCGGCCAGTGCGGCCAGGGACGCGAGCCGGGCCGTCACAGCACCACCCGGCGGATCTGCCCGGGCAGCCGGTAGGTGGTGTCCAGGACGAGCCGGTCCTCCGGGAGCCAGCCCAGGTCCATGGCGCGGTGGCGCGTGTGCACGATCACCAGATCCGTGGTCACGGCCACCGGATCGGCACTGCGGAGCACCTGGTCACCGACCCGTAACTCCGGGACGTGCGGGTCGTGGTAGTCGACCGTGGCGCCGCTCGCCAGCAGGCTGGTCATGATCTCCAGAGCGGGCGACTCGCGCACGTCCTCCACGTCCGGCTTGTACGCGACGCCCAGCACGAGCACGCGCGCCCCGGCCAGGCCCAGGCCGGCGTCCGACAGCACCTCGCGGACCCGATCCACGACCCGGCGCGGGCGGCCCGCGATCGCGGCCATCGCCTCGGTGACCACCGGGGTCTGCAGCCGCTTCTCGCGCAGCTGCCAGAGCAGGTAGTGCGGGTCACACGGGATGCAGTGCCCGCCGGCCCCCGGGCCGGGAAAGAACGGCATGAACCCGTACGGCTTGGTCGCGGCGGCCTTGATCACCTCCATGATGTCCAGGCCCAGCGTCCGGCCCACCTCGGCCATCTCGTTGGCCAGGGCGATGTTCACCGCCCGGAAGGTGTTCTCGAAGAGCTTGGTCAGCTCCGCCGCGCCCGTGGAGGACACCTCGTGCACGTTGCGCGTGCAGTGCGCCAGGACCTTCGCCGCCGCGGCCGTGCACTGCGGAGTGGCCCCGCCGACGACCCGCGGTACGACCTCGTGGGTGTACCGGTCGTTCCCCGGGTCGATGCGCTCGGGGCTGAACGCCACGAACACGTCCTGCCCGGCACGCAGCCCGCGGGCGGCCAGCGGCGCGGCGAGCAGGTCCTCGGTGCAGCCGACGTAGCTGGTCGACGTCAGGATGATCACTTGGCCGGGCACCGCCTGGCGCACCGCGGCCTCACAGGCGACCGCCACCGCCCGCAGGTCGGGCACCAGCTGCGCGGTGACCGGGGTGGGCACACAGATGATCACAGCGCGCGCCCACGAGGCGTAGGACGGGTCCGCCACCAGCGCGAAGCCGTCGTCGCACAGGGCGGCCTCCAGCCGGGCGCGGTCGGACTCCAGGAGGTCGACCGCGCCGTCCCGCACCTTCGCGAGCCGCTCGGCGCTCGTGTCGATGGCCAGCACCCGGCCCCCCGCCGCGTGGAACGCCAGCGCGGTCGGCAGACCCACGTACCCGAGCCCCACGATCGCCACGTCGTACGTCCCGCAGACCGGCGCGGGCCACGTCGTCTCGGGCCGTGCCGCGGTCACGCGTTCACCCGGCCGGCGTTTTCGGCGAAGACATACTCGATGCGCTTGACCGGCATTGATGTTCTCCCCGCTATTCGAGAGGTTCCCCCGCGCCCATCACCACCGGACCGGTGCGCGGCGCATTAGGAATGGTGCGTGGGCCGCCGGTACGCGGAATCCGTCACGCGACGCAGCCCACTACGTCCGATTCAGGATTCCTGTGGCGGTTGCTGGTGTTAAGTCACCTGACAAGTGCGGTCGTAGTCACCAAGTTTCGCGTTTTTGCGGTAAACGAAAATTCACTTATGTCGGCCTTGGTGTGGCGTCCGAAACGCGGTGAGCTGGGGAATCCTGTGCGGATTTGCCTGGGGGTTGGCTGAACGCCGACGGCCCCGCCGCCCCGGACCTGTCGCTCGTCACCGCCGGTGCCGATGCGGTCGCCGTGTGGAGGCTGACCGTCTGCGGCCAATGGCCTGATCGTGACAGCGGCCCTCTTGAGAAAATGACGATGGGCCGAAATCGAAAATCGGATCAAGGTCGGTGGAAATCGCTTACCGATCTTCGGTGGCGACTATATACCGGATGAAATCGCTATCGCGACGGAGATTTTCTTCAGGCGCGCCCGAAGCGGAAGGCCATCAGAGTGGTGTTCTGGACGGCCGTCAGGACGGGCCCGGTGGCGGTCAGAATCCAGTGGTCGGCGATGTCCGAAGACGCCACGGGGTGGTTCCACAC
Organism: Actinoallomurus oryzae; assembly: GCF_039541955.1. Classification (NCBI taxonomy): domain Bacteria; kingdom Bacillati; phylum Actinomycetota; class Actinomycetes; order Streptosporangiales; family Thermomonosporaceae; genus Actinoallomurus; species Actinoallomurus oryzae. The sequence continues at coordinate 47,401 of NZ_BAABHF010000062.1, read as the reverse complement.
CAGCTCGCCGGTGGCCGCGTTCCAGCCGTACAGGCCCGCCCCAGTGGTGGCGGCCACTCCGGTGCAGATCAGCCCGCTGGCGGCGATCAGGGGAGCGGTGTCGTCCGCCGGGGTGCCGGCCGACCAGAGGCGGCGTCCGGTGCGGGCGTCGAGCGCGATCAGGTTCCGGTTGTCGAGGACGTAGGCCTGCCCGCCGTTCACCAGGGAGGTGCGCTCCTGGTCGCCCGGCACGACCGGCCAGTACGCCCACTTCTGCCGTCCGGTGGCCAGATCCAGGGCGTGGAGCACGGTGCCGCGTACGTAGACCGTCCCGTTCGCCACCGTGAGATCCCCGATCTCACCGATGTCGGCGGTCCAGACCGTCCGGCCGGTGGCGGCCGACAGTGCCTCGATCGTGTTTCCGGTGGGGTTGCCGAAGACCAGGTCTCCCGTGCTCAGGAAGACCATGCTCATTCTGGGGTACGGGCGGTTCCAGCGGACCGCGCCGGTCCCGCCGTCGAGTGCGAAGAGGCGCATCTCGGCGTCGGTGTCCCCGCCGGACATCGCGATGAGGCCGCCACCATGGAAGCCCCTGATCAGGGTCGTCGCCGGAGCGTCGTGGGTCCACCGTCGCCTGCCGGTACGGGCGTCGACGCCGATGACCGTCCCGTGCTCGTCGACCAGGGTGAGCAACCCGTCGGCCGGGCCGGCCAGGTCCTGCGCGGTGAAGCCGGGCGGCCGGGGAAGGCTCCAGCGCCACGCGCGTGAGTAGGGATCCATCGCGACGATGTCGCCGTCCTTGGCGGACGGCGTGTAGATGAGCGTGTCGTCGGTGGCGAAGTCGTGCATCGAGGCCGACCACAGGCTCCGTCCGGTGGCCGCGTCGTAGGCCGACGACCTCCTGGTGGACGCGAGGACGACGACCGCACGGGCGAAGATCTGGGGTGTCAGGGCGTCGTTGCCGACCGGCAGTGTGGCTCGCCACAGGAACCTGGGCGCGGACGGCGCGTGCCCGCCCCGGGACGTCGCCGCCAGCGCCGCCGCGGTGCCGCCGCCGGCCGCCGCGAGACCGGCCGCCGCGGCTCCGCCCAGCAGCAGCCGGCGTCGTGTCCACGCGCGGGCGACGGCCCGCAGGTCCAGCACGAGAGTGTGCTCGCGCTGCTCGAGTTCACGATCGATGCCGTCGGGCAGCCAGCCGTCCGCCACCGGCCGGGCGGCCAGGAGCCGGGTCAGCAGCCCGGTGAGCGGGCGACGGCCGGGGTCCGCGCCCAGGCAGGCGGCGACCATCGCCACCAGCGACTGAGGTACGCCGTCCAGGTCGGGCGGCTCGTGCAGGGTCCGGTGGATGACGGTGTGCACGGGCCCGGTGCCGTACGGCGGGCGGCCGGTGGCGGCGAAGGCCAGCACCGCGCCGAACGCGAACACGTCGCCCGCCGGGGTCAGGTCCTCGCCGCGGATCTGTTCGGGCGACATGTAGCCGGGCGAGCCGATGACCTGGCCCTCGGAGGTGAGCCGCGTGCCGTCGGCGGCCCTACTGATGCCGAAGTCGATGACCCGCGGACCGTCCTTGGCCAGCAGGATGTTGGCCGGCTTGAGGTCGCGGTGCAGCAGCCCCGCCCGGTGAATGGCGATCAGCGCCTCGCCGAGCCCGGCGCCGAGCGTCCGCAGCACCGGCTCGGGCATCGGGCCGTACCGCTCGACGGCGTCCTTCAGGCTGAGCCCGTTCACGTACGCGGTCGCCAGCCAGGGCACGGATCCGTCCGGGTCGGCGTCCACGACCGGGCTGGTGAAGGCACCGCTGACCTTCCGCGCCGCCTCGACCTCGGCGCGGAACCGCGCGCGGAACATCGGGTCGCCCGCCAGCTCCGGCCGTACGACCTTGACGGCCACGGCCCGGCCCGCGGGCGAGGCACCCAGGTAGACGCGGCCCATCCCGCCCTCGCCCAGCCGCCGCAGCAGCCGGTACGGGCCGATGCGTTCGGGATCGCCGGCCGCCATCAGGAGCCTGCCCGGAAGCAGTACAACCGTTTGTTGTCGGTCGCGTAGACCGTCGACCCGGACACGGCCAGGCCCCATTCGCCGCTGTCGTAGGCCGGTCCCCAGTGCGTCCACGCCGGTCCGTCGCCGGTGCCGGCGGCGAAGAAGCCCGCGTGTTCGGTGACGTGGGTCGCGTTCGAGCTGCCGGTGAACGTCGCGGCGAGAAGGCGGGAGGAGCCACCGTAGGACGAGCCGGTCAGGTAGTCGAGCTCGACCGGGCTGGAGGTCTGCTGCCAGCGGAGGGCCCCGGAGGCCTGGTCGTAGGCGTAGAACCCCTTCTGCCCGACCATCACCATGGCCGGCCCCAGGGGCAGCACGGGGCGTTGGGCGTCGTCGGCGGGCTTCTTCCACGCCAGGGCGCCGTCGCGGGTCCCGACCGCCTGGAAGCTGGCGTCGCCGGTGGCGCCGAAGAACAGCAGGCCGTTGCCGAGCTTGAGGGGGTACGCCTTGGACCTGTTCAGATCGCCCGTGAACCAGGTGTGGGTCCACCGCCGTGCCCCGGTGGCGGCGTCGAGGCCGAAGATCTTCGAGGAGGTCATGACGTACAGCGAGGCGCCGTCGGCGACGCCGGAGACCGAGTCGGAGTCGGAGGGGAAGCGCCACCGGACCCGCCCGCTGCCGATGTCCACGGCGAGCACGGTCGTCTGCTCGCCGGTGTGGCGCACGCTCGCGCCCACGAACACCGTGTCGCCGATCGTCCCGTACGCGTCGATGAGCTCGGTGACGTCGCCGGGCAGTTCGATCGACCGGACCGCCCCGGTCGGCGCGTCGATGATGGAGATGGTGTGCGCCTCGGCGGTGTCCGCGGGGCCGAGACCGAAGATCGTGTTCCCGAAGACCTGATAGCCGGGGGTGAAGGTGCCTCCGGTCGGGCGGTCGAGGGTCCACAGCCGACGCCCCGAGGCGGCCTCGACCCCGCAGAACCCCTGGTGCCCGCGCCACACCAGGATGCCGCCCGCCGACGAGACGCTCAGCCCCAGCCCGTCGGCGAGATCCCCGGGCCAGGCGAGGATCCAGCTGGGTGTGGGTGCGGCCACGAGGCCGGTCGCGCGGGGCGCCGGCCTGACGGGTTTCGCGCTCCGGCGAGTCAGCGCCCACGCCGTGGCGCCGCCGCCGGCGCCCACGACCGCGACGGTCGCGACGGCGGCCAGGCCCAGGACGCGCCGTCGGCTCGGTCCGCCCGCGGCCGTCTCGTCCGGTCGCGGCAGCGGCGGAGGCGGGGCGACCGGCCCGCTCGACACCGCGGCGGCCTCCGCCTCCCGGGCCGCCACCTCCCGGCGGAGCGCGAGGGAGATGAGCGCCGCCGGGTCGGAGGGGGCGAACGCCTCCAGCACGGCCGGCAGCTCCGGGCGGCCGGCCGGCTCCTTGTCCAGGCAGGCGGCCAGCAGCTCGCGCAGCGACGCGGGCACCCCGTCCAGCCGAGGCTCCCCGTACATCACCTGGTAGAGCAGGGAGGCCGAGTCCGCGGCGCCGAAGGGGCCGACCCCGGTGGCCGCGTAGACCAGCACGCCCGCCAGGGAGAACACGTCGGACGCCGGCCCGATGCCCCCGCTGTCGGTGATCTGCTCGGGCGACATGAACGCCGGTGTCCCGACCAGGCTTCCGGTGCCGGTGAGCCGCGACGCGTCGACGTCCTTGCTGATGCCGAAGTCGATGACCTTGGGGCCGTCGTCGGCCAGTAGGATGTTGCGCGGCTTGAGATCGCGGTGGATCAGGCCCGCCGCGTGGACGGCCTGCAACGCCTCGGCCAGCCCGGCGCCCAGCGAGCGCAGCCCGGCCTCCGGTATCGGGCCGATGGCGGTGACGGCCTCGGCCAGCGTCGGGGCGGCCACGTAGCGGACGGCGAGCCAGGGCAGCGGTGCGTCGGCGTCGCCGTCCAGCACGGGCGCGGTGTAGAGGCCGCTGACCCTGCGGGCGGCGGCGATCTCCCGCCGGAACCGCGCACGGAACCCCTCGTCCGCGGCGAACTCCGGCCGTACGACCTTGAGGGCGGCGAGCCGGGCACCCGGAGACCGGGCGAGGAAGACCGTTCCCATGCCGCCGGCACCCAGGCGGGCGAGCAACCGGTATTCGCCGATCCAGCCGGGGTCGCCGGCCTGAAGCGGATGCACTCACGTCCTCCAGCGCGGATCAGGCTCGGAAACCCAGCCTAACAAGCAAACAGATATCACTGTTCATAAGAGGCGGCGCTGCCGGTCGGAAGCGAATCCCGATGAGAAGCGGCCTCCCGCCGTGATAGTCCTCGGACGCATTGTGACCTTTCACTGCGATTGGCCCGAGGCTGGCCACTGACCTGGGGTTTCAAGCGCGGATTTCAGCCAGTTTGACCCCAGTTTTTCACCAGACCTGGCCTGTCTGAACTACTTGAAGCAGCGCGTGCTCGAGGCGGCTCTGGCCGGGACCGGGCTTGGGCGGCGTAGGCTTGAAGGAGTGCACCGGCGCCGGCGGCGCGGGCTGACCCGCCGTGACCCGGCGGTGGTGCCAAGGGTTCTACAATCCCCGCCGCCGTCACTCGACGCTGGGCAGGTCGTGCAGCCGCTCCAGAGTGGCGCGGAAACCGGCCTCGTTCGCGCGGACGTTCTCGAGGATCTTCTCCTTCTCGAACACCTCCAGGTTGGCCAGCGCGACCGTGACACTGACCCGCCCCACCGGCCCAGCCGCCTCCGATCACTGCCCCTCGACCATCAGCCGAGCTCGTCGGCTGTTTCGAGCAGCGCGGCGAGCCGGTCCAGGACGTCTTCGGCCGTCGGGCCCTGTGCGGCGACCACCACCTGGTCACCCCGCTGGACGCTGAGGGAAAGGACGGCCAGGAGGCTGCGCGCGTCGACGGGGGCGCCACCGGCCCGGGCGAGGGTGACCGGGATGCCCGCGGCCGCGACCGCTTTGACGAGGGCCGCGGCCGGGCGGGCGTGCAGCCCGACCGGGGAAGCGACGGTCACCTGACGTTCAGCCATCGGGTACTCCTTCTTGCTCTGTGCTTGCCGGTCATCCGCGAGGCGGGCGAGTGCGGCGACGATGCCTGTCCGCTGGCCCGGCGCCGCGCGTACCGTCTCCCGCAGTGGCACGGGCCGGGTCGCTGGGCGCCAGTCGTTGTTCGGCCGGGGTCAACCGCGCAGCACGATCGGGGTTAGGTCGGTGCGTGCCTGGTCGGGCAGCCATTGGGCGGACAGATGCACGCCGGACTGCGCCAGCTCGCGCCACACCGCCAGCTCCTCGGGGCTGGCGTACACCTCCTTGGTGAGCTTGCTGCGGCCGGGACCGGAGTGCACGTTGCCCACGTTGACCCGGTCGAACGGCACGCCGGCCTCGCGCAGTCGCGACAGCTCGGCCGGGCCGCGTACCAGTACCAGGACCCGGTCCTTGTCGAGCGTTCCACCGGTCAGCGCGTTGGCGGCCTGCTCGATCGTGAAGATGGAGACCTGGACGCCGGTCGGCGCCGCCATCCGCATCAGCGTGGTCTGCAGCGGATCGGCGCCCACCTTGTCGTCGGCCACCACGATGTGGTCGACGCCCAGCGACCGGGTCCAGCCGACCAGCACCTGGCCGTGGATGAGCCGGTCGTCCACCCGGATTAGTTGCAGAGTCACGTCGTTTCCTCCTGTGCGCTGTAGAGCACGTCGCCGCGGGCGATGGTGCACCGGACATGTAGGTCGCCGCCCAGTACGACGACGTCGGCGTACGTCCCGGGGGACAGGACGCCGCGGTCGGTCAGGCCGAGCGAGCGGGCCGGGGTCTCGGCCGCCATCCGGAGCGCGTCGGCCAGGTCGACCTCGGCCGTCTCCACCATCAGGCGGACCATGCCGGAGAGCCGCGTCACGCTGCCGGCGAACCCGCCGGACAGGGTCCGCGCCTGCCCGTCGCGGACCAGCACCTCGGTTCCCTCATACCGGCGATGCCGGCCGTCGGGCAGGCCCGCCACGTCGGTACCGTCGCTCACCAGCATGATCCGACCGGGTCCGGCGACGTCCACGGCGAACCGCAGCATCCGGGGCGCGACGTGCAGGCCGTCGGCGACCAGTTCGCAGCGGACCCGTTCATCGGTCAGCAACACTGGAACGGGGCCTGGGTCACGGTGGTGGATCGGCGGCAGTCCGTTGAACAGATGGGTGGCTCGGCGCACGCCGGTATCGATGGCGCTGGTCGTCTGGGCGTCGTCGGCGCCTGAGTGGCCGAGCGCGACGACCACCCCGGCGTCCGCCAGCCGGCGCACCGCATCGGATCCGCCAGGCAGTTCGGGGGCGAGCGTCACCACCCGCAGCGCGCCGCCGGCGAGGTCGAGCAGGTGGTCGAGTTCGGCGGCGGCCGGGGCGCGCAGGTTCTCCTGGCGGTGTACGCCGCGAAACGACGGGTTGAGGAACGGGCCCTCCAGATGGATGCCGAGCAGCGTGATGCCCGGGGCATCATGGCCGATGTCACCGGACGGCCCGGTGAGCGCGGCGAGTCCGGCGATGGCGTCCGCCGTCCGTGCCACGTCCACGCTCGCGGTCCCGGCGAGGCAGGAGGTCACGCCGCCGGCCGCGAGGTAGGCCGAGATGCGACCCAGCAGCGCCGGATCGGCGGACATGAAGTTCGCGCCCTGCCCGCCGTGGACGTGGGTGTCGATGAATCCGGGAGCGATGACGCAGCCGGTGACGTCGAGGATCTCGGCGCCGTCGAGGGCACTACCGGCCGGCAGCACCGCCTCGATCCGCTCGCCGCGCAGCACCAGTTCGCCCCGGCGCAGCCTGCCGTCGGGCCACAGCAGCCGGCCGCCGGTCAGTGCCCGCCGTCCCGATCCCGTGCCGGTGCCGACCGGCCGCCCGTCGTTCATCGCTCCTCCATGGAATGGAACCCATCGATCAGGGCCGCGGCGGCCAGCTCGGCCGCGCCGGGCGCGGTGAGCGCCGCCTCTGCCTCGTATCCGGTGGTCATGTCGGCCGTGGTCAGGTAGCCGATGTAGTCGCCGGCGTAGCCGACCGGCAGGGTGACCGGGTACCGGCCGGCGGCGCGTACCGCACGACCGACCGCGGTGACCGGTTCGCCGGGCAGGGCGGCCAGCGCGAGGTCGCCGAGGACGATCGTGTGCGCCTCGGCGAGCACCGGCTCCGCCGGCTCACCGGAGGACGGCCTGGACAGGCGCCGCCGCAGTCCCTGGATCTCGGTCTCCAGCGCCCGGCGGCGTGGGCCGTCTGGCACGTCCGCCAGCGCCGAGGTCGCGGCCGCCAGCCGGCTGCGCGTCGTCTCCGGATCGTCTGCGGCCGGCGGCAACGCGACCAGATCGCGGCGTACGCGCGGCGGTGCGAGCCGTATCGGACGCCAGGGGCCGGTCCATGCCCGGGTGACCCGGCCGGCCAGCCGGGCCAGTTCCCGCGGGGTCTGCTCGCGGCGGGTGAAGCGGGTACTGACGTCGCCCGCGGTGCCGTTGACGTACAGCACCGGCAGGTCGTCGCCCTGGCGTAGTGCGGCCCGGACGTCGCCGGGCAGGTCGGGGGAGAGGAGCGTGTTGCCGGCACCGAGGACGGTGGGGTGGCAGGCGAAGTGCCACAGGTATCCGATGGTGGTCTCGTGGGGGCCGGCGACGCGCAGGACGGTGGCGGTCGCGTCGACCGGCCGGAGCGGGTCGTTGCGGTCGGCGGCGACGCCCTCGACCCGGCCCGAGCGTACGCTCACCTTGGCGGGCCCGAGCGCTGCGAACGCGGCGTGGGCGGCCCTGCGGGTGGCGTCGAGGTAGCCGCGGACCACCACCGGATCGGTCGCTTCCGCCTGCTCGGCGCCGCCGGCCCGCAGCCCGGCCGGCCCCGAGTGCGTGTGGGAGGCCGCGACGAGCACGTGGTCGGCGTCGACGCCGTACGTGGCGGCGGACTGCCGTACCTGGTGGACGAAACCCCGGTCGACCGCGATCGCGTCCAGCGTGATGAGCAGGACCACCCGATCGCCGCACGCAACCGCCATCACGTTGACCTCCAACGGCCGCAGGACCCCGGAGCTGGGAGCCTGACGAGCCCCGTACCCGGCCATGGGCACCCGGGTGGGCAGCGCGACCGTCGCGCTGCCCGACCCGATTCGTACCGGCGGCTGTGCCGTCACATCCACCGCAGCTCCGGCAACCGGTCGAGGTAGCGGGCGGCGACCGCGGTGTTGTGCTCCTCGCCGCCGGGCAGGTTGCGGCTGCGCCGGATCGGTGGCTCGTGCCCGTGGTCGACCAGCCACCGTGACGCCTCGACCAGGGTCGCGTGGACCAGCGCCGAGGCGGCGACGGTGGAGGCCGGGCCGACCGGCGGAGTGTCCGGCGGGTGGAACAGGGCGTCGCCCGCCGGTACCCCGGTGTCCAGGAAGACGTCGACGACTTCCATGAGGCGTTCGCCACTGCTGTGCCGGCTGGTTCCGGCCTTCGAGTGCGCCGCCGACCCGACTCCGATGACGGTGGCGCCCCGGGCGGCGCCGCCGCGTGCCACCTCGATCGGCAGCGGGTTGAGGCCGGAGTTGGAGATGACGATGAGCACCTCGCCGGCCCGGATGTCCGAACGCTTCAGCACGATCTCGCCGATGCCTTCGACGCGTTCCACCCGGCCGACCCATTCGTCCGGGCAGATCGCTTCGGCGTTGGTCATCGTCGCCGCGCGGACCGCCGCGTCGATGGCGACCAGCCGGGAGTGCCCGGAGCCGAACAGGTGGATGATGCCGTCGGCCGCCACGCACTCACCGATCGCCTGCGCGGCGGCGCCGATCTGCTCGGCGCACTCGGTCCGGCGAGAGGAGATGATGCCGGCCAGCTCGGTGAGGTAGTCCGCGGCGTGTGGCGCGTCGCTCGTCACCCCAGCACCCCGAAGTAGCCGCCGACCAGACCGACCACGGTGACGCCGAGCAGGACGACGACCGCGGACACGCGCCGGCGGACCAGCCAGAACACGATCAGGGTCGCGGCCAGCGGCAGCATGGCGGGCAGCACCTGGTCCAGCGACTGCTGGACTTTGAGTGTCTCGTGTCCCTTGTGGTACGCGAGCGGCGTGCTGACCGTCAGGAGCGTGGCGACCAGGGCTCCGGTCACCGCGAGGCCGACCATGGTGGCGCCGGCCTTGACCCGGTCGATCGCCTCCGGGTCCAGCCGTTCGAAGAACCGGGTGCCCTGCCGGTAGCCCAGGGAGGTTCCGTAGACGCGGGCGGCGGCCTGCAGGGCGAGCAGCGCGACGAAGAAGATGATCGGCCCGGCGATGTTGCCGCTCACCGCCAGTGTTGCGCAGACGCCGCCCAGGATCGGACGGATCGTTCCGAACAGGAGGGAGTCGCCGATGCCGGCCAGCGGCGCCATCATTCCGACCTTGACGGAGTTGATCGCCTCGTCGTCGAGGCCCTCCGCACCCTCGGCGCGGCGGCGCTCCATGCCGACGACGACACCGAGGATCGGGCCGACGATCCAGGGGTGAGTGTTGAAATAGACGAGGTGCCGCTTGTACGCGGCGGCTCGCTCATCCCGGTCGCGGTGGATGCGATCGAGGAACGGGCGCAGCGTCCACCACAGGCCCAGGTTCTGGAACCGTTCGTAGTTGAACGCGCCCTGCAGCAGCACGGAGCGGAGAGCCAGTCGGCGGATGTCCCGCCGGGCGTCCGGCTCGGGGACCTGCTCAGTCTCCCGATCAGGCACGCTGGTAGTCATCTCGTTGCCTTTCTCGGTTAGGGGATCTGCGCGGCGGACCGGGTGCGGGGCAGGAGCACCAGCACCAGGGCGGTGGCGAGCAGGCCGATGCCGATGACGGTGAAATCGGTGTACGCGGCGAGGAGAAAGCCGACCACGAAGATCGGGAACAGCTTCTTGGTGTAGAGCGCCGACAGGAGGATGCCGAAGCCGACCGCGGGCAGGATCGCGGCGGCGGCGCTCAGACCGTTGCCGACGTCGCCGTCCAGCGCGTGGCTGATCGAGTTGACGGCGCCGGATCCGAAGTACAGCGCGAGGAACGTCGGGACGGCGTAGGCGAGGAAGTGGATCGCGTTGGCGATCCAGATGATCCCCATGATGCGGGATGCGGACGCCGTCTCGGCCGCCTCGTCGGCCGGGTGGACCAGGAACGAGCAGGCGGTCTTGGCGAACAGCTCGAACAGGGTCCCCACCACCGCGGCGGGGATCGCTGCCAGCAGGGCGGCCTGGACACCTTGGTGGCTCTCCACCGCGAAGGCGGTACCCACGGCGGTGGCGATCGCGACGTTGGGCGGCGCGGTGCCGCCGAATGGCGCGGCGCCGATGAAGATCAGTTCCAAGGTGCCGCCGATGATGATGCCGCTGTGCAGATCACCGAGGATCAGGCCGAAGACCGGACCGAGAATGATGGGTCGCTCCAGCTGCGGATCACCGCCGATACGCCTGGCCAAATAGGCGAGACCGACGATGACCGCCCCCAAGAGGGCCTGGAACAAGCTCATGAGTCCCCCTTCGTCGGAGGTGTGATCACGGGCGCTGTGTTCATTGATTCACTCGCTTCGCTCGCTCATGGCAGGACTCCCTGCTCGCGGAGGGTCCGGCCGAGGTCCTGGACACCGTCACTGCCGGCCCGTACGGCGAGGGTGGCGAGTTCCGTGGCGGGTTGCGCCTGGTCGGAGAGGAGGACCTCGACCAGCATCGAGAGGTTGACGCCGGTGACGGTCTCCGCCCGTCCGGCCGCGGTAAGGGTCGCCGCGATCCGGGCGGGCGTGCCGCCGACCAGGTCGGTGAGGATCAGCGGAACAGGCCCGTCGGCCTCCGGCCTCAGCGCCGCTTCCACGGCCTCGGTCAGATCGTCGGGACCCATGCCAGGGGTGAACCGGACTGGTGTCACGCGTCCGGCGTCGCCCACGATCATCCGCGCGGTGTCGACGAGTGCCGGGGCGAGATCACCGTGACACACGACCAGTATCAACGTCATGTCGTGACCCCAGAGTCGATCATGAGTTCCTACTTCGCGCCGGTGTGAAGAGCCCGCATGAGCATCCCCGTGTCGGGGGTGCCGAGGCGTACGAACATCGGCACCTGGGCGAGGTTCGCCCCATAGGCTCGCAGGGTGGTGGGTCCATGTACCACGCGCTGGCGCGCCACGTCGTACCACTGTCCCGCCGGCACGTCGACGTCCCGCGTGGTCGTGTCGCTGTCGACCGGTGCGGCCAGCAACGAATCACCGAGCAGCCATTCGTTGCTGAGGGTGTAGCTGGCCTTGTCGTCAGGGAAGTCGAAGAAGATCGGCTTCATGATGGGCTCGCCGGTCTTCACGGCCCGCGGCACCTGCTTGAGGATGTAGGGGGTCAGGCGTTCGTGGAGCGTCATCGCCGCCCGGTACAGGTCGATCGTCTCCTTGTCATAGCGCGGGTTGGCCGGTGACGTGGAGGCGTACTCGAGCGGCATGAGGGCAGCGGCCTGGGCCCACCGGACCAGGACCTCCTTGGTCGGCGGATTCTCAGGTGCACCGGACGAGCCCCCGATCATGTCGGTCTCCACGAAGGGGTAGCCGACGGTGCTGAGGGAGAGGACCTGGGCGAGAGCCGCCTGGTAGGAGTGCCAGTCGGTGCCCTTGTCGTTGTCCCGCATCGCGAAGCCGTAGCGCTGGGTGCCGGTCCAGGCGGCCGTGAGCCCGAGTCCTTGCATGTCGAAGTCGTCGGCGAACTGGTGCGCGAGTTCGAGGTAATCACGGGTGGTGTACCCCGCGTCCGGCGCACACGAGGGGGCGTAGAACCGGGTGTCGAACTTGAAGCCGTCGACGCCGTACGTGGTCATGAGGTTGTGCATGATGCCGCTGAACCAGGCCCGGGCGTCCGGGTTGGCCAGGTCCACGATGCCCGCGCCCTGCTCTCCGTTCCACCACGGCACCAGGCACACATCGTCCGGGTTGGCCTTGGACTTGAAGAAGTAGCCGTGCTCCTTGGCGTAGTCGAAGTTCTTCGTTCCCTTGTTGATCCACAAAGTCATCCAAAGCCCCAGGTCGAAGCCGAGTTTGTGGACCTCGTCCGACATCGCCTTCGGAGTGGGGAATTTGGTGCTGTCGAAGGTGTAGTCCCCGTAATTGCTGTTCCACCCGTCGTCGATCTGGATGGCGTGACCCGGAATGTGGTTGTCCGCCAGCTGATGGACATAGGCGAGGAAGTTGTCCTCGGTGACGTTCGTGTTGAACTCGGCCCAGGTGTTCCAGGTCGGCGTGCGGAAATAGGCCTCGGGGTCATCAAGGTGCTGGGGAGTTCCGGCGATGGCGACGTAGTCGCCGTACACGGACCTTGGCGTGGACTCGACGAAGACCGTGCTGTTGTAGCTGTTCGTCCCGGTCACGGCGAAGCTGCCCAGCCCACTCTGACCATGGTTGATCTGCACGTTCATGTCGTTGTTGGTGTTGACCCAGAGTCCGGTCGAGCTGGACGTGTACCAGAACGGGTTGTTCCTGTCGTGCGAGGACGGCCCCATTCCTTCGTTGTCGACGTCGCCGGCGTTGAGCGGCCAGGGCTGATCTTCGATCGGGCCGCCCTGCGGGGTCGTGGTCAAGCCCTGCCCGTACCAGTAGCCCGCGGAGGACAGGACGTAGTTCTCCCCAACGGCATCGACCGATCCGGCACTGTCTCCCGTGACCGTCCAGGCGACCTGGTACTGGCCTGCCTTGGGGGTGAGGTTGTAGGTGACGTGGTAGCCCGGGTCGGTGGTCGCCAGCGAGAGGGTGAGCTTTCCCTGGGTCCACCTGGAGCCGGTGACCCGTGTCGCCGCATACGTCGAGCCCCCGGCCGTGAACGTGACCGGTGACGAGGATGCCGACGCGGACTGGGTGGTCGTCGCCAGGACCGTCCGCCCCCCGCGACTGGTAGTGATCCGGAAAGGGGCCTTGTTCACCGTGATCGTGTAGGCGGGGGAACCGTCCTGGGCCGGTTCCGTGATCGTGATGCTGGCGTCCGAGGCCTGTGTGACCCGGGGTGATTCTGGAGCGGCGGCCGCCGAACCCCCTGCGAGCAGGGAAGCGGGAATCAGGACGGTACTCAGTCCGGCGATCGTCACGGAAACCCGACGTCGTGCGATTGACACTGGTCACCAGCCTCTCGCGCAGAACGTGCACATGTATGCACGTTTACGATCGATTTCCCGGACTTTAGCTCGCGTTCGCGCAGGGGGCAATGCCCAAATGTGCACGAGCAGCGGTCGCATATCGAGGTGAGCAGTGCAGTGTCAGGCGACCATTCGGTGGGCGCGCTGGTAGGAATGCCGAGGTCGGCGCCGGTATCGCGGACGGTGAGGCCTTGCTTGGGGAGGGCCGCCGCGATGCGCTGGCGACGCTGCATGGCCTCGCGTTCCCTGCCCGGGTCTGCTCGCGGACTTGCCGGATCCCGGGAGTTCGGTCGCGTTCCCTGCCCGGGTCTGCTCGCGGACCTCCCGAATCTCGGCGAGTTCGGTAGCGATCAACTCGGGCAGTACCGGATGAGCTCCGATGTCGCTCCCGGCCTCGGGAGCCGGTCGACGTCAGCCCGCCAGCATTTGCAGGCAGCCACGTGGGCCGCAGGCAGCAGCGCTGCATCGGCGCGTTCCGCCGTGGTGACTCGATCCCCCGGCCGCCAGATCGGCTCGCTGAATACATGGACAGGATCGAGGCGGCCGCGCTCCACGACCAGTCAGCCGCGATGACTGCCCAGCTGAGACCCCGGCGGGATCTCGAGTAGGTCGCCGGTGCGGTTCAGCTGCCAGCTGCAGCGCTGGCACGGCGACATCGTCCGGGCCCTGGGCGCCGGATCAGCACCGGACGGTGAGGAACAGTGGGATCAGGCCAGGTCAGAGCTGCAGACCACGAATCGGCGTCCCTAGACTGCCGATGGGGTTTCTCATGGGAGAGCTACCGGGTCTGATCGCGCCGATGATGGCCGTGCTCCGGCATGGCCTGCCCGAGAACGACGATGCTTTCGGGTTCGAGCTGAAGTGGGACGGGGTCCGCAGCACAGCGTACGTAGCCGATGGCGCGGTGCGGTTGATGTCCCGTAACGCCAAGGACATGTCCGCAACGCTTGTTGCCCGGTGGTGAGCGCACGGTTCTCACTGCCGATCTGCTTGCGGTGCCGGCGCAGCACCTCGCTCAGGTAGGTCAGGGTCGAACGCGACAACGGCAGCGAAGAACGATAGAAAAGCATGCGGAACCTCTGGCCAGGACGTGCGGTTGTGGAAGATCACTCGTCCTACCAGGGGTTTCTTCACGTTCCGGGCCCGCCACACCGCACGCGATCATGCTGTGATCAGCGCGCCGCTCAACGCTGGTGGAAAAGGCTCAGTGGATCCGGCTCCTGTCTGAGGTTTACAGCGCCAGGACGCAGTTCTCGCGGGCGATGAGAAAACGCTAACGGGCGGGAGATCGTCTACCACAAGCCCTTATACCGCCGGAATATTCGGCCGCCTATGAGGTGCCACGGCGGCGCCCAAGACCTTTGCGCTAATTCATGAATTCGCCGTGCATGTCGGTGTCTCGTCCGGCATTGTCGTGGGACGCCTTCAGCATGATAAAGCTCTCGGCTGGAATGAAGGAAATAAGTGTCAAACTGCTGGCGATCGCCATTATCGCTACGCTATAGCTGCCGCGATTGCCGGCGATGGACGCTGCATGATCAGCCCGGCATGCACTCGCCTCCGGCCATGCGGCAGCTCACGAGTCAGTTGGTGAATGGAGGCGCTGGACGCGACGAGGCCGTCATGGCCGTCATGGCCGCCAGGACCGGCCAGGTCTGACGCAGTCAACGACAATCTCCAGCGAAAGCTCCAGGGCCAAACTCAATGCAAAAAGGCCAACTATCGTGAAAGGTCACAACGCATGCGCATCACGTTGGTCCTGGGGGACATCACGGAGCAGGACGCCGACGCGGTCGTCAACGCGGCGAACTCCTCGCTGCTCGGCGGCGGGGGAGTCGACGGGGCGATCCACCGCAGGGGCGGGCCGGAGATCCTGGAGGAGTGCCGGCGGCTGCGGGCCTCGAAGTACGGCAGGGGCCTGCCGACCGGGCAGGCGGTGGCCACGACCGCCGGGCGGCTGCCCGCCCGCTGGGTGATCCACACCGTCGGGCCGGTGTACGCCAAGTCGGAGGACCGGTCCGCGCTGCTCGCCTCCTGCTACCGCGAGTCGCTCCGGGTCGCCGCCGAGCTGGGCGCCCGCACCGTCGCCTTCCCGGCGGTCTCGGCGGGCATCTACGGCTGGCCGCTCGACGACGCGGCCCGCATCGCGGTCGGCACCGTACGCGAGACGGAGTCCCCGGTGGAGGAGGCCCGGTTCGTGCTGTTCAGCGAGGACGTGTACGCCGCGTTCGCCCGCGCGCTGAACCCCTGACGCGGAGGTCAGGGTTTCCACGGCTCCGGCCTCCGAACGGCGGCGTCCCGGCCGTCGGAGGCGCCCCGGCCCGGTGAGTGCCACCGCCGGTCAGTGATCGAAATCCGCTGACTCGTGGTCAGGGGCCGGTCGGCCGCGGAGCGACGGCGGACCAGGGCACGGTCACCTCGCCGAGCCGCCACCGCCCACGGCCGCCGAGCGGCGGGGCGGTGTGCACCGGGAGCTCGCGGGAGAGCAGCTCCACCGCCGCGATCCACCGCTGGCGGGGGCCGAACACCGACCGGGGCGCCGCCGTGGCCCACGCACGGTCGAACGCGGTCAGCAGCGCGTGCACCGGCTCTCCGGGCACGTTGCGGTGGATCAGCGTCTTGGGCAGCCGCTCGGTGAGTTCCGAGGGGCGGGACAGCGTCGCGAGGTGCGCGGCGAACGTGATCATCTGCGGTACGCCGGCGCGCGGGCGGAGCGCCGTCCGCCGTTCTCCCGGCCCGCGGCGCCGGGACGCTCCCCGGGCACCGGCGCCCTCCGCCGGGTCACGCGGCGCCGGAACCCCCGGCGCTCCACCGTCCGTGCCGTGCAGCGTCACCCACACCGCGCGGCGGCCGATCTCGTCGCAGGTGCCCTCCACGAGCACGCCGCCGGGCGCCAGGCCCCCGCAGAGCCGGTCCCAGGCGCGCCAGGCCTCCGCCTCCTCGTACTGCCGCAGCACGTTGAACGCACGGATCAGCGCCGCCGGCCGTCCGACCGGCAGCTCGAAGCCGCCGAGCCGGAACGACAGCCCCTCCCGTTCGTACGGCCGGGCCGCCGCGACGCGTTCCGGGTCGATCTCGACGCCGACGACCTCGACCCGTGGATGCACCGCGCGGAGCCGCCCGAACAGCTCGACGGTCGTGATCGGCGAGGCGCCGTACCCCAGGTCCACGACGAGCGGGCGCTCCTGGCGGCGCAGCCGCGGGCCGTGGACGCGGACGATCCAGCGGTCGACCCGCCGCAGCCGGTTCGGGGCCGTCTTGCCGCGTGTGATCGTCCCCTCGGGACGCCGTACCCCGGCCATGCGCCGCGCGTGGGGTCTCTCAGACCCGGTGGACCTTGTGCGGGGCGGCCTGGGCGCGCGGCTTGACGTCGATTCGGTCGATGTTGACGTGCGCGGGCCGGGTCACCGCCCAGGCGACGCAGTCGGCGACGTCGTCGGCGACCAGCGGCTCGGCCACGCCCTCGTACGTCTTGGCCGCCTTCTCCGCGTCGCCCTTGAAGCGGACCAGCGAGAACTCCTCGGTCGCCACCATGCCGGGCGCGATCTCGGTGACCCGCACCGGCTGGTCGTACAGCTCCAGCCGGAGCGTGTCGTTGACCGCCGCCGCGGCGTGCTTGGCCGCGGTGTAGCCGGCGCCGCCCTCGTACACCGCGTGCCCGGCGAGGGAGGTGATGTTGACGATGTGGCCGGCGCCGCTGTCGATCAGCTTCGGCAGCAGGGCCTTGGTGATCCGCATGAGGCCGAGGACGTTGGTGTCGTACATGCGCTGCCAGTCGTCGGCGTCGGCGGCCGAGACCGGGTCCAGGCCGAACGCCCCGCCCGCGTTGTTGACCAGCACGTGGCACCGGCGCACCGCCTCGGCGAGGGCGGCGACCGACTCCGCCGAGGTCACATCCAGCGCGTGGACCGCGGTGGGACGGCGCCCGGCCGGATCCGCGGAGTCGATCTCCACCTTGAGCTTTTCGAGGCGGTCGAGCCGCCGCGCGGCCAGTACGACGTCGAACCCCTCGGCGGCGAGCCTGCGCGCGGTCGCCGCGCCGATGCCGCTGCTCGCCCCGGTCACCACTGCTGTCTTACGCACGGGAGCCATCATCGCAGCCGTTTGCGGAGTGGCCGACCGGGGACACCCGGCGGGGGAATGTCGCATTGCGGTGGATAGGTTCTCTTATCGGAGGTGGTGTCCGTGTCATGTCTTGCCCGGGTGGCGACGATCAGTGTTCACACGTCGCCCCTGGACCAGCCGGGTACGGGGGACGCCGGGGGAATGAACGTCTACATCGTCGAGGTCGCCAGGCGCCTGGCGGAGCGCGGCATCGAGGTCGACCTGTTCACGCGGGCCACCTCGCGGGCGCTGCCGCCGGACGTCGAGCTGGCGCCCGGCGTGATGGTCCGGCACGTCACCGCCGGGCCGCTGGAGGAACTCGACAAGACCGAGCTGCCGCGCCAGATGTGCGCGTTCACCTCGGGCCTGCTGCGTACGGAGGCCGCCCACGAGCCCGGCCACTACGACCTGATCCATTCTCACTACTGGCTCTCCGGGCAGGCGGGCCACGCCGCGCGCATGCGCTGGGGCGTCCCGTTGGTCCACTCGATGCACACGCTCGCCAAGGTCAAGAACGCCGCGCTCGCCGAGGGGGACACGCCCGAGCCGCTCGGCCGGGTGCTGGGCGAGCAGCGGGTCGTCGACAGCGCCGACCGCCTGATCGCCAACACGGCCGACGAGGCGGACCAGCTCCGCACGCTGTACGACGCCGGCCCGCACCAGGTGCAGACCGTCCTGCCCGGTGTCGACCTGGAGACGTTCACGCCGGAGGACACCGAGGAGGCGCGCCACCGCCTCGGCGTGCCGCGGGACCGGGCGGTGCTGCTGTTCGTCGGCCGCATCCAGCCGCTGAAGGCCCCGGACGTGCTCGTCCGCGCCGCGGCGGCGATGGTGGAGCGCGACCCGCGGCTGCGCGAACGCCTGCTCGTCACCGTCGTGGGCGGCCCCAGCGGCTCGGGCCGTACGCGCCCCACGGAGCTGGTCGAACTCGCCACGCGCCTGGGCGTCGCCGACATCGTGCGCTTCGAACCGCCGTGCCCCCAGGCCGAGCTGGCCGACTGGTACCGCGCGGCCGACGTCACCGTCGTGCCGTCCCACAGTGAGTCCTTCGGGCTGGTCGCGGTCGAGTCGCAGGCGTGCGGCACGCCCGTGGTCGCGGCCGGCGTCGGCGGCCTGCGCACGGCCGTACGCGACGGCGAGTCCGGGGTGCTGGTGCGCGGACACGACCCGGTCGACTACGCCCGTGTGCTGGCCGACCTGCTGAGCGCCCCGCGGCGGCTGCGCCGGATGTCCCGCGCCGCCGTACGGCACAGCCGGGCGTTCGGCTGGCAGACGACGGTCGACCGGCTGCTGGAGGTCTACACGCAGGCCGTGGGGGAGCGGGCGATGGCCGCTTCGGCGTAGGTTCCGGTCGCGTCGGCGTCGGTCCGCGTCGTGGATGATGGTGGCTTTCGAGAGCGACCTGAGGAGTGATCATGAGCGAGCGAAGCGAGTGAATCGACGAGCGCGCACCTGGTCTCTCCTCCGACGAAGGAGGTCTCATGGCCGGCGCCGTGGATGCTTCACTCAAGGCGATCCTGGACGACCAGGGGCTGGAGTACGAACGGCCGCGTCCCGGTGCCTACCTGGTCAAGCTGCCCGGGCAGCACAAGCTCGCCACGATGACGTGGCTCGTCGCCGGCGAGCACAGCCTGCACGTCGAGGCGTTCTTCTGCCGCCAGCCGGACGAGAACCACGAGGAGTTCTACCGTTTCCTGCTCCGTAAGAACGGCGGGATGTACGGCGTGGCGTTCGCGCTGGACCAGATCGGTGACGTCTACCTCGTCGGCCGGCTTCCCCTGTCGGCGGTGACGCCCGAGGAGATCGACCGCATCCTCGGCTGCGTGCTCACCTACTCCGACGACAACTTCGACCGCGCGCTGGAGATCGGGTTCGCCGGCTCGATCCAGCGGGAGTGGGACTGGCGGGTCAAGCGCGGGGAGAGCCTCGCCAACCTCCAGGCGTTCGCCCGGATAATCCCAGGCGCAGCCGATTGAAACGCGTTTCACTTTTCTGTACGGTTCCGTTACTGATTGTGGCGAGTGGTGGTTAAGTTCTGTCCGTGAGCGAACGGACGGGGGGTACATCGTGGCGGACCAGGCCGGAGAACCACGCGAGGTCGACCTGAGCACCCCCAACGTCGCCCGGATGTACGACTACTACCTCGGCGGCAAGGACAACTTCGCCTCCGATCGGGAGGCCGCCGAGAAGGCCCTGGAGTTCGCCCCGCAGATCCGGCTCGCGGCCCAGCAGAACCGGGCGTTCATGGGCCGTGCCGTACGCCACCTGGCCGAGACCGGCACCCGGCAGTTCCTCGACATCGGCACCGGGCTGCCGACCCAGAACAACGTCCACGAGGTGGCCCAGAGCGTCGCTCCGGACGCCCGCGTGGTCTACGTCGACAATGACCCGGTCGTGCTCACCCACGGCCGCGCCATCCTCGGCGGGAACGAGAACGTCGACATCGTCCAGGCCGACCTGCGCCGCCCCGAGGACATCCTGGACGACCCCGAGGTGCGCAAGCGCCTCGACTTCGACCAGCCGATCGCGATCCTGCTGGTGGCGATCGTGCACTTCGTCCCCGACGCCGACGACCCCGACGCGATCGTGGCGCGCTTCCGCGACGCGCTGCCGCCGGGCGGCCACCTCGTGCTGAGCCATGTCTGCGGCGACGCGCTTCCCGCGTCGGTCCCCGGCGTCACCGAGGTCTACCGCCACTCCACGACCCCCATCCTGCCCCGTACCCCGGACCGGATCCGGGGCTTCTTCGGCGACCTCGAACTCCTCGAACCCGGCGTGGTCAACGTCGCCCAGTGGCGCCCGGACTCGGTGGAGACCCGCCGCATCGCCGAGAAGTACCGCCGTCCGTACTTCCTGGCCGGCGTCGCCCGCAAGGCCTGACCCTTCGCTGCGCCGATGGGCGACCCGCGTGCTCCGGCGGAGAAGACCGACCCAGTAGGCTCGCTGGCTATGGCGACATTGGTACTTCTCCGGCACGGAGAGAGCGTCTGGAACGCCGAGAACCTTTTCACCGGCTGGGTTGACGTCGACCTGTCCGAGAAGGGCGAAGAAGAGGCGGTCAACGGGGGCGACCTGCTGCTCGACGCCGACCTGAAGCTCGACGTCGTGCACACCTCGGTGCTCAAGCGCGCGATCCGTACGGCCAACATCGCGCTCGACGCGGCGGAGCAGCTGTGGATCCCGGTCCGGCGGTCCTGGCGGCTCAACGAACGGCACTACGGCGCGCTGCAGGGCAAGAACAAGAAGCAGACGCTTGAGGAGTTCGGCGAGGAGCAGTTCATGACCTGGCGCCGCTCCTACGACACGCCGCCTCCGCCGATCGCCGACGACGACCCGCTGTCCCAGGTCGACGACCCGCGCTACGCGCTCCTGCCGTCGGAGCTCATCCCGCGCACCGAGTGCCTCGCGGACGTGGTCGACCGGCTGCTGCCGTACTGGTACGACGCGATCGTCCCGGACCTCGCCTCGGGCAGGACCGTGCTGCTCGCGGCGCACGGCAACTCCATCCGTGCGCTGGTCAAGCACCTCGACGGCATCTCCGACGAGGACATCGCGGGCCTGAACATCCCGACCGGGATCCCGCTGCTGTACGACCTCGACGACGACTTCGAGCCGCGCAAGAAGG
This sequence comes from Actinoallomurus oryzae, assembly GCF_039541955.1. Taxonomy (NCBI): domain Bacteria; kingdom Bacillati; phylum Actinomycetota; class Actinomycetes; order Streptosporangiales; family Thermomonosporaceae; genus Actinoallomurus; species Actinoallomurus oryzae. Next base: position 26,636 of record NZ_BAABHF010000062.1, on the reverse strand, counting down.
GCGGCGAGTACCTCGACCCGGCGGCCGCCGAGGCCTCCATCGAGGCGGTCAAGAACCAGGGTAAGAAGTAGTCCTGATCACGGAAGGGCCCTCTCACCCGCGTTTCCGCCGCGGGTGAGAGGGCCGTTCGTGTCTCCGGGCCCTCCGTAGGGCCGGTACGGCGTGCTCCCGTGCGGAGGCGGCGCCTCCGCCCTTACCCGGGCGGGCCTGCCGGGTGGGTCTGCCGCGCGGGGCTGTCACGAACGGGGAGTTCGTCTTGTCGTTACTTCGGACAATCCCTGTTTGGAGGAAGACATGAGCGCTGAGCACCCCCAACTGCCCCCAGGCGTTGAGGTGATCACGACCCTGCCGGAGGCGGCGGCCCGGATTCCGGCCGGATCCGAGGCCAGGACCGTCCGGGTCACCCTGCCGCCCGGTGACCCCGGCGCGCCGCCGCACCGTCACCCGGGGCCGCTCTTCGGCTACGTGACCCAGGGCGAGATCCTCTTCGAGCTGGAAGGGGAGCCGCCCAGGGTGCTCAAGGCCGGTGACGCCGTGTTCGAGCCTGGGGGAGACGTGATCCACATCCAGGGCGCCAACAACCTGCCGGACGCGCAGTCGCAGCTGGTGGTGACCATGTTCGCGCCGCCCGGCACCCCGGTCCTGACCGTGGTCAGCGCGGAGGAACTGGCCGAACGACGACACCTACGGGTCACCAGGCCATGATGACCGCCGGAACGCCGACGGGCGGCCGGCGGTAACGCCGATGACCACGCCTGGACGTCCTGCGACGCGGGCCGCCGAGGCCTCCGTCGAGGCGGTCAAGAACCAGGGCAAGAAGTGGTCCTGATCACGGAAAGGCCCTCTCGCCTGCTTCTTTGTCGCAGATGGGGGGCCGTTTCTGTTCTGTCTCTTCCTGGAGGGCTGGTGATCCGGCCGGGAAGACGAAAGAGGCCCCGGTGGTCGCCGGGGCCTCTCGCGTACGGGGGTGTCAGTCCGCGATGTCGCCGATGTCTTCGGGGTGCTGCCCGGTGACCAGGTAGACGACGTCCTCCGCGACGTGCACCGCGTGGTCGGCGAAGCGTTCGAAGTAGCGCCCGGCCAGGGAGATGTCCACGGCGGGCTCTACGCCGTGCTTCCATTTCGGCGACAGCATCGTGTCGAACAGCCGGCGGTGGAGGCGGTCCATCTGGTCGTCGTCGGCGTCCAGTTCCAGGCCCATCTGGACGTCCTGCGACGCGATCACGCTGCCGGCCTTGGCGATCATGCGCTCGGCGATCTGCCCCATCTCCAGGACGGTCGCGTGCAGCTCCGGCGGAATGGCCGACTCGGGGTGGCGCCGCCGCGCGGTCTTGGCCAGGTGCACGGCGAGGTCGCCCATCCGCTCCAGGTCACCGGCCATGCGCAGGGAGGTGATGAGGGCCCGCAGGTCGCTGGCGACCGGCTGCTGGCGGGCCATCAGGTCGAAGACGGTCTCCTCGATGTCCGTCTCGATCTTGTTGACGTGCTCATCGGCGCTGATCACTTCTTCGGCGAGGCGCAGGTCGGCGTCGAGCAGGGCGGTGCTGGCGCGGGCCATCGCCGACCGCACCAGCCGCGTCATCTCCACGAGCTTGTCGGAGAGACCGTCCAGCTCCTCGTGGTAAGCGTCTCGCATGTGATTCCTTACGGTTTTGGCGCTCAACAGGCAGTTCTATCCGCATAGCAGGATGGTCCTCCGCCGTGAACGACTGTGGAGGGGCAGGTTAACTTTGCGCGAACGTCCTTGCAGGTAGGCGCATGAGGGGTCAGACCTGGTCACCGCCCCGCCTACGATCCAAGATGTGGATGTGGAGGTTGTCGCGACTCTTGCCGGCGCCGCTGGCCTGGTGACCGGTCTGGTGACCGCCCTGGCCGTGCGCGTCAGCGAGCGTGCCCAGCGCCCCGTCGCCCCTCCCACGCCGTCCGGGGGCGTTCCCCCGGGCGTCGCCTCGGTGCTCAGCGTCCTGCGCTCGTCCGCGGTGGTAATCGACAGCCAGGACCGCGTCCTGCGGGCCAGCTCGGCCGCGCGTGCCTTCGGTCTCGTCAGCGGTGATCGGCTCGTCGTCGACGCCCTCCTGGCCATGGCCCGCCTCGTACGCCGCGACGGGGAGATCCGCGAGGAGGAGATCGAGGTCATCCACGGCCGGCGGGAGGGCCGCTGGTTCGCGGTCCGCGTCGCGCCGATGGGCACGACCGGCCTCGTCCTCGTGCTCGCGGAGGACCTCACCGAGCTGCGCCGTGTCGAGGCGATCCGCCGCGACTTCGTGGCCAACGTCAGCCACGAGCTCAAGACGCCGGTCGGCGCGCTCTCGCTCCTGTCGGAGACGATCGAGGACGCCGCCGACGACCCGGAGGCCGTGCGCCGCTTCGCCAAGCGCATGCAGCACGAGTCCGTACGCCTCACGAACGTCGTCCAGGACCTGATCACCCTGTCCCGCCTCCAGGGCGGCGAGCCGGTGGCCGAACCCAAGGTCGTGTTCCTCGACGACGTCGTGCACGAAGCCGTGGACCGCTGCCGGCTCAAGGCCGAGCCCAAGGACATCACCCTCGCCATCGGCGGCCGCGAGGGGCTCAAGGTGCACGGCGACGAAGAACTGCTCATCACCGCGGTGCGCAACTTCATCGACAACGCCGTCGCCTACAGCCCCGAGCACACGCGCGTGGTCGTCTGCACCCGGCTCGCCGACGAGCGGCACGCGGAGATCAGCGTGACCGACCAGGGCATCGGCATCCCGGAGGCGGACCTGCAGCGCATCTTCGAACGCTTCTACCGGGTCGACCCGGCGCGGTCCCGCCAGACCGGCGGCACCGGCCTCGGGCTCGCCATCGTCAAACACGCCGCGACCCGGCATCGAGGCGAGGTCAACGTCTGGAGCAAGGAAGGCTCCGGATCGACGTTCACCATCCGCCTGCCGTTGTTGACAACCTCCGCGATCGCGAAGGAAACCCCTGAGCCAGCCACCGTACGGGAGGCCCCCCAGTGACTCGAGTGCTCGTCGTGGAAGACGAGGAGTCGTTCAGCGACGCACTGTCGTACATGTTGCGGAAGGAGGGCTTCGAGGTCGCCGTCGCGGCGACCGGACCCGACGCTCTCGACTCCTTCGACCGCGCCGGTGCCGACCTCGTCCTGCTCGACCTGATGCTGCCCGGGTTGCCCGGCACCGAGGTGTGCCGGGAGCTGCGCACCAAGTCCAACGTCCCAGTGATCATGCTGACCGCCAAGGACAGCGAGGTGGACAAGGTCGTCGGCCTCGAACTGGGCGCGGACGACTACGTCACCAAGCCGTTCTCCTCACGCGAGCTCGTCGCACGCATCCGCGCCGTGCTGCGCCGCCGCGGCGACGTGGAGGATCTCGCCCCGCCCACGCTCGAGGCCGGGCCGGTGCGCATGGACGTCGAACGCCATGTCGTCACCGTCTCGGGCCGTGAGGTGCCGCTTCCGCTGAAGGAGTTCGAGCTGCTGGAGGTGCTGCTCCGCAACGCCGGCCGGGTGCTGACCCGCATGCAGCTCATCGACCGGGTGTGGGGCGCGGACTACGTGGGGGACACCAAGACCCTCGACGTCCACATCAAGCGGCTGCGCGCCAAGATCGAGCCGGCCCCCTCGACGCCGCGCTTCATCATCACCGTACGGGGCCTGGGCTACAAGTTCGAGCCCGACGATTGACTACTCCCCGTCCCGCTCTCTGAATGACGGGAATTCCGACCCTCGCGGGCTGGAGTTCCTGCTTCTGTGGCGACTGCGCCCGAGGGGACCCCGGGTGTCTGACGTCGCCTCCACAGGCCGTCACGGCAAGACCTGCCGCCAGGATGTTCTTGGCCGCGTTGATGTCCCTGTCGTGCAGGGTGCGACACGATGGGCAACGCCACGCCCGGGTGGAAAGACTCAGCTCGGTGAGCAGATGTCCGCACGCCGAGCAGGTCTTGGAGCTGGGGTACCAGCGATCGATCACGATCAGACGGCGACCGTACTTGGCGGTCTTGTACTCGAGTTGGCGGCGGAACTCGCCCCAGCCGCAGTCGGCGATGGCTTTGGCGAGGCGTCGGTTACGGATCATGTTCTTCACGGCCAGGTCTTCGATCACGATGACGTCGTGGTCATGGACCAGGCGGGTGCTGGTCTTGTGCAGGAAGTCCGCGCGGGACGCGGCGACCTTGCGGTGGGCGCGGGCGACCTTCGCCTTCGCTTTGTCCCTGTTGTTCGACCCGGGTTGTTTGCGGGCCATGCGCCGCTGATAGCGGGCCAGGTTACGCTGCCGTCTGGCCAGGCGGCGAGCGCCGGGGATCTTCTCGCCGTCGGAGGTGATCGCGAAGTTCTTGACGCCCAAGTCGACACCGACCGCGGCGCCGGTGGGTGGAGCCTGTTCGGGGTCTGGGGTCTCGACGGCGAGGGAGGCGTACCAGCGTCCGCACGGCTCGCGCGAGACCGTCACCGACGTCGGCTCGATCGAGGCGGGATCGACATCCGGCCAGGACCACACGACCTCCAGCGGTGTGTCCATCATCTTGGCCAGGTACAGGCGGCCCTGTCGCCAGCGGAACGCCGATCGGGTGAAGGTCGCCGACTGCTTGCGTTGGCGGGATTTGTATCTGGGGTAGCGGGCACGCCCGGTGAAGAAGTTGGCGAACGCGGTGTGCTGGTGCCGCAGTGTTTGCTGGAGCGGCACGCTGGACACCTCGGATAAGAACGCTAAGTCTGGGTCGCGTTTCAGCTCGGTCAAATAGCGGTCGGTCTGGCGTAGGAGGTCGTGATGCCTTGGGTGTGATAGCGGTCGCGTCGCCATGTGAGGACCTTGTTCCACACCAGGCGTACGCAGCCGAACGTGCGGTTCAGCACCGCCATCTGCTCGGGCGTGGGGTATGCCCGGACCTTGTAGCTCGTACGAGCGGCGCCTGCGGAGCGCGTGAAAGAACCCCGCGCGTCGCTCGGTGACGGGCGGGGCTCTTCGGCGTCTCAGCGAACCTTCGGCCGTCTCTCAGGCCGACGGGGTGGCCGCGGCCTTCTTCCGCGTCTTCTTCGTCTTGTGCGCCTTGGCGGCCGTGGCCGTGGGCGTCGAACCCGGCGGCGTGGACTGCGGTTTCATGGTCGGCGCGGCCGGCGGGGCCGGCGGTGCGGCCGGCGCCGGGGAGTACGTCGAGTAGTAGCCGTTCCAGGGCACGACCGGCAGCGTGAGGTTCAGCGTGCCCGCCTGCTGGAAGTGCAGGGTCACGCGTACCGTCTCACCGCCGGAGAAGTTCCCTGCCAGGCCCTTGAGGATCAGCGTGGACGACGCCGAGGGCGCCGCGGTCGGCGCCGTGGCGCCGGTCGGGGTGGAGCCGGTCGGAGTCGTGCCGGCCGCGGGCGTCAGCGGGCTCTGCGGCGGCGTGCTGGTGGTGTTCGGGGCGTCGCCCCCGCTCGGCGTACGGGTGCGGCCCGCCGTCTTGCCGGGAGTCTTGGCGGGGGTCTTCGGTGGGGTGGGCGTGGGGCTCGAGGCCGGGGACGACGGCGTGGTGCCCGGCTTCTCCACCGTGTTCACGAGCCGGCCCGGAGGCAGGGTGAGGGCGCCGCCGGCGATCTGCACCGACTGGGCCACGCCCGGGGCCTCGGCCGCGATGAGACGGTCCGGGGACGCCGCGTTGTTGACGAACCACGCGTAGAGCGGAGCGTCGCCACCGGCGGCCAGCCTCTTGCCCGGCGCGGGCCCGAGCACGAACGCGTTGCGCACGTCGAGCGCGTGCACGGAGGCGTTGACGCCTTCGGCCAGTTGGGTGGGCATCGCGCTCTGCGGATGCCGTCCGGCGGCGCAAGCGGTCACCAGCGGGGCGATGGCGAAGACGCCGACGACGGCGGTGGCGAGCGCCCGGCGGCTGTTGCGGCTCACGGCGGCCTACTCTCCTTGCGGGTTATTCCGGGATGTTTCAACAGGCGCGCGAAACGCCACACGGAAGCGTAGCGCTAGCCGCGAGGGAGGAACGCGGGGGGCCGGGAGGGCGCCTCCGGCGGACCGCCGGAGACCCCGCCATCGTGGCTCGGGTGCCGGTCCTTGGACGGCTCAGGCGTTGGCCCGGGGGTCCTGGCGGCGGCCTCGGTGTCGGTCCGGGCGCCTGCCCCGGGGCGGCCTGGGGTGGCTCGGGCGTTGGCCCGGGGTGTCCGGCGACGGGCTCGGCGTCGCCGCGGCATCCGCCCGGGGCGGCCAGGCGCCGTCCCAAGGGCGGCTCGGGTCAGCTCGGCGTCTGGAGGGGGCGGAGGTCGGCGGTGATGTCGCGGCCCGTCTGGAGGTTCTTGAGGATCTTACGGACGATGCGGTCGGTGCGGACGAGCACCGCGGTCAGCCCGGCGGCCCGGTACGTGGAGGAGAGGACCCGGTCGGGGTCGTCGGCGAGAAGGGCGGAACCGGGCGGGGCGCTCGCGGCGAGACGCGCCACATCGGCGTCGTCGTCCTTGCCCGAGCGGTCGTCCGCGATGAGCCATACCTGAAGCCGCTGGGTTCCGGCTTGCCGGATGATGTTCCGCACAACTGCGTCACATCCGCACTCACGGGGTACGACCAGGACGACTCCGGCGACATTGATGAGTTCGGTCACCGGAACGGGTTTATGGCGGTAGATCACATTGCCGGCGGGCAGACCGCCGCCGACGTCGCCGGGACGCGATCGCTGCGGCCCCGTCGGTGGCACCTGGATCGCCCGCGGGCCCGGGCGGGGGGAGATGACGGTCATCAACACGCCGCTGATGAGGGCGATGAGCACCGCGCTCGCGATGAAGGGGGCGGCAATGCCGTAACGCGTGAAGGGCCGGCCGATGCGCTGCCAGCGCTCGCGACGGCGCTGTTGCCGCAGCTCACGTCGGTACGCGATGACGTCACGATCGAGCTCCCGAGCGTCATCCGGTACGACGACGTCGACCTTGGGCAGCCCGTAGTCGTCATGGTCGCCGTGAAGCCCCACGCCACACCTACCTTCTCGGACCGCTGTGGTCGCGTGCGGGCGCCGAGACCCCGTGACGCAGGGGCGGGCGACCCGCTACGGATCCGTCCACCTCCAGTATGAGCCGCTTCCGCCGCTGTGTGCGCGGTGCGGGCCAATCCGATCCGCAGGTGCGGCTATTGCACGCGATTCAACCTTTGTCAATACCCTAATTACCGTGCTGACCTGCGCATATGTCGAGAACGGCGGTTCAGAGGGTCCGCGCAGCGTGCTACCCTATCCATAGCGGAAGGGGTACTTGTCACATGACTTTCAAGGTCGGCGACACTGTCGTCTACCCCCATCATGGGGCTGCTCGGATCGAAGCCATCGAGACTCGTGCCATCAAGGGTCAGGACAAGACCTACCTGGTGTTGAAGGTCGACAAGGGCGATCTCACAGTTCGTGTCCCTGCGGAGAACGCCGAGCTCGTCGGCGTTCGTGACGTCGTAGGCCAGGAAGGGCTGGAGAGGGTGTTCGAGGTGCTGCGGGCACCTTACACCGAAGAGCCCACCAACTGGTCGCGGCGCTACAAGGCGAACCTCGAGAAGCTCGCGTCCGGCGACGTCAACAAGGTCGCTGAGGTTGTCCGTGATCTTTGGCGGCGCGACAAGGAACGCGGCCTGTCAGCCGGTGAGAAGCGCATGCTGGCCAAGGCGCGGCAGATACTGGTCAGCGAGCTGGCGCTGGCCGAGAAGACCAACGAGGACAAGGCCGAGGCGCTGCTCGACGAAGTCCTCGCGGGCTAGAGGTTTGGTCACGCTTCTTCCACGGGTGGGCGTCGGTGTCGACGTCCACCCGTTCGGTTCTGGTCGCCCCCTCCGGCTCGCCGGCCTCGACTGGCCCGGTGAGGGCGACGGTCTGGAAGGTCACTCCGATGGAGACGCGGCGGCCCACGCGATCTGCGACGCACTGCTGACGGCCGCGGGCCTGGGCGACCTGGGCGCCATCTTCGGCACGAGCGACAGACGCTGGTCGGGCGCCTCGGGCGTCACCCTGCTCCAGGAGGTCCACCGCCGCCTGGAGGAGGCCGGGTACACGATCGGCAACGTGGCCGTCCAGATCATCGGCAACCGCCCAAGAGTGGCCCCACGCCGCCAGGAGGCGGAAAAGGCACTGAGCGAGGCCCTGGGCGGCGCGGCGGTGGGCATCTCAGCCACCACCACCGACGGCCTGGGCCTCACAGGCCGAGGCGAGGGCATCGCCGCCGTCGCCACCGCCCTCGTCTACCGCTAAGAGCCGGAGAGACGCCGACCGGGCCGTACAAGCCGGACCTAGGGGCGAGGCGGGCGGAGATCGCGTTGCTCGGCGACGCTCGGTTGCGGCGTGGCTCCGGTCAGGTGGGGGACGGGTAGATCGTGCCGATCACCTCGCCGAAGCCGATCGGGTCGACGTCCGGGGAAGGTGCCGTGGCGGTGATGCGTACGGTGTCGCCGTCCTCCAGGAAGACGCGTTTCGTGCCGTCGGGCAGTTCGAGCGGTTCGGTGCCGTTCCACGTCAGCTCGATGAGGCTGCCGCGCTGGTCGCGCCTCGGACCCGAGACCGTGCCCGAGGCCATCAGGTCGCCCGTGCGCAGTGCGGCGCCGTTCACGGTCGCGTGGGCGAGCTGCTGCGGCGCCGTCCAGTACATCTCGGCGAACGGCGGGCGGCTCACCACGTGGCCGTTCACTTCGATCTCCAGGGTGAGGTCCAGGCCCCACGGCTCGTCGCAGCGCAGGTACGGCAGCGGCTCGGGGTCCTGCGCCGGCGGGCGGACGCGGGCCGCGTCCAGCGCGTCGACCGGGACCACCCACGGCGAGACGGACGTCGCGAACGACTTGGCCAGGAACGGGCCCAGCGGCCGGTACTCCCACGCCTGGATGTCGCGGGCGCTCCAGTCGTTGACCAGCACGAAACCGAACACATGGTTGCGGAACGCGCCCGTCGGCACCGGCCGGCCGAGCGCCGACGGTACCCCGATCACGAAGCCGACCTCGGCCTCGACGTCGAGCTTCGCCGTCGGCGCGAACACCGGCTCCGGCTCGCCCTTGCGCTGTCCACAGGGCCGTACGACCGGGGTGCCCGACGGCACCACCGTGCCGGCCCGGCCGTGGTAGCCGACCGGCAGGCGGGTCCAGTTCGGCAGCAGCGGTTCGTCCCCGGGCCGCAGGATCCGCCCGAGGTTCGTCGCGTGGTCGCGCGAGGAGTAGAAGTCGACATAGTCCGCCACCGTGAACGGCATGTGCAGCTCGACGTCGCTCATCGGATACAGAGCGGGCTCGACCTCGTCGCGGTAGGAAATGTCGGTGAGCAGGGTCATGATGCGATCCCGCGTCGGCTGCCACACCTGGCGTCCGGCGGCCATGAAGGAGTTCAGCGATCCCGCGGCGAACCACCGCCGGTCGGCGAGCAGCCCGGACGCCGCCAGCTCGGCCAGGTCGAGCACCTGCTCCCCGATCGCCACACCGACCCGGGGAAGCTCACCCCGCTGGGAGAACACGCCGTACGGAAGGTTGTTCACTCCGAAGCCGCTGCCCTCAGGCACGGGCACCCAGGTTCTCATCTCCTCAGCGTTCCCCCTCAGCCCGGCTTTCACCAAGCCGCCACGGCGCATTGCGGACATGCTCGGCCACGGGCGCCGATGCCGGCCGGAACCCCGTCGCCATAAGGCTCGACCCCGTCTCAGCGCCGGCTGTCCTACTACGGGTTCGTGCACCAGCCGATCACCCGCCCGATCCTGCCGATCGCCGGTGCTCGCCAGAGGCGTTGCGCGGTCGGTCGCGGCCGTATCCGGGGCGTGCCCTGGGGGAGTCGAGCCGGTCGCTCGCCGGCGTCAGCCGCGGGGTGGGGTGGGGCCGCTGCGGAACTTGCCCGACGGCGGGTTCGACTCCATGCCGGCCTCCGGGTCTTCGGCGCGTTCGTCGGCGTAGGTGTCGTGCTCGTCGTCCGGGGGCGTTGTCACGATCGGGATGCCGTCCGGCTTGGTGACCGGCAGCTTGATCCCGTCCGGCTGGGTGTCGGCGAGGGGCGTCCGGGGCTTCGGGCCGACCAGCCTGACGTCGGTCGGCAGTGAGGTCCGGGCGACGTAGCGGGGTCTGGGCTCCTCTTCGGCGGGCTGGGCGGGCGTGTCGTTCACGGGTGCCTCCACGTCGGATTCGGGCTCGGTCGCGTCTTCGGCGGGCGCGACGGCCGGCGACGCTGCGCGCCCGGTGGGCCTCTCCGGACCCGCCGCGGCCCGGCCGGGAAGCGGCGGCAGCAGGGGAGCGGGCTCGTCGTCGGCCTCGTCTTCGGGCTCGGCCTCGTCGTCGCGCGTCTCCGGTGAGGCGGGCTCAGCCCCCTGATCGGCCGTTGCGTCGTCGCCCGCGGCCTCTCCGCCGCCCCACGACGGTGGAACGGAGCCGCCCGGCTCCGCGCCGCTCGCCTCCCCGCCGGCGGCGGGCTCGTCCGCCGCACGGCCGGGTGCGGCCTCGCCCGGCTCCGCGAGCTTCCAGGACCCGGTGGCCGGGCCGCTCGACGAGGAGTCGGCTCCGTCATCGTTCGGCTCGGCGCCGCGCCAGGAGTCCGGAGCCGGGTCGCCCGGCTCGGGGGGCCGCCAGGACTCATCGGCCGCGGGTGCGCCGAACCTCATCTCTCCCCTCCACGCGCCGGGGTCGTCCTCGGCGGAGGGCGGACGCGCCGTCTCCGGGGACGACCCGGTCGACAGCGCGTCCCACGCCGCGGGCTCGCGCTGCTCGGCGGAGGACGCCGCCGGCACCGGCTCGGTGTCCTCCTCCCACGGCTCCGGATCGAGGCGCGCGGCCTCCCAGGGGTTCTCCTCGGTCGCGGGCGGCGCGGGCGGCGCGGGCTCGCGTACGGGCTCCAGCTCCCGTACGGAGCCCGGGCGCGGCAGCGGGCGCGTCTCCGCGTCCAGGCCCGGAATGATCGATCCGTCCACGACGGTCGCGGGCACGGCCTCCGCCTCGGAAGAGGACGGTGCGGACGGCGCCGGCTGATCGGCCTCGGTCGGCTCGCCGCGCCGCGAACGCCGGGTCCGCCGGCTCAGCACCTGCTTGATCATGGCGATCCAGAGCCACACCGCGAGGATCAGGATCGCCCAGGGCGCCACGGCGACACCGACGTCGATCGGGGTGTCCGGCAGGACCGCGTACCCCTTGACGGCACGCTGGACGCCGGCCGCGCCGGCGCCGGCGATCAGGATCACGAGCAGCAGCCAGCGCACCGCGCGGGAGAACCAGCCCGACCGCCGGGCGCTCAGGATCGCCAGGATGATCACGACGACCAGGCCGTCGAGCATCCCGGGGTACAGGAACGCCCAGTGCCGGGCGGCGCCGCCGCGGAGCGCGAGCAGCCGCAGGTCGTCATAGGACAGCACGAACGTGCCCGCGGCCAGCGCGGCGACGCCGAGGCCGCCGAGCGTGGTGAGGAGCCGTCGCTGTGCCTTCGAATATTGCGCGGGGGTGATTGTCATTTGGGAGGCAGCCAACCATCAGGGCGTACGGGGTGACTCCATCTTGGCCGTATCCAACGGATCTCGGGGTGAGCGCGGACCGCGTGTCGCCGCCTGAACCCGGGGCGGCCACCCGCCGGCCACGCTCGCCACCGACGGCATACCCGCGGTGCGTCCCTCGGAAGCCCGGCCGAAAGTATGTTGTGCCGCTTCCGGCGGTCGGCTAGTTGGTTTGCGAGCATTAGTGTTGTTCTGTCGGCCACGGTTGTGATCTGGTGTCCCCTTGAGAGACGTGACTCCCCCTTCCCCCATCGACAGCCTCGCGAAGGACCAACGGCTCGGAGACCTGCACAGCGTGCATGATCCCCGCACCGTCAATCCCCGTTCTCGCACGTGGCTGGTGTTCCTCGGGCTGCCCGGCCTCGTGCTGCTGCCGTTCGCCGTGCGGTTCCTGATCCACGGGTTCGGCTGGGCCACGGTGCTCAGCGTGCTGCTGACCGCCGGCTATCTCGGCGCCGCCGGCCGCGTCCTGGTCCGCGACGTGCTGCCGGGGTACGGCCGCATGCTGTACGTCTACGAGAACGGCCTGATCCTGGTGACGAGGCGCGACACGACCGCCTTCACCTGGGACGCCATCCGCGAGCTGCGCGTCTCCGGCGTCCGGATGGGGTCGGCGGACGCGGTCAGCTGGCGCTGCGCGCTGGTGCGCGACGACGGCACCGAGGCGGTCCTGGGCCCGGAGTTCCCTCGCGTCCAGGACGTGGTGGAGACCGTGTCGGCGGCCGTGACCGAGCGCCTGCTGCCCAAGTACATGTCCCGGATCGAGACGGGCGGCGAGGTGCGCTTCGGGCCGTTCGCGCTCTCCCGGGAGGGCATCGCCAAGGACGGGGACAGAGTGCCCTGGCAGGACGTGGCCGAGGTGGAGATCAGCAACGGCATGGTCCGGGTGGACCGGCGCGACCGGCTGGCCGGCATGACGGCCACGGCCGGGGAGGTCCCGAATGCCGTGGCCTTCAGTGAATTGGCGCGTTACGTGCGGCAGGCCCGTACGGAATGAGCATCGCCGGCGTCCGGGATCCACCAACAATGTGGATTTCCGTGCCGGGCGCCGACCCGCATCGAATAGCCTTTTACGCGTGAGCCTGCGCCTCTACGACACCGGCACCCGTAGCATCCGCGACTTCGTCCCGCTGACGGCGGGCCGGGCGGGTGTGTACGTCTGTGGTGCCACACCGCAGGCCGCGCCGCACATCGGACACATGCGCTCCGGTGTGACGTACGACCTGCTGTACCGCTGGCTGCTCGCCTCCGGGTACGACGTGACCTTCGTCCGCAACGTCACCGACGTCGACGACAAGATCATCAACGTCGCCGCGCAGACGGGCGTGCCGTGGTTCGCGGTCGCCGAGGCGAACCAGCGCGTGTTCAACCGCGGGTACGACGTGCTCGGCTGCCTTCCGCCGACCGTCGAGCCGCGCGCCACCGGGCACGTCCCGGAGATGATCGTGCTGATGCGGCGCCTCATCGAGCAGGGACACGCCTACAACGTCGGCGGCGACGTCTACTTTGACGTGCTGTCCTGGGCCGACCGGTACGGCTCGCTGTCGAACCAGAAGCTCGACAACATGCGGCCCGCGGGCGACTCGGTGGGCGACGAGCGCAAACGCGACCCGCGCGACTTCGCGCTGTGGAAGGGCGCCAAGCCGGGCGAGCCGAGCTGGGAGACGCCGTGGGGCCCGGGCCGTCCCGGCTGGCACCTGGAGTGCTCGGCGATGGCCACCAAGTACCTCGGCCCGGCCTTCGACATCCACGGCGGCGGCGTCGACCTGATCTTCCCGCACCACGAGAACGAGCTGGCCCAGTCCACCGCCGCCGGCGACGGGTTCGCCCGCTACTGGATGCACAACGGGCTGCTCACGGTCGCCGGCGAGAAGATGAGCAAGTCCGTCGGGAACGTCGTGCTCCTGTCCGACCTGCTGGACAAGGCACGCCCGGCCGAGGTGCGCTACTACCTCGGCGCGGCGCACTACCGCTCGAAGATCGACTACACCGACGAGGCCCTGCACGACGCCGCCGCCGCGTACCGCCGCATCGAGGCGTTCGTCGTACGCGCCGTGGAGATGGCCGGGCGCGTCGAGGCCGGCGCGGTCCCGCAGGCGTTCGCCGACGCGATGGACGACGACCTCGGCGTGCCGCAGGCGCTCGCCGTCGTCCACGAGTCGGTCCGCGAGGGCAACACCGCGATGGCCGCCGGCGACAAGGACGCCCTCGTCCGCATCCTCGGCGAGCTGCGCGCGATGCTCGGCGTCCTCGGCCTCGACCCGCTGGCGCCGCAGTGGGAGAGCGCCGGCGACGACCTCAGCGACGTCGTCGACGCGCTCGTCTCGGTGGCGCTCGAACAGCGGCAGGCGGCCCGCGCCCGCAAGGACTACGCCGCCGCCGACGCGATCCGCGACCGTCTCGCCGCCGCCGGCGTCATCATCGAGGACACACCACGCGGTCCGCGATGGGAACTCAAGCGCTCCTGAGACGGTTGGTGGGCAGGAGTCCGGGGACGTAACGTTCGAGAGGCTTACACCCACACCCCACCGCATCCGAGGTGGTCCAGTTGTTCGAGCGGTTCACCGACACCGCCCGCCGCGTCGTGGTCTACGCCAAGGAAGAAGCCCTACTGCTCGACCACGACTTCATCGGCACGGAGCACATCCTGCTCGGCCTCCTGCGCGACGACACCGAGACCGCCGTCCAGGTGCTCACGTCACTCGGCGCCGGTCTCGCACCCGCACGCGTTCAGGTGGAGGCGATGCTGGGCCGCGGCGAGAAGCCGTCCGTCGCCGAGATCCCGTTCACCGCGCGGGCGAAGAAGGTGCTCGAACTCTCGCTGCGCGAAGCGCTGCAGCTCGGCCACAACTACATCGGCAGCGAGCACATCCTGCTCGGACTGCTCCGCGAGGGTGAGGGCGAGGGCGGTGGCACGGAGGTGCTCCGCCGGCTCGGGGTCGACACCGAGGAGCTGCGGCGCGGCGTCCTGGCCGTACTGCGCTCCGGCCAGCAGCAGCGACGGCCGTCGCCGGGCCTCTTCGGCGTCGGAGGCGGGGCGGGCATGTCCGCGATCGAGAACCGGCTGACCGCGATCGAAGATCGTCTGGAGCGCATCGAACGGCTGCTGCGGGACGGTTCGGGCCGCGACTCCGCGTAGTCTGTGGCCCGGGGCGGGACCGCCCCGCGCATCAGCGGAGGACACGGATGGCCAAGCGTCGCAAGAAGGGGTCGAGCCACACCCCGAAGGCCGAGGACCGGCACTGGTACGGCAAGCGTCAGACGGCGCGCGCCGCCAAGTCGGCCACCCGGACGGGGACGGCCACGACCGGCCCACGGCGCGAGTCGGCCACGGCCACCGCCGACCGTCCGCCCCGGCGGTCCGCGCCGGACGGCCCCGAGCTCGTCACCGGCCGCAACCCGGTCGTCGAGGCCCTGCGGGCCGGCATCCCGGCGAGCACGCTGTACGTCATGACGGGCGCCGCCGACGACCGCATCCGCGAGTCGATCAAGCTGGCGACCAACGCGGGCGTGCCGCTCCTGGAGACCGGCAAGGCCGAGCTCGACCGGCTCACCGACCGCGCCGTCCACCAGGGCATCGCCCTGCAGGTGCCCGAGTACGACTACGCGCACCCCGACGATCTGCTGCACCGCGGCTCACCCGCGCTGATCGTCGCCTTGGACGGCGTGACCGACCCGCGCAACCTCGGCGCCGTCGTACGCTCCGCCGCGGCCTTCGGCGCGCACGGCGTGCTCGTGCCGGAGCGGCGCGCGGCCGGCGTCACCGCCGGAGCGTGGAAGACCTCGGCGGGCACGCTCGCCTCGGTGCCGGTCGCCCGCGCGACCAACCTCGTACGGGCGCTGAAGTCGTACCAGAAGGCGGGCGTGTTCGTGGCGGGCCTCGACGCGCGGGGCGCGAACGGCATCGACTCCCTGGACGCCGCGACCGGCCCGATGGTGCTCGTCGTGGGCTCGGAGGGCAAGGGCCTGTCGCGGCTGGTCGCCGAGACCTGCGACCTGCTCGTCAACATCCCGATGCCGGGCAAGGCCGAGTCGCTGAACGCCGGCGTGGCGGGCGGCATCGCCCTGTACGAGATCGCCCGCCGCCGCGCGTCGTAGGGCGTGTCTCAAAGCCCCGCTGTCCTACTGCGCGGCTCGCTACGGACGGGGACTTTGAGACGTGCTCTAGCGGGTCAGCTGGTCTGACCTGTGCCCTGGCGTACGCAGAGGGCCCTGGAGCCGCCGAGAGTGCGGACGGCGTTGTAGCCGGCGCCCTGCGGGCAGGACGCGGCGCTGTCCGCCCACCGTACGACCGTGCCCCAGTGCGACTCTGAGCAGGGAACCTCCTTCAGGCTGGAGCTGGCCTCCGGGTCGGAGATGCAGTCGCCGGCCCGGAACAGCCCGCCGCCCTGCCCCACGTCGCCGGGGTGCGGCGCCTTGATGTTGCGGATGCACGCGACGTTGTGGGTGAGGTCCAGGTGCCCTGCGGACTGGTCGACCTTGACCATGGCGTCGGTGTCCTCGGGGCAGTCGGTCGGCTCCATCCCGGTCAGGCTGGCGCCGGTCATCTTGGTGATCTTCGCCGCGGCGTCGGACGCGTCGCAGCCGACGCGGTGGAACGACTTGCCCTCCACATCTCCCACATGCCCGGCGGGCGTCACGCACTGCCCCACCTTCCACGCGCCGGTCGGCGCCGAGGTGTCGGGGAGCAGGTTGGCGACCACGATGAGCAGCACGATCACGATGGGCGCGGCGATGGCGAGGGCGACGATCCTGCCTCGCTTGCTGCGCTGCGGGGGTGCGTACGGGGGCGCTCCCGGCCCGCCCCAGGGCGCTTGGGGACCGCCGGGGAAGCCCTGCGGTCCCGGAGGACCCTGGTAGGCACCGGGCGGGCCTGGAGGCGGTCCCTGGTGCGGTGGTCCTTGGGGTGGCGGGCCCTGGGGTGGCGGGCCCTGGAACGGGGGGCCTTGGGGCGGAGGGCCTTGGGGCGGAGGTCCCTGCCAGGGGCCGGGAGCGCCGTGGGGACCGTTGGGACCCGGCGGTCCCGGGGGTGAGGGGGGCATGCTCATGCTGAGGGATCTCTTTTCGCGTACCACGTATGATCCGGCGAGCCGGTGGAATGCCCCCGTCACATTAGTCGAGGCGTATCACAGTTTTTCTCATCGGTAGTCGGCGACGTCCGCGTCCTTCTTGTCGCCGAAGTAGACCTCGGCGAAGTACCGGCTCGCCTCCGGCTGTGAGCCGTCCAGGTCGGTGAAGCCGTAGTGCTTGGCGAGGACGCCGGACGAGAGCGCCTGCCCGGACCAGCGGGCCCGGTCGGGGTCGGCGGCCAGGGCGGCGACCGCCCGCCCGATGTAGCGGGGCGTCTCCGAGATCGCGAACCACCGGTCCTTGGCGATGCCGTCCCGCCAGGTCTCCTCGGTGACCCCGAAGTGCTCCAGCATCTCTTCCGAGCGCAGGAAGCCGGGCGTCAGCGAGACGGACGTGACCTCGTACGGGTCGAGTTCGTCCTTGAGCATCTTGCCCAGCCGGGTCAGGGCCACCTTGATCATGTCGAAGAACATCGAGCCCCGGTACCGGTCGTTGAACATGTCGTCGCCGTCGGTGATCTCGACCACCAGGCCGCCCCGCCGCCGTACGAGCAGCGGAAGCAGGGTGTGCAACGTGATCAGATGCGTCTCGAGCCCGTTGCGCAGCGCCTGGAGCCCCTTGTCGAGGTCGTGCTCCCAGAGCGGTTTCCACTCGATCCACTGGTCTCCGCCCCAGGTGTCGTCGACGAGGATGTCGAGCCGCCCGTCCTGCTCGGCCTCGATGCGCGCGGCGAGCGCCCGTACGTCCTGCGGGTCCATGTGGTCACAGCGCACGGCGATACCGCAGCCACCGGCCTCGGTGACGAGCTCGGCGGTCTCCTCGATCGTCTCCCGGCGGCCCAGCGGACTCGCCTCCCGCCGCGTGCTCCGCCCGGTGACGTACACGGTCGCCCCGGCCGCACCCAGCTCGACCGCCATCCCTCTCCCGGCACCGCGCGTGCCGCCGGTCACCACCGCGACCTGTCCGTCCAGCGTCATGTTCGTTCCTCTCCTGTTCATCCGTTTCTGGTGCGCCAGCCGGCCACGATCGCGTCGAGGTCGGCCTTCATCCGCTCGATGAGCCCACCGCGCGGCCGAGCGGACCAGTGAACGGCCGTGCCGTCGGCCGTGGCGGTGAGGATCCGAGCGGCGACCTCGGGCGGAGGCGCCTCACCGAGCCGCCCTTCGTCTTGCTCACGCCGAACGAGCACGGCGACCTGAGCCTCCATGACCGCGTAGAACTCGGCCATCAGCGCCCGAAGCTCCTCGTCGGCGAGATCGAAGGCGAGCTGAGCGAGGTTGTGCGCCGCGGTGTGCGGGTCGTCGAGCGGCGCGTACGCGGAGACGAGCGCGTCCACGGGCGAGCCCTCGTCCGTCATGCCGGTACGCATCTGCTCGATCGCCGTCCTGGTCATGGCGACGAGCAACCCGTGCTTGGACCCGAACCGCTGAGCCACCGTCCCCACGGCCACACGAGCCTCCGCGGCGACGTCGGCCAGCTTGAACGCCGGCCCGAGCCGTCCGATGACGAGAGCGGCGGCGTCCAGCAACCGCTCGTCCGTGATCTCCCTGGGGCGTGCCATGGGATTATTGAATCACGATTCATTAATCGCGCGAACACGAGGCCGTGAGGGTGATCGCCGACCAGCCCATCCGCCCCGCCGCACGCGCTATCGTGGTGACGCTGCAGGAAGCAGGCCTCCGTAGCTCAGCTGGCAGAGCGTCCGCCTTGTAAGCGGCAGGTCGCCGGTTCGAATCCGGCCGGAGGCTCGTGTTGGCCCGGGGGGACGACCCCCCGGAGCCCCCCGATGTGAGGGGCTCCCGCCCCCCACAGCCCCCCACGGGCTGGTGTCGGAGGAGGGTTCTAATGGCAAGCGCCTCCGGCGGGGGCCTCAGGCTCCCGGGATGGCCCGCGCCGCAGGGGGAGCTGGGTTGGTGGTTGAGGTGGAAGCCTGGTCACTGCCCGTCTTCGCCCCAGGGCAAGCCGAGCTGACCAGGCCGGAGGGGTACAAGATCGTTCGTCTGCGGGGCGTTCCGCCTTGCACGCCTAAGGCATGGCCCGCTCCCCGATGGATGGGACGAAGGCGGACGGGATGACCAGGCGAGGGACGTGCGCGTGAAGCCACGCCACACTACGGACATGACGCGCGATCCCGACCGCTATGACGATGGACAGAACACCCGATGGGACCCTTCCGGACGCGGATGAACTGCTCACGAGTGATCGGGAAATGTCCGCACAGACGGGTCATCCTGAGTGCTGTCTGCCGCCAGCGATTCCTAAGCTGGTAATGCGGGTTTGATTCCCGTCATCCGCTCTCATGACGAAGGCCCAGACCAGCAAGCCGACACTGCCGGAGTCGTGACGCGGTGGTTCTATGCTCGCCCTCATGGCATCGAGCGATACGGGCCCATTTCTTCTTCCGCCGGGTCTGCCTGTGGGGCAGTACATGCCCAGTTGTTCGCCGTTGTTCTGGATCTCGGATGCCCCTGTCAGCGAGCCTGTGACGTGGTGGTCGCGCTGTCAGAAGCAGGTGGACAGCACGAACTTGCGCCCTGTTCTCTGCCCCTGGCCTAGTCACCCGCGTCGGCCTAAGGTTCCTCCGGCCATCTCCGAGGTCCAGCTGGAGGCAGAGCTGGAGGCGTCTTGGCGTTCCTACCGGGCCATGCAACTCCGTTGGCAGACAGGGGCGTCGGATGCCTACGTGCCGGATGACGTTGAGCCGTTCGAAGACGATCCAGGACCTCCCTACGGGCAGTGGCCCGGACTCGCACCCGAGACCCAGGGGCCCAGTGCTCTCGCCCCCGAGGAGGCGGCACGGCTGGCCCTTGAAGAGCTCATGGCCGATCCGTACGGGGATGGACAGGGCAGCCACCTAGCCTTGGTGCCTGCCGGCCGCAGCGCCGACATTCCGGTCGCGATGGGTTGGGATGCCGACGTACCGCTGGAACAGCTCTGCTGGATGCTGCGCAGCTGGGAAGATCGTTTTGGTGCGTGCGTCGTCGTATTCCAAGGCTCGTCGATCTTCATCTCGGTCACCCGCCCACCGCGCACATTGGAACACGCGACACACATCGCTTTGGAACACGTTCTGACCGGCGCGGACAACATCAACGATGGAACGACGCCGTTTCCTCGATACGCCGCATCCCTCATCGACGCTCACCTATGGCATTTCTGGTGGGACTAGGCGAGTTGATAGCGCAAAGTCTCTCGCAGGCCGACGGCGCGCGGCTCCCAGGAGCCACCCGGGCGAACGGTTTTGCGAGTGGACGGACGGAACCGAACGCCTCAGACGGAGTCAGCCGAGCGCGCGAACTGATTCGATTCGGAGAGCGTTTGGGTACCTACGGATCTGTGAGTGTGTTTTCCGACGCTTCTGGGTGGACTGCCGTCAGGATCGGTGTCGGCGATACCGGGTGACCCGCTACGGATCTGGCCGCGAGACCGCGTGCCCTTCGTCTGACCTGTCCCCGGGGTCGCCGACTCTAGTCTGACCCACCGTGTTGTCCTGATCAGAAGCCTGTCCGCCCCGTTGGCGTGACCCATCACAGATATGCCACTCGGTGACTCCATCCAGGCCGGTGCCGACATCGGCCCCTGACCCTGGAAGGAGACGCGAGGCCGTATGACCATGCTGGCAGAGGTGATAGACGCCGTCATCGGGATCGACACCCACCGCGACAGTCATGAGGTGGAGATCGCCGATGTGGCCGGCAGGCCGATCCGGGCGATGCGGATCGGCAACGACAGCGTCGGGTTCACGCAGTTGCTGGCAGCCGCTGAACCCCATGAAGTCACCAGGCAGTGCCGGAATTGACATGAGGACCCCTACGGCGGCTCCCATCGGGCTAACCGGGGCGAGCTGGGAAGCACGTCCGATCGCGGGCAAGCGTACGATCCGCCGCCCCCGTGTGGAATCCGGCGCTCTGTCGGGCGCGTAGCCGCCGAATGTCACCGCTTCCGGCCCCTGTGCCGTCGGAATCGAATACGCCGTTTCAGCCTCGTTGACCCAGGTGACGCAGGAGCATTCAGCGGGTGGCGCGCTCGTACCCGGCAGTGCGTATGGACCGGGCACGAGCGCGTAGTCGGATTTCCGACTACCTCAGCAGGCACACTGCCCCGGCCGCGACGGCTACCGCTGCCAAGAGGAGCGCGCCCGGCTGGAGGCCGATAACGGCCACGAGCGCGCCCGCTACCGGCATGCCGAGGCTCTCGGTTGTGGATTCGGCCGTGGAGATCACACCCGAGACCCGGCCCAATTTCCCCGCGGGGGCGAGCCGCTGCAAGGTCGTGGCCGCGACGGCATAGAACACGGTGCCGCAGACACCCCAGACGAACGCACCGAGGTAGGCAACGAGAACCCACGGCGTGCCCGTGAACAGCGCCGCCGCCAGCCCGTAGCTGACCGCTCCTGCCGTCAGGAGCCACATTGGCGACCGGATCCCCGGTACTCGGCGGCGGATGACCGGGAGCAGCAGCCCAGTCACGACCGCTCCGATCCCGGTCGCTGCCTCGAACCGTGCGAACTGGGACGACGGCTGGTGCAGCACGTGCCGTGTGTAAAGCGGCTCGATGACCAGGAACGCCCCGGACGTGAAGATCACCCCCATCCGGGCCAGCGCGATAGCGCGCAGTCCCGGCTCCCGGGCTACTGCGACCGCGCCCGCCGTGGCGGTGCGGAACCACGACAGCCCATACACCGGACGCCTGGTGGCCATTGCCTCAGCATTCCGCGGCTCCTCCGGCAGCGGGAGAACCGGAAGCGGGATGAGGACCAGAGCGCCCACCAGGTACATGATGGCGTCGGCGGTGAACGCGATCCGGAATCCCGCGGTGGCCATGAGGACGCTGGCCGCCAGCGGCCCTGCCACCTGCCCGATCGAGGCGGTGACGCCGAGGAGGGAGTTAGCGGCGAGCAAGTCATCGGGCTCGACGATTCGTGTCGGGAGCGCACTGCTCGCGGGGCTGCACAGTGACCGGGCGGCACCGCAGGCGAGTGCCATGATGTCCAGGGACGTCAGCGATCCCGAGACGGACATCCCCAGCGACGTGGCGGCGGAGCATGTGTAGCCGATGATCAGCATGGTCCGCGGGCCGAACCGGTCGGTGAGACCGCCGGTGAACGCGGTGAGCACTACGGGCGGACCCGACCAGCACAGAGCCGTGAGCGAGATGCCCGCCGGGTTGGCGCCGAAGTGGTAGGCGGCGAATCCCCACAGGACAAGGGACGCCGCCCAACTGCAGACCCAGCCGGCCGACTGGCCGACCAACAGGAGGGCGAAGCGCGGATCACGGAACGAAGGACGAACCGGGTGCGCCGGGATACGGCGGCCACCGGAGAAAACAGGCATGAAAGAAGGCCTCCACGCGGAGCTGCGACGATTGAACGCTGCAGCCGCGGCGTCCCGCGCGCGAAGGCCCTGAAGCAACCCATGTACGCCTGCGCTCAGCCTCTTCTACGGGCTGTTGCTCCAGACTGGGCGGGTGGAAGAAGATCCAGGCTCAGGCGAATCGCACGGATGACGCGGCGGCGTGGATGGCCTCGGTGTTTATCGCTGTACCTCCGTGGTCGGCTCTTACACACCGCAGTATGCGGGCGCCAGACACGCGGCGCAACTTGCGAGGCTCGCGGAGAACCGGCCAGCCGTAAGGTCGTGTTCCGTACTCCGCAGGCCAGAGCCGCTACCGACCTTCGGTAGAAGCCTTGAGGCGCCGAGGCACGGCTAGCTGGCGGCTACAGGTAAGAAGTCCACCGCTAGCGTGCAATTAGCCACGGTGAGCAGGGGGCAATAGGGGGCACTCACGCGCAGTCGCATCCGCAGGTCGGCAGCGTTGAGGGCCGTTTCCATTAATTCCCCAGCTGACAACCCCGGTTCGCTACGAAGCTGAAAGAAGGCGTCGGGTCCGCTGTCGCAGTTATCTCGGCCGTGCGAGGCTGGGCTGGTGCCGACAGATGAATCGGACCTCGTGGTGTTGCTACGCCAACTGGACGATTCCGAGTGGTTGGATCACGCACACGATGATCCTCGTCCCGCACACGGGCCGGCCCAGATGTGCTTCATCTGCTTCCGCCCGAGGAGCAGCACAGAACCGGAAAAATCTGGATACGAGAGGGGTCGGCTCCACCGAACTGGGAGACCGAGCACGCCGAGACGGTGGCCTCGATCCGCCATTTGGCGCAACCTACCGCCATCGCGATCGAGGAGCTCGACGGCGAAGAACTACAGCGCTATTCCCTCCGGATCACACCACGCCGCAACGAACAGGACCCGCTGCTGGCAGGCGTCTATCGACATCTGCGCCGACACGAGATCGACACGCTCACCTTCGACGTCTGGCTCACCGAAGACGGCCGCCTCCGCTGGACCCGCGAGCGCGCGGTGACCAAGCACCGTCGGCCGCGGAAGCCCTACTCATTCACGATCGACTGCTGGGACTTCGGCGTCGACCTCACAGAACTCGCGATACCAGCGTCCCACGAGATCCTGTATCGCACCTGAACACCCAGATCGACCAGCGTGAACCAAAGCACTGTCGGCCGGCCCACGGCTGGTTGAGCCAACGCCCCAGTCGCGGGATGCAGTCTCTGGGTTCCGCGCCCAGACAGAACCCTTCGCCGGCGTGCAGTTAGCGTGTAACTAGCCGCGGTGAACAGAGGTCCATAGGGGTCACTTGCGGGCAGCCGCATCGGCAGGTCAGGGCCGCTGAGGGCCGATTTCCATTTAATTCCCAAGCTGGTAGTAGGGCATCGCTGGCTTCGCCGGTTGCGTCTGGCGTTCGGCTCTGCGGTGGCCGGCTGGTCGTCGCATGAATCCTGGGTCTTGGTGGATGCAACCTGATGGTGCTCCGGCGGCATTAGACAGGGCGTGAGCCATCTGAGGAGAGGGCAGTGCCCATGGCCGGACCAGTACGGGATGAGCAGTACACGGCGTACGTTGCTGCGCGGCTTCCGTGGCTGCAGCGTGTCGCTTACCTGCTCTGCCAGGATTGGGATCGTGCTGATGATCTTGTGCAGGTGGCCCTGACCCGGTTGTACGTGCGGTGGAACCGCGCCAGTTCGGTGGAGAACCTCGACGGTTACACGCGGACCGTGCTCGTACGGGTGTTTCTCGCCGAACAGCGGACAGGCTGGTGGAGACGGGTGTCGGTACGCGAACCGCCAGAGCCGGACCCGGACTCGGACTCGGCCGACCATGACGGCGATCTGGATCTGCGTGCGGCGCTGCGGGAGCTGGCCCCGCGCCAGCGCGCGGCCGTGGTGTTGCGCTTCTACTGCGACCTGTCGGTCGAACAGACGGCCGCGGTCCTGAACTGTTCCACCGGAACCGTCAAGAGCCAGACCTCGCGGGGCCTTACGGCGCTGCGTCAAGCGCTCCTGCCGACCATGAGCATCGGGGAGGAAACGGCCTGATGACCGAGGAGACCGCGGATCTGGGACACAGGCTGGCGCAGATCGCCAACACTCCCCGCCCACGCCCACAGATCGACATCCCCGCACTCACCGCCCGTGGCCGCCGGAAGCTGCGAATGCGGCGCGCTGGTGCCGTGGCGGGATCGACCGCGGCGGTAGGGCTGGTCGTAACGCTGGCAGCCACCGGACTGCCGCGACTCGGTGCCGCACCCGACCGGCCCGCGTCCCCGCCGTCACAGCCGAGCGTCGGAACCGATCCCGACCCGCTCGTGCAGCGCGCCGTCTTCGGCTGGCTCCCCACGGGTTACACACCACGATCGTTCACCGAGGACCACCAGAACGGCGAACACACGTTCAAAGTGATGGCCAGCCTGAACGGCGGCCGCGGAGGGATCGTTGAGCTGACCGACTTCGGGGTGGGGCCGGAGCCGATCCTCGGCTATCTCTCCGGCGGCATACCGGCCAAGCCCTTGCGCGCCGCCCCCGTGAACGGAATGCAGGCACACTGGATCTACAAACCGGGTAGCGGGTACGGCGGCAAGCTGCGCTGGCATTACGGGCCGCACCGCTGGGCCGAGATCTCCGTACAGGGGTCCGCTAACAACCCCCACACCATTTACCGGATCGCCAGATCGGTCACGTTCGGCATGACCAAGCCGACCGCGTTCCCCTTCCGGGTCAAGGGACTCCCCGACGACCTGAAGATCTACCTGTCCACGGCCGGTCCGGGCCTGGGCGGCGGGTCCGGGGACTCGGCCGCGATCGATTTCGCCGCCGGGGCGTATTCAATGGACAACGGGTTGGAGATCTCGGTGCGCCCTGCCGGGCTCATGGCTCGACAGCTCGCCAGCGATCCCGGCCGCAAGGTCACCGTCGATGGCCACCGCGCCGTCGATCGCCGGTCCACATCGGGCGGCGTGGCCAGGCACACGCTCATCGTCCTGGGCGTAAACGGGTTCGACGTCACGGTAGGAGCCTCCGGCCAGACCTTGCAGCGGCTCCAGGCCACCGGAGGGATCACCGGGCTCTACCACCGGATCACCGTGCTCGGCACCGCGCCATCCAAGTGGACCACCGCACCCATCGAATGACCGGGCACCGGATTTGCGCGCCGCCGTATGCCGGCACCTGCTCACTGCAGGTCAAGGCCACTAAGGACCGGTTTCCATTTAGTTCCCAAGCTGATAATGCGGATTCGATTTCCGTCACCCGCCACGGGAGCCTCACCAGCCCTACCGGCGGGCGTTGGGGTGGGACTCGCCGCGGAGTGTTGCTGCGAGGTTCTCAATCTTGGCGAGTTGTTCGGCCTCGTAGGCAGTCAGGCGACCGGCGAGTTGGTCGTCCGCTCCGATGATTTCGATGTAGGAGGGTTTGCCGTTGGGCTCTTGGCCAGGCCGGCCAAGAGCGGCTGAAACCGGGTCTGCCACTTTCCGCCGACGTGTTCTTGCCAGGGGCAGCCATCGAGGGGGACCGCATGGCTTTCGCTCGCGTGCCTGCGGTCGTGGGGGAGGTGGTGGTCGTGGACGCACCATGTCGGGCAGTACGGGGGGGTGGTGAGCCTCGTCCGTACCGCATGAGGGGACCGGTCCCAGGTCGTCGGTTAGGACCACGTCGACGGCAGGTCTGCTGCACGAACAGACCTCGCCGTCGCGAGCCGGGCGTCTCGGCATCGGCCGCCAGGTGCCTGCGACATCCTCCGCCATTTCCTTCTCGGTTGGGCGGCGACCTGCCGGATGCTCCACCCCTGTTCGTACAGGCGTGCCGCGTCCTCGGCCATCTTTGTCTCGTCCGCAGAATCGGCGGCGCTCGCGTCCTCGGCCGCGATGAGGGCCCGTACGCTGGCGCGCCTGTACCTGCGATGCCCACCGGGCGTCCGGAAGGGGTCGAGCCGTCCTTCGCGGGCCCACCGCGCGATCGTCGTCGTCCGGACACCGAACAACTCAGCGACCTCACGCGGCGTCAACAACTCATCATCGGGGTTCACCATCTGGGGAAATATTGGTGCTTTCTCTTGACTAACCGATTTGTGGAGATGGGCGACGGCATTTCTTACCGCCCTGCCGATCCGGTACCGGCTCATACTTAGCGCTCACTGAACGTCTGCGATCAGGCACTCACACCAAACGATCTTTCCGCCGGTCTGGAGCACTTCACATCCCCATTCCGTCGTCAGCGCCTAGACGAGCAGCAGCCCGCGGCCACCTTCGTCTTCGTCCGCCGCCGGGCGTTTGAGCGGTGGCCTGCTGCTGGTGTCCCACACCTCGATCCGCAAGGCCTCGCTCCGGACCGACGCCTCGCGTGTCGCCAAGAACCTTTCACGGGCGCGTAAGGGACGTCTAGGGAGGTCTTCTGTCGCCGCTGCCGAATTCGGCTGTTGTTGGATCAAGGCGGCGGCGCTTCGAGCCACCGTAGGCCGCCGCTCCGGCTCGCCCGACGGGCGTGCGGCGTGGGCGCCGGTCCCTCCGGCCGTGCCGATCGGGCGGCCTCGGCGAACGAATGACCGTCCTGCCGATTCCTTCGAGCCGTATCGCGGGATTGCCGCAGGGCCGCCGGCAGACTTCCTTCGCTGGCCTTATGGATATCGCGTGGCAGCCCTGCTTCCCCAAGTAACGACGACTGTCCAGGTGCCTCCGGCGGGGGGCCTCAGGCTTGGGGATGGGATTGGACCGCATGCGATGCACGGTGGATGCTCCTATGGATGTCAAGCCGCTGAAGGCGTGAGGTCGGTTGAGGCCGGCGGGC
>NZ_BAABHF010000061.1:0-204928 GCF_039541955.1 Actinoallomurus oryzae | reverse complement strand
GCCCGCCGGCCTCAACCGACCTCACGCCTTCAGCGGCTTGACATCCATAGGAGCATCCGGTGGCCGGTGCGCCGGACAACGGTCACTGGCCGCGCAGGCGGTCCAGCTCCCGGCGTTCGCGCTTGGTGGGGCGGCCGGCGCCGCGCTCCCGGCGCGCGACCGGCATCAGCATCTCGCGCGGCGGCGGGGGCGGGCTGTTGTCGGTGAGGCACTCCTGCGCGACGGCGGCGCCCACGCGCTTGCTCACGATGCGGCGGACGACCACGACCCGCTCGCGCCCGTCGTGGCGCACCCGCACCTCGTCGCCCGGCCGTACCGGGGACGCCGGCTTGACGCGCTGGTCGTTGACGCGGACGTGCCCGCCCCGGCACGCCGCCGTGGCCATCGACCGCGTCTTCACCAGGCGTACCGACCAGATCCAGACGTCGACCCGCACGGATCCCTCATCCTCGGCCATGTCTCGACGATAGTGGGCGGATCCGGTGCGGGCGGCTCGCGGGCACACTGGAACCGTGGATCTTCGCGATGCGGTACGCCTGTGGGAACCCGAGCCCGGCTGGCTCAACACGGCGAGCTACGGCCTGCCGCCGAGACCGACGGTCGAGGCGGTACGGCGGGCACTGGACGAGTGGCAGCGGGGCACCCGGCCGTGGGCCGGATGGGACCTCGCGACGGGCCGCTCGCGGGCGGCGTTCGCGCGGCTGGTCGGCGCCTCCGCCGACGACGTCGCGGTCGGCGCCACGGTCTCGCAGCTGCTGGCACCCGTCGCCGCGTCCCTGCCGCCCGGCGCGGACGTCGTCGTGCCCGACATCGAGTTCACCTCCAACCTGTTCCCCTGGCTCGTCCAGGACCTGAACGTGCGAACGGTGCCGCCGGACCGGCTGGCCGACGCCATCGACCGGCGTACGGCGGCGGTGGCCTTCAGCGTCGTGCAGTCGGCGACGGGTGAGCTCGCCCCGGTGGAGGACGTCCTGGCCGCCGCCCGGTCCGCGGGCGCGCTGGTCGTCGCGGACGCCACCCAGGCGGTGGGCTGGCTGCCGGTGGACGCGACGCGCTACGACGTGCTCGCCTGCGCGGCGTACAAGTGGCTGATGGCCCCGCGCGGCGCCGCGTTCTGCTACGTCGGGGAGGCGGTACGCGACCGGATCCGGCCGGCCGCCGCCGGCTGGTACGCGGGGGAGGAGCACGCCTACTACGGCCCGCCGCTGCGCCTGGCCGCCTCGGCGCGGCGCTTCGACATCTCGCCCGCGTGGTTCTCCTACGTGGGAGCCGCGCCGTCGCTGGACCTGCTGAACGACATCGGCGTCGAGCCGATCAGGGCGCACAACGTGGCGCTCGCGAACCGTTTCCGCGAGGGCCTCGGCCTGCCTCCGTCGGACAGCGCGATCGTGAGCGTGGACGTGCCCGGAGCGGAGGAGCGCCTGGACGCGGCGGGCATCCGCGCCGCGGTGAGGGACGGCCGTCTGCGCGTGTCCTTCCACCTCTACACCACCGAGGCGGACGTCGACACCGCCCTCGACGCGCTCACCTCGCGCTGACCGCGTACCCGTTACGCCGGATCCCGGACAACGGTTCCGGCGGCGGCGAGCAGGCCGGTCACCAGCGCGCGCCGGGCCGGATGGGGCACGGCGAGCGCGGTGGGCATGAGGATCGGCGGGGCCGGCTCGACGAAGGAGACCGCCGCCGAGTCGGCCCGGATCGCGCTGGAGGGCAGCAGCGCCCAGCAGTGCCCGGCCGCGACGGGCCCGGCGAGGATGTCCTGAGCGTGAGTGAGGGCGGGGCCGGGCCGCGGCGCGAATCCCGCTGCCCGGCAGGCGTTCGTGATCAGGTCGAAGGTTCCGGGGTCCTCCTCGCGCGGGGCGCGAGCGAGGGGCAGGTCGGCCAGGGACACGAGGCCGGCGGCGGTGGCCGCCCGCCGTGCGGGGACGGCGAGCAGCAGCGGCTCGTCCCACAGGTGGTGGACGGCGACTCCGGGGGTGCGCGGCGGGACGGAGACGAACGCCGCGTCCAGGTCTCCGGCGGCGACCGCCGCGAGCTTGTCCGGAACGGACGTGCTGGTCGTCAGCTGGATCATGACGTTCGGGTGGGTGCGCCGGAACGCGGCGAGGATGTCCTCCAGGCGCCTGCCGAGCCCGCGGGCGCCGCCGATGCGGATGATGCCGGCTCCGCCGGCGGCGAGGTCGGCGGCCGCCTTCTCGGCGCGGTCGATGCCGCGGAGCGCGCGACGGGCGTGGGGAAGGAACGCCTCGCCGTCGGCCGTGAGCCTGATCTGCCGGCGTGAACGGTCGAACAGCGTGAGCCCGAGCTCGCGTTCGAGGGCGGCGATCTGCTTGCTGACGGCCGGCTGGACGATGTGCAGCGACTCCGCCGCCCGGCCGAAGTGGCCGATCTCCGCGACGGCGACGAAGTAACGAAGCTGGCGGACCTCCACCGCGTACCCTCCGCTGATTCCCATCGGTGATTGTTCCACGGTGCGTTCGATCGTTGATCGCCGCCCTCCCGCGCGGCTGCACTGGGACCGCACATGAGGTCGGCGAGACACGTGGAGGAAAGCCGGTGCCCCGATCGGAACCGATGCCGGGAGCGGACCCGAACCGATGGCGGGCGTTCGCCGTTTGCCTGATGGCCGGGTTCATGACGCTGCTCGATGTCAGCGTGGTGAACGTCGCACTGCCGTCCGTGCAGGCCGGACTGCGGACGTCGTCGGCGCAGCTGTCCTGGGTGGTGGCCGGCTACACGCTGACGTTCGGGCTGGCCCTGGTGCCCTCGGGCAGGCTCGGCGACGGTTTCGGACGCCGCCGCGTGTTCCTGCTCGGTGTGGCCTCGTTCACCGTGGTCAGCGTCGTGTGCGGGCTGTCCGCGTCCGGCACCGGGCTCGTGTGCGCCCGGCTGGCTCAGGGCGTCGCGGGCGGGTTGCTGACACCTCAGGTGGTCGGGCTGATGCAGCAGTTGTTCGAGGGACGCGAACGCGGCACGGCCGCCGGGCTCTACGGCGCGATGGTCGCGGCGGCCACCGCGGTCGGCCCGCCGGTCGGCGGCCTGCTGATCCAGGCCACCGGCTCGGCGGACGGCTGGCGCTGGGTCTTCTTCGTAAACCTGCCGATCGGCGCGGTGACGCTCGCGCTCGGGATCCGGTTGCTTCCGCACGACCGCGGGCACCACCGGCCGGCCCGGATCGACCCGGTCGGCGTCGTGCTGCTCGGCGCCGGGATCGCCGCGATCATCCTGCCGCTGATCCGCGCCGGGGGAGGGCAGGGGCCGGTGCCGTGGCCGCTGCTCGGGTTCGGCCCCGTGCTGCTGGCGTGTTTCGTCGACTGGGAGCGGAACCACCTCCGCCGGAGGGGCGCGCCGCTGGTCGACCTTCGGCTGCTGCGCCACCGGCCTTACGCGATCGGGTTTCTCACGGGGATGGTCTATTTCGCCGGGTACACCGGACTCGTGTTCGTGCTGTCGCTCTACTTTCAGCGGGGCCTGGGGTACTCCGCGTTCGCCGCGGGCGCGGCGGGAGCGCCGTTCTCGATCGGCTCATCGATCAGCGCCGCGGTCGGCGGTCGCGTGACGTACCGGTTCGGTCGCCTGCTGGTCGCCGCCGGCGCTTTCACCGTGGTGCTCGCGCTGGTGACCGTGGACCTTCTGGTCCACGACCATGGCCGGACGCCGATGTGGGCGGCGCTCGCCGGCCCCTTGTCGATCGCCGGCCTGGGCAGCGGGCTGGTGATCGGACCGAACCTGACGCTCGCCCTTCAGGGAGTGCCCGCGGCCCAGGGCGGTACCGCGGCGGCGGTTTTGCAGACCGGGCAGCGGATCGGATCGGCGTTCGGTCTCGCCGTGGTCGGATGGTCCTTTCTCGGCACGCTCGCCGCCTCCCACGGCGATCACCGCCTTGCCGCGGGCCGGGGTGTGCTCACCTCAGCCGCCCTCGTGGGGGCGGCGCTGCTGGTGGCCGTCGCGGACCTGCTCGGCTCGGCGCGCGGCCGACGGCGCGCGCGGCCTGTCGCCGATAGCGACCGACAAGCAGCTATTAAATAGGAAAAAGGCGGAAAATGTGCGCCGGGATGCTGCGTATGCGTGCTACGTCCAACACAGGATGACGCGTGCGAATTGTGCGGGGACAATAACGCTCTGGCCGCCAGAAATCAGCGACAGGACGGCGAACGCCGGGCGAAGGGCACCAGGGACGTGGTCATGTCTGAGCTCACCGACGCACTGCGCACGCGATGCCTCGACTGGGTGCGGGACCGGTTCGACGGCGTCTACGTCAACCGGCACGGCGCCATCATCGTGCCGTTCGCCAAGACCGTGGTCTTCATCGAGGTCACCGACGTGTTCACCGGAGGCGGGCGGGTGAACGTCCGGGCGCCCGTCCTGGTGGATCTCGGGCTCACCCCTGAGGTGACCCGGCACGTCGCGGTCAACGGCGGCAACTTCCTCTTCGGCGCCCTGAGCTTCTACGCCGAGGGCGACGCCGACACGGCCACCCTGGAGTTCGACTACTCGCTGTTCGGCGAGACCGTGAACGAGGCCGTGCTCGCCGCGGCCGTACGCCTCGTGAACGCCAGCGCCACGAAGATCCAGGATCAGCTGCGTCCCCGGTTCGGCGGCCGCTCGATCCTCGCGTGAGCGGGGCGGACCCGGGAGGCGCGACTCGCGGTTGCGGGCCTCCACCTGCGTATATGTGGCGATTTTCGGCTTTTCTCCCGAGATGACTGCGTTAGTGGGGGTGAACTCTTACACTCCTCGCATCGGTTTTGGATCACTTCAGGTCCCCCAGGAGGTGGTTCGATGCCCAGCCGTCACCGAAAAGTGGCGTCGCCCGGTTCGCCGCGTAGCGGGCGCTTACTGCTCTCGCTGGTCAACCGGGCCGGCGCGGCCGGCACGGCGGTGGTCATCGCCGTCGGCGTGGTGCTGGCCGCCATCGTCGAGGAGAAGGTGCTTCCGGTCGGACCCCGCCACCGCCCGGTCGCCGCTCCCGGCCCCGCGCGCGGTGGCGCGCGCCACACGCCGCCGTCGCGTTCGAAGCAGCGTCACAAGCCGGTCAGCCCGACGGTCCTGCTCGACCGCCAGGTCCAGAAGCTGGCGCTGCACCGGCGCGGCGCTGCCGCGCGCAGCGAGTACGGCGTGCGGACGGTCGCCTCACCCGTCGTGCACCAGAGCCGGTTCGACAAGAAACGCATGTGGGTGCTCGGCACGGAGGCGATACCGCCGCCGGACGACAGCACCGCGATGCCGGAGGCCTCGCTGTTCCTGGCCCACGCCACCGGCAGGACGTGGAAGGCGGCTCTGGCCGGATCGCCGGACTTCGCCGCGATGGTGACCGAGGCCCCCACCTCGATCCTGTCCGCCGGCGAGCGCACCACCCTGCGGAAGTTCGCCGCGGCCGAGAGCACCCCGGACGAGAACGCCGGGGGAGCGCCGCTGATGCTGCCCTGGGCCATCGGCCAGTCGTGGACGCTGGTGCCCACGGACCGCGGCCTGTCCTTCGACGGCGGGGACGGCCGTGTCCTCGCCGCCTCGGCGGGACGGGTCTACCGGCTGTGCTCCTCCTCACCGGACCGCGGCCTGGTGCTGGTGATCGGTGACGACGGCACGGCCACCGAGTACTACCAGCTGGACCGGCTCACCGAGGTCCCCGACGGCGAACGCGTACGGCAGGGCGACTACCTCGGGCACGCCGGCACCGACCAGCCCTGCGGCGGTGGTCAGGCGTCCCGCCCGCTCGTCCGCTTCGGGCTGCGGAGCCCGGACGGCCCGGTGTCGCTGGACGGGTGGCGGATCGGAGGATGGACGGTCCACGACGCTCCCGGTGAGGCGTTCGCCGAACGCGAGGGCGTTCGCGTGCAGGCGGGCAACCCGCTGCTCAACTTCGGCGTCGACGTCTCGCCCAGCCCCAGCCCGTCCAAGCCCAAGACGGCCCCGGACCGCTCGCCGGACCCCGACGCCGTGCCCGGGGGTGTCGATGCCCAGACCTGACGCCGCGCTCGCCGGCGGGCGCCGGCGCGCCCGGCCCGTGGTCGCCACTCTGCTGCTCCTCATCGCCGTCCTCGCCGGGGCGCGTACGGGCCCCGGTGCCTCGGCGGTCCTGTGGGCACAGGACTTCCTGGAGTTCTTCTCCGGCGTCTTCACGCTGGTCGCGCTGACGGCCGCGGTCACGGCCGGCGTGGGCGCGGCGCAGCGCCTCGTGCCGATCCGGTTCCGGATCCTCTTCCAGGCGGCGCACCGCGCGATGGCGGTGCTGGCCGTCGGATTCCTGGTGACGCACATCCTGCTGAAGATCATGGAGTCGCACGCCGGCGTCCTGGAGGCCGTCATCCCGTTCGCCGGCGGAGCAGGCCGCCTCTACGTCGGGCTGGGCACCATCGCCGGTGACCTGCTGGTCCTCGCGCTGGTGACCGGCGTGCTCCGTGGCCGTTTCGTGGCCCGCTCCCGGCCCTGGCTGTGGCGGGCCGTGCACGCCACCGCGTACGTCATGTGGCCGCTGGCGATGATCCACGGGCTCCTGGCCGGCCGTGCGCCGAAGCCCTGGGTGACGTGGAGCTACGTCGTCTGCTTCGCGGTCGTGATGGCCGCGGCGGCGAGCCGGCTGCCGCGCATGGCACGTGACCGGCGCATGCTGGGCGCGCGAGCGCACACGCGGCCCCAGACGGCGGCGCCCCGTACCCGACCGGAGGCCGATGTGCCCGACGAACACTTCTGGGCGTCACTGCGAGCCGAGAAGGGCAGCTGGTCCGGTGGTCGGCGATGACCGAGTTCCGTCACCTCAGCCCCGTACGGCTCGGCGCCGGGCTCGACCGTCTCCAGCGCATCGACCGGTCCGCGCATCGGGCCCTCCACGGCGCCTTCCGCCGCCGTCGGCTGCGCGAGATGATCGATCTGGCCAAGCGGGTCGACCTGCGTGGACGTGGCGGGGCGGCCTTCCCGTTCGCCCGGAAGGTGAGCGCGGTCGTCTCGTCGGCGCGCAGCCGGGACTGCCGGCCCGTCGTCCTGGTCAACGCCACCGAGGGCGAGCCCGCCAGCCACAAGGACAAGTTCCTGCTCGACCGTACGCCGCACCTGGTGCTGGACGGCGCGGTCCTGGCCGCCCAGGCGCTCGGCGCCCGCGAGGTCGTCGTCGCCGTCACCGACCAGGGCCGGCCCGCACGGTCGATGCGCACCGCGATCACCGAGAGCGGCCTCGGGGGTTTCGTGCGCATGGTCCGCCTGCCCGAGCGGTTCGTCACCGGTGAGGGCGGGGCGCTCGTCAACGGCGTCAACGGCAATCCCGCCCTGCCGCCCGGCCGCAAGGTGCGGGCCGCCGACTCCGGCGTGGACGGGCTGCCGACCCTGCTGTCCAACGCCGAGACCTTCGCCCAGCTGGCGCTGCTCTCGCAGCTCGGCGCGGACCTGTACTCCGCGGTCGGCACGGCCGCGGAGCCGGGCACCGTACTGCTGACCGTCTGGGGCGGCGACGGGCGGCCGCGCGTCATCGAGACGCCGGCCGGCGTGCCGCTCGCGCAGATCCTCGACCTGGGCGGTGCGAAGGTCGGCCAGGCCGTCCTGGTCGGCGGGTACCACGGCACCTGGATCACCCCGTCCGCCGCGAACCGCGCGCTCGTGTCGCGCGAGGGCATCGCGCGGGCGGGCGGCGCGCTCGGGGCCGGGATCATCCTGCCGCTCCCCAAAGGGGTCTGCCCGCTCGGCGAGGTCGCCCGCGTCGCCGCCTACCTCGGGGAGGAGTCGGCGCGCCAGTGCGGGCCGTGCCGGCTCGGGGTGCCGGCCATCGCCCGGTCGCTGAACGCCCTGGCGTCCGGCCGGCGCGGCGGCGAGGCGCTGTCGGCCGTACGGCAGGGGACGCAGACCGTGAAGGGCCGGGGAGCCTGCCACCATCCGGACGGCTCCGCCCGGTTCGTCACCTCGGCGCTGACCGCGTTCGCCGCCGACGTCGAGAAGCACCTGGCGGACGGCACCTGCGGCCGTCCCGTACGCGGGCTGCTGCCGATCGGAGAGGAGCCGGTGGTCGCGCAGCCCGAGGAGACCGGCCTGCGGCTCACCGTCGACTGGACGCGCTGCGCGGCCCACGGCCTGTGCGGGCACCTGCTGCCGGAGCTGGTCCGCCTGGACGAGCACGGCTTCCCGGTCATCGACGGCGCGAGCGTGCCCCGCCGGCTGCTGGCCGACGCCCGCCAGGCGGTCGAGATGTGCCCGGCACTCGCCCTGCGCCTCAGCGACGCGACCACCGGCACCCGCCAGACCGCCACGGCGGCCCGCTGACCGCCCGCCCGTACGGCCCCGGTCCGGCCGGAGCCGTACGGGCGCCCCTGGGCCGGTGGCGACATTTCGGCCGTATCAGAAGAGCGCGACACTAGGCTCCGGCCATGAGCGAGAGGAAATGCACGCACTGCGGTGCGACCGGCCTCGAGCCGGGCTTCATTCGTGACGCCGGAGAGGGCTCCCAGGGCTTCGCGCGGTGGGTCGAGGGAGCGCTGCAACGAGGCGTCTTCGGCGGCGCGAAGGTGATGGGCCGCCCGCAGTGGGAGATCGACGTGTACCCTGCCCGCGGTGCCGCCACCTGGAACTGTTCGCCGAGAACCCGGTCTAGAGCGAAAGATCACGGCCGCGGCGTCCGGGCGGCTGCGAGGGGCGCCACGGCCTCGGGGGACAAGACGCCCCTCGCAGTTGGGATCCGCGCGGTCGCGGTCTGGTGACCTCCTGCCACGAACAGGAGGCCACCCTTTTTCGGAGGATTGCCCCGGAAGACACACACGTCTCCGGGGCTCCCACGATGAAGTCTAAAGGTAAGTAAATGCTTCTCTAATGGCTTCCCGAAAGGTCTGAAAGGTCCCTATAGGAAGTTATTATTCGGCGGACAAATAGCCAATTATGGGTTCGTGGTAAAACTCCCGCCGCGCACTGTGCCCGCCATGGCGGCCGCGGCGACCGCCGCGGTCAGCCCCGCGATGACGAAGCCGCTGCGCGCGCCCCACTCCTCGCAGGCCCAGCCCACGAGCGGCCCGCCGATCGGCGTGCTGCCGAGAAAGACGATGCTGTACAGCGCCATCACGCGGCCCCGCATCGGCGGGTCACTCGCGATGACCATGAGCGTCCGTGCGACGGTGTTGAGGACGATGTTGGTCACCCCGATGCCGACGATCGCGAGGAGGGCGAGCACGAACGACGGCATCGCCGCGGCGAGCAGGTTCACGCCGCCGAACGCCAGGCAGGTCAGCAGCAGCCCGCGCAGTGACGATCGGCTCCGTGCCGCGCTGCCCAGCGCGCCGGTCACCGCGCCCAGACCGAGCGCGGCGGTCAGGTACCCGTAACTCTGCGCCCCGCCCCGGTAGGTGTCCTGGGCGAGCAGGGGAAGGACGACGCGGAAGTTCTGCCCGAAGACGCCGACCACGGCGACGAGGAGCAGGCTCACCCGCAGTTCGGCGTGGCCCCACAGGTAGGCCATCCCCTCGCGGATCTGACGCGGGGCCCGGGGTGTCGGCGGGACGCGCTGCAGCGCGCCGACGTCCATGGACGCGAGCGCCACGATCATCGCGACGAACGACAGCGCGTTGATCCAGAACGCTGCCGAGACGCCCAGCCAGGCGATGACGATCCCGGCCAGCGCCGGCCCGACGAGCCGCCCCCCGTTGTGCACGGTGCTGTAGAGCGACTGGGCGTTGATCACCTTCTCGGTCCCGACCATCTCGGCGACGAACGTCTGCCGCGCCGGGCTGTCGAACACCGTGACGACACCGAGGCCGAGCGTCAGCGCGTACACCATCCACAGCGTCACCAGCCCGGTGGCGGTCACCAGGCCCAGCACGGCGGCGAGCACAGCGGACAGGAGCTGGGTGAGCAGCAGCAGCCGGCGCCGGTCGACCCGGTCGATCACCGCGCCGCCCCACGCGCCCAGGAACAGCACCGGGGCGAACTGCAGGGCGCTCGCCGTCCCGAGGGCGACCCCGCTGTGGGTCAGCTGGAGGACGAGCCAGTCCTGGGCGACACGCTGCATCCACGTGCCGCTGACGGAGACGGCGCTGCCGAGGAAGTACGCGCGATAGTTGCGGTCCGTGAGAGAGCTGAAGGTCCGCCTTCTCCAGTCGCTGACCAGGGCCAAAGCTCCTCCGGCGCGTTCCTGTCCCATCGAGTCGTCGATTCGGGCCGATCGCAGGCACGAGTCCTGGGATGAATCGTCAAGGCGATGCCCGTTCTTCCTGTTCGGCGTCATCCGTCTCGCGGTTGATCGAGTACCGTTCGACTCGGCTGCGACGCACGTAATGCAGGCCCGCGTACACGATGGGTGCGATGCTGCCCAGCGAAAGTGCGGCGACCGGACCGACGAAGCCGGCGATCCAGCCGATGTTGACGTCGCCGAGCGCGGGCCCTCCCCGCGACGCCATCTGGTAGATCGCCGAGACCCGTCCACGCATCGTGTCCGGCGTCTCCAGCTGCACGGCCGCCTGGCGGATCGTCGTCGCCGTCGCGTCGAAGACGCCGATCAGCAGGCCGGCGGCGAGGGCGAGCGGAAGCCAGGGAGACTGGGCCAGCGCCAGGGTGGCGACGCCGTAACCCGCCGAGGCGGCCAGCACCACCCTGCCGAGCGCGGTGCTACGCGCCATCACGCGGTACATGGGATAGGTCGCGATCAGCGCGCCGGCGCTCGGAGCCGCGGAGAGCAGGCCGTACCCCGTAGGCCCGGCGTGCAGCACCGTGAGCGTCAGGGCGGGGAGCACCACGCGGTACGCGCCGAAGAGCGTCGCCGACAGGTCCAGGCTCATCATGAGCCAGACCACCGGGCGCCCCTTGACGAAGGCCGCGCCCTGGGCGATGTCCCGCCAGACGGACCGTCGTCGTCCCTCGGGCACGAGCCGGGGAACCCGGATGATCGCGAGCACGACGACGAGCACGGCGTACGTTGCCGCGTCGACGGCGTACATGAGACCGGGGCCGTGCGCCGCGATGAGCAGTCCGGCCAGCGCCGGGCCGAGCAGCACGGCGAGCTCGCGGGACGGATTGAGCAGCGCGAACGCCTGCGGCAGTTCGTCGCGTGGCACCATGGCCGGGATCAGGGCCTGCCGGGCCGGCTGGTCGAAGGTGCCGGCCGCGGTGGTGAGCAGGACGCTCCCGAGCACCTCCGGCGTCGTCGCCTTGCCGGCCTCGGTCAGCACCGCCAAGGCCCCGGCGACGGCCAGGGCGACCAGCTGGGTCGCCTGCAGGAGCCGACGCCGATCGAGGCGGTCGGCGTAGGCGCCGCCGAGCGGGCTCAGCACCAGCAGGGACACCGCCTGCGCCAGACCGACCAGGCCCGTGGTCGTCGTCGATCCGCTGAGCACGTAGACCTGGTAGAGGTTGGCTGCGACGGTCCCTCGCGTGCCGATCTGCGAGAACACCACGCCGAACCAGTAGAGATCGAAGTCGCGATGGCGCAAGGCCGGTGGCGGTCTCATCAGGCGGTGCATCCTCCAGCCCGGGAACGGTCGGTGGGCGATCGGCCGGGGGACCGGCCCGCGGCGTCAGGTCAGAGGCTCGCCACGCTCCAGCGCGGCGATCTGGTCCAGCCGCTTCCGGTGGCGGCCGCCCCTGAACGGAGTGCTGAACCACAGGTCGACGATTCGGTCGGCCTGTTCCGGGCTGAGGACCTTGGCCCCGATCACGATCACATTGGCGTCGTTGTTGGCGCGGGAGATCTCCGTGGTGAACAGGTCGTGGCACAGCCCGGCGCGGATTCCGCGGATCTTGTTGCAGGCGATCACCTCGCCCATCCCGCTGCCGCCCACCACCACCGCGCGGTCGGCATGACCGTCGACGACCCGGCCGCAGGCGTCCGCGCACAGCGGCGGATAGTCCACGATCGCCTCGCCGGTGTCGTACGCGCCGCGGTCGTCGACGTCATGTCCCTGCGTGGTGAGGCGGGCGATCACGCGGGCCTTCAACGTCAGGCCGTTGTGATCCGCCACGATCGCGATGCGCATGCCATGGCCCTCGCTCTCTGTTCGGCTGGTGGATCCGCTTGTGTGGTCGTGCGCTCAGCCGGTCAGGTCCACGGTGCTCTCGGCGAACAGCGACTCCACGGCCGGCCGCCGGTCGAGGATGCGCTGGCTCACGGCGTGCTCGATGAGCTCCTCGATGACGCCGCGGTTCGGCGCTATGCCGTACGGCAGCGGGTCCGCGCCGGTGATGTCCATGACGCGCCGGTACATGATGTCCGCCGGTGTCGGTTCCTCGATCGCGTCACGGCGCAGCCGGTCGACGTAGAGGTTCTTGGCGCGGGAGAAGGCCTCGAACACGTCCGTGGCCAGTTCGGGGTGCGCCGAGAGCAGGTCGTCCCGGACGACCACGAGGTGGTTGATGGGGTAGTGGCCGCGTCGGCGGAGCGCCGCGAAGCCGGCCTCCGCGGCGTCGGGGATCAGGGGCGTGAGGCCCGGAGCGCCGGCGCTGACACCGACCGCGGCCGCCAGCTCCCCGGCGGCGACCAGCTCGGGGAGGCGCCCGGCCGGCCGCATCGGCACGACATTGGCCGGCGGCCGGTACTCGGCGACGTGCTCGTCTCCGGAAAGGACCCAGGTCACCTGGCTCAGGTCGACGCCGTACTCCTCCTGCAGGACGCCGCGCGCCCACACGCCGGTCGTCACGGTGTAGCCGCGGTTGACGCCGACCTGCCGGCCCTCGAGGTCCTTCGGGCTCTGGATGCCGGCCTGCGGAGCGTGGACGATCGCGCCGTGGTGAAATCCGCGCACAAGGAAGATGGGCAGTGCCGTGAACGGCTTGCCGTGGGCCTTGGCGCAGAGGTAGGTCGTCATCGCCATCTCGCAGACGTCGAACTCCAGCCCCCGAACCATCCGGCGGAACGCGTCGACGAGAACCGGGACCTCCTCGAAGACGAACTGGAACCCTCGGGGAGTGACCGCGCCGTCCTTGAGGGCGCGGTTGTTGCCCTGGGTCCGGGTCACCGTCCGTAGCCGTATGTCCGGCATGTACTCTCCCGCTCGCTGGCGGCCGCCCATCCGGATCGGTCCCGAAGTCGGCCCGGCGGCTCAATTCAACATACGATATTATATCAAACCATCATACCATTAACCCAACGGATCGGGTCCTCTGGTCCGGTGCGGTATCGCGGTACGGAACGTATTGGTTAGACCATTCCTGCTAACATGCACGTGCGGGGAGATCTATCGAGACTGGGGAGGACGCCGGTATGCCAGGGAGCGCGTCGGGTGGAGCGCCGGGCGACAGGAGCACGGCGGACTTGTTCAGTCCGGTGAGCGTCGGTCGCATCTCCGAGGTCATCGTGGAGCAGATGCGGCTGCTGATACGTGAGGGAAAGCTCGTCCCCGGCGACCGGCTCCCCAGCGAGCGGAGTCTGTGTGAGCGGTTCGGCGTCAGCCGGGTGACGGTGCGCGAGGCGCTCCGGGTGCTCGAGGCCAGCGGGCTGGTGGAGATCCGCGTCGGGGCCCGGGGAGGCGCCTTCGTCACCAAACCGTCCAGCGAGCGTGTCGGGGAGGGGCTGGCCGAGCTCATGACCCTGGCCCCGATGACCGCCAGTGACGTCACCGAGGCCCGCATGGCCTTCGAGCTCGGCATCCTGCCGCTGGTGGTCGAGCGCGCCACGGAGGAGGACATCGCGGACCTCCGGGCACTCGTCGAGCAGGGCCTGAGTGCGCTGGAGACCGGCTCGTACACCATGGCGATGTCGGCGGCGTTCCACGTAAGGGTCGCCTCCTCCACCCACAACCCGGCGATCGAGATGCTGGTGCAGAGCTTCCACGGCCCGATGCTCATGTCCCTCCAGCAGGCGCAGGTCGCCGCGCCGCTGATGGGTCCCCGGGGAGCGCACGAGCACTCCGAGCTGGTCGAGGCGATCGAGCGGCGGGACACCGAGCGGGCCCGCGCCATCATGTCGCGCCACCTGCAGCGCACCGCCGACCGCCTGGCGGAGAACCCCGCCTCGGGTCTGGCGGATCTGGGCGGCGGCCAGTAGCGCCGGGCGCCCCGCCCACCATGGTCGCCCGCGTCACGCGTCGGTCGGCCGGTCCAGCCGCGGCTCCTCGTGGAAGACCAGCGACTTGATCGTGACCGGCACGGTGTTGGACGGAAACCGGATGCGGCCGATGTCGATGTAGTCGAAGTCCCGCAGGCTGATCCCGTCGATGACCAGCAGCTCGCCGGCGACCTCGAGCTCCTCGCGCAGCAGCCGGCCGAGCGTCATGGCGATGTCTCCGTCGAGCATGACGTAGACGGGCCGGCCCCGCGCGATCCGGTCCGCCAGGCCGTCCCGGATGCCGCGGGCGAAGGCGAGGATCCGCTCGTAGCTCGGCAGGCCGCGCCAGGACAGGGCCAGGGCGACGTCCGCGTCGGTCCGGTCGGCGTCGAGGGCGACGAGGTGGCGGCGGATCGCGGTCGCGACCGCCGCCGCGTCGACCGTCTCCCCGAGCGTGTGGTCCGGACGTACCACCTGCACGTTGCGGCGGGGGAGCAGCGCGTCGGGGTCGGTGATGCAGCCGGTGTTCCCGCTGAGCTGGACGCTGTACTCCGACGCGCCCAGGGCGGTGGCGCGGATGCACTCGCCCGGAGGCAGGAGCGGGAACGGCAGCGTCCCGGAGTCGACCCGGCGGCGCAACGCCTGGCCGAGCGGCCGGCCGAGGTCGCCGAACCGCCTGCTCTCCCGCCCGTACACGTACTCCGCGACCCCGCCGGAGAACATCACCCCGTCGACCGGGCCGGTGTCCGCGAGCGGCTCGGTGAGGTACAGCCGTGCGACGTCGTGGGGGAGCGGGGCGGCGGTGAGCGTGGCGACGAGCGCGTCCGCCATCGTCTCCGCCACCTTCTCGAGCTCCTCCGGCCGGGCGAGGTCGCCGAGATCCCAGGAGTACCCGGCGCGTGCGGCGTGCCGCTGCCCGGCCGGGTCCAGACGCACGATGCGGTCGTGCTCGTCGACGACCAGGAGCCGGCCGCCGACGTGGACCGCGGCGGTCGCCGTGACCCGGCCGCCGTCCAGCACCGCGAGCTTGGTCGTCCCGCCCCCGATGTCGATGTTCAGGATGCGCCGGCCGGTGTCGTGCGAGGCCTTCGCCGCACCCGAGCCGTACGCGGCGAGCATCGCCTCCATGTTGTGGCCCGCGGTCGCGTTGACCAGTTCGCCCCCACGCTCGGCCAGCACGGTCGCGATGGCCTCGGCGTTTCGGCGGCGCAGGGCCTCGCCGGTGAGGATCACGACCCCGGTGTCGACGTCGGCGGCGTGGACGTCCGCCTCCTCGTAGGCGCGGTCGATGATCGACCCGAGTGCCTCCGCGTCGATGTGCTCGGCGCTCGCGTAGGGGGTGAGCGCGACCGGTGAGCGGTACGTCGTCTCCCGGCGGATGACGATGTAGCGGGTCGTCAGACTCTCGCCGATCCGCCGCAGGTGCAGGCGGGAGAAGACGACCTGCGTGCCGGACGACCCGATGTCGATGCCCACGCTGTGCAGCGTGACGTTGTCCTGCTGCCAGATCGGGTTCTCCTCGATCGGGCTCAGCGCCTCGTCGTCGTGGGCGTGGTCGTGGTCCGGGACGTACGCCGAGTAGACCGTGGTGTTCTCGTGACCGTGGGTGTGGTCGTTCACGGCTTGGGCGGCAGCGTCTCGAGCTCGGCCGAGTACGCCTCTTCCATCCTCGGCTCGATGCCGATCTTGGCCAGGGCCTCACGGAAGGTCTCACGCACGTACGGCGACTCGTCGGCGTAGTCGATCTGGTCGCCGCCGATGCGCTGGCTGATCCATGCCTTCGGCACGCCCTGCGCGTTGCGGATCGAGACCACCTCGTGCTTGAAGGCGAGATATCGGGCGGGGTCGGGACCGGTGTTGAAGTGCTGGTGGAACCACATGTTCGGCGGGACGATCAGGCTGCCGGGGCCCCACTCGTAGCGCCGCGGCTCCTCTCCCTCCGGCCACATCAGGCTGTAGCCCGTACCCGTGAGGATGATGACGTGGGCGCCCGGGCCGTGGCGGTGTCCCTTCTTGTACGTCGCGATCGGGAACTGGGAGATGTGGCTGTTCATCGACCCCTTGGCCATCGCGAAGCGGATGTGACCGCCGCCCGCGCCGCGTTCCTTGGCCTCGACCAGCGGCAGGTTGACCGCGTCGGCGACGAAGTTCGTGTCCAGGAGCAGGCCCTTCTGCTCTCCCTTCGGGGAGAAGTAGTCCGGCTCGCCGTCGAAGCGGTTCGGGAAGTCGCGGGAGGTGTTGAAGACGAAGTCGGCGTCGTCGTAGAGGTTGATGACCGGAGGCAGGTTGGTCGAGGAGACGAAACGCGCGGCCTTCCGCCCCGAACCGTTGAAGTGCTGGTGGTGGGTGTTGAGCGGGATGGCGAAGATCGAACCGGCCTGCCACTCGAACGTGACCTCGGCGCCGGCGTCGTTCCACACCTTCGTCGACCCCTGCCCGTCGAGGACGAGGATCATCTCCTCGAAGAGTTGCCGCTGCGGCGCCAGCTCGCCGCCCGCCGGGATCTCGCACACGTAGCAGTCGTTCGACGTGCGGGTGGCCTCGTGGTTGATGAACACGCCCCGCCCGCCGCGCCGCGCCCAGGGCTTGAGCTCTACCGTGCGCAGATCCGGGACGTAGTGGGCGGCGATGATGTCCAGCCCCTCGGCGGCGACCCAGCGGGTGTAAGGGGATTCCTTCTCGGTCACGAACTTCGCCGCGAAATCGTCTTTGACGAGTGCGTCGCCGGCCATGCATCAGCCCTTCCTCATGGGCCGGACGTGACGTCTCGAGCCGGGTCGGCCGGCGAGGTCACGGTCCGGGGTCGTACCAGGCGGTGCGATTGGTAGGACCATAAGTCCAATCGTCCGCGAATGTCAATACGCCCGGGTCGCTATGCGCGCTCGTCCTTCCGCTCCTTGCCCTGGTCGGCCACCGCCTGGGCGGCCACCGCGGCGGCCTCCGGATCGAGATAGCGCCCGCCGCGCTCGACCGGCGCCAGGTCCTCGTCGAGGTCGTAGCGCAGGGGAATGCCGGTGGGGATGTTCAGCGCCAGGACCTCTTCCGGGCTCAGGCGGTCCAGGTGCGCGACCAGTGCGCGCAGCGAGTTGCTGTGCGCCACGACCAGCACCGTCCGCCCGGCGCGCAGGTCGGGCACGATGACGTCGTACCAGTAGGGCAGCAGGCGGGCGATGACGTCGGCGAGGGACTCGGTGCGCGGCAGGAGGCCGCGGGGGAGCCCGGCGTATCGCGGGTCACCGGTGACCTGCCACTCGTCGTCGGGCCCGATCGGCGGTGGCGCCGCGTCGTACGACCGGCGCCAGAGCCGGAACTGCTCCGCGCCGTACTCCTGGACGATCGTCGTCTTCTCCCTGCCCTGCAGCGCGCCGTAGTGGCGTTCGTTGAGCCGCCAGTGCCG
Organism: Actinoallomurus oryzae; assembly: GCF_039541955.1. Lineage (NCBI taxonomy): Bacteria > Bacillati > Actinomycetota > Actinomycetes > Streptosporangiales > Thermomonosporaceae > Actinoallomurus > Actinoallomurus oryzae. Next base: position 187,586 of record NZ_BAABHF010000061.1, on the reverse strand, counting down.
TCGGGAGGGGACCCAGGACCGGCCGACCGCGTCGAGGACGATGTTGCCGGTGCGTGCCGCACGCGTGAGCAGGGAGGTGTGCACGACGGTCGGCGGCAGCCCGGCCTCGCGCAGCATCCGCCCGGCGCACCGTGCCTGCTCCTCACCGAAGGGCGTGAGGTCGACGTCGACCCACCCGGTGAACAGGTTCTTGGAGTTCCACTCGCTCTCGCCGTGGCGGAGCAGAAGCAGCCTCGTCACGGTCAGATGACCGCCGACTCTGTCGACTCGGGCGCGAACAGCTCCTCGGGTGTCCACCGCCGCGTGGACAGCCCCTGCTCGTGGTGGTAGCGCAGGAAGGTGGCCAGCGTCGCGTGGTTTCCGTCCAGCCCGTAGGACCAGAAGTCCTTCCCCATGAGGGCTCGCGCCTCCTCGAGCTGCGGGATCAGCCAGGGGAGCGCGAACCGTAGCGCCGAGGTGTCGTAGAGGTCGGCGTACGCCTCGTCCTTCGCCGCCAGCAGGGCCTTGTAGAGCGACTGGGCGACCCAGCGGTGACGGTCGTAGACGTCGCGCCGGATCACCACCACGTGCATGATCGGGAAGATTCCCGTCGCCGCGTAGTACTCCTTCTCGCTGGCGACGACGTCGGGGAACACCCGCCGCACGCGCGGGTCGCCGGCGACGAACGGGCTCGGCACGCGCGGGGTGCACAGGGCGTCGATCTCGCCGGTGGCCAGCATGGCGGACAGCGTCCTGCCCTCCGGAACACGGCTGATCCGCAGCGAGTCCGGCAGGTCGACGCTCGCCTTCTCGATGCGGCCGGCCGTCTCCTGCCCGCCCGTGACGTAGCTGACCGAGTCGAACGGGACGCCGTGCCGGTCGCCGAGGATGCCGCGCATCCACACGCAGGCGGTGAGCTGGTACTCCGGTGTGCCGACCACCTTGCCCCGCAGGTCTTCCGGCGAAGCGATGCCGGCATCGGCGTTGCAGTAGAGCGACCCGTGCCGGAACATGCGGGAGGTGAAGACGGGCAGGGCCACGAACGGCGAGGCGCCGACGTCACCGGGACGCAGCGAGAGGACGTAGGAGGACAGCGACATCTCCGCCACCTCGAACTCCTGATGCCGCATCATGCGGAAGAACGTCTCCTCGACGGGCAGCCGCAGATAGGTCAGGTCGATGCCGTCGGGGCGGATCGTCTCCTCGGCGAGGGCCCGCGTCCGGTCGTAGTCACCGCAGGCGAAGGTGAGGTGCAGCCTGGCCATCATCTACCTGCCTTCCGAAGTCAGCCGTGCGTGCAGACGGGGGTAGACGCGCCGGGCGTTGGTCTCGAAGATCTTGTGCCGTTCCTCGTCGGTGAGGCCGGCGTTGTCGATGTAACGCTTGGTGTCGTCCCAGGCGATCCCGGTCTCGGGATCGACGCCGCGGACGGCGCCCAGCATCTCGGAGGCGAACAGGACGTTGTCCGGACCGATGACCTGGTGCAGCAGGTCGATGCCGGGCTGGTGGTAGACGCAGGTGTCGAAGAAGACGTTCTTCATGACGTGGTCCGACGGGTCCGGCCGTCCCATCCGGACGGCGAGGCCTCGGTAGCGCCCCCAGTGATAGGGCACCGCGCCGCCGCCGTGCGGGATGACGAACCGCAGCGTGGGGAAGCGCTCGAACAGGTCCCCCTGGACGAGCTGCATGAACACCGAGGTGTCGGCGTTGAGATAGTGCGCGCCGAGGGTGTGGAAGGCCGGATTGCAGGACGCCGAGACATGGATCATCGCCGGGACGTCCAGCTCCGCCATCGTCTCGTACAGGGGAAACCAGTACGGGTCGGTGAGCGGCGGAGAGGTCCAGTGCCCGCCGGACGGGTCGGGGTTGAGGTTGCAGCCCACGAAGCCGAGGTCCTCCACGCATCTGCGGAGCTCGGCCGTCGCGTCGTCGAGCGCCCCGCCGGGCGTCTGCGGGAGCTGGCAGACGCCGGCGAAGTGCCGTGGGAACAGGCCGACCACCCGATGGACGAGGTCGTTGCTCACCCTCGCCCAGACGCGCGCGGTCTCCGCGTCGGCCACGTGGTGCTCCATCCCGGAGGCCCGCGGGGAGAAGAGCATCAGGTCGCCGCCCCGCTCGCCCAGCACCTTCAGCTGGTTGTTCTCGACGCTCTCGCGGATGGCGTCGTCGCCGATGGCGGGCGGTGCCGGCGTGGGCAGGGAGGGGTCCGCGAGCCGGGCGAGCTGCGCGTCGCGGAACGCCTGCTGCCGTGGCGGGGTCGTGGTGTAGTGCCCGTGGCAGTCGATGATCAACGTGGTCCTCGTTCCTGGCGGCGGTTCACTCGTCCGGCGCGCGGTCGACGTACGTCAGGCCCTTGCTCGCGAGGCGTTCGCGCATGGAGTTGACGTCGAGGCCGAGTTCGCCGCGCGCGTAGCGCTCGCGGAGCGCCGCCTCCCTGTCCTCCCGGGCCCGTGACGCCTCGAGCACCTCGCCCGCGCGGCGGCGGGGGACGACCACGACCCCGTCGTCGTCCGCGACGACCACGTCTCCCGGCTCGACCCGCTGCCCGGCGCAGACCAGGCCGATGTTGACGTCTCCAAGGGTCTCCTTCACCGTCCCGAACGCGCAGATGTGCCGCGCCCACACGGGGAAGCCCATGCGTTGGAGCTCCGCGACGTCGCGGCAGCCGGCGTCGATGACCAGCCCTCGGACCCCGCGTGCGGCGACCGAGGTGGCGAGGAGCTCGCCGAAGTAACCGGCCTCCGAGGGGGACGTGGGCGCGACCACGAGGACGTCACCCTCCCGGCACTGTTCCACCGCGACGTGGATCATCCAGTTGTCTCCGGGCGGCACGCTCACCGTCACCGCGGTGCCCGCGATGTGCGCGCCGGAGTAGATGGGGCGCAGGGCGGGCGCGAGCAGGCCGGTCCGTCCCTGGGCCTCGTGGATGGTGGCCACGCCGAACCGGCCGAGGCCGTCGACCGTCGCCCGGTCCGTACGCCGCGGGTCGCGGACGACGACGCTCATGCCCGCGCCCAGGGCAGCAGGGAGACGTGGATGACGTCCGCGGCGCCCTCACCGCCGACGGTCCGGATGGCGCGGTCGGCGTCTTCCAGGCCGAAGGAGTGAGTGCTCAGCTTCTCCAGCGGGAACCGCCCGGAGGCGAGCTGCTCGAGGGCGAGCTCGCAGGCGCGGTAGCCGTGGCCCCGCGCGCTCTTGAGGGCGATGGACTTCTCGGTGAGCTTCTTGAGGGGGAAGTCGGGGAAGGCGGCCAGCTCGCCCTGGACGACCATGGTGCCCTCACGGCGTTTGAGCGCGTCGATGCCGAGCAGGACCGGGGCGGTGCCGGCGCCGGCCGTGCAGTCCAGCACGACGTCGACGCCCCGGCCGCCGGTGATCTCCAGTACCCGCTGGAGGGGGTCTTCCCGCGTGATGTCGATGACGTGGTCGGCGCCGAGCTCCCCGGCGAGAGCGAGCCGTGCGGCGTCCCGCGTCGTCCCGGTGACGATGATGAGGGAGGCGCCTGCCTGCTTGCAGGCGACGACCTGGGAGAGCCCCTGCTGTCCGGGGCCCTGGATGAGGACCGTCGAAGCGTAACCGACGCCCGCGGTGACCAGGGCCCACTCGATGCCGTTCGACAGCGGCGTCACCAGGCCCGCCAGCTCGGCCGAGACATCGTCGGGAACGCGATGCGTCACCGAGTTCCAGGGCAGGTAGAGGTACTGAGAGAAGCCGCCCCAGAGGCGGAAGGGGTTGTCCGCGGAGGTGTAGCCGTAGCGCCGGGCGTCGGGATTGGTGCGCCAGTCGGTCGCCTCGCAGTGGCGGTACTCACCCCGGTGGCACCATTCGCAGCGGAAGCAGCCGACGTAGTGCTCGACGAAGACGCGATCGCCCTCCACCAGCCCTTTGCGTTCGGAGAAGGTCCGCCCCGCCTTCGCGATGACGCCGACGTTCTCGTGGCCCATGATCACCGGGTCGGTGAACGGCGGTTTGGCGTACATCTTGACGTCCGTGCCGCAGATCCCGGCGACCTCGACCTTGAGCAGGGCACCGTCATCGGGGATGTCCGGCATCGGAAACTCGCGTAGTTCGGTCCTGCCCGGACCGGTCCTGACCGCGGCCAGCACCTGCTCCGCCATGCCGTCTCTCCTTGTCTTCACGCCTGTCAGGGCACGTTACCCCGTGGACTGATGGACTGACCAAGACGTCTCTAGACGCCGTTCAGGAACCGCAGCACCCGGGCGGGCGCCGTCGACTCGGTCTGCTCGGCCACCGGGACGTCCCAGTACTCCGAGCGGGGGAGGCACTCCTGGAGGTAGCGGGCGGCCGAGGGCGCGTGCGAGTCGTCCTGGCCGGGGACCACGAGCGCGGGGACGTCGAGCGTCAGCAGGTCCTCGGGCTCCGGTCCGGGAACGGTGTCGCGGTCGAACATCGACCGCGCCATGCCGCTGACCAGCACGCGGTAGCGATCCGCGTCCGTCCGCGCGTACCTCTCGGCGAACTCCGGATCGCCGCGGAGCACGGGTGCCCAGGGGCCCACCCGAGGGTCCGCGGAGAAACCCTTGTCCGTGCTCTTCGCGAGCTCCACCACCTGCTCGAGGCCGTGCTCGTCCGCGTAGGCCAGGTGGCGGGTGAACCGGGCATGCTGTTTCATGCGGTACTTCACCCCGCCCGCGGGGGAGTACAGCACCATGCTCAGAACCCGCTCCGGCCGGGCCACCGCCATGGCCGCGACGGTCGAGCAGCCCACACAGCCGCCCATGAGATGCGCCTGTGCGATGCGCAGATGGTCGAGCAGCCCCACACCCTGCGCGACGTAGTCGGCCCAGGAAATGCGTTCCAGCCGGCCACCGGACCGGCCCGACTCCCGCCGGTCGAAGGTGATGCAGGTGTACTTCTCGCCGAGGTGGTCGAGCAGGCGCAGGCGCCGGTAGACGCCCACCGTCCGCCAGCCCTCCAGGGTCGAGTCGAAGCCTCCGGGAGAGAACAGCAGCAGCGGCGGCCCGGAGCCGGCCATCTCATAGCGGGTGGAGATTCCGTCGACGACGGCGGTGGGCATGAGCGTGGCTCCTGGTGGAGGTGGGCGGGAGGTCAGGGCGCGGGTGGGACGGGAATGCCGCCGGCGATCTGACGTGCGGCGCGTACGTCCTCGGCGTAGGCCGTGATCGCGGTGAGTGTCGTCTGGGCGACGTTCGCGTACGTGTCCGGAGGGTCGTCGATGGCCGACGCGGCATAGCCGATGGCGGCGTGCGCCATGCGCATCCGGCCGTCGAGCCACGGGCCGCCGCCGAAGCCGCCGACGACCGGAACGGAGACGGCCCGGGCGACGGCGGCGCCCACGACCGGCCCGGAGTTGGTGAAGTTGAGCAGCACCGCGCCCGCGTCCTCCAGCCTCTTGGCCTCGGCGACGAGCGCGTCCTTCATCTCCACCGGCACCTGGTCGGCGCTGGACGGGATCGCGTTGTACTCGACTCCGTACCGCAGTGCGGTCTGCGGCGTGATCCCGAACTGCGCGAACACCGGGATGCCCGCTCGCGTGATCGCCGTGACGGAGTCGAGGAAGTCCGAGGCCGCGTCCAGCTTGACCATGTCGACGCCGGCCTCCTTGACGAACCGGATGGCGGCGCGCACGGCGCTGTCCGTGCCCTCCTGGAGCGGACCGAACGGGAAGTCGGCACTGAGCAGGGCCCGCCCGACACCTCGGCGCACCGCCCGCGTGACCAGGATCATCTCCTCCATCGTGACCTCGAAGGGGTTGGCGTGCCCCCACAGGTTCACGCCCACCGTGTCGCCGACCGAGACGATGTCCACGCCGGCCCGATCGACGATGCGGGCGATCTGGTAGTCCCACGCCACCACCCCGACGATCTTGCGGCCGTCCTCTTTCATCCGCTGCAGGGCACGCAGGCTGATCTTTTCGGACATCGCGCTGCCGGTTTCCTCCATCGTCGTGTCCCGGGCGTTCGCTCGCCCCGGCCTCCGCCGTCCGTTCGTTCTCTAGACCCTCAGGGCCGTGAGCAGTTCGAAGACATCGCTCTCGTCCGCCGACAACAGCAGCACCCGGGCGTACGGTCGGAGGGCGGCGACCGCGTCCTCCGCCTCGAAGCCGTCGCCGAGCACCAGCCCCGCCGTCATGACGGCGCGCGCGCCACAGCTCTTGCCGATGGCGGCGGCCTGGGCGCGTCCCGAGTCATCCGTCGCGATGACGACCACCACGTCGGTGCCGGTCAGGGCGTCCGCCAGCGTCGACGTCGCGCCGTCGAGCCCGCGCAGCAGGACGCCGTCCTCACCATCGGTTCCCGACGCGACCTCGCACGTGTAGAAGCCGGCGGCCGCCCACGGTCCCTCCGCGATACGTCGGGCGACCGTGGCCGCTCTCGGGTCCAGGGCGATGACGCGCGCGTTCCTGGCGGGCCTGATCGGCGCGGTGATCCGGTACCGCGCCTCACTCGCGGAGGCCGCACGGGCGGATTCGCTCGGATAGATCATCGACATCTCAGACCGACGCCTGCGGAACGCCGGGCGTGGCCTTGACCGCGTCGCGGCAGGAGTCCAGGAAGGATTCGGCCTGCGGCAACACGACCGCCGCCGAGCGCACCCGGTGGTGCTCGGGATCCACACCGGGCGGGGTCACGCCCTCGTCCCGCAGCGCGACCGCCGCCTTGCGCAGCTTCTGGCGGGCCTTGATGATCCCGCTGTCGGCCGGGACCAGCCGCTCCTTCGTGCGGTCCACGATCGGCCCCATGCTCTCCTGCAACGAGGCGTCCTGCATGGCGATCCCCGCCACGCCCGAGTAGGTGTCCCCGCGCTTCTGCGCCTCGCGGTCGATCAGGTAGTCGTTGTCCATGTTGGCCACGGGCCGGTAGGTCCCGGGGATGTTCTTGCTGTGCACCCCGTGGCCGTCGATCATCGCCTGGCGCTCCTGCGGCGTCAGGGCACGGACCGGGTGGTAGTCGAAGGAGTACGTCCAGCAGTTGTGGTCGTCGATCGGCACCCAGAAGTGGCCGTGAATCGGGTGATCGCCGCGTGGCGGCACCATCGTGAAGGCCGGCATCACCCACGGCGTGATCCGCCAGTAGTACCTGCCCTCTTCGGCGTTGCGGCGCGCGCCGACGAAGAGCCCGCCCTCGCTGTCGGCGACCTCGAAGAACGGCTTGGTGTCCTTCATGTTGTACTCGTTGCCCTTGGCGCCCTTGAACAGCGGGTCGCTCTTGAGGCCGCCGGAGTGCAGGAACGTCACGTGACTGGAGTCGATGCCGCCCTCGAACGCCTGCAGCCAGTTGCACTGCTGCCACCGCTTGGAGGTGTAGGTCTGCTCCGGGGCGACGTGCAGGAACTCATACTCCGGAAGGTCCGGCCGGTTCGCCGGGTCGCCCATGTGGGTCCACAGGACGTCGCCGACCTTGACCAGCGGGTACGCGGTCAGCTTCACGTTCTCGCAGAAGCTGCTGTTGTCCGCCTCGGACGGCACCTCCACGCACTGGCCGGTGACGTCGTACTTCCAGCCGTGGTAGGGGCAGCGCAGGCCGGACCCCTCGTTACGGCCGAACCACAGCGAGGCGCCGCGGTGGGCGCAGAACTCGTCGACGAGGCCGTATCGCCCTTCGCTGTCGCGGAAGGCGACCATGCGTTCGGACAGGAGCTTCACACGCACCGGCGGTGAGTCGTTCTCCGGCAGTTCCTCGGCCAGCAGCGCGGGGATCCAGTACTGCCGGAACAGGTCGCCCATCGGCGTCCCAGGACCGGTCTGTGTCAAGAGCTCGTTGATGTCCTGCCTAAGCACGGCCGTTTCCCTTCACGTGATGGAGCGTCACTGGAATGGCGGTATCGGGTTCGCGATGGTGGTTCCCGGTCGCACCGGGCGGCCGGCGTCTCCCCTGATCGGTCACGTGGCCTCCTGCGTCGGCGGAGTGATCCGGCGGGTGGCGCCTTCGTCTCCCTCGCTTCGCCCGGTCACGGCTGCTCCGGGGGGATCTCCACGGTCAGGCCGTCGAGGGCCTCCGTGACGCGGATCTGGCAGGAGAGACGACTGGTGTCCCGTCGCTCCGAGACGCCCATGTCGAGCAGGTCCTCCTCCATGTCGCCCGGAGGCCCCACCGCTGACGCGAACTCCCCGGCCACCCATACGTGGCAGGTGGCGCAGGAGCAGTTGCCGCCGCACTCGGCGACGATCCCGGGGACGCCGTTCTTGACCGCGGCCCCCATGACCGTGTCACCGACCGCCGCGTCGACGGCGTACTCGCGACCGGCGCTGTCGATGTAGATCACCTTGGCCACAACGCCCATGTCCTCCCGCGGTCGTTCCACTCCGTCTGCCGGATGCACGTGCCGGTGAAGCGTCCTGTCTTTTGGTATGTCCATTAGACCAGATGCCGTCAGAGGGTACAAGCGGCCCACCGCGCCTAGGTATCTGTCCGGTGTGCAATGGCGGCCGGATCGCCGATGAGGGACTTCAGCGGAACCGTGGGATCGCCGGCGCGGTCCCGGGCGATGGTCGCTCCCCGGCCGAGCGCCTTGCGTACCGCCATGTAGTCGGCCGGCCGGTTGACGGCGTCGATGGCCAGCAGGCGGTTCCGCCGGTAGTAGAGGACCGAGAAGCTCTCGTCGTCGGGGTCACCGCGTACGACCTGGTCGTCGTGGTCCGCCGACAGGCCGGCGATCTGCAGCTTGAGATCGCCCTGGTAGGACCAGAACCACGGCACCGGCGTCACGCCGTTCGGCCGTCCGAGAAGCGTCGAGGCCGCGGCCTGGGCCTGGGCCACGGCGTTCTGGACCGACTCCAGGCGCACCCGTCCCTGCCCCGTCATCGGGTGCGGCTGAACGGTGCAGTCGCCGGCGGCGACGACCGTGGGATCGCTGGTGCGGGCGTGGGTGTCGACGACGATGCCCTGGTCGCACGTGAGCCCCAGTTGCTCGGCGAGTTCGGTGCGCGGCAGAACGCCGATCCCGACCAGCACCAGATCGGCGGGCAGCCGCGTTCCGTCGGAGAGCTCGACGGTGGTCACCTGACCCCGTTCACCCTCGAAACCGGTGACGCCGGCGGACAGCCGGACGTCGATCCCGCGGCGTCGATGCGCGCGGAGGTAGAACTCCGAGACGACCGGGCCCACGGCCCGCGCCATCAACCGGTCCGCGGCCTCGACCACCGTGACGGACGGACCGGCGGCGCGTGCCGCCGACGCCACCTCCAGGCCGATGAATCCGCCGCCGACGACGATCACGTTCGCGGCGGTCGCGAGCCGTGCCCGCAGGTCCACGGCGTCATCGTGGTCACGCAGATAGCAGATCCCGCCCAGGTGCGCGCCGGGTAGCGGGAGCCGCCTGGCGTCCGCTCCCACGGTCAACGCCAGCCGGTCGAAGGGCAGCTCGCGCCCGCTCGCGGTCGTCGCGACGCCGGAGCCCACCGGACCCGACGCGGACAGGCTCACTTCGGTCACCCGTTCACCGCACACCAGGTCGATTCCGGAGTCGGCGTAGAAGCCGGGCGTGCGGAACGCCAGCGAGTCCAGGTCCGCCCGGCCGGCGAGGAACTCCTTGGAAAGGGGCGGCCGCTGGTACGGCGGACGTGTCTCCTCGCCGACCAGGACGATCGGTGAGGTGTCGCCGAGCTGTCGTAGCGACACGGCCAGCTGCACGCCGGCCTGACTGCCGCCGACGATCAGTGTTCCCTCACTCATTCCGGTCTCCGGGAGCGGGTCCGGAACGGCTGCGTGAGTCGAGGCCGCCCGGCCGTCGGAGTCCGCCATGGGCGACGCGACTGGTCCCTGCGTGACATGGGATCCTCTCGCTCATATGGCTTAATGTTATACCATTATACCCTTCATGCTCGGAGTGTCCCTGCGGACGGGAAGTTGGGAGCGTCCATCCGGCTGCGGCGCACTCCCCGGGACCGCGGCCGAGGCGGCCCGGTCCACACCTCCGGCCGAGGCTCGGAGGGTCGGCGGCCGTCGCCTCGGTGTCGTGCGTTCCACCTGGAACCGGCCGGGCGCTGTCGGCGGGGCGTGAGGTGAAGGGTCCGGCCGTCCGGGCCGGGCTCGCGCGCCGTGCGTCGATGCGGTTCGGCGTGCCCGCGGAGAGAGGAGGGGGCTCATCGATTCGTGCCGAGGCCGGGCGTTCGCCTCGCGCCGGTCCAATGCGCCGGTGCGGCGCGAGGACCGGTATTCATCCGCCCGCGCCGGGCTCGGCCGGCGTGTGGTCATGCGAGGTGGCGGGCATGTCGCTCACCCGCTCGTGCATGGCGGCGTGGTGTGCGGGAGGGAGGGAAGTGCGGCCCGCGGGGAGCCCCCGCTGTCACCGTGGCTCCGCGCGGCCGGTGAGGTTTCGCGGGCGGGCGGCCGCGGTCAGGGCGGCCGTGGATCGCGCTCCTGGTGAGCGCGGACGCGGCGGTTCCTCCACTGTCGCCTCCATCGGGTGTGCGGTGAGACGGTCCGGTTGTCGCCATGGCACGCTGAAGTACGGGGTGTAAGGTATGTTGGTCTGACCTTATCTCCTTAGTGGGCTCGGTGGGAAGGCGTGGACGTCCCGCTGCCGGGACGCCCGCCGGGATACTTCCGGCCCCGAAGTGGGAAGGCCCGCGGCGAAGCACGGAGAGGACGGACCGCACATGACCGATCCGCGCGCGACGGTGGCCCAGGCCTGCCGGATCCTCGCGATGGAAGGGCTCGTCGAGGGCGTGCTGGGGCACGTCAGCGTGCGGACCGGCGAGAACCGGATGCTGATCCGGTGCCGAGGCCGGGACGAGCGCGGGTTGATGTTCACCGATGAGCGGGACGTCCGGCAGACCGATCTCGACGGCGCCCTCATCGGCGCGGCGGAGGGATACGCCGTACCCAACGAGCTGCCGATCCACGGTGAGGTGCTGCGCGCCCGTCCCGAGGTGAACGCGGTCGTGCACGCCCACCCGCCGGCGGTGCTGCTCTGCGGTGTGGCCGGGCTCGAGCTGCGACCGGTCTTCGGCGCGTACAACATCCCGGCGACGCGGATGGCCCTTGAAGGCGTCCCGCTCTACCGGCGGTCGGTGCTCATCCGCCGGCCCGACCTCGCGCACGAGATGATCGCGGCGATGGGTGACCGGCCGGTCTGCGTGCTGAAGGGGCACGGCATCACCGTCACGGGCGCGAGCGTGGAAGAGGCCGTCGTGCGGGCCGTCAACCTGAACGCCCTGGCGACGGTCACGCTGGAGCTGGCCCGGCTGGACGCCCGGCCGGAGGACCTTCCGGATGACGACGTCGCCGAGTTGCCGGATCTCGGCTCGGCCTTCAACGACCTGTCGGTCTGGCGATACCTCGTGGAGAAGGCCCGCTCTCGCGGCATGTGACCATCGCACCCGGAGTCCCGACGATGCGGAGCTTCGTGTCCCCGGCCGTGGCCGGGGACCGTGCGAGGGGGCGGTGGGCCGGGAGTGGGTGTTCTTCGTCGACGGTCCGTCGGCCTTCGGTGTCGCGCTCGCCGCCCCCCACCCGCCGCGCACATCCGGTGCCGGGCCGAGCGCCGGCAGCGCTCCCGGGGCGTCGAACCCGCCGCCGATGTCGCTTCGCCGTCGGCCGGGGGCGGGTCACGGCGGGCGGGACCCGGCGTGTCCGCCCAGGTCACGGTGATGGCGGTGGGCGCTGGGCCGCCCGCGTACGAGGCCTCTCGCCGGCCGGTGAGACGCCTCGCCGTACCGGTGACCGCCGGTCTGATGGTTGCTTTCGGGTAGTAGATGCTGCTAAGTCGCTGTTTCGGGCGTATTTCTTACCGGTAACTCTTGTAATGGTATTACCTTCAAACCATAATGGCCGAACCGGCGGACGCAGGGAGAACGGCCTTCGGGGCGAGCCGGCCCGATGGGTCCGTCGAGTACGGAGCCGCGTGAGCGGCTGAAGGCGGCCGGAGGCGAATCGCGTGAAAAAGGTCGGTGCCGGGGTCGGAGTGGTCGGTGTACCCGCCGTGATGGCCGAACGCCCGCGCCGGACGCCCACGGGCGAGAACCCCTCGGCCGACGTGACGGCGCCGACGGCGTCGTCAGGCCGCCTTCGCAGTCCGCACGCGTGAGGGGAGACATCGTGCGCAGGGACTGTTCCGCATGCCGGCTCCCACCCAGCAGTCAAACGAATCGTCCGATCGGGGGGTACGACAAAGGAGGGGACCGATGAGGCCCTCTGTTCGGCCCGGCCGCACGACCGCGCTCGCTCTCACCGCCGTTCTGCTCGCCGGATGCGGTGGCACGCCCACCGCCGCCTTCGGCGGCGGCGCAGGCGGAGGCAAGGACAGCGCGGCGCTCGCCAAGTACGCCGCCATGCCCGACGGCCAGCTCGTTTCCGCCGCGAAGAAGGAGGGCTCGGTCGTCATCTACGCGTCGAACAGCTCCATCCAGGAGAACGCCGCGGCCTTCGAGAAGCAGTACGGCATCAAGGTCAAGACCTACCGAGCCGACTCCGAGGAGGTGCTGCAGCGGGTGCTGCAGGAGGCGGGTGCCGGCAAGCTGCCCGCCGACCTCGTCGACACCAATGGCGGCGAACTGCTCGCCATGGCCGTCAAGAGCGTGCTCGCCGACTACGACAACAAGAAGGTCACCGGCCAGCTCAGGCCCGGCTCCGTACACCCGGGATGGGTGGCGACCCGGTACGACGCGTTCACCGTCGCCTGGAACACAGGCAAGATCAAGTCGCCGCCGACGAGTTACCAGGACCTCACCGACCCTCGGTTCAAGGGGCAGATCGAACTCGAGCCCGACGACTGGGACTGGTACCTCGGCCTGCACACTTACTTCACGAGTCAGCTGCACTGGACCACCCAGCAGGCCGATTCCTTCTTCACCAGGCTCGCGGCCAACGCGAAGGTGGTGAAGGGCCACACCGTCCAGGCGCAGCTGCTGGACTCCGGGCAGGTCGGCATCGCGCCCGACAGTTACAAGCACCTGATCGACGAGGACCACTTCGACAAGGGCGCCCCGGTGGTCTGGCAGCCCGTCGTCCAGCCGGTCCTGTACCGCCCCAACGGCATCGGGCTGACGAGGACGGCCCCGCATCCGGCCGCCGCCGCGCTCTACATGAAGTGGTCGCTGACCGACGGGCAGCAGCTGTTCCCCAAGCAGTACCGCGTCCCCGCGAACCTCTCGGTCACCACCAAGAACCCCATCGCGGCCGGAACGAAGATCTACGACATTCCGCTCGACCAGATGACGAACGACAGCGCCAAGTGGAGCGAGGCGTGGCAGAAGCTGCTTCAGGGCGCGCCCACCGCCGGCAAGGGCTGACCTCCGTCGCCTCGCTCCGGAAGCGGGCGAGTAGACGGTCCGATGTGAGGAGTCCTCGATGACCACAACCACTCCCGTTCGCCCGTCGCCGGAGGTTCCGCGGCTGCCGGACGGTACGCGCGCCGGCCTGCTGAGGCGGGCGCGCGACGCGGTACTCACCCCGCGCACCGCGATCGTCGGGATCTGTGCCGTCGTCGTCGGCTATCTCGCGATCGTGCCGCTGTACTACCTGCTGTGGGGCACGTTCTTCGACGAGCACGGCTTCACGCTGAAGGGCTTCGGCGAGGCGTTCGGGAAGGGCAGCCTCGCCGGGCCGATGCTCCTCAACTCCATCGAGTTCGCCCTTGGATCGGCGGTCTTCGCGCTGCTCCTGGGGGCGGCTCTCGCCTGGGTTCAGGTACGCACCGACGCGCCGCTCAAGGGGCTCTTCTTCGCGGCGTCGCTGGTGCCCCTCATCATCCCGGCGATGCTGTACGCCATCGCGTGGATCTTCCTCGCCGACCCGCACACCGGTGTGATCAACAGGGTGTTCGGCACACAGGTGCTCAACGTGTTCTCGATGCCCGGGATGATCTGGGTGCAGGGGCTGCACCTGTCGCCGATCGCGTTCCTGCTGATGGTCGCCGCCTTCCGCGCGATGGATCCGTCGCTGGAGGAGGCCGCGCTGATGTCCGGTGCCTCCCGCCGCGCGACGCTGCGCCGGGTGACCGCGCCGCTTCTGCGTCCGGCGATCATCGCGTCCGTGGTCCTGGTGTTCGTGCAGTCGATGGAGAGCTTCGAGGTGCCCGCCATCATCGGGCTGCAGGCGAAGATCTACGTGTTCACCAGCCGCATCTACAACGTCCTGCAGATCTATCCGATCGACTACCGCGAGGCGGGCGCGCTGGCCGTGGTCCTGCTGGCCATCGCCGCGTTCGCGGTCCTGCTGTCGAGCTGGCTGTCGCGGCACGCGTCGCGGTACCAGACCATCACCGGAAAGGGCTTCCGGCCGCGTCCGATCGCGCTGGGGCGCGCCCGGCCGTTCGTCGGTGCGGCCGTCATCATCTACTTCTTCGTCACGGCGGTGCTCCCCGTCGGCGTACTGCTGTGGGCCAGCCTGCTGCCGTACTACCAGGCACCGTCCGGCAAGGCGGTGAGCTCGATCACGCTGCACAACTACAGCACCGTCCTGCACATGCCGCTGGCGCTCACCGCGTTCCGCAACTCGGTGCTTCTCGGGCTCGGGGCCGCGACCGGCGTGATGTTCCTGACCGCGGTGGTCGCGTGGCTCATCGTGCGGACCCGGGTGCCCGGCCGGCGCGTGCTCGACGTGCTCGCCTCGACCCCGCTGGTCATCCCGGGCCTGGTGATGGGCCTGGCGGTGCTGTTCGTCTACCTGCGCTCGCCGCTTCCCATCTACGGCACCCTGTGGATCCTGCTGATCTCCTACGCGACCCGCTACCTGCCGTACGGGATGCGGTACTCGGTGACCGCCATGGCGCAGATGAACAACGAGCTCGAGGAATCGGCGCTGGTGTGCGGGGCGACCTGGTGGCAGAGCTTCCGGCGCATCCTCATGCCGCTCATGAGCTCGGGAATCCTCGCGGGATGGGTCTACATCCTCGTGGTGTCGTTCCGCGAGCTGTCCAGCACGGTCCTGCTGTACAGCCCCGGCAAGGAGGTCCTGTCGGTGCTCCTCTGGGAGCAGTTCAACAACGGCAACTTCACCGTCGTCGCGGCGATCGGTGTCCTGATGGTGGTCACCCTCATGCTGCTCGTCGGTATCGCGTACCGGGTCGGCCTGCGCTTCGGCGCCGGCACCGACTCCTGACGGAAGGACGGTTGAGCCATGCTGGTCGTAGACGATCTGGTGAAGACCTTCGACGGTTCCGGACGACGGGCGAGATCCGCGGACGACACCCGGGTCCTGGCCGTCGACGGCGTGAGCTTCGACGTGCAGGACGGTGAGCTGTTCACCCTCCTCGGCCCGTCGGGCTGCGGCAAGACGACGACACTCCGCTCCATCGCCGGCCTCGAGCGGCCGGACGGGGGGCACATCGCGCTCGGCGACCGTGTGTTCTTCGACGGCAAGCGCAAGATCAACACCCCGGCCAACAGCCGCCGCCTCGGCATGGTCTTCCAGTCGTACGCGATCTGGCCGCACATGTCGGTGTTCGACAACGCGGCCTTCCCGGTGACCGTGCTCCCACGCGGCCGGCGGCCCTCGCGGACGCAGCTCCGCGAGCGTGTCATGCGCGTACTTGAGGTGACCGACCTGGCGGCGATGGCCGATCGCGCCGCCACGAAACTGTCCGGTGGCCAGCAGCAGCGCCTCGCCCTCGCGCGGGCGCTCGTCGGCGAGCCGGACCTGATGCTGCTCGACGAGCCGCTGTCGAACCTCGACGCCAAACTGCGGGAGGCCATGCGCTTCGAGCTGAAACGGCTTCAGCGCGAGCTCGGCCTGACCGCGATCTACGTCACCCACGACCAGGCCGAGGCGCTGGCGATGTCGAGCCGGATCGCGGTCGTGAACGAGGGCAAGATCGTCCAGGTGGGCAAGCCGCGCGAGATCTACGAGCGGCCGGCGAGCGAGTTCGTCGCGACCTTCGTGGGCGTCACCAACCTGCTCCGCGGCACCGTCGCCGCCGTCGACGCGGCGGACGGCTCCTGCCGGGTCGACACTCCGGACCTGAGCGTCTGGGGAGTGATGACGGGATCCCCGCTCCAGGTCGGAGACGACGCGGCGGTCTCCATCCGGCCCGAGTGCGTCCAGCTCGACGCCGACACCGACGGCGCCCGGGCGGACGGCTCGTCCGGTGTCCGGAACGAGTTCTCCGGCGAGGTCGGCACCCGCGCCTTCCTCGGTGACTCCGTGGATCACGTGATCGCCGTCGGCAAGCAGGAGATCCGGAACCGCTCCAACCCGGCCCAGTCGATCGCGCCGGGCAACCGGGTGGTCCTCCGCATCGACCACACGCGCGTCGCCGTCATCCCGCCGGCGGACCAGAAGACGGCCGCGGCCGGCGCGGCGGCGACCGAGACGCCCGGCGACGCCGGGTGACACGAGCGACCGACGGCTCGGCACAGACGACAGATCTCCGAAAGGGCGTGGCATGCGGCTGCTGGACAACGACGACGTCAGGTCGGTGCTCGACATGCGGGGGACCATCACGGCCCTCCGGCGAGCGTACGACGACCTGCGCGACGGCGAGGCGACCTATGTGCCGCGCATCGACATGTTCGCCCCGACCGGGCGCCCCGACGACTACTACCAGTGGGGGAGCATGGCCGGGGTGAGCATGTCGTACGGGATCGCGGCGGTGCGGCTCAAGTCGGACGTGGTGTCCTGGCAGGGCGGCACTCATGAGAAGTACTGCGTGCGGCCCGGCCGGTACTGCGGGCTCATCCTGTGCTTCCGCTTGACCGACGGCGCCCCGCTGGCCATTCTCCAGGACGGCTACCTGCAGCACATGCGCGTCGGCGGCGCCGCCGGGATCGGCACCGACGCGCTGGCGCGCGGCGACGCCGCCACGCTCGGGGTCCTCGGCTCGGGCGGTATGGCATGGACCTTCGTCGAGGCGATCGCGCAGGTCCGCGAGCTGACAGCGGTCCGCGTCCACAGCCCGACACCGGAGCACCGCACGGAGTTCGCCGGACGGATCCGCTCCGAGCTCGGCATCGACGCCGTCGCGGTCGAGCACGCCGAGCAGGCCGTCCGGGGCATGGCGATCGTCGCGACCGCCACCGACTCCATGTCACCCACGTTCGACCCCGCATGGCTCCGGCCCGGCGCGCACGTCGTCTGCGTCACCCGCCGCGAGCTCGGCGACGCGCTGCTCGACCACGCCGACGTCGTGACACAGCTCGGGATCCACACCGTGCCCCACGGCACCGACGTGCCGATGATGGAGTGGAAGGCCGGGGCGATCGCCGCGTACGTCGCCGGCCGCCCGGAGGACCGGCGGCGCATCCCCGCGGGACGGGCGCCCGAGAGGGGTGCCTGGCCCACTCTGCTGGACCTGGAGACCGGGCGTGTGCCGGGGCGCCGGAGCGACGACGACGTAACGGTCTTCGTCACCACCGGCACCCAGGGCCTGCAGTTCGCGTCCGTGGCCGGTCACGTGCTCCAGCGGGCCGAGAAGGCGGAACTCGGCCGGCGGTTGCCGGCCGAGTGGTTCCTCCAGGACATCAGGGACTGAGGGCGCCGGTCACTTCAGCTTCGGCGTGCTGCTGATCAGCCGGTCCCACTCGTCCGCCCACTTCTTCTGCTGGGCCTCGTACCCCTTGGTGTCATAGGGCACGACGTTCAGGCCCTTGGTCGTCGTGTCCCCGGGGACCTTGGTCGCCGGTGTCAGCCCCTGGTCGACGAGAACCTGCTGGCCGTCGCTGAGCATCCAGTCCTCGAAGAGCCACGCCGCGGCGGCGTGCTTGGCCGCGGCGGTCACCGCCACGCCGTTCGGCCGTGCGAACGCCGGAACCGGGTTGGCGCCGCCGGAACCCACGGCGGTGACGGGAGCACCCTTCTTCGCGACCACGGTGTACTCATAGCTGTAGTTGTCGGCGTTGAGCGCGGTCTGGCCGGCGGCCAGCAGGTCCGCCATCGTGATGTGGCCGTTGACCACCTTGGCGTTGGCCACGATCTTCTGCCACAGCTGCGTGATCTCCTGGTCGCTCTTGCCGTGGTCCTTCCACCACTTGGTGACGTTCTCGTACCAGTCGTTGTCACTCTGCTCGATGGAGATCTTGCCCTTGAACCGCGGGTCGGCGAGGTCCTCCCACGACTTCGGCAGGTCCTTCTCCTGCATCTGCTTGGTGTTCCAGCCGTCGACGAGGATGTTGAGACGGTCGGCGATCCAGCTGGTGTAGTGGTACCGGCTCGGGATCTGCTTCCCGGCCGTGCCGTCGTAGCCGCCGAAGATCTTCTTGGTGCCCAGGACGTCCATCTCGGAGAAGTTGCTCTCGACGACGTCGGCGCCGAGCTTGTTCGCCGCCGCCTCCTGGAGTGTGCGCTGCAGGACGTCCTCGGAATGCCCGCGGTACGTCGACACCTTGATACCGGTCTGCTTGGTGAACTCCGCCGCGACCCGGTCGGCGATGTCGGCGTTCATCGAGGTGTACATCGACAGGGTGCCACCCGCGGACTTGGCCTCCTTCAGCGCTTCGGCGCGCGCCTGGTCCTTCGGCATGGCGTTCAGCTTCTGGTATGTGGCGGCCGCCGCCTTTCCGCCCTTGCCGGATCCGATGTCGGAGTCCTGCGCGGGGGTGCCGCCACAGGCGGTCAGCGCCAGGCCCAGCGTCACCAGGCCCGCGGTCATCGTCGGTTTCCTCATCCGTCTCGCCTCCATGGTGGGACCGGGTCGCCGCTTCGGCTCGGTTGGACGCGTCGAGGGCCGGGCGGCGTGCCGGCACCTCGCCGTCCCGGTCAGTGGCGTGCCGTCCGCACGTGGACGACGGCCACCGCACCGTCCACCGCGTCGGCCGTCGCGGCCCGCAGGACCGCCGGCAACTTCTCCGGATCCTCGACGGTGCCGTGTGCGGCGCACCCGTACGACGCCGCCAGCCCGGCGATGTCGATGGCGGGGTCACCGATGCGCATGCCGATCCAGGAGTTCTCCTCCGGCCGGCCGCGGTGTCGTGCGACGTGCACCTGGTGGGGCTCGTCGTTGTAGAACGAGCTGTTGTCGTTGACCACGACGAGCATCGGGATCTTGTAGTGCACCGCGGTCCACAGCGCGCCGGAGGCCATGAGCAGGTCGCCGTCACCGACGATCGCGACGCCGAGCTGGCCGCGGTCGCGCGCGGCGAGCGCACCGCCCACCATCGCTCCGGGGCCGTAGCCGACGCCTCCGCCCCCGGAGTGCCCGAGGTACTCGCCGGCGCCGCCGAACTCCCACACACCGGCCGGCCAGCTCCGTGTGTTCCGCAGCGTCAGCAGCCGGTCGACGTCGCGGACCGCGGCCCACGTCTCGGCCACCAGGCGCCCCGGCCAGATCGGCGTGTCCGACCAGTGGGCGCGCAGCTCGGCCTCGGCCCGCTCATGCACCGCGGCCCGCCGCGACCGTGCCTCCGCCGCCGAGCGCTCGACGTCGTCGGCGGCGCGTCGTCCGTCGAGCGCGTCCACCAGCGCCTCCAGGCCGGTGAGTGGGTCGGCGAGCAACTGCACCGCGCGGGGGAGCGGGGCGGCGAAGGCGTTCGCCCACGACCGCATCGCCAGGTCGCCTGCCGACAGATCGATGATCGCCGGTAGCGGCGCGCCGGCGGCCGCGGCGCCACGGTCACCGCGGCCGCGGTCCGCCAGCAGGCCGGGGAGATCCACCACGTCCACGGCGAGGACCACGTCGGCGTCGCGCGGCAGGCGCGCGTCGCCGGTGCAGTTGGCCGGGTGCGCGGTCGGGAACGCCACCAGGTTGCGGTCGTCGACGTACGCGGCTCCGATCGTCTCGACGAGCCGGCGCAGCAGCGGTGTGGCGGCCGGGTCCAGTCCGACCCGGCCGCCGACGACGACGGGCAGGCGCGCGCCGGCGAGCAGGCGTGCCGCGGACTCCACCTCGGCCGGGTCGGGCCAGAGGGGTGGGGCGGGGCGGTGCAGGGCCAGGTCGGGCAGGTCCACCGGGCCCGGGAGCCGCTGCTCCTGCACACCCGCGTCGAGCGAGACGTAGACCGGCCCGGCGGGTGCCGAGTGGGCGAGCTGGTGCGCGCGTACGACGCTGTGTGCGAAGGCCTCCGGAGTCGTGGGCTCGTCGTCCCACTTGACGTACTGCCGCACCAGCTCGGCCTGGGTGGTGGCCGAGTGCAGCCAGTCGATCGGCCGCCGTGCGGCGGGATCGGCCGGCCCGCTGCCGCCGAGCAGCAGCAGCGGTGCGCGGTCGGTGAACGCGTCGTAGACCGCCATCGACGCGTGCATCAGGCCGACCAGATCGTGTACCGCGGCCGCGGCCGGACCGCCCCGTGCCTTGGCGTATCCGTGCGCCAACGCGACCGCGATCTCCTCGTGCAGGCACAGGAGCAGCTGCGGCGTCTCGTTGCCGCCGTGGTTGACGACCGAATCGTGCAGTCCGCGGAAGCTCGACCCCGGGTTCATCGGCAGGTACCGGTAGCCGAGCGCGTGCAGGAGGTCGACGACGAGGTCGGAGCCGAAGCCCGGTTCGGTACGCCGCGGGGGAAGGCCGGCCGGTCGCTCGACGCTCACCTCGGCGCTCCCACGGCCGGGTCCTCGGGGCTGGTCGGCAGGGGGCGATGGTGGTGCGTGCGCTCCGTCAGATGCGGTTCGACCATGGGCGTCTCTCGCCTCCAAGGACTAATGGACTAACCAAAATAGAGCATAAGTGGCACATGCCACAAGAAGCTGGGAGATATCTCCTCCGCCGCTCTCAGCGCGGCTGGCACACCACGTCGACCAGGGCGGGCAGCCCGGTGGCGGTCACCCGGTCGGCGGCGCGTCGCACGGCCGCGCCGACCCTGCCCGGGTCGTCGACCGGGCCCTCGGCGTACCAGCCGAACGAGCGGGCCAGCGCGGCGAAGTCCGGCGCCGGGTCGGCGATCTCCATGCCGATGTACGCGCGCTCGATCGGGGTGCCGCGTTGCCGGGCGAGGCGTTCCTGGTGCTCCCAGTCGTTGTAGTAGGCCCGGTTGTTGTACATCACCACGAGCATCGGCAGCCGGTAGTACGACGCCACCCAGAGGGCCCCGGCATCGAACATCAGGTCGCCGTCCGGTTGCAGGTCGACGACGAGACGTCCGCTGCCGCGGTGGGCGAGCGCGACCCCGAGGGAGATGCCGATCTGCGTGGCGGTGCCGAGCTGGCGCCCGGGGTGACGGTGCGGCGCGTCGAAGTCCCACAGGCGCCGGGCCCACTCGGCCGCGGTGCCCGCGGTCAGCACCCAGTCGTGGTCCTTGACCACGTCCCAGACCTCGGCGGCCAGCCGCGAGGTGGAGACCGGCGAATCCTCCGCGTGCCGCGCGGCCTCGGCCTCCCAGGAGGCGCACCGGTCGGCGTGCAGGCCCGCCAGCTCGGCGGCGTACGCCCTCCGGCGTCCGGCCCGGTCCGCGTCGTCGGCGCCGACGAGTTCCCGGCACAGTGCGAGGAGCATCGGCAGGGCGACGACGGTGTCGGCGGTGACCTGGAGATCGGTCTCCAGCAGGGCCGCGTGGTCCTCGCTCCACGAGGAGGTCCCGATGTCGTTGAAGCCCAGGTCGAGAACGGTGGTGCCGGGCGCCAGGCGCGAGGCGATCGTCCGGGTCGTCGAGTCCAGCCGCTGCGTCGGCTTGCCCATGTCCTTCACGTCGAGGAACAGCACGCAGTCCGCGCGTTCGATGGCGGCGGTCCCGGTGACGCACAGCGGATGGCGGTTGGGGAAGTTGAGCCGGATGCCCGTGTCGTCCACGCCCGCGCCGACCACCTCGGCCAGCTCGGTGAGCAGCCCGAACGCCGCGGGGTCACGGCCGGCGTAGCCGGGCACGATCACCGGCCGGTCGGCCGCGCACAGGAGTTCCGCGAGCCGGCGCAGGGCGGCCGGGTCGGGACCGATCCGCGACGGTGCCGCCAGGCGCGAGAAGTCCGGCATCGCGACCGGCTCATCCAGCGGGTCCTCCTGCAGCCCGGCGTCGAGCGCCACATAGACCGGGCCGCAAGGTTCGCTCGTCGCGATCCGGTGCGCCCGCGCGAGGGTGGTCGGCACGTCGGAGACCGAGCGCGGTTCGTGGTCCCACTTGGTGTAGTCGCGGACCGCGTTGCCCTGGACGTTGGCCGAGTGGATCCAGTCGATGTTGGGTCGCCGCCGGTCGTGCGTGGCCGGCCCGGAGCCGCCCAGGACGATGACCGGCGCGCGGTCGAGGTGCGCGTAGTAGATCCCCATGGCGCCGTGCAGGAGACCGACCACGTTGTGCAGGATGACGCCCATCGGCGTTCCCGTGGTCTTGGCGTAGCCGTGCGCGATCCCGACCGCGATCTTCTCGTGCGGGCAACAGATCATCTCCATCTCGTTGCCCGCGTGGTTCACCAGGGAGTCGTGCAGGCCACGGAACGAGGATCCGGGGTTGAGGCTGACGTACGGCAGGCCCAGCGCCCGCATCGACTCCACCATCACGTCCGAGCCCCAGGCGGGCTGGTCCGTCGTGCCCATCGGTCCTCCCGTCGGGATCACGCCGCACCGGCGGGAACACCGGTCGCGGCCATCAGGTCGTCCGCCTCGAGCCTTCCGGGGTCCATGGCCACGTCCAGCCGCTGCGCGAGGGCGGCGAGGACGAGTTTGCGCACCCGGCGGCCGTCCCACCCCGCACACCGCTCGGCGACGCGGGCGTGCAGCTCCTCGTCGGCCGCCAGCTTGGCGAGTTCCGGCCACAGCCCCGCGAGCTCGACCAGGGAGTGGCGGATGATCGAGGCGATCGTGGCGGTGTCGGGGAGCTCGAACGTGATGACGAGGTCGGCGCGGGACAGGAACGCCTCGTCGACGCCGGTCAGGAAGTTGGTCGTGGTGAGGAAGAGCACGCGGGGGAGTTCGGCGGCGATGGCGTCGATCCCGGCGAGCACCGCGTCCGTGGACCGGTGCACGTCGACCGGGTTCGTCTCCATGGAGGCCGCCGAACGGGCCACCGCGAAGGACTCGACCTCGTCGATGAGCACGATCGTGTGCGGCCGCCGCATCGCGAGTTCGGGGATCGTGTCGCGGAGCAGCCGGGTGATCGCCCGCTGGCTCTCGCCGAGCAGTTCGGAGGGGAACGCGTGCGGGTCGATCTCCAGATAGGTGGTCGCGCCCTCCGGCGCCACCGCGAGGGCGGCACGCTGGGCGAGGCCACGGGCGAGGGTGGTCTTGCCCGTGCCCGGCGGGCCGGCCAGCACGATCAGTCCGTGCGGCAGCCCGGCGAGGGTCGCCAGGCGCCGCCCGTGCAGGAGGGTGAGCAGCGCCTGGGAGAGCAGCCGTTCCTTCAGGCCCGGTGGCGTGACGATGTGGTCCCAGGGGCCCTCGTGGTGATCGGCGGGCAGGGCGTGCAGCGAGAGCACGCCCTTCGGCAGCGCCGGTCCGTTCACCATTCCCAGGTGGGCCGGGTGAGGGCCGGCCAGTCGATGGTGCTGGGATCGCCGGCCTGCTTGTCGCGGATCGCGTCCGGTGGTTCCTCGAACAGCACCATCGGGTCCATGAGGACGCGCATGGTGTCGAGGAGGCTGTCGAACATGTGGATGCGCACGACCTTGGCGGTGTGATCCGGATCGGAGTTGAGGTGCTGATGCCACAGGTAGTGGTCGACGACGATGATGTCGCCCTTCTTCCACTCGTGGAACTCTCCGACCTCGGGCTCGGTGCCGAGGAACGACCTGCCGTGGCCCTCCACGACGTACAGCCAGGCCTCTCCGGGGTGGCGGTGCATCGACTGGCCCCGGCCGGGCCCGATCTCGAACATCGCCATCGACATGCCCGACGCCTGGTAGCCGATCGCCCGGTCGAGGAGGAACGTGGTCCGGGTGCCGCGGGGGGTGTTGAGCAGTTCCAGCTCGTCCCAGTCGGTGTGGAGCCGGCCGTTGCGTCGGCGGTCCTGTTCGGCCGCGAGGCGCTGCCTGCGCCGGGCGTACGGGTCGGCCCCGGGGATCGCCGGGGACTGGACGGGCTTGGGCGCCAGCTCAGCGTACGGGGTGTCGCCGCCGTCCTCGTAGATGGAGTAGCCCATCGTGAACATGAGCGGCTCGGCGGAGAACGTCAGGTACCGGCAGGGCTCGGTGCCGTCGTTGCCGAAGCGGTGCCAGGACCACAGCGGCAGGTGCAGTGAGTCGCCGGGCCCCCAGTCGATGCGCCGGCCGTCGATCTCGGCCCAGCCGTGGCCGGCGACGCAGAAGACCATGACGTCCCAGGAATGCCGGTTGACGTTCGTGACCGTGCCCGGGTCGAGTTCGTGCGCGAGGGCGTCCATCGTCCGCGTGGGGCGGTCGCCGTCCGCGCCGACGTACACGCCGCGGCGTACGCCCGGCGCCGTCTCGGCCATCGCGACGTCCTCATGGGCCACGACGGTCTTCTGGTAGCCGCGCCATTCCTCGAGGAATTCCGCACGACGCTTCTTCTGCACGTGGTAGTGCGTCACGCGGGTGGTGGTTCGGTTCGGCATGAGCGCTCCTCAGGCCTCGGCGTCCGCGGGAGTACGCGCGTCGTCGTATTCCGGGGCGTTCTCGAGGTAGACGACGTTGTCGTAGCCGAGGTGCTTGAAGATGCGGTTCTGTCCGGAGAGCAGTTGGAGAGGGCTTCCGTCGGCCGCGAAGTGCTGAGCGACGGTGTTGTGGGGGACGTAGAGGGTGTCGCCGGCCTTGATCTCGTGCCGCGTCGGCTCCTTGGCCACCCGCGCGTAGTAGCGTTCGGCGATCTCGGCCTCGACCTCCCAGTGCAGGCTGTATCCCTCACCGGAGAGCACGTACAGCACCTCATCGGCCATGTGCCAGCGTTTGCCCGACCGGCTCCCGGCCGGAATGTCGAGGACGAAGGCGTCGACGCTGAAGGTCCGCACGTCGGTGTGCCGGGGGGAGGACAGCACGCGTACGCGGCCGAGGGGCGTGGTCTCCCAGGGCGTGTCGGCGGGCTTGACGACCTTCTTGCGGTCGTCCACGCCGGGCGTCCAGATCGCGCCCCAGTCCTCGCGCGGCCCGAAGCGGTCCTCGTCCTCGACCGGGCCGCTGCGCCCCTGCTGGATGAGACCCAGGTACATCCACAGGGACTTGGCCTTGATCACCAGGCAACGGGCGGTCTGGTCGTAGGGGTTGAAGTGGCGGTGAACGGAGTCGGTGTGGACCAGGACGAGATCGTCTTTGGCCCATTCGTAGCGTTGGTCGTCGTGGATCTCATAGCCGGCGCCCTGCAGGATGTAGAAGGCCGCTTCGTTCTGGTGCCCGTGGCCGTGGTTGGAGGAGTGGGGAGGAAGCTCGACGAAGTGAACCTGGAGGCTCTGGGTCAGGAACGGGTCGTCGCCCGGACCGATTCGCCACCATGTACGGGACTGCGCCGAGTCGCCGGAGTGGGCGACCTTGGCGTCGTCGACGACGACCGAATCGTCGCGGACCCGGGGAGCGGCCAGCTGCCGGCGCCGGAACTCCTTCAGCCCGTAGGTCTCCGACGTGATGCCACGCAGAAAAACCCGCCCGCTCTTGCCCATGTGAACCTCCAGTGGTCTTCGTCGCGCGGCCACGACGGGGGCGGAAGCGGTCCGCCCGGGCCGTCACGACGCCGAGCGCGCAGAGGACGGGGAACGGCCCGGTGGGACCGGCCCCGACGATCGGCGCGCCGGCCGATACCCGCGCGGGTGTGCCGCCCGCCGCACGCTGCGCTCCATTGGTACTACCTTTATACCTAACTGAGAGGCTGGTCAATGAGGCGACGCCCCGTAATGAAGTCGTTTCAACCGGTCATGCTGGTTTTTTGGGATTGAAAATGGTATTACCAACATGCCATAGTGCGTAAGTTGCGACGAGTTCGTGGGCCGGCCGGAGGCCATGGGATGACAGTGGTGGGCGCGCTGGGACTCGGCGCGATGGGCGGTCCGATCGCCGGGCACATCCGCCGGGCCGGATTCGACGTACGCTGCCTCGACATCGATCCGGAGGCGACCCGGCCGCTGGCCGCGCTCGGTGCCCGGGTCTGTGACTCGCCCGCGGAGCTCGCCGCGGGCACCGACGTCTGCCTGGTCTGCCTGCGCGGCGACGAGGACGTGCTGGAGGCGTGCCTGCCGGACGGCGGGCTGCTGGCCTTCCTCAAGCCCGGCTCGGTGCTCGTCGTCTGCAGTTCGGTACGCCCCGAGACGTGCCGGACGCTGGCCGGCGCGGCGAACGCCGTGGAGGTGCTCGACGCGGCCCTGACCGGCGGCGTGCGCGGTGCCGAGGCAGGGGAGATCAATCTGCTGGTCGGCGGGGACGAGGAGCCGCTGCGGCGCGCCCGTCCGGTGTTCGACGCCTTCTGCTCGGCAGTGCACCACCTCGGCGAGCTCGGGTACGGTCAGGTCGGCAAGACCGTCAACAACCTGATCCACTGGGCTCAGATCGCCGCGATCGCCGAGGCGCTCTCACTCGGCTCGCGACTCGGCGTGCCGCCGGAGCTGATGCGTCCCGCGCTCGCCGCCGGGCCGACCGACAGCCGTACCCTCCGCGAGATCGAGCTGATGCGCCTGACGTGGTACGTCAAGGACATCGACAACGCCCGGCGGATGGCTCGTGCCGCCGGCACGCCGCTGCCGCTGACCGACGAGGTCCGCCGCCTGATGGACCACATCACCGTGCCCGGCATCGCCGCGCTCCTGGAGGAGGGCCGCCCGATCGACCTCCCGGCCCGGGAGTGACCCGGGAGTGACCCGGGAGTGAACGCGGTGCGGGAACGGCCTGCGGCCGTTCCCGCACACCTCACGTGGCGGCGGGCCCGTCGTCCCGCTCCGTGCCTGCTGGCGGGCGGGCCGCCGAGGACAGGACGTTGAAGAGCGTGTCCGTCCAGGCGCCGGCGTCCTCGGGTGCGTCCGTCGCCTGGCGCACACCGGTCTTGGCCGCGTACAGGACCAGATCCGACCGTGCCGTCAGCGACCGGGCCAGCCGCGCGACCTCGCCCTCCAGGTCGGCCGCGGGCACGACCTTCCCGACCAGGCCCCAGGACAGGGCGGTCTCGGCGTCCAGCGTACGGGCGCAGAGCAGCATCTCCATCGCACGTGCCTCACCGACCATCCGGACCAGGCGTCGCGCCCCGCCGCCCCCGACCACCATGGCGTGGTCGACCTCGGGATAGCCGAGACGGGTGTCCTCCGCCGCGATCCGCAGGTCGGCGGCGAGCGCGACGTCCAGCCCGCGGCCGAGCACGTGGCCGTGGAGACCGGCGACCGTCGGCACCGCGCACGAGGCCACGGCGGCGGCGAGGTTGCCGTGCACGCGCGTCCACAGCGCCACCCGGGCACCGGGGTACGGGCCGCGCGGCTCGCGGAGATCCTGGCCCGCGCAGAACGACGGCCCGGCGCCGCGCAGCGTCACGGCGCGCACCTCCGGGTCCTGGCTCGCCCACGCGAGCGTCGCGGCGAGATCTTCGCGCATCCGCGTGGACAGCGCGTTGTGCTTCGCCGGCCGGTTCAGCACGACCTCGGCCACCCCGCCGGTCACCGTGACGACGACGTCCTCACCGGTCGTCGGCTGCCGTACCGTCATCGTGCGGCCCCTCCCACGGCCAATGCGTCGAGGGCCAGGGCCCCGCTCCGGCCCGGCGACGCGACGAGCGGGTTGATCTCCGCGGCGGACAGCAGGTCGCCCAGTTCGGCGGCGAGCCGGCCCATCGCGCAGACGGCGTCGAGGACCGCGTCAAGGTCGCAGGCCGGGCGGCCACGCCACGCTCGGAGGAGCGTGGCCACGCGGGTGCGGTTGAGCGCGGCGAGCGCGGTGTCGCGCGAGCAGCCTGCCGGCGCGAACGCGACGTCGCCGAACAGCTCCACGCCGACGCCGCCCGAGCCGACCATCACGACCGGCCCCACCTCCGGATCGCGGACGAAGCCGACCACCAGCTCGACATCGGCCGGCACCTGCTCGGCGACGAGGAAACCGGTACCCGCGCCATGCCGGGAGGCGATGCCCGCGCAGGCGTCGCGGACGTCGTCCGGAGTGGTCAGCCCGAGCACCACGCCGCCCACGTCGGACTTGTGGCCGACGTCCGCGGAGACGAGCTTGACCACGTACGGCGCGGTGAGCCGGCTCGCGGCCCGTGCCGCCTCCTCCGGCGTGCCCGCCTGTTCCTCGCGGGGTGTGCACAGGCCGTAGGCGCGCAGCAGCGACTTCGCCGAGGGCTCGGTGAGCCGGTCCGTGCCCGAGGCGGACAGCAGCCCGGCCGCGAGCGTCCGCCGCTCCGTGACGCCGGGATCCGGCTCGCCGGGCGGCGGAGGCGACGGCGTCGCGCGGGCGATGGCGGTCACCGCGCCGAGCGCCCGGTCCGTACCCTGCAGGAAGGCCAGGTTGCCCAGCTGGTCGCGCAGCGACCGGCCATGGGCGGTGACGTTGACGGATGCCATCGAGAACAGGGCGACCGGTGTCCCCGAACCGGCCACCACACCGCCGGGGAACCGCGAGTCGAACAGCCGCAGCGTCCGCTCCTTGCCCGGTTCGGCCCGGCCGAGGAGCTCCTCCTGGAGCAGGACGACGCCGACCGCCGGGTCCGCCGCCATCGCCTCGACGCAGCGCGCCAGCGTCTTCGGGTCGGACAGGCCGGCGTAGCCCGAGTCGAGCGGGTTGCTGACCTCGACGCCCTCGCCGACCAGCTCCCGCAGGCGGCGGTGCGTCTCCTCGCCCAGCTCGGCGAAGGTCGCGCCCTGCCGCTCGGCCCCGTCGAGCAGCAGCTCGCGTACGCCGCCGGAGACGGTGACGGCGCCGACGGCGGGCCCGCGCGGGCGCGCGACCCGGGACAGGTACTCACACGCCTCGACCGCCAGGTCCATGCTCGCGACGCAGACGATCCCCAGCTGCTCCGCCACCGCGGAGAATGCGGCGTAGGACCCGGCGAGGGCGCCGGTGTGGCTGGCGGCCGCCTGCCGGCTCTGCGGCGTCTGGCCGGCCTTGAGCACGACGACGTGCTTGCCCGCCGAGATCATCTCCGCGCAGGCGGCGAAGAACGCGTCCCGGTCCCGGATGCTCTCGGCGAACACCAGGACGACCCGTACACCGTCGTCGGTGGCGAAGAAACGGAGGTAGTCGGCGGTGGTCAGGCAGGTTTCGTTGCCACTGGAGACGACGTAGCGCGTTCCGATGCCCCGGTCGGCCAGGACCCGGTTGAACGACATGATGATGCCGCCGCTCTGGCCCACCACGGCGATCGGGCCTTCCTTCAGCTCGGCGAGCCGCGAGTCGGTGGTCGTGACGAGCGAGGCCGGTACGGAGATGTTGCCGAGGCAGTTCGGCCCCGAGATGGCCAGCTCGTCCGCCGCCGCGATGTCGCGCAGCCGATCGAGCAGCCCGCCGCGCTCGCCGCCGAAACCGCTGGAGAACACGGTGGCGCTGCGCGCGCCCGCCTTCCCCGCGCCGCTCAGGACCTCCACGGCGGCGGGGGCGGGCAGCAGCACGACCAGGTGGTCTGCCGGGCCGGGGAGGGAGGCGAGGTCCGGGTAGCAGGGCTCGTCCCACAGGGTCGGGTGCCGCGGGTTGACGGCGAAGACGGGGCCGGGGAAGCCGAAGCGCCGGAGGTTTCCGCGGATCCGGTCCGCCCACCCGCCGGCTCTGTCGCGTGCCCCGACGATCGCCACGCTCCTGGGCCGCAGGAGCGCGGCGACGCCGTTCGCGGCCTGCTCGCCGGGCATCAGGCGCGGGCCCGCGGCATCGGTGCGAATCCCGGGCGGTACTCCTTCTTCAGGAAGCTCTCCGCCCCGTCCGTGCGCCCGGCCTGTGCCTGCTGGCGCCTGAGCTGGTCGGACTTGGCGGTCAGCCAGGACAGCGAGGCCTCGGCCGACATACCCCGGATGTCCACGCCCTTGAACGCCTCCTTGCAGGCGCGCAGGGTGAGCGGGTCCTTGGCCTTCAGCTCGTCGGCGAGCTCGCTCACCGTACGCTCGAGGTCGGCGAGCGGGACCGACATCGTGGTCAGGCCGATCCGCGCCGACGTCGCGCCGCCGAACGTACGGCCGGTGAGGATGTAGTACAGCGCCTGCTTGGGCGGCATGAGGTCGGCAACGATCTTCGTCACCATGCCGCCGGGAATGTGTCCCCAGTTGACCTCCGACAGCCCGAACGTCGCCTCGTCCGCCGCGACCGCGATGTCGCAGGAGGCGACCACGGTGAAGGCACCGCCGAAGCAGTAGCCGTTGACGGCCGCGATCGTCGGCTTGGGGAAGTTGTACAGCAGGCGGTACCGCCAGTCGTGCGAGTCGCGGCGGGCCTGCTCCCGGGCGCGGGCGTCGTCGCGGATCTCGTGGAAGTACTCCTTGAGATCCTGCCCGGCGCAGAACGACCGGCCCGCACCGGTGAGCACGAGGACCTGCGTGGTGTCGTCGTCGGCCAGCCGGCGTAGTGCGTCCACCATCTCGCGGTGCATCGTCGGGTTCATCGCGTTGCGCTTGTCCGGCCGGTTGAGCCGTACGGTCGTGACGCCGTCGGCGGTATCCACGACGATCGTCTCGTAACCGTCCATCTCTGCCATGGATGCTCCTTTCAAAACCGCGTGGGTCAGCCGGCCTCGACGAAGAGGCGCTGGTAGAGGGAGTTCCACTGGGACATTTGCGCCGACGCCTGATCGGCGGGCACGTAGTTGGCGGTGAACCTCCCGCCGTCGGGCTTCAGCGCGGCAAGCTTGGCGGGGACCGCGGGACTGGCCGGGATGTCCCCGTGGTCGGCGATGATCTGCTGGCCCTCCTTGGAGAACATGAAGTCGAGGAAGAGCATCGCGGCGTGCGGGTGCGGCGCCTTGGCCGCGAGCGAGATCCGGCCGAGCTGGCTGGTCACCGGCTGCAGCGGCACCCAGTCCACCGGAGCGCCGTCGGCCCTGCTGCCCGTGACCTGGTGGTTGAAGACCTGGAGCGCGATCGGGAACTGGCCGGCCACGACCTGGTCGAGCACGGTGCGCCCGGAGGAGTTGACGTTGTGAATGTCCTGCTTCGCCAACTGCTGAAGGTAGGCCATGCCCTTGCTCTGGCCCATCGAGGTGAGGATGTTGCCGACGAAGGTCGGCGCTCCGGACCCGGCGCTGGTGCTCCAGGCCATCTTTCCCTTCCACTTCGGGTCCAGGAGATCCTGGTACGTCTTCGGCGGCTGACCCTGCGGAACGAGCTTGGTGTTGTAGGCGAGCACCATGTAGTAGAGCAGTTCGGTGCCCCAGTAGCCCTCGGGGTCCTTGAACCGCGACGGGAAGGACTTCAGCTCGGGGCTGTCGAACTTCTGCAGGAACCCCGCCTTCCGCAGCAGCGTCGAGGTCCCGGACCCGTCGACCACGTCCGCCCGGTACGACCGGGCGCGGTACTCCTGGATCATCTTCTGGGCGACCTGGTTGGAATCGCCCCGATACAGCTGAACGGTGATGAACGGGTACTTCTTGTGGAAGGCGTCGGCCATCGGCTTGGACACCTCCGTGGGGATCAGAGTGGTGTACCAGACGAGCCGCTTCTCCTTCTTCGCGCCCTCCACCAGCATGTTCGTGCGATCGCCCTTGGTGTACTGGGCCACTTGGGCGACCTGCCGCGCGGAGACGCCTCCGTTCGCGCAGCCGGCGACCGCGAGCGTGACGACCGCCGCGCAGAGCGCGCCGGCGACTCGATGACCGCGCATGTCCGTCCTCCTCACCCCCGAGACGTGTTCTCCGTCGTTCGCCGGGGTCAGGTGAGCGTGATGTTGACCGTCTTCTCGCGGGTGTAGGAGAGCAGTTCCTCCAGGGAGTTCTCCTTGCCGAGGCCGCTGTGCTTCCACCCGCCGAAGGCCGTTCCGGCCGGGCGCCGGCCGGTGCCGTTGACGTAGACGTAGCCGGCCTCGAGCCGGCGGGCCATCCGGTGCGCGGCCGTGACGTCGCGCGCCCAGACGTTGGCGGTGAGGCCGTACTCCGAGTCGTTGGCCCGGCGCAGCACGTCGTCCACGTCGGACCAGGCGAACACCGACATGACCGGACCGAAGATCTCCTCGCGGCCGATGCGCATGTCCTCGGTCACGTCGGCGAAGACCGTGGGCTCGACGTAGAAGCCGCGGTCCAGGTGCGGCGGCCGGCGGCCACCGGCCAGCAGCGTCGCGCCCTCACGCTTGCCGCTCTCGATGAACTCCATGACCCGCTCGTAGTGCGCGCGGAACGCCAGGGGGCCGACGTCGCTGCCCTCCTCGCTCGGGTCGCCGACGACGAGTTCGCCGACCCGCGCGACGAGCGCGTCGAGGAAGGCGTCTCGGATGTCGTCGTGCACGTACACGCGTGAGGCCGACCCGCACGACTGGCCGGCGCACCGGACGAGGTTCATCGCCGCGACGGCGGCGTGGGCCGCCTTGAACGGGTCGACGTCGGGGAAGACGATCAGGGGGTTCTTCCCGCCGAGTTCGAGGGTGACGTGCTTGATGTGCTCCGCCGCCGCGCGCAGCACCGCGCCACCCGTCGGCACCGAACCGGTGAAGGCGATCCGCGGCACACCGGGGTGGGAGGTGAGGGCGTTGCCCGCGCCCGCGCCACGGCCCGTGACGACCGACACGACACCCGGGGGGAAGACGTCCGCGGCGATCTCACCCATCTCCAGCGCGGACAGCGAGGTCTGCTCCGCCGGCTTGAGGATCACCGCGTTGCCCGCGGCGAGCGGCGCCGCGATCTTGCCCGCCGCGAACTTCAGCGGGTGGTTGAACGGGATGATGCGGCCCACGACCCCGTACGGGCTGCGCTCGGTGAACGTCAGGCTGTCCGGGAGCTGTGGTGCGGTGAACCCCTTGGTCTCCGAGGCGATCCCCGCGTAGTAGCCGATCTCATCGGAGACGCTGCGGGCGTCGGCCAGCATCCCGGCCAGGGGGTTGCCCGAGTCGGCGACGTCGAGCCGGGCGAACTCCTCCGCCCGTTCCCGGATGCGCGCGGCGAACTCGCGCAGCAGCTCGCCGCGCCGCCGCCACGGCACCGCCGCCCAGCCCTCGGCCGCCTCGCGGGCCGCCGTGACGGCGCGGTCGACGTCCGCGGGTCCGGCGTCGGGGAACGTCCCGATCGTCTCCTCGGTCGCCGGGTTGACGGAGGTGAGCCGCGCCCCGTCCGCGGCGTCCACCCACTCACCACCGACCAGCATCGGGCGATGGGGAACATCCACGGGGGCGGTCGCGCCGGCCTGGACCGTCTCAGTCACTGGGCATCATCCTCACAGGCGTCGATTCGTTGGTGGGGGAAGTCATTCCAGGCCGAGCGCCCGCGCGGGGTTCTCGGCGGCGACCCGGTGGATCTCCGCGGCGGTCAGCCCGGCGTCGTGCAGCGTGCCGAGTGTCAGGCGGAAGAGGTCGGACGGCTGCGGGACCGCGCCGGTGAAGTAGTCGGTGGCCACGACGACACGGTCCAGGCCGATCTCCCGGATGGCGGCCACCACCTCGGCGGGGTCCTTCCGGCCCGGCGCGATGTTGGTCCAGCACACCTCGGCGTACGCGCCGAGCTCGGCGACGCGCCGTACGGCGTCGAGGGGCGCGCGTACGGAGTTGGAGAGCGGATGGCTGCAGATGAGCCGGTCCAGCCCGGCCGTCGCCGCCTCCTCCGCCACGGCGAGGGACTCCTGCCACGACACGTGCCCGGTCGCGAGCGTGAGGCCGTGGTCGCGGCAGAACCGCACCAGGTCGCGTACGTCGTCGGTCGGCTTGCCGCCGTCGTCGATGACGCGCTGGACGCACAGTCTCTCCGGGCGGAACCACTCGAACGCGTCGGCCAGCCGCCGGTGGAACCCGCCGTTGCGCAGGTCGTTGACCGAGCCCCAGGTCGGCAGGAACACCGTCCGCGCGCCCTGGTGGTACGCGGCCTCGACGCTCCACAGGTCGATGCCGCCGGTGGCGCCGTTCAGCGTGATGCTCGGCCACACCTCGACCGGCCCCTCGTAGAGCCGCTTGATGAACGGCACCACCGAGACGGTCGGCCACAGGTGCGACTTCAGGACGACACCGCGCATGCCCGAGCGCTCCGCGGCGGGCAGCCATTCGTCCTCCGGCCCGCGCTTGCGGAACAACGTCTCGGAGAACTCCAGGTCGACGTGACAGTGCAGGTCGATCGTGTCCTGAAGGAGATCGTCGTAACGGTTCATCGTGAGCCCCTAGCCCTGGATCTCGATACGGGCGCGCCGCGCGATGACGCTGAGCAGCGCGACGCAGACGCCGAGGCCCAGCGTCCACACCACGCCGAAGGCGGCGCTCTGGGTGATCTGGCCGTTGTTGAACAGGTCGAACAGCGACACCGCCATGACCTGGGTGTCCGGGCTGGAGAGCAGCACGGACATGGACAGCTCCTTGCCGGCGACGAGGAAGACGAAGATCCACGCGGCCGCCAGCGACGGCATCAGCAGCGGCAGGACGATCCGTGCGAACGTACGGCCGGGCTTGGCGCCGCTCATCACGGCGGCCTCCTCCAGCTCCCGGCCGATCTGGACCAGGCCCGAGCCCGTGTAGCGCATCCCGTACGGCAGGTACCGTGCGACGAAGGCCAGCACGAAGATCCAGATCGTCCCGTACACCGCGATCGGGACCTGGAGGTAGAAGGCGGACACGCCGAGTCCCATGATGATGCCGGGAATGACGAGCGGGATGCCGCCGAGCTGCTCCAGCACCCAGCGACCGCGCAGTCGCGTCCGGGCCACGAACCAGCCGGCGCCCGCGGTCAGCAGGCACACCGCCGTCGCGGTGCACACGCCGATCAGCAGGGTGTTGGTGATCGAGCCGAGCAGCGCCGGCTGTCCGAGTACCGCGTGGTAGTTGTGCAGTGTCAGCAGCCGCGTCGGGATCTGCCCGGGCGCCGCGTAGTACGGCAGCACGCTCGCCCAGACCAGCAGCCCGATCGGCGCGACCAGGCCGACCAGGACGAAGAGCCACACCAGCGCGGTCGCCAGGGACCGCCACCGGCCCAACCTGATCCGGTGCGGCCGGAAGCCACGCCCGGTCACCGTCGCGTACGCGGCGCCTCGGCGGGTGATCCGGGCCGACAGCGCCAGCAGCACGCCGACCGCGACCATGAGGAGGACGGCGTACGCGCCGGCGCCTCCGTAGTCGGGCGGCTGTCGCTGCGTGCCGAGGTAGATCCTGGTCGTCATCACCGTGACGCCGCCGGGCAGGCCGACCATCGCCGGCACCTCGAACGCCTCGAGCGCGCGGACGAAGATGAGCATCGCGACGGCGATCCCGCCTGGTGTGACCAGCGGCGCGGACACCCGCGACAGCGTCTTGCCGACTCCGGCCCCCGACACCTGCGCGCACTCTTCCAGAGACGGGTCCATGTTGCGGAGTACGGCCGCCAGCAGCAGGAAGGCCAGCGGCGCCGACACCAGACCCTCCACGAAGATCATCACGGGCAGTGAGTAGGGCTTGACGACCTGGCCCAGGCCGAACCAGTGCCTCGCCGCCTGGTTCACCGGGCCGTTCGGCCCGAGCAGCAGGATCCACGACATCGCGTACAGCACATACGGCATCGCCAGGGCCAGCAGCATCGCGACCCGGCACACCCCGCGGCCGCGGGCGTCCGTGCGCTCGACCACCCACGCGAGCGTGCCGCCGACCACGAGGGCGAGGACGGTCGCGCCGGCCGCGAGCGTCAGGCTGTTGCCGACGACGCGCAGTGACGCTCCCTGCGTGAACAGATGCTTGTAGTTGTCCAGTGTGAACGTGCCGGGCTCACCGATGAAGTCCGTCGTGTACAGGCTCCGCTGCACCACCGTGACCAGCGGCGGAACGGTGAGCAGTGCGAACACGGCCGCGACGAGCCACATGACGATTCGAGGGGACAGGAGGGACGCTCGCTCGGTCCGCGGCCGTGCGGTGACGGAGGCCGGCGCGAACCGCGGCTCGGATGACACACCCATCGCGGATCAGCCGCCCTGCACGAAGAGCTGTTGGTACACGTCGCTCCAGTGGCTGAGCTGGGTCGCCGCCCGATCCTGGATGTAGTCGGCGGTGAACCGGCCCGGACCCGGCTTCAGCGTGGGCCGCAGCGCCTCGACCTGGGGACTGGCCGGGATGCCGCCGCGCTGCCGGACGATCTGCTGGCCCTCCTTGGAGAACATGAAGTCGAGGAAGAGCATCGCGGCGTCCGGATGCGGCGCCCGGGCCGCCAGCGAGATCCGCGAGACCTGGCCGGTCACCGGCTGCAGCGGGACCCAGTCCACCGGCGCGCCCGCCGCCTTGCTGAAGTCGACCTGATCGTTGAAGACCTGAAGAGCGAGCGGGAACTGGCCGGCCACGACCTGGTCCAGCACGCTCCGGCCGGAGGAGTTCACGTTGTGGATCCCCTGCCCGGCGAGCTGGTGAAGGTAGGCCGTGCCGCGGGCCTGGCCCATGGAGGTGAGGATGTTGCCGACGAAGGTGGGTGCGCCGGAGCCGGAGCTGGTGCTCCAGGCGAGTTTGCCCTTCCACTTCGGGTCCAGCAGATCCTGGTACGTCCGCGGCGTCTGACCGGAGGGGACGAGCTTGGTGTTGCGGGCGAGGACCATGTAGTAGAGCAGCTCGGCGCCCCAGTAGCCGCTCGGGTCCTTGAACTGCGCGGGGTAGGAGGCCAGCTCCGGGCTGCGGAACGGCTGCAGGAACCCGGTCCGCTGCAACATGGCCGACGTGCTGGTGCCGTCGATCAGGTCGACTCGGTACGAGCGCGTGCGGTACTCCTGGATCATCTTCTGCGCGACCGTGCCCGAGTCGCCGCGGTACAGCTGAACGGTGATGAACGGGTACTTCCGGTGGAACGCGTTCGCGAGCGGTTGGGCGATCTGGTTGGTGATCACGGTCGTGTACCAGACCAGACGCTTTTCCTTCTTCGCGCCCGCGATCAGCATGTTCGTACGGTCGGCCTTGGTGTACTGAGCGACCTCGGCGACCTTCTTGGCCGCCGAGGCACCGGTCTGTCCGCATCCCGCCGTCAGGATTCCCAACGTGACGGCGGACACGGCACCGATGATCGCCCGTAGTGTGCGCGGACCGGTCATCTCGCCACCTCTTCCGGGTTCGCTGGGAATCGATCAGTGCATGACCGAGCCACCGTCGACCACCAGGGTCTGTCCGGTGACGAAGTCGCTGTCCGGAGAGGCGAGGAACGCCACGGCGCCGACGAGGTCGGCGGGCATCTGGACGCGCTTGAGCGCGCGGTCGCCGAGCCGCTCCGCCCGGCGGTTCACCGTCGCCTCGTCCGGATCCTCCTCGCTCAGCGTGCTGCCCGGGGCGACGCAGTTGACGGTGATCCCGTCGCCGCCGAGCTCGCGGGCCAGCGTCCTGGTGAACCCGAGGATCGCGGCCTTGGCGGTCACGTAGTGAATGCGGGTCGCCGAGCCCTTGAGCGCGGTACCCGAGCTGATGTTGACGATCTTCCCGTAGCCGCGCTCACGCATGGCCGGGGCCACCGCCCGGGTGGTCAGCCACGGTCCCTTGACGTTGACCTCCATCAGCCGGTCCCACTCGGCCGGCTCGATCGCGTCGAAGGACGCCCGGGACATCGGTACGACGGAGAACATCGCGGCGTTGTTGACGAGCACCGTGATCGTGCCGAAGGCGTCCAGGGCGGCGGTCGCCAGCCGGCCGACGGAGGCCTCGTCGGCGATGTCGGCCTGGACCGCGACCGCCTCGCGGCCCTCCTCGCGAAGCGACGCGGCGACCTTCTCCGCCGCGTCGCCGTCGAGATCGGCGACCACGAGCCTGGCGCCCTCGGCGGCGAGGCGGCGCGCGTAGGCGACGCCGATCCCGTGGGCCGCGCCGGTCACGATCGCGGTCGCTCCCGTCAGTCGTCGGCAGTTCACTTCATCCATTGATCCTCCCTGGATAAACGCCATGCCGGACAGGAGCTCGAGCGTGATCGAGCGCATCACCGGAATCGCCGGGGGCTCGGCAGGGCTTTTCGGGGGTCGGCTGAGATTCGCGACAGAGTGACGTGCCGCCGTGGGCGGCGAATCGGCGTGAATGAGGGGTGCTCGCGGAGTCGCCGGATCGGCCTGGCTAGTCGCCACTTTTGCATATTGGTAATACCATTGCAATACCCAGACCTTATTTTCCGGCATGAGAAGGCCCGGCCGGGCGCGCCGGCTCTTACTTCAGGCTCGTGATGATCGACGCCGGGGGCACGACCGAGTCGGTGACCTTGAACTGCGCGGCCGCCTGGGACCACGGTTGGACGTCGGCGGGGGTCATGGTCGTGGCGAAGTCGGGCAGCGTGACCCGGCCGGCGAGCTGTGCGGAGACCTTCGTGTACTTCGGCAGGATCGAGGACAGGTAGCCCGGGTGCGCGGCCATGTACTGGTCGGCCTTGTTCAGCGCGGCGGTGAACCTCGATGCGACGTCCTTGTGGTGGGACAGCCATGAGGACGACGCCATCCAGCACGCGTACACGGGATGCCGTGCGATCTCGCTGTCCGGCTGCGGCGACATGACCTTCGAGCCGTGGGAGACCACCGTGGTGGTGAACGGCTCGTCGACGATCGCCGCCGCCACCCGCCCCGCCGACAACGCTCCCGGCATGCGGGGGTAGTCCAGCCCGATGAAGTGCACCGAGGCCGGGTTCACGCCCCGCGACTGAAGGTACTTCTCCGCGATCAGCTGGTTGGCGTTGTGCAGGGTGTTGACGGCGATCGTCGTACCGGCCAGGGCGGCGGGGGTTCGGATGGCCGCCGCGCGCGTACGCGAGACGACGAGCGCCAGCTGAGGACCGCTCGGCGAACGGAAGGCCGCGGCGAAGCAGGAGATGTCCAGGTGACGCCGGCGTGCCTGTAGCACCGAGACGATGTTCGACTGGCCGATGTCGACGGCATTGGACTGCAACGCCGGGACCACCTGCGCGCCACCGTTGATGGAGCGGACCTTCACCCGGAGCCGGTGCGCCTCGAACAGGTGCCGGCTCTCGGCGGTGTACAGGTCGCCCAGCCCGACGACCGGCGGCGCGCCGACGGTCACGGACGTGACACCGGCCGGCCCGCCCGAACCTCCACGGGCCGGCGCGAGCAGGGTGAGAGCGGCGGCCGTCAGCACCGCGGCCGGCCGCCCGGCGCGGCGGCGCATCGGGTGCGCGCCCCGGTTGTTCGCCATGGAGACCTCCCCTTCAGATCCGGTAACGCGTGCGGACGGACGCGGGGAACAGCTCATCGACCTCGACCCGGCGATGGGTGACGCCCTGCTCGTCCGCCCAGCGGGCGAACGCCTCGAGGGTCGTGCGGTTCGCGTCCACGCCGTACGGCCAGGGCTCGCCGCCGAACGCCGCGCGGGTGCGCGCCAGCGCCTCATCGGTCCACAGGAGCGGCACCCGGCTGCCGGGCCCCGCGGGCCCCGCGGCGAGCCGGGGGATGCGCGCTCAGGACGGCGTCGATGTCGCCCGCCAGGAGCATGTCGTTCAGGCTGCGGCCGGGCACCGGCGTCAGTTCGACGCCCGGCGGGAGTGCGAGCTTGACGTGCTCACGTCGTCCCGGCTGGTTCACGCCCGCCTGGAACCACCGCACCTCCTCCAGCGGGATTCCCCACTCCTGCGTGAGCAGCCCGCGCATGTACACCGCGGCGGTCTGCGCCCACTCGGGGATGCCGAGGCGCTTGCCCCGGAGCCGCTCCGGCGCGGTGATCTCGCCGGCCCGTACGTAGAACGCGGAGTGGCGGAACACCCGCGAGGGGAACACCGGGAGCCCGACCATCGAGTCGTCGCCCTGGGAGACCTGCGCGATGTACTTGCCCATCGACATCTCCGAGAGCTCCCACTCGCGGTACTCGTAGAAGCGGTGAAAGATCTCTTCGACCGGTAGCTCCAGCCACCGCACGCGCGCGCCCTCGACCGGAACCCGTCCGGACGTGAGCCCCGCGACGTGTTCGTAGTAGGCCATCGCCAGGGTGAGGTCCACCGTGGTTTGCGTCGTCACCTGGCCGCTCCGTTCCGCTCGACCAGCCCGAGCACCTGCTCGTGCAGCTCGTGGAAGCGCGGCAGCGCCCGGGTGACGGACTGGCTGCGCGGCCGGGGCAGGTCGACGGTGACCTGCGAGACGACCGTCGACGGCCGCGCCGACATCACCAGGACGCGGTCGCTGAGATAGATCGCCTCGCCGATGTCGTGGGTGACCAGGAGCGCGGCGAAGCCGACCTGCTCCCACAGGTCGCGACGACCAGGCCGATGAACATGGCTTCCAGCGTGGTGCCCAGGCTCGCGAGGATGTCGGTGGCGGAGTCGCCGAGCGCGCTCAGCACGGCGGGGATGGTCGGCAGGTTCTGGGTGTCCAGGACGCCCGTCTCGGTGAGTAGCGCCCAGACCACCAGCACCACCACGACGCCCGCCGCGCCCCGGAGGCGGCGGCGCCGCCGCGGACGTGGCGTGCGGGCCGGTCCGGAGCCTGCGGGGCGTGTCATCGCGGCGCGGGTCCCCCTTCGCGTGACGCTCGTCATGTCCCGGCCCCCATCAGCACCTCGTCGGGCGCCGGGACGGATTTGAGGAGTCCGTACTTTCGCGCGACGTTCTCCCACGCGGTGATGTCGCCGGGGGTCAGCTTGTCGGTGAACAGGGGCAACGTCATCGCCGACCGGGCCTGCGGGCTCACCTTCAGGTGCTTGCCGACGATGGTGCGGAACTCGTCCGGGTGGGTGGAGATATAGGTGTCGGTCTGCCGCATGGCCGCGACGAAATCCGCCGCGACGGTCTTGTGCGAGGACACCCAGGACTTCGACGCGTTCCAGCACGAATAGGTCGGGGTACCGGGCACCGAGGCCAGCGGCGTGCCGGTCAGTATCGTCCCGCCCTGGCCCATCGCGATCGTGGTGAACGGCTCGGTGGTCATCGCCGCGGCGACCCGCCCGGCCTTCAACGCGGCCGGCATGTCGGGGAACTGCAGGCCGATGAAGTGCACCGACGTCGGGCTCACCCCGTGTGCGGACAGGTAGGTATCGGTCAGCAACTCGTTGACGCCGGACGTGGCGTTCGCCGCGATCGTCTTGCCGGACAGGTCGGCCGGGCCGCGCACGCCGGCGGTGTGCGATGGTTGCCGGCATTCATGGGATTACCCCTTGGTCGTCACGACCGTCCGAGGGCGATCTGGTGACTGAGATGGCCGCTGGCCAGTGCCGCCAGGCGGCCGGGTTCGGGCAGCCCGTCCCGGCCGCGCCAGACGACGTGCAGGTCGGGCCGTACGAGAATGAGACGGTGGCCCTCGTAGACCGTCTCGGCTGCGGCCGAGCGGACCTCGAAGGCGGCGAACGGCGCGTCGTATCGCGCGAAGGCCCCGGCCAGCCCGGCGACGTCCGCCTCGGTGCCCGGGGTGTACAGCAGTGTGAAGCAGCGGCCCAGGTGGTCGTGCAGGGCCGTGCCGTCATCCAGCCAGATGTGCGGGAGCCGCGCGCCCGGCCAGGTCGTTGGCGTGTACTGGAAGCTGTTCGGATCCGGCCCGTCCCCCTCTTCGGAGACGATCAACGGTGAGTCCTGGTAGCGGTAGCCGAGTTCGATGCCGAGCAGGTCGTTGCTCCAGCGCTGCTCGCGGTCGGCGATCTCGGCCAGTGCGGCGCGCGTGCGCGCGCCCGCCGGGGTGTCGTCGGCGATGTCGGGCCGCCACGCGGCCCGCCAGGCACGCCGGCCCCCGGCCGCCTTGCGGGACGCCGCGACGTTGCGCTCGCCGATCGGCCTGCGTTCTCGTTCGTACGAGTCGAGCAGCGCCGGTCCGCCCCATCCGCGCAGGGTGCCGGCGAGCTTCCAGGCCAGGTCCACGGCGTCGCCGGCGCCGGTGTTCATGCCGAGCCCGCCGGTCGGGATGACGAGGTGGGCGGCGTCGCCCGCGATGAACACCCGGCTGTCGCGGTAGCGGTCGGCCAGCATGAGGCGCTGCGTCCATCGGCCGACGTACAGCGTCTCGTAGTCGACGGGGATGCCGGCCACCGACTCGAAGAGACGCGGCATGTCCTCGTCTCGGTCGACGACCGCGTGCAGGGAGAAGTGCTTCGTGTCGTCCTGGACGATGAGGAAGGAGGAACGCTCGTCCGCGATGTGGTAGTGGCGGCCCTTGCCGATCGGGATGCGTTCGAACAGGTCCGGGCAGTGGAACAGCGCCTGGCGCAGTTCGAGCAGCGAGTCGCCGCGCAGTTCGACGCCGAGCGTCTTGCGCACCGTGCTGTTGCCGCCGTCGCAGCCCACCAGGTAGTCGGCGCGGATCTCCCGGGATCCGCCGTCCGCGGTCCGTACCCGCGCGGTCACGCCGTCGCCGTCGTCATCGAGCCCGGTCAGCTCGTGGCC
This sequence comes from Actinoallomurus oryzae, assembly GCF_039541955.1. NCBI lineage: Bacteria > Bacillati > Actinomycetota > Actinomycetes > Streptosporangiales > Thermomonosporaceae > Actinoallomurus > Actinoallomurus oryzae. Next base: position 145,595 of record NZ_BAABHF010000061.1, on the reverse strand, counting down.
GAACCGGACCGTGACCCCGGGAGTGCGCTCCGCGACCTCGCGCAGCAACGGTTCCAGGGTGTACTGGGAGATCAGCTGGTACGGCTCCAGCGGCAGCGACCCGTCATTGACGTCGCGGGCGGTCGTGACGAACTCCGCGACCGACGGGTACCGATGGTGCACCAGCGGTGGCCGCGTCACCGACTCGACGCAGACGAAGACGTCCATCGGCACGTCGCGAGGCAGCCCCGCCGCCCGGATCCGGTCGGCGATGCCCGCACGCCGGAAGTTCTCCATCGTCCGTGCGTTGCACCGCTCCATCTTGGGCAGCCGGCCGAGTTCCGCCCGCTTGTCGATCAGTTCACAGGTGACGCCCTGCTGGCCGAGCTCGATCGCCAGCGTCAGCCCCACGGGGCCGCCGCCGACGATGAGAACCTCCGGCATGCTCACGCCTTTGCGGTAAGGCCGAGAAGGCGGGTGACGTTGCCGTGGAAGATGGTGTCCTGCTCGGCCTCGGTCAGCCCGACCTCCTGCAGGTTCTTGATGGTGGACCGGATATAGCCGGGGCCCCGCTCCGGGTCGTACGGGCTGTCGGAGCCGAACAGCACGTGGTCGACGCCGTAGAAGTCGATCGAGCAGCGTACGGCGTTGGCGGCACCGAACATCGCGGTGTCGACGTACATCTGCTTGAAGTACTCGATCGGCCGTTTGGTCAGTGGGTAGCCCTCGACGTCCTCCTTCTGGTCCTCCGGCGTACGGGCGCCGAGCTGGTCCCAGCCGGGGCCGACCCGGCCGGCGAAGTGCGGCACCATGCTGCCGCCGTGGTGGATGAGCAGCTTGAGATCCGGATGACGTTCCAGCACGCCGGAGAAGACGATCCGGGCCATGAACGCCGACAGGTCGTACTCCCAGCCGAACGTCCACCAGATCTCGTACCGGGACCGCGGCTCGGTCGGGTAGTCCGACCACGCGGAGCTACGGCAGGGATGCACCTGGAGGAGCCCGCCCGAGGCCGCCATGCGTTCGTAGAACCCCTCGAACCGCTCGTCGTCCATCGGCCGGCCGTTCACGTGGGTGTAGATCTGCGCGCCGTAGGCGCCGAGCTCCTCGACGGCATAGTCGAGTTCCGCCACCGCGGCGTCGGGATCGTCCATCGGAACACACGCTGTGAACCCGGCGAACCGGTCAGGATGGTCGCGGACCAGCTCGGCCATCGACTCGTTGCCGATGCGCGCCATCTCCTTGGAGATGGCCGGAGAGCCCAGATCCTCCACGGGCGGCGCGGCGATGTTGATGATCTGGCGGTAGTCGCCGAACTCGTCCATCTGGGCGAACCGGAGGTCCATGTCCACCAGCGACGGGATGTTGGACACGCGCTTGCGCAGGTTCGCCGCGTGCACGGCGACGTCCAGCTCGAAGAAACGGTCGTAGTAGGGCCGCGGCATGATGTGGCAGAAGGCGTCGATCTTCACGGGGTATCGGTTCTCCTCATCGTGTCCGCATCGCTGGGTGCGTCCTGGCCGGCCACGCATGTACCGTCACGCGGCCGAACGGAGTCGTGCCGGTTACGCCGGTACCGCTTTGACCGGATCGAGACCGGCCAGCTCCAGGTAGTACGCCCAGCGCCCGCCGATGGCCGCCACGGTCTCGCCCAGCCGGCTCAGCTCGTCCGGCTGGATGATCCGCGGCCGCAGGCCGGTCTTCAGGATGGTGAGGTTCGCCTCGGCGAGCTGTTCCACGGCGATCGCCGCCAGCACCGCCCGCCGCAGGTCGTCGGCGGCGCTGACGACGCCGTGACCCTGGAGATGACACAGTCCTCTCTGGCCCAGGGCGCCGGCGAGCTCGCGGCCGAGGTCCGGTGAGGTCACCAGGAGGGGGCACGGCCAGGTTCCGACGTCGCCGCCGGCCGTGAGCACCGATGGGACGTGCAGCACCGGGAGCAGCTCCGCGCCGATGACGCCGAGGAGGGTGCCGGCCGGCTGATGCGTGTGCACGACCGCGGACACGTCCGGCCGCGCGCGGTAGATCTCCGTATGGATGAAGCGCTCCGCCGGCGGCCCCTCGGCGTCCCCGGCGGCGCCGGCCTCGACGAGTTCGCCGTCGAGGTCGATCACGACCATGTCGTCGGGGGTCAGGCCGCCCAGGCCACGCACCCGGGGAGAGTGCTTCGGCTTGATGAGCACCCGGTCGGTGCCCGGCACGCGGGCGCTGCAGTGGCCGAGGTAGTCCACGAGGCCCTGGTGGTACAGCACGCGGTGCGCGGCGGCCAGCAACTCACGGAGGTGATCTTCTTCGGGGTGTCGCGACAAGGACATGCGGCCCGCCCTCCTACTATCATGTAGTGATAGTCAGAGTCTCTTGGTGTGAGAAATTTACGCCGAGTTAAATCGCTAATGCGGACGGTGTCAACCCTTTGTCCAGCTCTGCGCCGGTTCGCGGCGCCGAAAGCGCTCGGCGTGTCCTCGCCGTGCTCATGGCGTTCACCAAGGAACGCCACACCCTGTCAGCGCGCGACCTCGCCGAGGTCACCGGCATCCCGTTGCCGAGCGTCTACCGGTACGTCGCGTTCCTCCGGGACACGGGGCTGCTGGTCGGCGCCGACCAGGGCGGCTACCACCTGTCCGCGCGGGTCATCCAGCTCGCCCAGGCGGCCGAGGCCGCCGAGACGCTCGTCGACCTCGCCGATCCGGTCATGCGCCGGCTCGCCGCCGAGACCGGGGAGACGGTCATCCTGGTCCGCCTGGTCGGCAGTTCCGCCGTGTGCGTCCACCGGGTGGAGTCATCGCACCGGCTGCGCACGTCGTACGAGCCGGGCCAGCCGATGTCCCTCGAGCACGGAGCGAGCGCACGGATCCTGCTGGCGTCGATGTCTCCGGAGGCGCGACACGCGTACCTGGAGCCATTGGCCGCGCGCGATCCGGCGGCCGCGGCGCGGCTGGAAGAAGAGGTCGTGCTCGTGGAGCAGCGCGGCTGGGAGTGCAGTGAGGAAGAGATCGACATGGGGATCTGGGCGGCGGCCGCCGCCGTCCGGGACAGCACCGGCATCCTCGCCTCACTGTCCGTGCCCTCACCGCTGGTGCGGGCCCCCGCCGCGAAGCAACACAAGCTGCTCGGTCAGGTGCGCGCCGCCGCGGAAGAGATCAATGAGCTGCTGCGCTCCGCCCACCGCTGACCGGTAGGCCCCGCCCCCTTGGGGCGCCCATCCCCTCGTTGGTCGCGAATGAGCGCCTCAGCCGTCCTTGCGTCCGATGAACACGAAGCGGACAGGGGATCCGAAATGCTCTAGCCTTCCTCCACCCTCGGTACGGAGAAGAGGCGTTCATGACGAGGTTCGCGCCGCTGGGCCGGTTGCCCCGGTCCGCCCGCTGGCTGGTCCGTATCCTGATCGTGCTCCTGGTCCTCGCGCTGGTGCTCACCCTGTACGCGCGGTGGACGATCCGGCGGTCGTATCCGCGAACGAGTGGCCGGATCGCCGTTCCGGGACTGAGCAAGGACGTCACCGTCTACCGCGACCGGTACGGCATCCCGCAGATCTACGCCGACGACGCCGACGACCTGATGCGCGCCGAGGGCTACGTGCACGCGCAGGACCGGTTCTGGGAGATGGACTTCCGCCGCCACGTCACCGCCGGGCGGCTCTCGGAGCTGTTCGGCCGGACGACGCTCGACACCGACAAGGTCGTACGGACGATGGGCTGGCGCCGCGTGGCCGAACGGGAGCTGCCCCTGCTGCGCCCGGAGACGCGGCGCTACCTCCAGGCGTACGCCCAGGGCGTCAACGCGTGGCTGCGGCAGCATCCGGACACCGCGACGCAGAGCCTGGAGTACGCCGTGCTGGGGCTCCAGCGCACCGGCTACCACCCCGAGCCGTGGACCCCGGTCGACTCACTCGCCTGGCTCAAGGCCATGGCCTGGGACCTGCGCAGCAACATGGACGACGAACTCGGCCGCGCGCTGGCCGCCATTAAGGTGCCCAGGGACCGCGTCGACCAGCTGTACCCGGCCTATCCCTACGACCGGAACCCGGTCATCGTCGCCGGCGGCGAGAAGGCCCGGGGCGGCCCGGTGGACCGGCCCCGCGCGCGTACGCTGCCGCCCGCGCTGGAGAAGTTCTCCGCCGCGATCCACGCCATGCCGACGCTTCTCGGCAACGGCGCGCCCGGCCTCGGCTCGAACTCCTGGGTGGTGGCGGGCAGCCGCACGTCCACCGGCAAGCCGCTCCTCGCCAACGATCCGCACCTCGCGCCCGCCATGCCCTCGCTCTGGTACCAGGCGGGCCTGCACTGCCGGCAGGTGAGTCAGGCCTGCCCGTTCGACGTCGGCGGTTTCACCTTCTCCGGAGTCCCCGGCGTCGTCATCGGGCACAACCAGCGCGTCGCCTGGGGCTTCACCAACCTCGGCCCGGACGTCACCGATCTCTACCTCGAACGCGTGAGCGGCGGGACGTACGAGTACGAGGGCCGCCGGGAGCCGCTCCAGACCCGGACCGAGCAAATCAAGGTCGCGGGCGGCAGGCCGGTCACCATCACCGTACGGGCGACCCGGCACGGCCCGCTGCTGTCGGACGCGCTGGACGACGCGCGCCGGGCCGGGAACGGACTCGCGGTCGCGCTCCGCTGGACGGCGCTGGACCCGGGCCGTACGGCCGACGCCATCGGGCTGATGGACACCGCGCGGAACTGGACGGAGTTCCGCACCGCCGCCGCGTCCTTCGAGGTGCCCGCCCAGAACCTCGTGTACGCCGACGTCGACGGGAACATCGGGTACCAGGCGCCGGGGCGCATCCCGATCCGTACGAAGGGGGACGGCACCTGGCCCGCCGAGGGGTGGACGGGGAAGCAGGAGTGGAAGGGCTACCTGCCCTTCGACCGGCTGCCCGCGGTCTACGACCCGAAGCAGGGCTACATCGTCACCGCGAACAACGCCGCCACCGGTCCCGGCTACCCGGACCTGCTGACCAAGGACTGGGCGTACGGTTACCGCGCCGCGCGCATCGAGCAGCTCATCCGGCGGACGCCGGTGATGGACGCCGCGGGAATGGCGCGGATCCAGATGGACGACCGCAACGGGTTCGCGCCGGCGCTCGTGCCGCACCTGCTCCGCGTCGGCTCGGGCGCGACGGTGGACCTGCTGCGCGGCTGGGACTTCACCCAGGGCGCCGACTCCGCGCCCGCGGCGTACTACAACGCGGTCTACCGGCACCTGCTCATCCGCACGTTCAACGACGAGCTGCCGGACGGCGCCCGCCCCGACGGCGGCGACCGCTGGTTCGAGGTGCTGCGGAGGCTGCTCGACCGGCCGGCGGACCCCTGGTGGGACGACGTGCGGACGACCGGGGTGCAGGAGACCCGCGACGACGTCCTGCGCGCGGCGATGAAGGACGCCGGCACGGAGCTGCGCCACCGCCTCGGCGGTGACCCCGCGAAGTGGAAGTGGGGCGACCTGCACCGGCTGGAGCTGACCAACGAGACGTTCGGCGACTCGGGGATCGGGCCGATCGAGTGGCTCTTCAACCGCGGCCCGCTGAGGCTGGGCGGCGGTGACTCGCTCGTCGACGCCACCGGCTCCAACGCCCAGACCGGTTACGGAGTCGACTGGGTGCCGTCCATGCGCATGATCGTCGATCTGGCGGACCTCGACCGGTCGCGGTGGATCAATCTCACCGGGGAGTCCGGACACGCCTTCGACGCGCACTACTGGGACCAGGCGAAACTGTGGGCACGCGGCGAGACGATCCCGATGCGCGCCACGCCGGAGACGATCCGGCGCGAGGCCCGGCGGACGCTCACCCTGACGCCCTGAGCGCTCGCCGTCGTGTACGCCGGGTGACGGAAAGAACCCGGTCCGGTGCCGGCCGGACGTTATCCTGCCGCAGGGGAATGACGGGGGTGCGGGGGGTCGTCATCACTGATGTCGGGGGATCCGGGGGTCCGGGGCCGTGGCTTCGCTGGCTGCCGTTCCTGGCGATGGGCGTCGTCGCACTGAGCGACATACTCGCCGGCCCGGACGTACGGTTCCGGCCGCTGCTCGCACTCGGGCCGGCCTTCGCGGCCCTGTGGTGCGGCATGCGGCGCACCGCGCTGGTGGGCATGGCCGCGCTCGTCCTCGACGTACTGCTCAGCTCCTACAGCCACGCGCTCGGCCGGCGGCAGAACACCCTCATGCTCGCCATGGTGGCCGGCATCACGGTCGCGAGCGTCTTCGCCAGCTCCGGACGGCAGCGGCGTGAGCGTCTGCTCGCGGAGGTGCGGTCGGTCGCCGAGGTGGCCCAGCAGGTGCTGCTGCGCCCGGTGCCACGCCGGGTCGGCCCGGTGCACGTCGCGGTCAGCTACACCTCCGCCACCGCGGAGGCCCGCATCGGCGGTGACCTGTACGAGGTCGCCTCGACCCGGGCCGGGGTCCGCGTCATCGTGGGCGACGTCCAGGGCAAGGGCCTCGAGGCGGTGGAGACCGCGGCGGCCGTGCTCGGCGCCTTCCGCGAGGCCGCCTACGACGAGCTCGAGCTCACCGGGGTGGTGGCGCGCATCGAGGCCTCGCTGCGCCGGCGGCTGTCGGGGGAGAAGTTCGTCACCGCGGTGCTGGCCGAGTTCGACGAGGGTGACACCGCCACGCTCGTCAACTGCGGGCACCCGTCGCCGCTCATCCTGCGCCAGGGCGGCGTCGGGGAGTTCGCCGAACCGGAGGACGTCGCGCCGCCGCTGGGCCTGACCGGCCTTGCCGACACCCGGCCGCAGCCCTACACGATCGGCTTCGCGCCCGGCGACCGGATGCTGTTCTACACCGACGGCGTCATCGAGGCGCGCGACAGCGAGGGCCGCTTCTACCCGCTGGCCGACCGTAGCGGGCTGCTGAAGGCCGCCGACCCGGAGAAGGCGCTGGAGGAGATGCGCTCCGACGTGCTGCGTCACGTGGGCGGGCGGATCACCGACGACGCCGCGATGTTGCTGGTCCGCCGCCGCTGATACTCCTGGGGCCTGCGTGGCCGATGTCTCCTGAAGGGTAGTGCGGTCCACCCGCCTGGCTACTCCTCACGCATGGCAAAGAGCCCACTACTAAGAGTAGTGGGCTACTGAAAGTAATCAGCGCAGGTCACGGGGGCCAGAACGCCATCGGCCTCCGGTCCTTCGTGCGCCATTCGATAGGAGCGGAGATGTCGGGGATCACACTCGACCACGGAGTTCGGGAGGGGCCGGACGCACCCGCGGCGACGCGATGTCGTCGTCCACGCGTGTGCGTGCCGGCTCCGGGGCCGGCCGCCGGGCCGGCGGCGCCGGCGTTACCGCCGGGGGCTTGTCCGGCTGACCGGGCGGGAGGCGCCGCCGGTCCACCGGAGCGCCGTGGGGGTGGCACGTGATCGCGACCCTGCGGCAGTTCCGGTCCTTCGGCCGGCCCGCGCAGATCCTGTTCATCAACGAGATCGGCGTGAGCATCGCCCTACTCATGCTGGTGCCCTACCTCGCCGACCACCTCGTGCACGGCATCGGGGTGGCGGTCTGGATCGTCGGCATCGTGATGAGCCTGCGCCATTTCAGCGAGGGCCTCTTCGTCATCGGCGGCACGCTCGCCGACCGCATCGGGTACAAGCCGATGATCACCGCGGGTTGCCTGCTGAAGGCCGTCGGCTGCGGGATGTACGCGGTGTTCGGCAGCCTGCCGTGGCTGATCGCCGCGTCGGTGCTGACCGGAATCTCCAGCGCGCTGTTCGTCCCGGCCAACCGCGCCTACCTCGCGCACGAGGAGAAGGAGCGGACCGTCGACGCGTTCGCGGTCTTCAGCGTCTGCCGCCGTCTGGGTGTGCTGGTCGGCCCGCTCGTCGGCGTCCCGCTCATCCACTTCGGGTTCCGTGCGGTGAGCCTGACCTCGGTCGCCATCCTGCTCGCGCTCGCGGCGGCGCAGTGGCGCTTCCTGCCCGCGATCTCCGGGCCGGAGACGGGCTCGTCCCGGCCGATCTGGGCCGACTGGCGGGAGGCGCTGAGCAACCGGCCGTTCCTGGCCTTCGCGGCGACGATGTTCGCCTCGTACGCGCTGACGTTCCAGATCTCGTTCGGGCTGCCGCTGGAGATCCGTCACATCTCCGGCGGGCACGCGGGGATGACCGCGCTGTTCGTGATGTCCGCCGTCCTCGGCCTCGCCCTCCAGGTCCGCCTGATCACCTGGTGCGAGAGGCGCTGGACGGCGGGTCAGGCGATGGTCCGCGGCCTGATCATCATGGGGGTGGCGTTCATACCGCTGATGCTGCCGCCGATGCAGGGCTCGATGGTCATCCGGCTCCTGCCGATCCTCGTGTGCGCGGCGACGCTCAGCATCGGATCGATGATGCTGCACCCGTTCGAGATGGCCACGATCGCCAACCTCTCGGGCGGCCGGGTGATCGGCACGTACTACAGCGTCAACAACCTGCTGTCGGGCTTCGGCGGGGTCTTCGGCAACCTGGTCAGCGCCGCCGCGATCGGCCTGTCCCACAGTATGGGCATGAAGAGCCTGCCCTGGCTGGTGCTGCTGCTCCTCGGCCTGGCGTCCGCGGCCTGCCTGAAGTTCGTGGACCGCGGTGACCGGCTCTCGCCGGCGCCGCTGCGGCCCCAGAGCGCGCCGGCGACGCCGTGACGGACGGCGGGGTGACCGGCCGGTGCCGGTCACCCCGCGCGCTCCGTTCGGGCGGTCGGTGGCTCAGCTCGGGGTGGAGGACGCGGCCGGGGAGGACGCGGGCGGCGTGGTCGGGCTGCCGGCCCCGCCGGTCGCCACGGTCATCACCGGCTTCTTCAGGGCGCTGCCCTTGACCCAGGTCTTCCAGGGCATCTGGTAGTAGCCCCAGCCGTTGTTCCACTCCAGCTTCCGGGAGGACCCGGTGATGTTGATGATGTCGCCCCGCAGGCTGAGGTTGTAGAACCAGCGGGCGCCGGCGACGCTCTGGCGGACGCAGCCGTGACTGCAGTTGCGGTGGCCGAGGCACTCGTACTCACCGGGACTCTGGTGGAGGTACTCGCCGCTGTTGCTGATCTGTACGTCCTTCAGCACCAGCTCGTGGTAGTAACCCGCCTCGCCCTTCTTGACGTTGGGTGAGGTCATCCAGACCTCGGGCAGCTTGCCCATCGCGAGGTGAATGCCACTCGTGGTGCGGAAGTCGTTGCCGTGGGAGTCGCCGCCACCCGTGCCGCCACTGATCGGAATGGTCTTGGCGAGCTTGCCGTCGACGTAGACCTTGCTCTTGTGCGTCTTGAGGCTGACCTTCGCGACGTGCGACGCGCCGATCTTGAAGCTGCGCTTGAAGTCCTTCGTGCCGTACGCCTTGGAGGAGGCGCGGACGCCCGCCATGTGCGCCACCACCGACACCGATGTGTGCGCGGGCCAGTAGGACTTCGTCCGGAAGATGACCTCCTGGGAGGTGATCCAGCGCCAGGCGCCCTCGACCGGCTTGGTGGAACGCACCTCCAGGGCCTTCTCCACCGCGGCCTTGTTCGTGACCGGACCGTCGAAGTTGATCATGATCGGCATGCCGATGCCGACCGTCTCCTTGGAGCGCGGCGTCACGTCACTGATCGAGATGGAGGACGACGCCTTCATCGTGGAGAACTTGCTCGTCGCGGTGGTGACCTTGCCGTCGGAGTTCTTGGCGGTCGCCGTCACCGTGTAGATGGTGCCCGGCTTGAGCGTCCACTTGGTCTGCCAGCTCTTCTTGTCCGCCGACAGGACGCCCTCGACGGTGCTCCCACCGCCCTGCACCGTGACCTGGTCGATCACGCCGCTCGCGGCCGTCACCTGCACGCCCTTGTCCGGGCGGACCTTCTTCACCCCGTTCGCCGGGGTGATCGTCGCGGCGGCGGCCGGAGCCTTGGCCGCGGACTGGCTGGCGTTGCCGCTCGACGAGCAGGCCGCGATCGGTGTGAGGAGTAGCCCGGCCGCCACCGGCGCGAACCAACGACTGGACCATGTCACTTTCATCCTGCGATGCACCCCTGGGACCCCACTCTGCTGCAGACCATGCCAACTCAGTACAGAGAACGTTCGAGCCGTACATGTGATCGACCCCGCACAATCCGGGCATCATACTATCGATCACTGAATGGCCATTCCGGGGTTTCTCAGGTATCTCCCAGTCGCTCGTGCCACGCCGGAAATCGCCCGTGTTGACGGTGAGTGACATTAGGCGGGGCGTCCGTTCCTTATCGGCGGGTCCGCCCGAGGTCGGGCGTGCTCTTCCGGGCGCCGCGAAGCGGGGCGACTCCATTTCCCGATTCTTCGCGCGGGGCATCCGGGGGTGGCGTATTTCCGAGGCCCGGCGCGGTCGCGCGCGTTCCGTTCCCGTGCGCCACCGGAGATCCGGCCCGCGCTCAGCGGCGTACGGCGGCCTGGTAGGCGCGCAGGGCGCCGGGGTCGTCGGCGCTGCCGTGATGGTGGATCTGCCGCCACCGTTCCTCGCCGGGAACCCAGGCGAAGAAACGGCTCGTGCGGAACTCCACCGGTATCCGCATGCCCTCGGCGTCCGTGTACTCGCAGCGTTCGCGGCCGGCGAAGACCGCGGTGTCCGCCGTGACGTAGGTCGCGGCGTCGGTGAACGTCACGCTCAGGTCCATGCCGCTCGAGAAGATCCGCCGGTACAGCTCGGTGATGGCCGCGCCGGAGCGGATGATGCCGCCGACCGGGTTGTCGAGCTGGGCGAGCTCGTCATCGGACCACACCTCGGCGAGCGTGTCGAGATCGGCGCTGTTCAGCGCGTAGTAGAAGGTCTCCAGCGCGGCGACCGCCCCCTCCCGGCCGCGCACGGTCGTGCCGGCGAGCCGGTTGCGGGCGGCCGGGCCGAAGTCGTAGTCGACCACTTCGTACATGTCGCTCCTCGGGGGATCACTTCTATGCCCGGGTGTCGTCCGCCCACGCGGGGTCGGCGACCTCCCGGGTGAGGTCGCCGGCGTCGACCTGCTCGCCGCAGGTGGTACAGAGCGTGACCGGCTCCAGCGGATGGTCGTGGTGCAGGATCCGTACCGGCGGCGCCGTCACGGCCCACCGGTTGCCCCACGTCAGGAGCGCGCGGATGACCGGGCCGAGATCACGGCCCGCCTCCGTGAGGTGGTAGCCGTCGTAGCGCCCGCCCTCCTCGGACGGCCGGCGTTCGAGCACGCCCGCCTCGACCAGGGTCTTCAGCCGCGCGGCGAGCCGGTCGCGCGGGGCGCCGGTGCCCCGCGCGATCTGGCCGAACCGGTGGTTCCCGAGCAGCACCTCGCGTACGGCCAGCAGCGCCCACCGGTCGCCGACGATCTCCAGCGCGGAGGCGGCGGAGCAGGGGCGGCCGGGGAGGGTTGCGGGGTCGATGCGCGTACCGGTCATGGCCTCACGCTAGCGGCTTACGGTTTGATTCTCAAACCAGAATGCGTCTAAGGTCTCGCCCATGACCTCTGTGGTTGGATTCTCAAACCGTTCTCGTGTGGCCGCCGGCGTCGTGGTGCTGGCCGTCTTCATGACCAACCTCGACCTGTGGATCGTCAACGTCGCGCTGCCGGCGATGGGCGCGAGCTTCTCCCACGGCGGCCGTCCCGCGTCGCTGGCCGACCTGTCCTGGGTGCTCAACGCCTACGCCATCACCCTGGCCGCGCTGCTCGTCGTGCTCGGCCGGGCCGGCGACCGCATCGGGCAGCGGCCCGTGTTCATCGCCGGGGTCGTCGTGTTCACCGGTGCCTCGGTCGCGTGCGCGCTGGCGCCGGACCTGGGGGTCCTGGTGGTCGCGCGGGTCGTCCAGGCCGCCGGGGCGGCCGCCCAGCTGCCGACCTCGCTCGCCCTGCTCCTGGCCAGCGTGCCCGCCGAGCGGAGGACCGGCGCCACCCGCGCCTGGGCGGCGTTCGGTGGCCTCGCCGCCGCCGCCGGGCCGGTCGTCGGCGGGCTGCTCGTCGAGGTCGACTGGCGCTGGGTCTTCGTGGTGAACCTGCCGGTCGGCGTCGTCGCCGTCGTCGCGGGGCTGGCCGCCCTGCCCGCGCCCGCGGCGCGGGAGACCGGGCCGCTGCCCGACGTGTGGGGCGCCGTGCTGGTCACCGTCGCGGTCGCCGCGCTGACCGGAGCGCTCGTGCAGGCACCCGGCTGGGGATGGGCCTCCGGCCGCACGCTCGGGCTGCTGGCGATCGCCGTCGCGGTCGGCGCGTGGTTCGGGCTGCGGTCCGCGCGCCACGCGACGCCGCTGCTGGAGCTGCACCTGCTGCGCCTGCCCCGGTTCGGCGTGGCCGGCGCCGGCACGTTCCTGTTCGGGGTCGCGTTCGCCGTGATGCTGCTGTCCAACGTGCTGTGGTGCCAGGACGTCTGGCACTGGAGCGCGCTGCGCACCGGCCTCGCCCTCGTGCCCGGCCCCGCGCTGGTCCCGATCGTCACCGCGCTCACCGCGCGGGCCGCGCGCCGGTTCGGTCACGGCCCGCTCGTCGCGGCGGGCGGCCTGCTGTTCGCCGCCGCCATGCTGTGGCGGGTCGCGATGGTCTCCACCGCGCCGGACTATTCGCGCGACCTGCTCCCCAGCCTGATCCTCGGCGGCACCGGCGTCGGCCTGACGCTCGGCACGCTGATCGCGGCGGGGGTCCAGTCACTGCCCGCGGCGCGTACCGCCACCGGCTCCGCCCTGGTCAACTCCTTCCGGCAGATCTCCTCCGCCCTCGGAGTCGCACTCCTGGTCACCCTGCTGGGCTCCCGCGTGGACGCGGGGTCCACCGGCGACTTCCGCCTGGCCTGGACGCTCGCCGCCGTCCTGAGCGTCGTCACCTCCGTCCTCGGCGCCCTGCTCGTACGGGCCCGGACCCCGGCCGTCTCTCCTGCACAGTCCGGGCGGGAGAGGACCTCAGTGTGACTCGCGGCGGACCTCGCTCCCGCTGGAGCCGGTGAGGAAGTCCAGGTCGGCGCCCTGGTCGGCCTGGAGAACGTGGTCGATGTAGAGGCGCTCCCACCCGCGTACGGGGGCGGCGTGCGCGGAGGAGGACGCGGGCTCCCGCGCCTCGAGCTCGCCGTCCGGCAGCTCGACGTCGAGCCGCCGGGCGGCCACGTCCAGGACGATCATGTCGCCGGTGCGGACCTTGGCCAGCGGGCCGCCCGCGGCCGACTCCGGCGCGGTGTGCAGCACGACCGTGCCGTACGCCGTGCCGCTCATGCGCGCGTCGCTGATCCGCACCATGTCGCGCACCCCGCGGGCGAGCAGCTTGGCCGGCAGCGGCATGTTCCCGACCTCGGGCATCCCCGGGTACCCCCTCGGGCCGCAGCCCCGCAGCACCAGCACGCTGTCCTCGTCGACGTCCAGGTCCGGGTCGTCCAGGGCCGCCCGCAGGTCCTCGATGCTGTCGAAGACAACCGCGCGCCCCCGGTGGCGCAGCAGCGACGGCGACGCGGCGGCCGGCTTGATCACCGCGCCGTCGGGGCACAGGTTGCCCCGCAGTACGGCGATGCCCGCCTCCTCCTGGAGCGGCGCCGTACGGCGGCGGATGACCGTCTCGTCGTGGATCTCGGCGTCGGCCAGTCCCTCGCCGATCGGCCGCCCGGTGACCGTCGGCGCCGAGGAGTCGATCAGGTCGGCCATCTCGTTCAGCACCGCCCGCAGTCCGCCCGCGCGGTGGAAGTCCTCCATCAGGTGCGCGCCGGCCGGCTGCAGGTCCACGAGCAGCGGCACCTTGGCCCCGGCCTGGTCGAAGTCGTCCAGGGTCAGCGGCACGCCCGCCCGGCCCGCGATCGCCAGCAGGTGGACGACCGCGTTGGTGGAGCCGCCGATCGCGGCGAGGGCCACGATCGCGTTGAGGAACGACCCGCGCGTCAGGACCGTGCTGGGCCGGCGGTCGCTCGCCACCATCTCGATGATCGTGCGGCCGGCCTGGTGGGCGCGTTCGAGCAGGCGGCTGTCCGGCGCGGGGATGCCCGCGACGCCCGGCAGCGTCATGCCCAGCGCCTCGGCCATGCAGGCCATCGTCGAGGCGGTCCCCATCGTGTTGCAGTGGCCGCGGCTGCGGATCATCGACGACTCCGCCTCCAGGAACCGGTCCTGCGAAAGCGTGCCCGCCCGCACCTCCTCGCTGAGCCGCCACACGTCGGTGCCGCAGCCCAGCGGCGCACCGCGGAAGTGCCCGGTCAGCATCGGCCCGCCCGGCACGACGATCGCCGGCAGGTCGACCGACGCGGCGGCCATGAGCAGCGCGGGAATGGTCTTGTCGCACCCGCCGAGCAGCACGACGCCGTCGACGGGGTTGGCGCGGATCATCTCCTCGGCCGCCATCGCCGCCAGGTTGCGGAACAGCATCGCGGTCGGCCGGAGCTGCGTCTCGCCCAGCGAGGGCACCGGCAGCTCCAGCGGCACGCCGCCGGCCTCCCACACACCGGCCTTCACGCTCGCGGCGACCTCGCCGAGGTGGCTGTTGCACGGCGACAGGTCGGAGGCGGTGTTGGCGATCGCGATGTGCGGCCGCCCGTCGAACGCGTCGGAGGGAAGTCCGCGCCGCATCCAGGCGCGGTGGATGAAGGCGTTCCGGTCCGTTCCGGCGTACCAGTGCTGACTGCGCGGCGTCATGGGCGTGCTCCTGCGGTCGGCGGCGTCTACCGCCCATACTGGTCCGTGACCTCCCGGATTGCGACCGTCCGGTGATCACGAGAATCCGGGCACCGGGACGACCGGGCCGTTTCGGCCCGTACGGGAACCGGCCGCGCGCCGATCTCGGCGGCGGACCGCCGGGCGCTCGGTCCGCTCGCCGGCCGCTTACCGTTGTTCGGCTGAGAGCCGATTGGGGCGCGAGTTGTCGGTGGTGTTGCCTACCCTTCCTTGGTCGGGCGGGTGGATGACGGGGGGAGTGGGCTGTGAGCGGCCGTAGGGCGCTGGATCTGGACTCGCTGGTGGTCAGCGACCGGTTCCGGCTGTTCAACTTCACCCGGCGTGACGACCACGTCGCGTACCTCTGGGTGCTGCGGGCCATGGACCGGCTGCGCGCCGTCCACCAGGTCCAGGTCGACAGCGACCAGGTCGGGGCGGCCCTCGCGGAGCTCGCCGAGCTGTACGACGACGTGCCCACCCTCGACGGCAACCTGCGCAGCCGCCTCGACGCGCTCTATGACGACCGGGTGGTCCACCGGTTCGACGACGCCTCACGGGCGGGCAACCTCGTCCGCTACCGCAACCGGCAGTCGGTCTACCAGTTCAGCGAGCTGGGCTACTGGGCCTACACCGCGGTCGAGGACCTCCTCGAGGCCCGCATCCAGGACGCCAACCTGTCACGTCTGGTCTTCTCCGACATCCTGGAGGACCTCAAGGCGCTCGCCGCGGCCAACCGCGCGGGCGAGACCGAGCAGGTCTACCGCCGCCTGTCCCGGCTCGACTCGGTGATGGAGGACATGGGGCGGCGCTCGGCGCAGTTCCACGTGACCCTCGGGGAGATCGTCCGTTCCACCGACACGTCGCCGGACCTGTTCCTCCGCTACAAGAACGCCCTGCTCACGCACATGACCGACTTCATGGCCGAGCTCGACCGCTACCTCGCGCGGCTCGCCCGCGCGGTGCACGAGGTCGAGGACACCGGGCTCGGCACCCTCCTGGCCCGCGCCGCCGAGGCCGACGAGCGGCCGTTCATGTCCTACACCGAGCGGCTCGACGAGTGGGAGCGCCGCTGGGCCGCCCTGCGCGAGTGGTTCGCCGCGGAGGGCGACTCGCGCGCCGGCGACCTGCGCTCGGCGACCCGCACGGCGGTCTCCGGAGTGATCGCACTGCTGCGCCAGATCACCGAGGCTCAGCGCGGGGGAGTCAACCGGGCGACCCAGCTGCGCCACCTGGCCGAGTGGGTGTGGCGCGTCCCCGACACCGACGCCGCGCACGCGCTGATGTCGGCGGCGTTCAACCTGCGTTCGGCCCGTCATCTCGGTGGCGCCCACGACGACGCCGAGGAGATCTCCGACCGCGCCACCTGGTGGGACGCGCCCGGCGTCGAGCTGTCGATCAGTCTCTTCCGCACCGGCAAGGCGCCCACGACGGGCGTGCCGCAGCCCGTGCGGGCCAACGCGGGCGCCCGCGTCGAACTGCGGCGCCGGCAGGCGGCCGAGCGCGCCGCCGAGCGCGAGGCGGCCGGCCGGCTGCTGGACGCCGGAGCGTACGACCGCGTGCTCGACGACGACGAGACGCGGGTCCTGCTCAAGCTCCTGACCCGCGCCCTGGAGGCCCGCACGGTCGTCGCCGGCCGGCTCGGCGCCGGATCCGGCGCGAGCGACACGGTGATGATGCGCCTGTCGCCGGCCGAGGAGGGCAGCACGGTCCTCACCACGCGCGGACGGCTCCACCTGCCCGGCTTCACGGTCGAGATGGCGCCCGCCCGGCGAGGGAGGTCCTGATGCGGCGCCCCCGCGCGGCCGCCGGGGTCCAGACCACCGACCTCGGCGCCTACCAGCAGGCGGTCCGCCGCGTGCTGACCTGCGACCTGATCACCGCGACCCGGCCGCGGCCGGGCGTGCTCGAACAGGTGCTCCGCTGGGCCGACGAGATGACCCGCGACTTCCGCGAGCTGCTCGGCTACACCCTCATCGCCGACACGCGCCAGGTCCGGCTCGTACGCCGACTCGACCGGCTCGACCCGACCCAGGGCCTGATGTTCGCCCGCAAGGGCGGCCGGCCCTTCGACCAGCGGCGCATGGCCTATCTCTGCCTCGTCCTCGCCTCGTTCCAGCGGTCCCGGGTGGAGATCAGCCTGGCCGACCTGGTCCGGGTCTTCACCCCGGCCGCCAACGCCATCGAGGGCCTCGGCTTCGACCCGACGGTGAGCGCGCACAAGGCGGCCGTGGTCGACGTCCTCGGCTGGCTCGTCGAGCGCGGGGCCCTGCGCCTGTCCGACGGCTCGCTGGAGGCGTGGGCCCGCGACAGCGAGCACGGCGACGCGCTCTACGACATCGACCACGACATCTGCGCCGTCCTGTTCAAGCCCGCCCGGCCGGTGCAGCACCTGACGAGCGCGGCCGGCCTGCTCGACGACCCGCTGTCGCGCGTCGACGGCGCCGTGCACCCGCAGGCCGTGGCGCAGCGCGCGCGGAGGCTGCTCACCGAGCTGCCCGTGGTCTACTACGACGACGTCGAGCCCGCCATCGCCGACCTGCTCCGCCGTCCGGGCCTCGCCGAGGACCTGGCCCGCTTCACCGGCCTGGTGGTCGAGCGTCGTGCGGAGGGCGTCATGCTCGCCGACGCGGGCGGGGTGTTCACCGACCGGCCGTTCCCCGGACGCGGCGGCGCCGTCAACCGTACGGCCGGGCTGCTGCTCGCCAAGATCGCCGATCTACTCGAGGACCCCGAGCAGGAGCCGGCGCTGATCGAGACGCCACGCGAGGCCGACGACCACGCCGCACTCGTGGCGCGGATCGACTCCGGCCTGCCGGAGGCCGGAGTCGTACGCGAGCTGGCCTGGACACCGCCCGAGACCGAGGCTCCGGCGTCCGGTCCGGCCGGCACCGCACCGCTGGTCGAGCGGACCCGGCTGGAGACGATGATCGACGAGCTGTTCGAGGAGTTCGGCGCGGCGTCCTTCACCAGCGCCTGGCAGCACGACCCGCGCGGCCTGCTGGACGCCGCGGTGACGTTCCTGGCCGAGCTCGGTCTGGTGCGGCCGGTCCCGGGCGGGGTGCTCGTCCGGCCGGCCGCCGTGCGCTACCGCAACATCACGCTGGCCCTCGCCGACACCGCGCAGCTTCCGCTGCCCGCACCCGCAGGAGGAGAGACGTCATGACGGCACGGTTCCGCCCTTCTCGCGCGGGCGTCATCAACGTCTGGGACTACGCCGACGAGGAGTTCGTCTTCGCCGATGGGCGACTGGTCCTGCGCGGTCACAACGGCTCCGGCAAGACCAAGGCCCTGGAGGTGCTGTTCCCGTTCGTCCTCGACGGGGTCGCCGACGCCCGGCGACTCGACCCGTTCAGCGGCGACAACCGGACGATGAAGTCCAACCTGCTCTACCGCGGCCAGGAGTCCGAGTACGGCTACGTCTGGATGGAGTTCGCCCGAGCGGGGGATGAGGCGTCCACGGACGGGCGCGGCCGTCAGGCCCGCGCGGAGGAGACGGTGACTCTGGTCATCGGCCTGCGGGCGCATCGCAACCGTGACGGCGTGCGCTCCTCCTTCTTCGTCACCGGCAAGCGGCTCGGCGTCGACTTCGGCCTGCTGGGCCCCGACTCACGGCCGCTGACCGACCGCCAGCTCCGCGAGTCGCTGGAGCCGGGCGCCGCCTACAAGACGGCCACCGAATACCGCGACGCCGTCGACGCGCGCCTGTTCGGCCTGGGGCGCGAGCGCTACACCCAGCTCCTCGACCTGCTCCTCGCGCTGCGGCGCCCGCTGCTGGCCAAGGACCTCGACCCGGCCAAGGTGTCCGACACGCTCACCGCCGGCCTCAGCCCGGTCGATGAGGACCTGGTCGACCAGGCGGCGCGCGACTTTGAGAACCTCGCCGCCGTGCAGCGCCTCTTCGACGACCTGACCGCCGCCGACAGCGCGGTCACGACGTTCATGGCCGACTACACGACCTACCTCCAGGTGCACGCGAAGGCCAAGCTCGACCGCATCGGGTCGGGGTTCGAGGGCGCGACCGGCCACGCACGGGGCGTCGCCGAGGCGCTGGCCGAGGTCGAGCGGGCGACGGCGGCCCACGCGGCGGCGGTCGCGGCCCGTGACGCCGCCGAGGAGGAGCGCTCCACGCTCGGCGCCCGGCTGGGCGCGCTGAAGAGCCACGACGCGTACCGCAAGCAGGGCGACCTCGACCGCATGCGCACGCAGATCACCGCCACCGCGGCCGAGATCGACAAAGAGCGCGCCCGCCTCGACCGCGCCGGGGAGACCGTGCGCGCCCTCACCCGCGAGGCGGACGAGGCCGACGAACGGCTGCGGTCCTCGCGGCTGGCGGTCGGCCGCTGGACGGGCGCGCTGGAGGACGCCGCCGAGCGGGCCGGCATCGCCGCCGACGGCGACGGCCCGGCCGACAGCGGTGAGGAACTGGCGGTCGACGCCTCCGCGCGGAGCACCGCGCGGCGCGACGACGTCGGCAAGGTGCGCGAACACCTCGCGCTGGTCGGCGCCGCCGAGGCCGACCGCGCCCGCGCGGAGGAGGCGGTGGCCGAGGCCGCCGACAAGCTGGCCCGGCGGGAGACCGAGTGCGCCGAGGCCGACGCGCATCTCGCCGCCGTGCGCGAACACGCCTCCTCGGCCCTGGCGGACTGGGCGTCGCGCTGGTCCGGCGGCGAGGAGCCGGTCGCCGAGGCCGCCGACGTGGAGGCGCTCACCGCCGCCCTGGAGCTGATCGGCGAGGCGGGCGCGCGGAGCCTGACCGAGGTGTTCGCCGACCTGTCCGACGACCGGCGTCTCGCCGTGGTCTCGCGCCGGCAGGACCTGGCCGGGCGGCGCGAGCGGCTGGCCGCGGAGCTGGCCGGGCAGCGCGCGCTGCGGGCCGAGATCGAGGCCGAACGCGACGACGCGCCGCCGCCGAGCGACCTGCGCACCGCCGACCGCGCGTCCCGGCCGGGGGCGCCGCTGTGGCGGCTCGTGCGCTTCGCCGACGACGTGGAGCCGTCGAGGGCGGCGGGCATCGAGGGCGCGCTGTACGGCGCGGGCATGCTGACCGCGTGGATCCATCCCGATCCCGCCTCGACGATGGCGGCGGTGTCCGAGGCCGAGGCCGACGGTTACCTCGTCCCGGTGACGCCGGGTCCGGAGGGGCCGACGCTGGCCGACGTCCTCGTGCCCGAGGAGCAGGATCTGGTGCCGGCCCCGGCGATCGCGGCCGTGCTGCGCTCGGTGGCGCTGACCGATGATCCGGCGGGTTTCTCCGGTGCCGCGGCGGTCACGGACCGGGCCCAGTTCAGCCACGGCGTCCATGTCGGCGCCCGGCCGAAGGAGGCCCCGGAGTTCATCGGCGCGACCAACCGCGAACACCGCCGCCGGGCGCGCCTGGCCGCCTGCGACGAGGCGATCGCGGAGCTGGAGGCGCGCGACGCCGAGGCCGCCGCCGAGTCCGAGCGGCTGGAGGAGCTGCTCGGCGACTTCAAGCGCGCCCAGCGCGAGCTGCCCCCGGCGAAGCCGGTGGTGGACGCCGTCAAGCGGCTGGCCGACAACGCCATTCTGCTGACCGTCGCCCGTACCGCCGAGACGGAGGCGCGCAAGGCTCTCGAAGGCGCGTCCGCCGAGGTCGACGCGCGCCGGCGGCGCCTGCGCCAGACGGCGGCCGAGCGCGGCATGCCGGCCACGGCCGAGGCGGTCGACGCGGTCGCCCAGGCGGTCGAGGACTTCACCGCCGCCGCCGGCCACCTCGACGCCGAGCGGCGCAACGTCGCCGTCCTGGCCAACGACGTCGCCGGCCGCCGCGACAACATCGAACGCCTCGCCTCCGACCGCGCGGAGAGCGCCGAGGCGCTGGCCGAGAAGGAGAAGGCGCACGCCGCGGCGGTCGAGGAGCTCGCCGAGCGGGAGAAGGCCCTCGACGCCCCGCTGAAGGAGGTCCTCGCCCGGATCGAGGAGACCGAGGCGCTGATCAGGGCGGCCGACGAGGAGTACCGGCGGCAGCGGTCCGAGGCGGAAAAGCAGGACCGCCGCCTCATCAAGGCCGAGGCCGACCTGAGCAACGGCCGCAAGCTGGTCACCGAGGCGATGAACGGCCTGTTCGAACAGGCGGCGTCCTTCGCCCCGTACGCCCACCGCGACCTGCGGGTCCTCCTGGGCGTCGCCGACGCGCGCCCCTGGCCCGCCGACGCGAGCTGGGAGCCCGCCCGCGCCGGCGAGGCCGTCATCGAGGCCCTGTGCCGCCCCACCGCCGAACCGGCGGACTCCGCCACCGCCACCGTGGACGGCGACACCACGGTCACCGACGATCCGACCGTCACCGGACCGGCCGGTACGGGTTCGGCCGAGGCCGGCGTATCCGCCTCGCCCGACGCTGTCGCCGACGCGGCCGGCACGGTCGGTACAGCAGCGGACACGATCGGGGCGGGAACGGCCGGTCCGGGCGAAGTCCGCGCGCCGGGTGCCACCGCCGAGACGGCCGCGGGCCGCTCCGCGCCGCTGGATCCCGCGGCGGCGGTGCGGGCGGCGTTCCCGGCCGGTGTGGTGGAGCTGCTGGACGCGTTCCGGGCCGAGATCGGCGGGGGCCGTCCGGTCACGGACGGCGCGCTCAAGAGCGCCGCCGGGCGGATGTCCGACGCGCTGCGCACCTTCGGTGACGCGCTCACCTCCTGCGAGGCGGACTACCGCCTCGACTACGACCCGACCGGCGTCGTGATGGTCTTCGTCATCGACGAGGACGGCCGCAACCCGGTCGGAGTCTTCGCGTCCAGGGTCGCCGAGCGGGCCCGGGAGCAGGGCGTCCTGCTGGAGGAGCGCGAGCGTACGGTCCTGGAGGACGAGCTGCTCACCGGCCTGGCCCTGCAGATCCACGGGCGCGTCCTGGCGGCCCGCGACCTCGTCCGGGGGATGAACGCCGACACGCGGTCCCGTCCGATGTCGTCGGGCACCGCCATCGGCATCCGCTGGGCCCACTCGGACCGGATCGACGACCGGCAGCGCGCCACGTCACGGCTGCTCACCCGCGACGCGCAGGGCCTGGGCCCCTCCGGCCTGGCCGAGCTGCGCGGCATGCTCCGCGAGATGATCCGCGACTACCGCGCCGCCCATCCGCGCGCCACCTACAAAGAGGTGCTGTCGGAGGTCCTCGACTACCGCACCTGGCACACGTTCGAACTGCTGCTCATCGTGCCGGGCGAGCCGGAGGTCCGTCTCACCCGGGCCCGGCACTCGGTGATGTCGGGGGGTGAGAAGTCCGCCGCGATCCACCTGCCGCTGTTCGCCGCCGCGAACGCCCTCTACTCCTCGGCCGGCCCGGACTGCCCGCGCATGATCGCCCTGGACGAGGCGTTCGCCGGCATCGACGACAAGTACAAGCCGGACCTGCTCGGCCTTACGGTCAAGTTCGACCTGGACCTGTTCATGACCGGCCACGACCTGTGGGTGCACCACGAGACGGTCCCGATGGCCGCCCACTACGACATGCACCACGACAAGACCGCGCACGCGGTGTCGGCGATGCTCGTCCTGTGGGACGGCACCCAGCTCATCGACGCCGAGGCCGGGTTCGCCGGCAACGACGAGCTCGCCGAAGAACTCCTCGGCATCAAGCCCCGCCGCCACGTCCCGCCCGTCGCCGACGACTCGCTCCTGAGCGCCCTGCCCGAGGGCGAGGACGAGGAGGACGAGCCGTGACGGTCGAGGAGCGTGCGATCGAGCGCTTCCACGGCCCGGCGTACCGGCGGCTGCTGGATCGCGCGCGCGACCGGCTCGAACGCCGCGGCGGATCCCTGAGCGGCACGATCAGCCTTCCCGAGCCCACTCATGACGAGCGCAGGGCACTCGACGGCCTCCTCGGCGGCGCGCGGCGGCCGGATGCCAAGACCACCTCGGTGGATCTGACCCGGCTGGACGCCGCCGTCCGTACCTCCTGCGGGCTGAGCCTCGTCGCGCTGCTGGAGACGGTTTTCGGCCGGCCGCTGAGCGACCGCCCCGCCGAGGAGGCCGCCAAGGAGGCCGCGCGTGCCGAGCTGCTCCGCGTCGCGGAGGAGAGCCCGCTGTACGCCTCGGCGGACTGGTTCCGCGACTGGGCCGGCACCCGCGGCATGCCGGCCCGGCTCATCACGCAGGGCAACGGGCATCTGTTCGCTCGCGCGGTCAAGGTTCTCGAACGCCTGGAGGACTCTTCGGGCCCGGTCGAGCTCACCACACTCGCCGACGAGGTCACCGGAGACACCAAGGCGCTCGGACCACGGTCTCCGCTGTCGACGCTGGTTCTCGACGCGCTGGCCCGCCGGATCGGTGTGCCCAAGCCGACGGCGGCCGAGGACCGCCGCGCGCTGTGGGAGGCATTCGGCGTCCTTCCGGACGATCTGGCGAGCCGCGTCCTCGTGCTCAACCTCCCGGCCGAGGGCGCGGGGCTGGGCGAGTGGCTCACCGGCGCCGCACGCCACGGCACGCCGTTCCATGTCACACTGCACCAGCTCACGACACTGCCGGTCACCACGGACCGGCCGGTGGCGTACGTCTGCGAGAACCCCACCGTCGTCCGGCGCGCGGCGGCCGAGCTGGGCCCGGCCGCGCCGCCGCTGCTGTGCACCGAGGGACTGCCGTCGCTCGCCTTCCACCGCCTCGCGAGCACGGTCACCGCGGGCGGGGGCACACTGCGTTACCACGGCGACTTCGACTGGCCGGGCCTGGCGATCGCGCAGTCGGTGATGTGACGTCACGGCGCCGAGCCCTGGCGAATGTCGGCCGCCGACTACCTCGCCGGCGTCCGCGGCGCCGACCGTCACCTGCCCCTGAAGGGCAAGGAGTCCCCGAGCCCGTGGGCGCGCGATCTTGCCACGACCATGGCCGAGACGGGCCTGGTCGTCTCCGAGGAGACGGTCGCGGACCGGCTGCTCGCCGACCTGAGAGGCGCGTCATAGGCCGCGTTCGCAGCGAGCGGGCGTTCCGACGACCTCTGCTCGTGCCCGCATGACCCGCCGCGAACCGGTCGCCGGCGGCCACCGCGTCACGCCCACGCGAGCCATGACACGATCCGGACCCATGAGACGGACCTCACCTGGCCCGCCGTCCGTGCCACGGTGCCCGCGTCGCGGTACGTCTCCGTGACCGTTCACTGTCCCGTGAAGTAGCGTCAGGCCAGCAGCAGCACCCCGAACAGGGCGACGCCCGCCAGCAGCCAGGCCACATAGTCGCCGACGTGCCCGGAGTGCAGGCGGTGCAGCACGGTCGCGCGCGGCAGGTGACCCCGGACGCCCAGCACCGCGATCCCGAACGCCAGCGCCACCGCCGGCAGGCCCGACACCACGCTCTTCACCGTCCACGGTGCCGGCTCCGCTCCGGGCAGGAGCGGTGCGACGGCGTGCCCGAGCACCGCACCCGGCAGCAGTCCCAGCAGCAGTCCCGCGATCACCAGCAGCAGGCCCGGCGCCAGCATCGTCCACGGCAGCCGTGACAGCCTGACCTCCGTCTCCGGGTCGTGGTGGTCGTCGGTGCCCGGGAGCCGCTGCCCCACGCCGTGGAACACCCGCAGCCACACCCGCAGCACCGCCCCCGCCGTCAGGGCCGACGCGATGATGCCGAGGGCCAGGATCCAGTGCCCGCCCTCCTCCTCGATCAGGGCCTTGCCCGCCCAGGTGCCCGACGGCGGCAGGCCCGCCAGGCCGACGCCGCCGAGGAGGAAGATCGCGCTGGTGAGGTGCATCGACCGTCCACGGCCGTGCAGGTCGTGCTCGTCGACCGTCTCGTACCGGTTCAGCAGCGCCCCCGCCCCGACGAACAGGCCCGCCTTCACGCCCGCGTGGCCGATCAGGTACCAGGCGGCGCCGGCCAGCGCGTCCGCGCGCAGCAGGCCGAGGCCGACGAGGAGAAGACCGACGTGGCTGACCGTGGAGTACGCGAGCAGCCGCTTGATGTGCCGTTGCAGCACGCACATGACCCCGCCGAGCAGCGCCGCCGCGGAGCCGAAGACGATCAGCGCCGTACGGACCGGGGCGGCCGGGACGGCGTGCGCGAAACTCGTCAGGTACGTCCGGGCCACCGCGTACACGCCGAGTTCCACCATCACGCCGGAGAACAGCATGCAGACCGGCGTCGGCGCCACGGCGTGCGCGTCCGCCAGCCAGAAGTGGAAGGGCACCGCCGCCGCCTTCACCAGGAAACCGGTGCAGATGAGGACGAAGGAGACGGTCACCAGTGCGTCGTGGCCGTGCAGGTGCCGGCCGACCGCGGCGAAGCCGAGCTGGCCCGTACGCGCGTAGACGAGCGCGATGCCGGTGAGGGTGAGATAGGCCCCGAGGGAGTTCACGATGCCGAAGTTCAGCGCGCCGTGCACGGTCTCCGGCTCCTCGGGCTGGTACCCGGTCAGCGCGTACGCGACGACGCTCATCAGCTCGAAGAACACGAAGGCGTCGAACAGGTCCCCGGTGAGCGTGAACGCGCACATCGAGCCGCTGAACAGCAGCACCAGCGTGTGGAAGATCGCCTGAACGTCGTCGAAGTAGTGCCAGGAGACGACGAGCGCGCACAGCGCCACGGACGCGACCGTCAGCGCCAGTCCGGCCCCGGTCATGTCGCCGACCAGGGCGATGCCGACGCCCTCGCCCCAGCCGCCCATCCACACCGTGGTGCCCCCCTGGGCGAGCACCAACGCGAGCAGCACGATCTGCGCGGACACCGTGCCCGTGGCCAGGGCGTCGGCGGCGAACCGCGGCAGCCGCCGCCCCACCGCCGCGAGCAGCGCGGCCACCGCGAACGGCAGCCCGATCGCGAGTTGCAGGATCACGGTTCGAGCGAGCGCAGCTCGTCCGGGTCGACCGTGCCGCGGCGCTTGGCCACCTGCACCGTGAGGGCGAGGAGCAGCGCGGTCACCGTCGCACCGACCACGATGTCGGTGAGCGTCATCGCCTGCACCAGCGGGTCGACGACGTTCCGTGTGGGCTTGATGTCGGAGAAGACGGGAGCGGTCGCCTTCTTCTGGTAGCCGACGGTGAGCAGGAGCACGTACGTCGCGGACTGCGCCACCGACAGGCAGACGACGGCGTGGACGAGGTTCCGGCTGGTCACGATGCCGTAGATGCCGACGAGCAGGATCCAGCCCGGGATCAGGTAGGGGAGATGACTCATGAGCCCTTCTTCGTCGGGGGAGAGACCATGGACGCTGTGTCGCCGATTCGCTCACTCCGTTCGCTCATGAGTCCTTCCTCACGAGAAGGGCCTGCTCGAAGAACTTGGCCAGCGCCAGCACGAACGCGCAGCCGACCTCGAGGCCGACCACCGCGTTCATGGCCTTGACCTGCCCGGCGAACCACAGCGCCAGCACGACGAACGCGCCCGCCGCGAGCGCCTCGCCGGTCTCGAACATCGGAATCGGCCGGATCCGGGCGAGCGCGGGGTAGTCGCCGGCCAGGTAGACCAGATGGATCGCGCTGCCGAGGACCACGCCGCCCTGGAAACCGCCGCCGGGGGACAGGTAACCGTGCGCGACGATGTAGACGCCCGTCATCAGCGTGATCGGCAGCAGCAGGTACCCGGTGATGCGCAGCGCGTCGAAGACCTGGGCGGCGCCGTACGCGTGCTCGCCCGCGGACTCCTCCTGCTCGGCGCGCACGGTCCGCAGCACCAGAACGGTGGCGAGCGCGGAGGCCATGAGGATCAGCTCCTCACCGAGCGTGTCGAGCGCCCGCTGGTCGAAGTTGATCGAGGAGATGACGTTGGGGGTGTGGTGGGCGAGCGCGTTCGGCAGCGTCCGCTGGCCGTACGGGTGGACGGTGCCGCCGAACCCGGGCAGCCGGAACGCGGCCAGCGCGAACAGCACCGCCAGCCCGATGCCGCCGACGGCCAGCACGAGCAGCCGCACCCGGCCGGTCACGACTCGTCTCCTTCGTCGGGTTCGCGCGTGTGGTGGCGGCGGATCGCGTGGATCGCCAGCATCACGATGAGGGGGACGACCACCGTGCCGACGCCGGTCTGCGACATCGCCACGTCGGGCGCCTGGAGCACGACGAACAGGACCGCCAGCACGATTCCGTACCCGGACAGCACGATCGCCTGCCGCGCCGGGTCGCGGGTGAGCACGACCGCGGTCGCCATGAACGCCGTCAGCAGCAGGGCGGCGATGATCAGCACCTCACTCATGGGAGACCCGCCTTCCGGCGCGCGCCGTGGTGATGACGGTCGCCGGCCCGGTGACGAGGAGCAGCAGCCCGATAAAGATGATCTTCACCACGTCGTGCCAGGACGACCACGGCGCGAGGGCGAGCCCGGCGGTCACGAGGGGCGTGGCGATCACCGAGCCGATCGAGATGAAGTGCAGGCGCAGGAAGCGGTCGCGGTTCAGCAGCAGCCACAGCGTGGCGAACGCCATCAGCGCCGTGCCCGCCCAGATCAGCACGGCGCTCGCCACGCTCACGCGGTGCCCCCGAGAAAGCGCGCGTACACCAGGGAGCCGGCGAACGACAGCAGCGCCATGACGAACGCCGCGTCGAGGTAGGCCGGCCGCCCGTACCCGGCGGCCAGCAGCATGAGCACGAGCGTCGCGGCCGGCCCGGCGATGATGAGCCCGGCGAGCCGGTCCACCGGCTCGCCCCGCAGTGTCGCGAGCAGGCAGGGGAACAGCGCGGCCACCAGCAGCGCGAACGCGGCCGGCAGCCCCACGGCCAGGGCGGTCATCGCGTCACCTCGCGTTCGAGCGCGGACGGCCGGTCGCCGATCCGGTGGACGATGAGCGTGTTCCGGTCGGGGTCGACGTCCGCCACGTAGGTGTTCGGCGCGACGGACAGCGCCAGCGCGCCGAACCCGCGTCGCGCCGCCGACCGATCGTCTCGGGGCAGGCGGATCTCGGCGAACGCCCCGTGCGGGTGCACCAGCAGGCGCACGAATCCGCTGACGGCCTGGTCCGGCAGGCGCAGCAACCACCGCAGCCATCCGGCGCGGGGCCAGTAGATCTCGTCGTTGTCGGAGGCCAGCAACGTGCGGCGGGTGAGGACCGCCGCCGCGCCCCACACGACCCCGCTGATCGCTCCGACCACGATCTCGGTCAGTGAGATGGTGGAGATGATCGCCAGGTACACCGCGAACAGGACCACGGCCCACACCGCCGCTTCGATGAACTCCCGTCGTCTCATGCCGCCGTTCGTTCCCCCGTACGTGGCGTGAATGCACCGACGACGCCACGACCCGCACACTCGCGGGAACGGATGACGGACGGTGACCTCCGAGGCGAAATGGCCGGATTGGGACGTTCCAACCCCCTTGCGCGGGGTTTACAAGCCTTGTCAGGGTTTCTGATGGCTAGGCAGCCGGTTCTCACCCCCCGCTCCGGCAGCCGCGGGAAATGCCATCGTGTCGGCATGTCCCGGGCCGCCGGGAGCCGAGCGCCAGTGCCCATGCCGTCCCGGGGCGCGCCACACGGGCGTGCCCGACGAACTGGGAGGCACGTTGAAGTCCATTCCCCTGACCCGGCGTACCGGTATGGCCGTCGCGGCCGCCGGAGTCCTCGCGATCGCGGTCGTCCCCGCGGCCCATGCGGCGACCCCGAGCCCCACCCCGCAGTCGAAGGTCGCCTCTGACCTGGCCCGGCAGCTCGGGTCCCGTTCCGCCGGCGCGTATATCGACGCCTCGCACCAGCTGGTCGTCACGGTGACCAACGCGGCCGACGCGAAGACCGTCAAGGCCGCCGGGGCGACACCGAAGACCGTCGCACGTACGGGCGCGCAACTCCAGGCGGCGAAGAAGGCCCTGGACGACGCCGCGGTGCCGGGTACCGCGCGGATGATCGACCCGAAGACGAACCAGGTCGTCGTCGCGGTTGACAGCACTGTCACGGGCGACCGTCTCAGCAAGGTCGAGAAGGCCGCGTCCGCGCAGGGCGCCGCCGTCCGCATCCGGCACGTGAGCGGAAAGTTCCGTCCGCTCATCGGCGGCGGCGACGCCATCTGGGGCAGCGGCTACCGCTGCTCGCTCGGGTTCAACGTGACCACCAGCAGCGGCGCCGCCGGCTTCATCACCGCCGGGCACTGCGGCAACGTGGTCAGTACGTGGTACTCCGACCAGGGCGAGAGCAGCGAGCTCGCCACGACCGGAAAGAGCGTGTTCCCGGGCAACGACTACTCGATCGCCACGTACACGGGCAGCGCCTCACACCCCAGCGAGGTCGACCTGTACAACGGCTCCACGCAGGCGATCAGCGGCGCAGGTGACGCGACGGTCGGCGAGTCCGTCAAGCGCAGCGGCAGCACGACCGGCGTGCACGGCGGCACCGTGACCGCCGTCGGCGCGTCGGTGACGTACGAGGAGGGCACGGTCAACGGGCTCATCGACACGAACGTGTGCGCCGAGCCCGGTGACAGCGGCGGTGCGCTGTTCGACGGCGGCACCGCGCTCGGTCTCACCTCCGGCGGCAGCGGCGACTGCAGCTCCGGCGGCGAAACGTTCTTCCAGCCGGTCCCGGCCGCGCTGAGCGCCCTGGGCGCCGGCATCGGCTGAGCCTCCGGTGACGGGACCCCTTCGGCCTGGTCCGGAGGGGTCCTTCGCCGGTCCGGACCGCCGTGCGCAGGCGGGCGCCGTCAGCGGGCGGGCGGCGGGTCGGTGTGCTCGTGCAGTTCCCGGGAGAGGGCCTGCACGGCGTGCGCGAGAAGAGCCACCTTCGTCTCGAGTTGAAGGATGCGTTCTTCCAGGTGGGCGGCCGAGGGGGCGCGGAACCCGATGTTAATCTGCCGTGTCATCCTGCCTTCTCTCGTTTGCTGAACGGCCCCGCCGGCTCACTCGGCGCTAACTCGGCGCACACTCAGCGGCCCCGTCGCGCCCGGCATCGGGGCTCGGCGCGGTGACCGGCGGTCAGCGCGGCGCCCGGGGTCCGCGCGGCGCCGCACCGCCCTCGGCGTACCGGCTCGGCAGCACCGGCTCGATGCGGTACAGCGTCGGGCGTCCCAGGTGGCCCGGCGTCGGCCGGTGCCTGCGTCCCGCTACGGCGGCGACCAGGTCCCGTGCGGTGATCAGTCCGACGAGCCGGTCCTCGCCGTCGGTGACGGCCACGAAGTCCAGTTGGGCGGCGAGCATCGCCCGCGCCGCCGCCGCGACCGAGTCCGAGACGCCGACCTGCGGCATGAGGCGGTGGCCCACGACCGTGCTCACCGGCATGCGCATGCGGTCCGGTCCGCCGCCGTCCCACGCGGCGGCCATCGTCTCGGCGTCCAGGACGCCGATGCAGTGACCGTCGGTGCTGACCACCGGCACGTGGTGATACCCGCCCTGGCGCATGAGTTCCCACGCCATGAGCGTGGTCTCCTCGGCCGCGACGGTGAGCACCTCGGTGGACATCACGTCGCCAACGAGGCTCTCCTCGAAGCTCGAGGTCATCGTGTGGCCTCCAGATAGGTCGGGTGGATCCGCCGTCCGCTGACGTACTCGCCGCGAATGCGGATGAAGTAGCCGAGGCCTCCGGGGGCCCACGATCTCAACGGGAGCCGGGAGAGGCGCTCGATCTCGGTGGCGACGCGGACGACCCGTGCTTCCCCGATCACGGTGACCGACCAGCCCGAGCGGCTGCCCGGCTCGAAGGCGTCGGTCTCGAACGCGACGACCGCACCGCGGGCCGAGGCCAGCTTCGAGCCCGGCGGCATCGAGATGATCACGTCGTCGCCGTCGAACACGAAGTGGACCGGCTCGATCGCGGGCAGCGCACGGTCGGTGAAGACCACCCGGCCGAGCGTCACGGACCGCATCAGCGCCAGGCAGTCGTCGCGATCAAGGACCTCGATCCCGTTCGCGTCGAGTCTCATGGCTCGATACTCCCCGGGGCTCCGATCGGCGGGCAGGGGCGAAGGTCCCGGCGAGGCCCGCCATTCCTCCGCATCGGGCCCCGATGGGGAGGACCTTCGCCTGGGTAGGACCTGGAGCGGTCCTGCCGAAATGCCGCCCGACCTCGTCTTTCATACTGGTCTGAGCAGGACTTGCCGATCGGGGCAGGACGTTGACGCGGAGAACGGGAGGCATGCGCCGTGCGCCCTGAAGGGCGGCCCGGGGACGATCGCGCGGGCCGGGTGCTGCCGCAGCTACGGCTGGACGATCTTCTCGCCGAACTGCAGTCGCGGGTGGCGGCGGTGCTCGCCACCCGAGACCGGGTCCACGCGCTCCTCGACGCGGTCGTCTCGATCGAGAGCGATCTCGAGCTGGACACCGTGCTGCACCGGATCGTCGAGGCGGCGGCCGCGCTGGTCGACGCCCGGTACGGAGCGCTCGGGGTGATCGGCCAGGACGACCGGCTGTCGCGGTTCGTGACCGTCGGCATCAGCGAGGAGGAGATCAAGGCGATCGGCTCCTGGCCGACGGGCCAGGGCATCCTCGGCCTGCTGATCAAGGAACCGGCGTCGATCCGGCTGGCCGACCTTTCCACGCATCCGGCCTCGTCGGGGTTCCCGCCCGCCCATCCGCCGATGCGCCGGTTCCTGGGCGTGCCCGTACGCGTGCGCGACGAGGTGTTCGGCAACCTCTACCTGACCGAGAAGGCCGGGGGCGGAGAGTTCGACAAGGACGACGAGAGCGTGGTCGCCGCCCTCGCCACGGCCGCCGGTGTGGCGATCGAGAACGCCCGTCTCTACGAGGAGGCCCGGCGGCGCGAACGCTGGCGGGAGGCCTCGGCCGAGGTGTCCACCTCGCTGCTGTCCGGCACCGCGCCGGCCGAGGTGCTCACCCTGGTGGCGCGGCGCGCCCGGGAGATCTGTGACGCCGGCTACGCCATGGTGGCGCTCGCGGAGGGGGAGGAGCTCACCGTCCAGGCGGCCGACGGGGAGCACGCCGACGCGCTCGCCGGGCGCCGGCTGCGGATCGACGACGTGCTGGCCGGGCGGGTGTTCCGCACCGGCGAGTCGCTGCTGCTGGCCGACGCCGGGGAGGCCGCCCGCGAGGTGAGGTCACCGCCGCCCGTGCCGCTGGAGGCCGTCCTGATCGTCCCCATGGGGACCGGACGGGAGGTACGCGGCGTGCTGGCGGTGGCCAACGCTCCGGGCCGCCCGGCCTTCACCAGGTCCGCCCAGCGGCTGCTGGAGGCGTTCGCCGCCCAGGCGGCGGTCGCCATCGAGCTGGCCGAACGCCGCCGCGACGCGGAGCGCCTCGTCCTGCTGGAGGACCGGGACCGGATCGCCAAGGACCTGCACGACACCGTCATCCAGCGCCTGTTCGCCACGGCCATGACGCTGATGAGCGCGATGAAGATGACCGACCGGCCCGACGTCGCCGTACGGGTCCAGCGCGCGGTCGACGACCTCGACGAGACGATCCGCCAGATCCGCTCGACGATCTTCGCGCTGCAGGCGGTGCCCGGCGCCCATCCCGCACTGCGCGAACGGATCCTGGAGGTCGTCCAGGGGGCCACGGAGAGCCTGGGATTCGCGCCCGCCGTACGCCTGGAGGGCCTGCTGGACACCGCGGTGAGCGCCGAGACCGGCGAACATCTGGTCGCCGTGCTCCAGGAGGCCCTGTCCAACGTCGTACGGCACGCGCACGCGCGCCACGTGCACGTCACGGTCGACGCCGGCGACTCCCTGGTGCTCGTGGTCGAGGACGACGGCACCGGCATCCCGCCGTGCGGCCGGCGCAGCGGCCTGCGCAACCTCGCCGAACGGGCCCGCGCCCTCGGCGGCTCCTTCGAGATTCGCGACCGGGAGGGCGGCGGGAGCGTCCTGGACTGGCGGGTCCCGCTGCGCCGCGACTGACCCGAGTGCCTCCGGCCGAGGCGAGCGACCCCGGACGGACCTCATATAGGGGACTTTCGACCTCTTTCTGACGTCCGGTCGCCGCCGAGACGCTGGGGGAAGCAGCCGCGGCGGCCGACGGGGCCCCGCCGCGCGCCGACCACCAGGAGACATCATGATCCAGCCGATCGTCGTCGGAACCGACGGCTCGTCCCGAGCCGACCTCGCCGTGGAATGGGCCGCGGACGAGGCGACCCTGAGACGCCGGCCGCTGCACATCGTGCACGCGGCCGAACGCTGGGAACACGACATGCCGTTCTACACGGTGCCCGGGACCTGCGAGTCACTGACGGAGACGGGCGAGCACGTGCTCGCCGAGGCCGTCGAACGCGCCGCCAAGGCCCGTCCCGGCCTGCCGGTCACCAGCGAACTGGTCTTCGACGCGCCCGTACGCGCGCTGCGGTCACAGGGCCGGCGGGCGGGCGAGATCGTGGTCGGCCATCGCGGGCTCGGCGGATTCGCCGGGATGCTGCTCGGCTCCACCGGACTGCGGCTCGCCGCCCACGTCCCGGTCCCGACGGTCGTCGTGCGCGGCGAGGCCCGGGAGCGCCGGCACGAGGTGCTCGCCGGCGTGGACCTGTCGGAGGACACCGAGGCGTCCGGTGCGTCCAAGGCGTCCGAGGCGGTGCTCCGGTACGCGTTCGAGGCCGCGGCGCTGCGCGACGCGTGGGTCCACGTCGTACACGCCTGGCAGGTACCCGCCATGCTGCCCACCGTCTCGGTGTGCGAGGCCGAGGCCGTGACCCGTGACCGCCTCGACGACGCGCTCGCCCCCTGGCGGGCGCGTTATCCGGATGTCGGCGTGGTCGAGCAGACGCCCCGTGCGCACCCGGTGGGCGCGCTCACGGCCTGCTCCTCCCGTGCCGTCCTCCTCGTCGTCGGGCCCGGCCGCCGCGAGACCCGGCTCGGTTCCGTGGCTCACGGCGTCATCCACCACGCCGACTGCCCCGTCGCCCTCGTCGGCCTCCCGGGGTGACCGGCTCCGGCGGCGTACGGGCCGGCGTCGCTCGCGGCCCGGCCGCGGATGGCCCGCGCGAGTGAGGTCGTGTTCATACTTCCCGGCGATGTCCGACCAGGCCGACGCGAGAAGGATCGACGCCGTTCCCATCGCGAAAGGAGACTGGTCGGTGGTCTCGAAGAGTCGGTCGGTCGTCGCTGTGGCCGGGGTCACGGTGGCGTCGGCGCTGCTGTTCCACTTCGGTACCGGTCTGCGGCCGGTGCCGTGGCTCACCTGGCTCGCGCCGTTTCCGGTGCTGATGCTCGCACCGCGGGTGCGCGCACGCACCGCGTTCGGCGCCGCCGCCGTCGCGTGGCTGGGCGGCGAGACGGCGATGTGGGGGTACTTCCTCGGCACCGTGCGGATACCGCCGCCCATGGTCGTCCTCATCATCGTCGGCTCGGCCCTGCTCTTCGGGCTCGTGGTCCTGCCGACGCGGGCGCTGCTGCTGCGGGGGCGGCCCCTGCTGGCGGCCGCCGCCTTCCCGGCGGGCTGGGTCACCGTGGAGTACACGGTGTCGCTGACGGCGCCGAACGGCGCCTGGTGGAGCCTGGCCTACAGCCAGGCCGGTGTCCTGCCCGTCCTGCAGACCGTGTCGATCACCGGCGTGTGGGGCGTCACCTTCCTCGTCATGGGAGCGCCGGCCGCGGTGGCGGCCCTGTTCGCACCGGACGCGAAGGGACGGCTGCGCGTGGCCGTGGCCGCGGCGACGGTCCTGGTCCTGGCGCTGGGGTACGGCGGGTGGCGGCTGCGTTCCCCGGACGGCCGGCAGACCGAACGGGCGGCGCTGGTGTCGACCGACCGGACGATCGATCCGGTCTCCGTGGACACCCCCGCCGGCCGGGACCTGCTCGACGCGTACACCGCCCGGATCCGCTCCCTGACCGCGCCCCACATCCGCGTGGTGGTGCTCCCCGAGAAGGTGTTCATGGCCGATGACGCGAGCCTGCCCGCGCTCACGGGTCCCCTGTCCCGCCTCGCGGTCGAGCGGCACGCCGACATCATCGCCGGGCTGGTCCTCAGGCGGGGCGGCGCGCTGTACAACGTGGCGGTCGACCTCCCGCCCGACGGCGGACGCCCGGTCACTTACGTGAAGCGGCATCTGGTCCCCGGTGCGGAAAGCGCCCTCACGCCGGGTGACGGAACCGCCTTCGTGCCCGGCACCGGCACGCGCTGGGCCATCGCCATCTGCTTCGATCTGGACTTCCCCGGCCTCGTACGCGACTACCGACGCAGTGGTGCCACCGCGCTGTTCGCGCCGGCCTGGGACTTCACCGACGACGCGTGGCTGCACAGCCGGATGGCGGTGACCCGCGGGGTCGAGAACGGCATGACCCTGGTGCGCGCCTCGCGGCAGGGCGCGCTGACGGTGAGCGACCCGCACGGTCGCGTACGGGCGGAGGCGCGTACGTCCGGCGCGTCGATCGTCTCCGTCACCGCCGACCTGCCGACGCGGGCGGTCGCCACGCTGTACACCCGGCTCGGCGACTGGTTCGCGTGGGGCTGCGCTCTGCTGTTCGTCGCCGCGGCCGCGCTGTCGTACCTCGCCCGGGCCGGCCGGACCGGGAGCGGCGAGACGCACCGGACCGGCGCGCGTCGGCCGGACGTCCGCCCGAACGCGCCCGTCTGAGTCACGGAACTTCCGGCCCCGGCTCGTCGTCGACCATGTCCACGAGGTCGGCGATCGAGTCGGTGATGCGTGACGGGCGGAAGGGGAAGCGGTCGACGTCGCCCGCCTGGGTCACGCCGGTGAGGACGAGGATCGTGTAGAGGCCCGCCTCCATGCCCGAGACGACGTCGGTGTCCATCCGGTCGCCGATCATGGCCGTCGTCTCCGAGTGGCCGCCCACGGTGTTGAGGGCGCTGCGCATCATCAGCGGGTTCGGCTTGCCGACGAAGTAGGGCGTGACGTTGGTGGCCTTGGTGATCAGCGCGGCGACCGCCCCCGTCGCGGGAAGGGAGCCCTCGGCCGACGGGCCGATCGGGTCCGGGTTGGTCGCGATGAACCGCGCGCCGTTGTCGATGAGGCGGATCGCCCGGGTGATCGAGGTGAAGCTGTACGTACGGGTCTCGCCGAGGACGACGTAGTCGGGATCGATGTCGGTCAGGACGTACCCCACCTCGTGCAGCGCGGTCGTCAGCCCAGACTCGCCCAGCACGAAGGCCGACCCGTGCGGCCGCTGGTCGTGCAGGAACTGCGCGGTCGCCAGCGCGGAGGTGTAGATCGACTCGACCGGGACGTCGAGGCCGGCCGCTCGCAGCCGTACGTGAAGGTCCCGGGGCGTGTAGATCGAGTTGTTCGTCAGGACGAGGAACCGTCGCCCGGCCTTGGTCAGCCGCTCCAGGAACTCACGCGCCCCGGGCACCGGCTGGCCCTCGTGGACCAGGACGCCGTCCATGTCCGTCAACCAGCATTCGATCTTTCTGCGCTCACTCATGCGCTCAATATCCCGCAATAACGTGAACGGGCGGTATGCCGGGTCAGGGGTCCGCGGTGATGGCAGACGCCGGTCTCGCTCGCCGGTCTCCCCGTCCGCCGGGTTCCTTGCCCGGAGACGTCACAGCGTGAGCTCGAACCAGACCGCCTTGCCCGCCGCCGTGTGGCTCGCGCCCCACCGGCTGGAGAGCTTGTCGACGAGGTAGATGCCGCGCCCGGACTCGTCGTCGTCGCCGGGTTCGCGCAGGACGGGCAGGTGGGGATCGTCGTCGGTGACCTCGCACAGCAGGGTCTCGGTGCGGAGTAACCGCATGGTGATCGGGCGCGTGGTGTAGCGGATCGCGTTGGTGACGAGCTCGGTGGCGAGGAGGGAGGCGGCGTCGATCTGGTCCTCCAGCCCCCAGCCGGTGAGCGTGCTGGCGATCAGTCCCCGTACGTGGCGCGGCGCCTGCGCGTGCGGACGCATGATCCAGTTGGCGACGCCGGCGCTCGGGATGCCGTCGAACCGCGCGATGAGGAGCGCGACGTCGTCCTCCCGTTCGCCGGTGCGCAGGGCGCGCAGGACGTTCTCGCACAGGTCGTCAGGCGGGTCGGACACCTTCGTCAGGCTCTCGCGCAGGGCGTCGAGGCCCTCGGTGATGTCCAGGTCGCGCGTCTCGACCAGGCCGTCGGTGCACAGCGCGATCAGCGTGCCGTCCGGCGCGGGCACCTCGATCGTCTCGAACGCGACGTTGCCCACGCCGAGCGGCACGCCGGCCGGCACCGGGACCAGTTCCGTACGGCCGTCGGCGTAGGCGAAGACCGGAGGGACGTGCCCGGCGTTCGCGATCGCGCAGCGCCGGGCAACCGGGTCGTACACGCAGTAGACGCACGTGGCGAGGAACTGTTCTCCGGACTGCCCGACGGTCTCCTCGAACAGCTGGTCGAGGTGGCGCAGCACCTGGTCCGGGGGAGGGTCGAGGGCGGCGAGTGTGCGCACGGCGGTACGGAGCTGGCCCATCGTGGCGGCCGAGTGCACGCCGTGCCCCATGACGTCGCCGACGATGAGCGCGACCCGGCTGCCGGGCAGCGGGACGGCGTCGAACCAGTCGCCGCCGACCTGCGCGGCCGGGTTGCCCGGCAGGTAGCGGTAGGCGATCTCCACGCCGGGCAGCCGCGGCGGGTGCTTGGGCAGCATGCTGCGCTGGAGCGCGTCCGCGACGCGCGCCTCCCGCTGGTACAGCAACGCCTTGTGCGCGCCGAGCGCCGCCTGGTCGGCCATCAGCGTGGCGGTCAGCACGTCGGTCTCGTCGAAGCCGGGACGCCCGGCCGAGCGCAGCAGCACCGCGAACCCGAGCAGGTGCCGGCCCGCCCGGAGAGGGACGACGATGAGCGCCCCGGGCCCCGCCGCGGGCAGGAGGCAGCCGAGGTCGTCGTGGCCGCCGGAACCGGCGCGGCCGGGCCCGGCGGTGTCCCGGCCGTCCGAATCCGTGCCGTCCGGGCCGGGATCGGGCCACACGACGAGCTGCCCGCTGGTGACGCTGGCCGCGAACGGGCCGGTCAGCTCGGAGACGGCGACCTTGCCGACGAGCGCGTGAGCCGCCGGGGCGCCACCCCGGCCGTCCGGCCGGGCGGGGGCAGAGTGGCAGGCGACCTTGCGTAACACGCCGTCCGACGGCGCACCGGGCGACTCGGGCGACTCGGGCGGTTCGCCGTCGGTGAGCACCACCTCGTACAGGTAAGCCGCGGCGAGGTCGGCGACGCGCGGCACCGCCGTCTCGCAGAGCGAGGTCATGACCTGTGTCAGCTCCAGGTCACCGCCGATCCGCACCGTCGCGGCGTGCAGGAAGGCGAGATGCTCGTGTACGTCGGACGGGTCCGGCCGCCCGTGGCCCCGCCACCTCACCGAAGGCCGTCGCGGCGGCAGAACAGGAACAGCTGCACCTCGGGCAGGAGCTCGGCGCTGGCCGGAGCGTACGTCAGGTGGCGCAGCTCGGTGACCTCGAACCCCGCCTCGGCGACGAGCGCCACCAGTTCGTCGCGCATGTACCCGCTCACGCGTACGGGACTGCCGAGGAACTGGATCGGCGTGTCGTCCAGGTCCGCCTCCACCATGCCGAGCACGAAATGACCTCCCGGCTCGAGCAGGTCGTGAATGTTCTTGAGCGCGAGAGGGATCTCCGCCCGCGGCAGCATCAGCAGCGAGAAAAACGCGACGACCGCCGCGAATTCCCCCAAAGATGCATCAAGCTCCTCGATGGGGCGGTGGAGGAATTCCGCTTCCGGCACGTCCCGGCGGGCCAGCCGGAGCATCTCCTCGGAGATGTCGATCCCGACCACCGAGTGACCGGCGTCGGCGAACTGCCGCGCGGTCGGTGAGCCCGTGCCGCATCCGGCGTCGAGGATCCGCGCCCGGGGCGGGAGCAGGTCGAGCAGCCGGCGCACGGCCGAGAGCTGACCGTCCTTGTGCGGGAACGCCTCGTCGTAGCGCTCCCCGATCCGGTCGAACGCCCAGGCCTGAGCGGTCTGCCGATCGGCCTGGAAACCCAAGACGTGCGGAGCCTGGGTCATCACACCGTCCCTCCTCGCACTCCGGCTGCGTCGAGCGTGGTGCCTATTCAACACGGATTCCGGCTCAACCTCCGCAGAACTCCGCTTACATGCGTTGACAGAATTGGTGACGAGCTCACAGATCCAAGGCGGACAGGACCACGCGGGGCCGGGCTTTGTCGGATTCGTCCACCGCCACCTGACGTTCGAACTGTCCGGTGGAGGTCGGGAACTCACCGTAATAGCGCGGATGGGAAAGGGACACCGACCCGAAGCCGCAGCTCGGGCCCTCCACCGGCGCGGGAACTTCGTCGTCCGAGCCGTCCGCCGTGTCGACGCGGGGCAGGCCCGCTGTGGCCAGGAAGGCGTGCAGCCCGGACGCGGTGGTCTGGAAGGACAGTTGCAGGCTGTACTCGCCGAAGAGCGGGTGCAGGTCGGAGGAGAAGCGCAGGTCCTTCGCATCCGCCGGGATCGTGACTCCGAAGTGCCCGGCGACCTCGGCCAGGGAGACGTTGCTGCCCGGACAGGCCCGCGGATCGCGCACGTCCGGCCCGCGAGGGTCCCAGGTCAGCACCTGCCAGACGATGAAGATCGCCCCCACCAGGAGGAGGGCGGCGCACGCGGTCGCCGTTAACAGGCAGCCGCGACGAGGCAGGGACATCCGAGCTCCGATCGCTGCGTGTCGCGGAAGAATACCGGGCCGCTCGGGC
Source organism: Actinoallomurus oryzae (assembly GCF_039541955.1). Taxonomy (NCBI): domain Bacteria; kingdom Bacillati; phylum Actinomycetota; class Actinomycetes; order Streptosporangiales; family Thermomonosporaceae; genus Actinoallomurus; species Actinoallomurus oryzae. The sequence continues at coordinate 106,675 of NZ_BAABHF010000061.1, read as the reverse complement.
GGTCGTTCCGGCCTACTTGCGGTGGTTGAGGATGCGCAGGACCCGCTGGATCGTCCGCGGGGGAGGCGGGCCGAACGGCGAGGCGAGGCGGGTACGGGCGGGGCGGCCGCGCAGGGTCACCGTGTTGCCCAGGCGCCAGCGGGACGCCTCGCCGTCGTGCGCCGCGCGGACCACCGTGGCCGACGCCAGGAGGCGTTCGTCGGTGCTCTTGGCCAGGTCGCTCAGCCGGGCGGCCTCGTTGACCGGGTCGCCGATGACGGTGTATTCCAGCCGCTGTTCCGCGCCGATGTGCCCGGCCACGACCTGTCCCGAGGACACCCCGATGCCCGCGTGCAGCTGGGGCAGCTCGGCCCGCAGCCGGTGGGACAGCTTGCGTGCGGCGGCGAGCGCCTGACCGGCCGGGTCCTCCAGGGGCTGCGGCGCGCCGAAGACGGCCAGCGCCGCGTCGCCCTGGAACTTGTTGATCAGGCCGCCGTGCGCGGACACGACCTCGACGACGATGCCGAAGTACGCGTTGAGCAGGCCGACCACCTCACCGGGCGGCCGGGTCGCGGCCAGCCGCGTCGAGCCCTTGAGGTCGGCGAAGATGACGGCCGCCTCGCAGACCTCGCCGCCGAGGGCGACGCCGTGTTCGAGCGCGTGCCGGGCGACGTCCTCGCCGACGTGCCGGCCGAACAGGTCGCGGATCCGCTCGTTCTCGCGCAGGCCGGCGGCCATGTGGTTGAAGCCCGCCTGCAGGCCGCCCAGCTCGCCCGCGTCGTACACGGGAACGGATGCCTGCAGGTCGCCGCGTTCGACCCGGGCCAGGCCCTCCCGTACCGACCGGACCGGGTCGGCGACCGCACGCGCGGCGATGTAGGTGACCTCGAACCCGACCAGCAGCGCCACCCCGCCGAGCACGAGGATCGTGACCGCGAGCTGCGTCAGCGACATGCCGCTCACCACCAGGGCGGCCACCGCGGTGATGACCAGGCCGAGCAGGGGCACACCGGTGCCGAGCGCCCAGGCCAGCATGGTGCGCGGCGTGATGCCGAACCATCCGTCGCGCGGGGTCGCGCGCGACGCCATCACGACGGCCGCGAACGGCCGCAGCAGGCGTTCGGCGAGCAGGTAGACGATCGCGCAGGTGGTGATGGCGCCGAGCAGGGTGATCATGCTCACCTTGAGCGCGAGCAGCGGAGAGTAGGCCAGGTCGATGGCGGCCCATCCGGCGGCTCCGCACCCCCACAGCGTCGCCTGCATCGCCATCAGCCGCAGCGGCCCGCGCAGGACCGCGCGGCGTTCGGTCTCGGACGGCTCCCCGTCGTGGGCGGCGAAGGTGCGCAGCGGCCGGCACAACCGCCACCCCCACACGATCCCGAACGGCGCGCCGAACACCACGTACGAGGAGAACACCACCAGATTGACCAGACGCACGCGCGCGGGGTCGGACAGCCCCGGCGGGTCGGGCATCACGAAGGTCGAGAACACCAGGACGAACAGCGCACCGGCGAGGTTGGCGCCCCCCACCGCGATGATGAGCATCCACCGCGTACGGCGTTCGAGGTCGGCGCGAGAGACGCCGGTCGGCCCGTCGAGCCACGCCCGGAGCCGCTCGGCCTGCTGCCTGCCGCCCACCGCCATCCCTCCCGTCGCGGGACATTCGGGGACACTAGTGTTACCGAAAGCCGGTCGGCCGACGACGGTGGGCATCCGATTGGCCGGGAAACCCGGAAGAACATGGTGAGAATCGGGGGAACGGTACGCATGCGGATGGGTATCGGGCTGGCGGCCCTGGGCAGGCCCGCGTACATCAACCTCGGCCGCGAGGGCGCGCTGCCCGCGGAGCGTACGGTCGAGGCGATGCGGGCCGCGACCTGGGAGGTGCTCGACGCCGCGTACGCGGCCGGGGTCCGGTGGATCGACGCCGCGCGGTCCTACGGCCGGTCGGAGGAGTTCCTCGCGGGCTGGCTGGACGAGCGCGGGCACACCGACGTCACGGTCTCCAGCAAGTGGGGGTACGCCTACGTCGGCGGCTGGCGTACCGACGCCGGGGTGCACGAGGTCAAGGAGCACTCTCTGGACCGGTTCCGCGCGCAGCTCGCCGAGACGCGGGCGCTCCTCGGTGACCGGCTCGACGTGTACCAGGTGCACTCCCTGACCGCCGGCAGTCCTCTCTTCGGCGACGCCGCGCTGCTCGACGCCCTGGCGGAGCTGGCCGCCGAGGGCGTGCGCGTCGGGTTCTCCACCTCCGGGCCCGCCCAGGCCGAGACCGTACGCCGGGCGCTCGCGCTGGAGGTCGCCGGGCGGCGTCTGTTCACGACGGTCCAGTCGACATGGAACGTCCTGGAGTCCTCCGCCGGCGACGCCCTGGCCGAGGCGCATGACGCCGGCGCGCACGTCATCGTCAAGGAGGGGCTGGCCAACGGCCGCCTGGCGGCCGAGCCGCCCGAGACCGTACGGCGCGTGGCGGCCGGGCGCGGCCTGACCGCGGACACGGTCGCGCTGGCGGCGGTCCTCGCGAGGCCGTGGGCGGACACGGTGCTGTCCGGGGCGGTCAGCGTGCAGCAGATCCGGACGAACCTCGCGGCGGAGTCCATTCCCCTCGAACCGGGCGAATTGCGCGATTTGTCCGCTCTGGCCATGTCGCCCGACGCATATTGGCAGGCCAGGGCCGCGCTGCCCTGGAACTGAGGGCGACCGAAACGCGAAGTCATCGCCTATGGTCGGGTGAATGTCGGGACATGGTCGTTTCCATGCGCGAATATGACTCTTGATACCCGATGAGTAACCCGCGATCATCGGGGCCTGTGAGACGAGGAAACCCGATGTCGATTCGACGCCGCTCGGAAGGCCCGGCGCATGGGTGCCGCTGACATCAAGGGAGCCATCCTTGCGGCGATGGCGACGATCATCTATTACCTGGGGTTCATCGTCTTCCGGGTCGCGGCGAACCGCATGCCCGTGCTGCGCGGCACCCGTCCGCTGCAGCTGATCAGGTACACCTACACGAACTGGCTCTGGCTCACCGGCCTGGTCATCGTTCTGTCGGGCGTCGTCACGCAGGTCGAGGCGCTGACGATGCTGCCGCTCAGCCTGGCCGAGCCGATCTTCGTCGCCAGCCTGGCGTTCATCCTCTTCTACGCCGGCGTGTTCTTCCGCGAACGGCTGACCGGCCGCGAGTGGTCCAGCATCGCGCTGTTCGGGGTCGCGACCGTGTGCATCGGCGTCTCCAACGGCGACCGCGAGGTGCTGACCAACAGTGTCGCCGGCCCGGCCGTGCTGGCCGCCGTGGTCGTCCCGGGCGTCCTGATCAGCGCGGTGGTGCTGGTCGGCGGCGACGTGCGCGCGTTCGGCCGGCACGCCCGGCCGCTCGCCGGGGTCGCGTACGGGTTCGGGTCCGGCATCAGCCTCGGCATCTCCGAGCTGGCGATCAAGGGTGTCGCCTCGGTCTACAGCACGCACGGCCTGGCCGCCGCCGCGTACACGACGCCGTATCCGTACGTCGCGGTCGGGATGGCGGTGTTCGGGCTGGCCCAGCTGCAGATCGGGCTGCAACGATGCCGGATGTCGATCGTCGTGACGGTGCTGACCGTGGCGGCGAAGACGGAGCTGGCGCTGTTCGGGCCGCTGCTCTACAAGGAGCCCTGGCCGGCCGACCGGCTCCTGATGGCACTGCGACTCGGCGGGTTCGGCCTGGCGCTGGTGGCCCTGGTGCTGTTCCCCCGGCACGAGACCGCCCAGGAGCCGACCGGTCTCCCCGTGCTCGCCACCCGCGAACGCGCCTGAGAACGAGAGCCACCCGCGAACGATCCTCGGCGTGCCGACCCGTCCGCGGTCTCCGGACACAGCGAGCCAGTGCCCTCGGGCAGCGAGCGGTCGGCGTCCTCGGGCGGCGAGCGGGCGGGCCGGTGTCCTCAGGCGAGTGAGCGGTGTCCTCGAGCCCGGTGGGTCAGTGTCCTCGGAAGGCCTCCTCCAGCCACCAGGACGGGCGGTCGCTCGTGACCTTGGCGTGGATCAGCAGCGGCCGGTCGCGAGGGCCCGACAGCCACTCGGTCAGGGGCGCGAGGTCCTCCCGGCGGCGGACGGTCAGCGCGGCGCAGCCGAAGCCGCGGGCGATCGCGGCGATGTCGGCCGGTGGGAAGCGGACGGTGTCGAGCGGGTCGCCGCCCGGGCCGAAGTGGTGGACCTCCGCGCCGTACGCCTCGTCGTCGTAGACCACGATGACGAGCCCCAGGCCGAGGCGCACCGCCGTCTCCAGCTCGGCGACGCCCATCAGGGCGCCGCCGTCGCCCAGGGCGGCGACCGTCAGCCGGTGCGGCCGGGCGACCGCCGCGCCGATGGCGGTGGCCAGCCCGAGGCCGATCGACTGGTACGCCTGGGTGAAGACCAGGCCGTCGACGTCGGGGACCTCGAGGTACATCGCCGGATAGCCCATGAAGTTTCCGGAGTCGACCGCGACGGTGCGCTCGGCGGGCAGCAGATCGTCCAGGGCGATGGACAGGGTCCGGGGGTCGATCGAGACCTCGTCGGAGTCGTCGTCGTAGGGAACGTCGCGCCAGCGTCGCTCCCGGGCCAGCCGTGCCGCCAGCGCGGGGGAGCGGGCACCGCCGGACGCGTGGCCGCGCCGGGCCAGCTCCGCCTCGGCCGCCCGCGCGGTGCCGGCGACGTCGCCGACGAGACCGAGGTCGATCGGCCGGTTGGCGCCGAGGGCCTCGGTGTCGAGATCGACCTGGACGACCGTCGTGTCCTCGCCGACGAGGGTGCCGTGCCGCAGCGTCCACATGTTCAGCGAACAGCCCCAGCCGACGAGCACGTCGGCGCCCCGCACCAGCTCGGCGGTCACCGGAGAGGCGAAGCCGCCGCTCACGTCGAGGTCGAACTCCTCACCGCGGAACAGCCCGCGCGCCACGGCCGAGGTGGCGAGCAGCGCCCCGGTGCGCGCGGCCAGCGCGACGAGAGCCTCGCGCGCTCCGCGCGCTCCCCGGCCCGCCAGGAACACCGGGCGCCCGGCCCCGGCCAGGACGTCGGCCAGCCGCGCGACCCCCTCCGGCCCCGGCACGGGCGGGGGCGGGGCGGGCGGAACAGAGATCGCGACCGGACGGGAGGTCACGGACGCGCCGGAGGCCGCCATCGCGTTGCCCGCCGCGGGCGGGCCGGGGACCGTCGCCTGGCCGGATGTCGTGAGCGGGCCCGGCCGGCCCGGCGGGGCGTCGGGAGGCCGTATGGCCTCGGGCCGTGTGCCGGTGTCCGGTTCCTCGGCGTGGCCGCGCGTGTGGCCGTCGGCCGGCGGTGTGGGCGTCGGCCGCCCGGATGTGACCGTGGGGCCGGGGAACTCGGCGGCCTGGACGTCGAGCGGCAGGCCCAGGACGACCGTGCGGCGTTCGGTGACCGCGGTGCGCCAGGCGCGGGCCAGGTCGGCGAGGGCCGACGCGGGCGAGTGCACCCGCTCGGGGACCGCGCCGACCGCCGCGGCCAGCGCGGCCTGGTCGACGCGGAAGTTGGACCGCACCGCGGATCCGGCGGTCTCGGCGGCCAGCACGAGGAGCGGCGTGCGGCTCTTGGCCGCCTCGGTGATGCCGGTGAGCGCGTTGGTCAGGCCGGGGCCCTGGTGCACCGACAGGACACCGACGCCGCCGCCCGCCCGCGCGAACGCGTCGGCCATCGTGGCCGCCCCGCCCTCGTGGCGGGCCGCGACGAACCGCGCGCCGCCCGCCACCAGAGCGTTCGTGACGTGGAAGTTGCCGCTGCCCACGACGCCGAACACCGTGCGGACGCCCAGCCCGGCGAGCGCCTCGCCCACCGCCTCCGCGACGATCAACGCTCGACCAGGGCGAGAACCCGGGCCGGGCTGCCCGAACCGCCGACGATCGGCAGCGGCGAGGCGATCACCGCGGCGCCGCGTACGGGCAGGCGGTCGAGGTTGCGCAGCTGCGTCAGGCCGTATTTGCCCGCGCCCAGCAGGAACGAATGGCAGGGGAACGGCGGGTCGAGCGCGGGCGCGCCGCCCGCGTCGGTGCCCACCGTCTCCACCCCGAGCCCCAGGATCGGCGTCTCCTCGGCCAGCCAGCGCGCACACTCGGCCGAGATGCCCGGCGTGTGGGAGCCGCTCTCGTCGGCGTTGAGGAACGCCTCCTGGTCGGCCGAGCGCGCGTCCCAGCCGGTGCGGTAGAGCAGCCAGCCGCCCTCGGGCAGCGGCCCGTTGGCCTTCGTCCAGTCGCGCACGTCGTCGATCTGGAGCAGGAAGTCGGGGTCGCCGGCCACCCGGTCGGCGACGTCCAGCACGACCGCCGGGGCGATGAGCCGCCGCGGCGCCACCTGGGAGATGTCGTCGCCGTCGCGGCCGGTGATCCAGTGCACCGGCGCGTCGAAGTGGGTGCCGGTGTGCTCGCCGGTGACGATGTCGTTCCAGTACCAGGCCGGCCCGCGGTCGTCGTACCGGCTGATCTCCCGCAGCGAGAAGTGCACCGTGTTGCCGAACGGCTCCGGCAACTGGAGGATCGGCGTGTCCTCCGAGAGCGGTGCGGTCAGGTCGACGACCTCGATCGAGCCGTCACCGATCGCGGCGGTCAGTTGAGCGAGCAGCGACATGCGTCCTCCCACCGGCCCGTACGCGGAGGGCGTCCCCGCGGGCAGTGGCCCGAACGTACCCGGCACGGCACGGCGGCGGCCAGCCTCCGGAGCGCCTTGGGGAAAACCTCGAACGCCCTCGCTCCCAGATTCTCCGGTTCGCGGAGTAAAACGTTAATGTCTGTCATCCGGCGCTTTACCGACCAATGGGCAACGAGTCTTGGTCGTCCTGCGTCCAATTGGGGGAGCGGAACTTCTCGTACGGCCACGGCCTGCGAACGGACTGATGAGGTGTGATGGCGGACAACGGCGCCGACGGCCCGGCCAAGGACGTCGACCCCCGGCCCGAGCCCACCGAGCCCGAGCCCACCAAGGCCGAGCCCACAGAGCCCGAGCCCACCAAGGCCGAGCCCACAGAGCCCGAGACCACAGGGCCTGAGCCCACCGAGGCCGGGCTCACCGAGGTCGAGGCCGGGTCCGTGGAGCCGGAACCGGGCGAGGCCGAGGAGGCCACGGCCACCGAGGACGGGAACGGTGACGGCGGGGAGCCCCCCGCGGCGAAGCCGGACGCGTCCGAGCCCGTACGGCCCGCGCGCAGGCGCCGCCGCGGTCTGCGATGGGTCGCGGGCATCGCCGCGTTCGTCGTGCTCGCCGCCGGCGGGACGGTCGTGTACCTGTACGAGCACTTCGAGGGAAACATCCACAAGGAGCACGTCGAGGACCAGCTCGGCGCCAACCGCCCCGCCAAGCTGAACAAGTCGATGAACATCCTGCTGCTCGGCTCGGACTCCCGTGACGGGGCGAACAAGGCCTACTGGTCGCCCGACATCAGCGGCGAGCGCTCCGACACGACGATCCTGCTGCACATCTCGCCCAACCGCGATCACGCCGTCGCCGTGAGCTTCCCGCGCGACTCCATGGTCCAGGTGCCCGGCTGCACCAAGAAGAACGGCCAGAAGGTCGCGCCGTACTTCGGCATGCTCAACTCCGCCTTCGCGTACGCGGGCGCGCCCTGCACGTGGAAGACGATCGAGTCCACCACCGACATCCACATCGACCACTACGTCAAGATCGACTTCACCGGTTTCAAGCGGGTCGTCGACGCCCTCGGCGGGGTGGAGATCTGCGTGCCGCACGCGGTGTACGACCCGCGCGCCAACCTCAGCCTCAAGGCCGGCCGCCAGGTCGTCAAGGGCAACGACGCGCTCGGCTACGTGCGGACGAGGTACGGCCTGGGCGACGGCTCGGACCTGGAACGCATCCAGCGGCAGCAGAAGTTCATGGCCTCGGTGGTCAACAAGGCCACGAGCAGCAGCATGTTCACCGACCCGGCCAAGATGTACCGGTTCCTCGACGCCGTGACCAAGTCGATCGCGACCGACGACAAGCTGAGCGTGTCGGCGATGCGCAAGCTGGCCACGAGTCTGCGGGGGATGACCGCGGGCACGGTGCGATTCGTCACCGTCCCGACCCAGGTGTACCCGAGGGACCCGAACCGGGTGCAGTGGAACACGGCCGAGGCGAAACCGCTGTTCGAGGCCATCCGCAAGGACGACGCGCTCCCCGCGCCCGCCCCCGCGCCGCCGCAGGCCGAGCAGCCCAAGCCCCAGGAGGTCAAGGTCCGCGTCGTCAACGGCTCGAAGAAGGTCATCAAGGACCTGCGGGCCCGCCACTTCCGGGTGACCGCGGCCAAGGGGCCCGTGCAGCAGGAGACCAGGATCCTGTACGGCACCGGCGCGGAGCGCCAGGCGGACGCGCTGGGCGTCGCCGTCCCGGGCGTGCGGATCCTGCCCGACGCGACGGTGCCGCCGGGCACGGTGTCGCTGGTGGTCGCCCCGGCCGGCGTTCAGGTGACCCCGGAGATCCCCAAGGTCAACGGCGAGATCAAGGCCGACCAGGTGCCCTGCTAGTCGGCCAGCGAGGTAAGAGCCCGCGCGGACGGGGACTGCGCGGCTCGTTCGCCCGCCGGCGGCGTCGGCCTCGTCTGCGCCGCCGTGCGGCGTTCAGGCGGTGGCCGGCCGCGCTGTCGGCGGTCGACGGCCGGACCCCGGGCCAAAGTTCAGGCCCGCAGCCCGGAGAGCAGTTGTTCGATGCAGGCCAAGGCCGTCCGGCGCGCCGCACATGGGTCGTCGTCCGCGGCCAGGCTCAGGGCGGCTTCGGCGACGACCGCGCAGATGAGTCTGCTGGTGACGGAAATGTCGACCGGCTTGATGACGGCCGCCTCGGTGAGTCGCTCCACCAGCTGACGCACGATCCCGCCCGTGGCCCGTTCATCGAGCGCTCGCCAGCGCGCCCAGCCGAGGACTCCGGGGGCCTCCTCCAGCACGATCCGGCGGAACCGTTCCGAGGTCGTGGTGTCGAGGTAGGCGCCCACGGCGACCATGACGTCCGGCCATTCGAGCGCCGGTCCGGCCGGGGCGAGCGCGATCTGCTCGACGGCCTCGCGCTGCACGCGTTCCAGGACCGCCGTGAAGACCGCTTCTTTGTTGGCGAAATGCCGATACAGCGCTCCTTTGGTGAAACGCGCGGCCTCGGCGATCGCGTCGAGTGACGTCGCGCGATAGCCCGCCGAAATGAAGTGGCTCTCGGCCGCGTCCAGGAGCGATCGGCGGGTCTGTTCCACATACATCAGCCGCTGGGGTTGCACGTCCATACGACCGAACGTACCGTAGATACTATGAGTATCAGCGATACCAGGAGGGGCGCGGTCGTCGACGCCTTCGCATCGGGCTGGCGGGCTCCCGCGCCGCACGCCTGGGACGACCTTCTCCACCCCGAAGTCGTACTGGAGCAACCCCTCCTGCGCGACGGCCGCGGCCGGGCCGTCTGGCACGATGCCGTCGCCCGGCTGCTGACGTTCGTGCCCGACCTGACCGGCCACGTCCACGGCTGGGCCGGCGACGGCGACGTCCTGTACGTCGACGTCGAGCTCACGGGCACGGTCGGCGGGCGGCCGTACAGCGTCCGCGCCGTCGATCGGCTGACACTCGACGAGGACGGGCTGATCACCGCGCGTCGATCGTTCCTCGACCCCACAACGCTCGTGACGGCCATCGCCGCACGACCGTGCGCGTGGCCGGCGTGGTGGCGGTCGGGCCTACCTCCGCTGGCGGGCCGGACATCGGGCGACCTCGCGGCGCGCGTCACGACGGGGCTCGGCGCGATCCGTCTGCTGGTCGGATCGACCGCGCTCGTTTCACCCCGGGTGGCGCGCCGCGCGGTCGGACTCGCCAGGGCGGCCGAGGACGACCGTGGCCTGTTCGTCCGTCTCTTCGCCGCGCGGGATGCCGCGTTCGGTGCCGCCACTCTGTCCTCGAGCCCGACGGCGAGCGCACTCGGCCTGCGTCTCGGCGCGTTGTGCGATCTTGCCGACGTCGCGGCCGGGCTGCTGGCCCGTCGTCGCGGGATGGCTCTGGCCGCCGCCGGATTCGCCGCCCTGGGAGGGCTCGTCATTCTCTCCGAGCGACCGAGGCGGCCACCGAATCGCTAATCCGACCGGCCGGTCTCCGGATCGCCGCGCCGGGTCGGCGGGAGCACGACGTCATTGGGGCGGGGACCGGAGCGGACCCCGGCCCACAGGCCGCGGAGCAGTTCGCGCCCCAGCCGCGCCCTCCCGGACGACCGGCCGAACGCGCGAACCCACCGCCGCAGCGTCGCAACGGCGTACAGCAGCCGCTCGCCCGGCCCCAGGCAGCGGCTGCGGGTGAACAGCCACACCTTGTTGCGCACCTCGTAGAAGAAGCGCGTCCCCACGTCGAACACCGGGGCGGCCGTGTGGTGCACCACGACGCTGCGCGGGCAGAGCAGCCCGAGCCGCCCGCGCAGCAGCCGCAGCGTGTACTCGAAGTCGTCGTTCCACAGGAAGTAGTCCGCCAGCGGAAGCCCGCACTCTCGTACGACCTCGGCGTCGAGCAGGACCGACACGAACGAGGCCGAGCGGATGCGCGGGTGGCCCGGGACGCCCGACGGCCGGGAGCGCGGCGTGTTCATCGGGTGGTCGCGCCCGTCGGTCCACAGCACGCGGCTGGCGGCGAGCGCGGGCCGGTGGCGGCCGAAGGTGGACAGCAGTTCCTCCAGCGCCTCCGGCCGGGGGAGCGTGTCGTCGTCCATCAGCCACAGCGCCGTCGCGCCGAGCTCGAGCGCTCGCGCGATGCCGGCCGCGAAGCCGCCGGCGCCGCCCGTGTTGTACGGCAGGACGAGGAGGTCGGCGGCGGGAAAGCGCGAGCGCACGAGTTCGGCGGTGCCGTCGGTGGAGGCGTTGTCGACCACGATCACCGCGTCCGGCGGGCGGGTCTGCGCGCCGATCGCCGCGAGCGCGCGGGCCAGGAGATCACGCCGCTCGTACGTGACAACCACAGACGCGACATACGCGTCCTTAAGGCTGATACCTACTGTTACCTCGCTATTACCGTTTAATGCCGGTAAAACTCCGGAAAGTGAGTCCGCAAACTTAGCATAAGATTCATTCCGCCTAACTGGCCTCAGCTCTTCCCGTACCAGGAACATCGCCTCGAGATGGACGAATGGCCGAACCCTTCTCGCTCCTCCTCACCGTCTACGCGGGGGATCGCGCGGACTACGTCCGCGAAGCCTTCCGCAGCGCGGTGGACGCGCAGACCCGCCGCCCCGAGCAGGTCGTCCTCGTCCAGGACGGTCCGGTGCCGGCGGAACTCGAGGCGTGCCTGGAGGAGGTACGGGCGGGCAGCCCGGTGGACGTGACGTTCCTGCGTCTCGAACGCAACGCCGGCCTGGGCGTCGCGCTCGACGCGGGGCTGGCGGCCGGCCGACACGACATCGTGGCCCGTATGGACGCGGACGACATCGCGATGCCGCAGCGGTTCGCGGTACAGCTTCCGGTCATCGAGGACGGGGCGGACCTGGTCGGCGCGGGCATGCTGGAGTTCGGCAGCGACCGGCACGACATCGTGGGCCGGCGCACGCCGGTCTCCGCGCCCGCCGACATCGCCCGGTACGCCCGGCTGCACGACCCCTTCAACCATCCGACCGTGGTGTACCGGCGGCGTGCCGTGCTCGCCGCGGGCGGCTACGGCGACCTGCCGCTGATGGAGGATTACTGGCTCTTCGCCCGTATGATCGCCAGCGGCGCGACGGTCGTGAACCTGCCCGAGCCGCTCGTGTACTACCGCGTGGGCGACGGGGCGTACGAACGGCGCGGCGGCATGGCCCTGCTGCGCGCCGAGCTGCGCCTGCAGCGCGAGCTGCGGCGCGGCGGGTTCACCACCCGCGCCCAGTACGTCCGCAACGTGAGTGTCCGCGGGGGATACCGGCTGACGCCGGCCTGGATCCGCCGTCCGCTGTACCGGCGGTTCGTCGCCCCGAAAGGGGCGCGCGACACGCCGGCCGTCCCGACCGAGGATGTCCGTGAACGCTGATCTGGTCATCGCGGGCTCCGGCCTGTTCGGCCTGACCGTGGCCGAACGCTGCGCCCGCGACCTCGGACTGCGCGTGCTGATCGTCGAGCGCCGCGACCACGTCGGCGGCAACGCCTACAGCGAGATCGAGCCCTCGACCGGCATCGAGGTGCACCGCTACGGCGCGCACCTGTTCCACACCTCCAACGAGCGCGTGTGGGAGTACGTCAACCGGTTCACCTCCTTCACCGGCTACCGGCACCGGGTCTTCACGATCTTCAAGGGCCGCGTCTACCCGATGCCGATCAACCTGGGCACCATCTGCGCGTACTTCGGCCGCGCCATGTCCCCGGACGAGGCACGCGCGCTCGTCGCCGAGCAGGCCGCCGAGGTCACCGACCCGGCGAACCTGGAGGAGAAGGCGATCTCGCTGGTCGGCCGCCCACTGTACGAGGCGTTCATCCGCGGGTACACGGCCAAGCAGTGGCAGACCGACCCGCGCGAGCTGCCTCCGGAGATCATCACCCGCCTGCCGGTGCGGTACACCTTCGACGACCGCTACTTCAGCGACCGGTACGAGGGCCTGCCGGTCGACGGCTACACCGCCTGGCTCGAACGCATGGCCGACCACCCGAACATCGAGGTGCGCCTCGGCACCGACTTCTTCGACCTCGACGCCGCCGGCAACGTCCCGGTCGTCTACACCGGCCCGCTGGACCGCTACTTCGGCCACGCCGAGGGCCGGCTGGGCTGGCGCACCCTCGACTTCGCGCCCGAGGTGGTGGCGACCGGCGACTTCCAGGGCACGCCGGTGATGAACTACGCCGACGAGGACGTGCCGTACACGCGGATCCACGAGTTCCGCCACTTCCACCCCGAGCGTGAGCACCCGCCCGACCGCACCGTGATCGTCCGGGAGTACTCCCGGTTCGCCGACGCCGGCGACGAGCCGTACTACCCGATCGACACCGCCGCCGACCGGGCCAAGCTCGTCCGCTACCGCGAACGCGCCCGCGCCGAGAAGGGCGTGTGGTTCGGCGGGCGCCTCGGCACGTACCAGTACCTCGACATGCACATGGCCATCGCGTCCGCGCTGACCATGTACGACAACCGCCTGCGCCCGCACTTCGCGGCCCGTGGCACCAAGGGGGCCAGATGAGAGTTCTGCAGCGGGTCGTGCTGCCCGCCGACCGCGACCTCGACGTGCAGAAGCTGTACGTCGAGAGCCGGGGCGGGCGGGGCGGGACGGCCGCCGCCGGGCCGGGCGCCCGCGAGGTGCGGATCGCCGGGCGCCGCAGCGTCGCCGTGGCCCCCGGCGGACGGGCCTCGTTCTGCACCTACTTCAACGCGTTCCCGGCGAGCTACTGGCGCCGCTGGACGGTCGTGGACGAGATCCGGCTGCGCCTGCGGCTGCGCGGCGACGCCATCGTCGTCGTCTACCGCTCGACCGGCAAGGGCTTCGTCCAGCGCGTCACCCAGCTCGAGGTCGACGCGGACACGGCCGTCGACCGCGAGCTGGAGCTGCCGCTGGAGCCGTTCATCGACGGCGGCTGGTACTGGTTCGACGTCGCCGCCGGCGACCGCGAGGTCGTGCTCGAACGCGCCGAGTGGTGCGCCGACGCCGACCGGCCGCACGGCAGCGCCAGCATCGGCATCACCACGTTCAACCGGCCGGACTACTGCGTCGACCAGCTCCGCGCGCTCGGCGAGGCGAGCGACGTCCTGGACGTCGTCGATCAGATCTTCGTGATCGACCAGGGCACCCGGCGGGTGGCGGACCGGCCGGACTTCGCAGCGGCCGCGCAGGCGCTGGGCGGGCGGCTCCGGCTCATCGACCAGGGCAACATCGGCGGCTCCGGTGGGTTCTCCCGCGCGATGACCGAGACCCTCGACGCCGGCCGCAGCGACTACGTCCTGCTGCTGGACGACGACGTCGTGGTCGAGCCCGAGGGCGTCCTGCGCGCCGTGGTGTTCGCCGACCTCGCCCGTACGCCCACGATCGTCGGCGGGCACATGATGGACATCTTCCACCGGTCGGTGCTGCACGTCTTCGGCGAGACGATCGCCCGCTACCGCTGGTGGATGACGCCGGCGCCGCACACCCTCCTCGGCCACGACCTGGCCGCCCACCCGCTGCGCGAGACCCCCTGGCTGCACCGGCGCGTCGACGTCGACTACAACGCCTGGTGGATGTGCCTGATCCCGCTCGACGTGATCCGCAAGGTCGGCCTGTCGCTGCCGTTCTTCATCAAGTGGGACGACATCGAGTACGGCGTGCGGGCGCGCGAGGCGGGGTTCCCCACCGTCTCGCTGCCGGGGGCGGCCGTCTGGCACGTGCCCTGGCACTCCAAGGACGACACGCTCGACTGGCAGGCCTACTTCACCGAGCGGAACCGCCTGATCACCGCACTGATGTACTCCCCGTACACGCGGGGCGGCAACATGCTCAAGGAGAGCCTGTTCATCGCCACCAAGCACGCGCTCGCGATGCAGTACTCCACGGTCGAGCTGATGCTCAAGGCGGTCGAGGACGTGCTGCGCGGCCCAGGGGAGCTGCACCGGTCGATGACGACGAAGATGGCCGAGCTGCGCGCCCTGCGCGCGGACTTCACCGACGCGCGCGCCGAGCCGGACTTCGACGAGTTCCCCGAGATCAAACGCCGCAGGCCGCCGAAGAAGGGCCGTGAGCCGGTCGCCCCCGAAGGGCGCCGGGCAATGATCAGGACGGCCCTCGCCGGGGCGGCGCGCCAGCTCCGGCCGGTCGACTCCTACTCGCGCGAGCACCCCGAGGTCGCGGTGCCGCACGTCGACCAGACCTGGTGGCTGCTGTCGCGGTACGACAGCGCCCTGGTGTCCTCGGCCGACGGCACCAAGGCCGCCTGGTACCAGCGCGACCCGAAGCGGTTCCGGGCGCTCGTCCAGCGGAACATGGCCCTGCACGCCCGGCTCATGCGCGAGTGGCCCGAGCTGAGCCGGCGCTACCGCGAGGCGATTCCCGAGCTCGCGTCGGTCGACCGGTGGCGGGAGACCTTCGAGGCCGCCCGCCGGGAGGGTCGGTGACCGTACCGCCGCTGGTCGCGCCCGGCCGCGGCGGCGGACTGCTCGACGTCGCGCGGCGGCGCTACCTGCTGCGCCTGCTCGTCCGCCGGGAGCTGCGCAGCCGCTACCAGGGATCGCTGCTCGGGCTCGGCTGGTCCTACGTACGGCCGACGGTCAACTTCGCGGTCTACTTCTTCGTCGTCGGCATCTTCTTGAAGATGAGCAAGGCGATCCCGAACTTCCCGGTGTTCCTGTTCTCCGGGATGGTGCTCGTCAGCTTCTTCACCGAGACGCTGATCACGACGGCGTGGTCGGTCGTCGGCAACGCCCCGCTCGTGAAGAAGGTCTACCTGCCGCGCGAGCTGTTCCCGGTCTCCTCGATGCTGGTGTCCGGCGTGCACATGCTGCCCGCGCTGGGCGTGCTCATGGGCGGCGCCATCTGGGCCGGGTGGACGCCGTCGTGGATCGCGACCGGTTCGATCGTGCTGGCGTTCGCCATCGTCGGGGCGCTGGCCATGGCGTTCGGCCTGCTGTTCGCCGCGGTGAACGTCTTCTTCCGCGACTTCGGGCAGGTCGTGGACATCATCAACATCGTCGTCCCCTGGTCGGTCCCGATGATCTACCCGTGGACGACCGTGCAGGAGGCGGCGCACGGCGGCTGGCCGCTCCAGGTCTACCTGGCCAACCCGCTGACGAGCGCGGTGCTGCTGTTCGAGCGGGCGTTCTGGTGGCCCACCAACGATCACGCCGCGGCCCTGCCCAACGGCGCGCCGGCCCTGCCCGGCGGCCTGCTCGCCTTCCCCTACCACCTGACCGTCCGCGGGCTGGTGAGCCTGCTCGCCGCGCTGCTGCTGCTGGCCGTGGCCCAGCTGGTCTTCGCCCGCCTGCAGCGGCGGTTCGCCCAGGAGCTGTAGCGGTGACTCCACCCATGCGTGAACGCGCGGGCTTCCTGCGGGCGTGGCTAGGCCACGTCGCAGAGGGCCAGCCCGGCCCTGTTGAGGACGTTGGTCGCGCCGACGTGGTCCGCGTTGGCGGTGAAGCCGCACGCCGTGCACTGGAACTTGGCTTGGGTGATGCGGTTGTCCGCGCTGATGTGCCCGCAGCCTCCGGCCGAGGGCGGGCAGGTGCGGGAGGTGTTGCGGGGATCCACCGGGATCACGAGCCGACCGGCGCTTTCAGCCTTGTCCGCCAGAACTCGGAGGAACTGTCCCCAACCCGCGTCGAGGATGTTGCGGTTGAGCCCCGCCTTGGCGGCGGCGCCGTTCGGCAGGAACGCGCCATCGTTTTCCGGGTCGGGCTTGGGCATGGGTGCGCGGGTCATGCCCGCCGTGTTCAGTCGCTCATGCGCGATCACGTCGTGGTCGCGGACCAGCGCGCGGGCGGTCTTGTGGTGAAAATCAATGCGCTGCCGCCGGATCTTGGCATGCAGCTTGGCGACCTTCCGGGCAGCGGCGCGGTGCGCCTTGGTGCGTCGCCGGGTGCGTTCGGGGAACGTCGCCAGGTGCCGCTGGGCTTCGGCGAGTTCATCGGCCGCGGTGTCCAAGAACTTCGGGTTGGCGACATGTACGCCGCCAGAGGTGGTCAAAAAGTGCGTCGTGCCCATATCGACGCCGACGACCGCACCGGTAGGGACAAGCGGTTCGGCGGGGACGTCGTCGCAGGCCAGGACGAGGTACCAGCGTTTGCCCTCACGCTTGACGCTGATCGTCTTCACACGGCCCCGTACGGGCCGGTGCTGGTGCACGCGCACATGCCCGACACCTTGCAGACGTACCCGCGTCTGAGCGGTGTGCGGGGTGGAGTCCCAGCGGCAGCCATCACCGTCCCTGGGGAAGACGACGGTGTCGAAGTGCCCGACCCCCTTGAACCGCGGGTAGCCCGGTGTCTGGCCGGCCTTGATCCGGCGGAAGAACGCAGCGAACGCCTTGTCCAGACGGCGCAGCGTGGCCTGCTGGGAGGAGAACGACCACCGGCCCTGACCGCCCCGGTCATCAGCGCGGATCGCCCTCAGCTCCCCCGACTGCTCGCCGTAGCGGATCGTCACACCCGCCCTGCGGTAGGCCGTACGACGGTGTTCCAAAGCGGCGTTGTACAGCGAACAGTGATCCCGCAGCATCGCACCCAACGCGACCACCTGACCGGCCGTGGGACGCAGGAGGAACCTATAGGCGCGGATCACAAGCCGCCCTCCTTCGTCTTCTTCCACGGACGTTTCCGCTGGGTGCCGATGTACCGCTGCACCGCCTCAGTGCTCACCGCGCCGGCCGAGGCCGCGAAGTATGACGATGACCACAACATCGGAAGCTTCGACCGCAGGTGCGGAACTCCTCCACGCGGGAGGTCGAACCCTTGAACTGGTTCGCCACATACGAGGCTGACGACTTCGGGCCGTACTCTACGAACAGGTGGACGTGGCCGGGCATCACTTCCAGCGCCACGACCCCCCACCCCCGTTCCTCAGCCTTGGCCCGGACCAGCCTCTCCAGACGTTCTACGATCCGGCCGTCGAGGACCGGCCGGCGGTACTTCGAGCACCACACCACATGCAGCCCGAGGTCGTGCACCCCGCCGGAGAACCGGCGAACCCACCTGACAACAGCGACACAAATAACATACAGACATCGTCTGTATACGAAGCGTGCAATTCCTGAATCCATCACACACATGGTGGGTGGACGACCCGTGCACGCGGGGCGACTCCTAGGGGAGCTTCGATTCCCCCACCGGCTAAAGCCGATAGTCCCCTTGAAGGAGACCTGATGGAATCGATCGTCGTCGACGGGGTGTCGAAGCACTTCACCCTGCGGCACGCGCACTCCATCAAGGAGATCACCGTACGCGCCGTGCGCCGCCAGAGCCTGTCCGAGCGGTTCACCGCGCTGGACGACGTGTCGCTCACCGTCGCGCAGGGGGAGTCGCTGGCCCTCATGGGCCTCAACGGCTCGGGCAAGAGCACCCTGCTCAAGCTCATCTCCGGCGTCATGCAGCCCGACGCGGGGTCGGTGCGCGTACGCGGCCGGGTGGCCGGCCTGATCGAGGTCGGCGCGGGACTGCACCCCGACCTCACCGGGCGGGAGAACATCTTCCTCAACGCCGCCATCCTCGGCATGACCAAGGCCGAGACCGAGGCGCGCTACGACGAGATCGTGGCGTTCTCCGAGATCGAGGACTTCCTCGACACGCAGGTGAAGTTCTACTCCTCGGGCATGTTCATGCGGCTCGGGTTCGCCGTCGCCGTGCACACCGACCCGGAGATCTTCCTCGTTGACGAGGTGCTCGCGGTCGGCGACCCGCCGTTCCAGAAGAAGTGCCTCGAACGCATCGGTGAGTTCCACGCCGAGGGCCGCACGCTCGTCATCGTCTCCCACGACATGGGGACGCTGGAGCGGGTCTGCGGGCGCGGCGTCGTGCTGGAGCGCGGCCGCACCGCGTACGAGGGCGGCATCGAGGGCGCGGTCGACTTCCTCGCGCCGCCCGCGACGCCGCTGGAGGCCGAACAGCGGCGGCGGGCGCGCGAGGAGGCGAGGCTCGCCGCGCTGCCGGCCGATGAGGCCGCGCGGGCCGAGGCCGACGTCCTCGCCCGGCAGATCATGCCCGGCGCGCCCCGCCTGCCCGACCCGCGCGCGACGCTGGAGTACGCCCTGTCGCTGGCCGCCGGACAGGACGGCATGGCGCTGGAGTTCGGCGTGCACACCGGCGGCACCCTCGCGGTCGTCGCCGAGGCGCGCGAGGGCAAGAACGTCTTCGGCTTCGACTCGTTCGCGGGGCTGCCGGAGGACTGGCGCGAGGGGTTCCCGGCCGGCCACTTCGCCGTCGAGGAGCCGCCGGAGGTCGTCGGCGCCGAACTCGTCGTCGGGCTCTTCGAGGACACCCTGCCGGGCTTCCTCGCCGACCACCCCGAGCCGGTGGCGTTCGTGCACATCGACGCCGACCTGTACTCCTCGGCCCGTACCGTCCTCACGCACCTCGGCCCCCGGCTGAGCGTGGGCACGGTGATCGTCTTCGACGAGTACTTCGGCTATCCCGGCTGGCGGGAGCACGAGTACCGGGCGTGGGAGGAGTTCGTGTCCGCGTCGGGCGTGCGGTTCGACTATGAGGGGTTCACCGAGGGGAACGAGCAGGTCATCGTGCGGATCACGGGTATCTGATGGACGCTGGGACGACACGCTCCGACGCCGTGCCGGGCGACGCCGCGCCGAGCGAGGCGGTGCCGACCGAGGCGGTGCCGACGGCGACGCCGTCGGAGGAGGCCTCGCCGGCGCAGGCCGAGCGGCGCGCCATGGGCCGGCTCCGCGAGCTCGACGTGCTGCGCTTCGTCGCCGCGGCGGTGGTCATGCTGCACCACTACACCGGCGTGCCCGCCCCCGAGTGGCCGGGCGGCAACGCCCGGCGGATCTTCCCGGGGCTGGCGCCGTTCACGCGGTACGGCTTCCTGGGCGTCGAGCTGTTCTTCCTCATCAGCGGATTCGTCATCCTGCTGAGCGCCTGGGGCCGCAAACCGGGCGACTTCATCGTGTCGCGGTTCCTGCGGCTGTTCCCGGCCTACTGGGTCGGCGTGCTGCTGTCGCTCGCGGCGTACCTGGCGTTCGACTCGTGGGTGCCCTTCGGCCCGAACACCGACGGCCCGCTCAAGCGGCTCCTGCCGAACCTGACCATGCTCCAGGAGGGCGTCGGCTCCCAGCGCATGGAGGTCGTCTACTGGACCCTCTATGTCGAGCTGCACTTCTACGTGCTGATCGCCCTGTTCACCTGGTGGGGGATCACGTTCAACCGGTGCGTGGCCTTCATGACGGGCTGGCTGCTGTTCAGCGTCTTCGCGCTGGAGTCGGGCGAGAACTTCCTCAAGGTCGTTCTCCTGTGGCGGTACGCGCCGTTCTTCGTGGCCGGGATGGGCTTCTTCCTCATCTACCGGTACGGGTCGAACATCCTCGTGTGGCTGCTGATCGCCCTGTCCTGGGCGCTCGGCTGCTACTACGACGTCAAGTACAACTTTCCCGACTTCACCGCGGCGCCGCACTCGCTGTACATCATCCCGGCCGGGGTGACCGTCGTCTTCCTCATCATGGCCCTGGTCGCGACGCACCGGCTGTCGTGGCTGCGCTGGCGCGGCCTGACCCTGCTCGGGCTGCTGACGTACCCGCTGTACCTGATCCACCAGACGGTCTCCCGCACGTTCGTGCCCCGCCTGCTGCCGCACATGGGCCGCTGGGAGGTCCTCGCCGTGCTCATCGTGGGCGCGCTGGTGGCGTCGTACCTGATCCACGTGCTGATCGAGCGCCCGGCCCAGCGCCTGCTGCGCCCCCGGCTGAAGGCGGCCCTCGCCCGGATCCGCACCGACGACCACGGAGACCGTTCCTGAGAAGACGATCACCGACGGTACGATCCGCCGATGGGATGGAACGTTTCAGGTCTGCTGCTGCATGACGCGCCCGTCGGCGACCGTCAGGCGCGCGAACTCCTGTACGTGGAGGGCGAGTGCGTACGGGACGAGGGCGATCCGCTGCCGGAGGAGAGCGATCTTCCCGAGCCCGGAACCGAGGACCATGTCCTCGGCCTGATCGAGCACCTGACCGGCGACCAGTGGTGGTCCGCCGCCCTCGACGCTCCCTTCCGCGTCCTGCGGGCCGGCTGAGACCGGCTAGCGCGCGGGGGCGAGGGCGATGGCGTCGATCTCGGCGCTGCAGGTCGCCCGCGTGAGGCGCAGCGTGTCGCGGCCGGCGTTCAGGGCGACGTCGGCCGCGGTGATGGTCCAGCGGTCCCAGCCGTACGCCGGGTAACGCAGCCGTCCGCCGGCCCGGCCGTTCACGGTCAGCCGCTGTTCGCACGGCTCGCCCGTGCCGTTGCCCGCCCGTACGTAGAGCCGGTAGCGACCGGTCTGCGGCATCTCCAGCGTGAACTGCAGGAAGCTGCCCGCCCCGGCCAGGTAGCCGACCTTGCCGTCGCCGGAGGCGTTCGCCGTCTCCAGCCGCTCTCCGTCGCTGACCGTCGCGTACGACGGTGACTCCGCCTCCCACCGGGTCAGCGGCTCGCCGGTGATGGCCGAATACCAGCGCGCGGCCATCTTCGCGTAGCCGCCGTTCGTCGGGTGGATGCCGTCGGCGAACAGGTCGCCCTTGCCCAGCGCCGCGTGCATGTCGACCAGGTGGACGTGGCGGCCCGCGGACGCCCGGGCCGCGACGATCGGCGGGATCGCGGCGTTGAAGGCGCGGGCCCGCGCCTCCCTCGCCTTGGCGGCCAGCGGCGTGATCGTCGCGACGTACACCTGCGCGGACGGCACCGTCGTGGTGACCAGGTCGATCAGCGCGGCCAGGCGCGCGGGCGCGGCCCGCAGGTCCCGGCGCTGGATGACGTCGTTCGTGCCGATCTGCAGGAGCACGACGTCGGGCCGGTACTCCAGCAGCCAGGCGCGCGCGTGGGCGGTCAGCTGGTGGATGCGCCAGCCGGGATGGCCCTCGTTGTCGCGGTCGGCGAGCTGCGGCGGGCCGCTGGACCGCGAGCCGACGAAGTCGACCTTCATCCCGTCGGCCCTCATGTACTGCCACAGGTCGCTGCGGTAGCCGCCCAGCGACTGCAGGCCGTCGGTGATCGAGTCGCCCAGCGGCATGACGCGTGTCGGGAACACCGCCGGATCCGCCTTCGGCGCCGCCGCCAGGTCGCGGTGTGGTCCGTCACCGCCGGCCGCCACGCGCACGCCGGCACAGGCCGCGAGGCACAGCAGCGACGCGACCGCGGCGAGGAGGGTCCGTTCCAGGCGCGTCACGAAAGGCGTTCCCGGGGGTAGGAGGCGCTCACGGTGAGGGGCTTGACAGCGATGGGACTCCCGGAAGTATGACTGATGTGCCCTCCTTTCGTCGGAGGAGTGGCCAGGGCGCTGTGCTTGTCGATTCGCTCGCTGCGCTCGCTCATGGCACGGGCCGCCGCCACAGCGTCGGCTGTTCGCCCCGATGATCCGCACTGATCCCGACGCCGAGCAGCTCGGTGCCGGCCGCGGCCAGCCCGGTGAGCCACTGGTCGCCGCGGCCGGACAGCCCGATGCCCTGCGGCGTCTGCGCCGCCCACGAGCGGCCGTCCGCCGAGGTCCACAGCACCACGTCCGTGCGCCCGGTGCGCCCGGCCGCGCCCGCGATGACGAAACCGTGCGACGTGGCGGTCAGAGCGGTGGCGGTGGAGTTGCGGTCACTGGAGTCGGCACCGTCCTGTCCCGCCTTCGGCAGCCGGACCTCCTGCCACGACGCGCCGCCGTCGGAGGAGACGAAGGCGAACGCCGTACGGCCGGAGGCGGTGGCGGCCGTGCCGATCGCCACGAGAAGGCTGCCGCGGGCCGCCACGTGGTCGAACCACCCCTCCAGGGTCCCGGACGGCTGCGGGAGCTGTTTCAGCGTCCACTTCACGCCGTCGGATGACGTCCAGACGGCGGGGCGGCCCTGCGGCGCGTCCTTGACCGACGGGTCGCTGACACCGCCGACCGCGACGTAGCCGGACGCCCCGGCGACGACGCCCCGCATCCAGCGGTTCGCCGTCTTCGTGCCCTCCAGGTCGCCGCCGCTGCCGGGGGTCCAGGACTTCAGGTCGGAGGAGACCCAGGTGCCGGCCGAGGAGCCCGACTCTCCGACGATCACGTATCCGGCCTTGCCATAGGCGGCCGCGTAGGTGGCGGCGTGGCCCGAGCCGGGGTCGAACCCGGCGGCCGAGTGCCAGCTCGTGCCGTCCGGCGAGGTGGCCGCGAGCGGCCGGTCGCCGTCGTAGCCGACGGCGACCCAGCCCGCCGCGCCCGAGGCCACGTTGACGAGCCGCTGCTTGCCGGGCCGTGCCAGGGCACCGCCCGTGTCGCTCGCGCGGGTCCAGCGGGAGCCGTCGGGCGAGGTCCACACGGCCCCGTCGCCGTTCGTGCCGCCGACGGCGACCCGCAGGTCGGGCGAGGTCGCGACGGACGTCACGGTCTGGTCCGGCCGTACCGCGCCCGGGATCGCCGACACGTCGACCGGAAGCTCCTGGCCCAGCGTGTCGCGTACGGCGAGGACGGCGTCGGTGTCCTGCCCGTCGTCCTCGCGGGCGGCGACGATCGTCGCGCCGGCGGTCACCGCCACGCCCTCGATCGTGCGGCCGGAGGAGACCGGCACGTCACCGCCGTTCTGCCAGGTGCCACCGTCGGGGCTGCGGGCGATCAGGACCTTCTTGTCCCCGCCGATCACGGCGGCCAGGCCCCGGTCGGAGGACGCGAGCCGCTGCAGGCCGCCGTACCCGGGCAGGTGGATCTCGCCGGCCTTCCGCCAGCTGTTCCCGTCCGCCGACGTGAGCACGACGCCGTACTGCTCGGACTTGCTGTGGGCGTTCCGTCCCGCGATGAACCCCGTGGGCGTGGCCGCGATGGCGATGCCCGGGCCCGCGGTGCCCTTCGGATGCGGTATGTCGACGGAGGCCCACGTACGGCCGCCGTCGGACGAGCGCCATACGCCGTCCTTGACGATCTGGCCCTTGCCGTTGGTGGCCCAGCCGTACGCGATGACGACGTTGCCGTGCGCGGCGACGTCGATCAGCGAGAGCGGACCGCCCGGCAGCGACATCTTCAGCTGGTCGTTGCCCAGCCGCTCCCACTGCCGGCCGTCGGAGGAGAGCCACACGACCGGGACCGCGTCGCTGTAGTCGCCCTTCTGCGAGGTGTCGCCGACGGCGACGAAGCCGCTCGCGGTGCGGGCGACTCGGGTGATCTTGTCCCGGCCGAAGACCGCGCCGGTCGAGTCGGGCTGGCGGATCCAGGTCCGGCCGTCGCGGCTCGTCCAGACCGCGGTCCCGGCGTGCGAGCCGCCGAGGGCGACCCACGCGCCGGCCGAACCGGCGATCACCCGCGGCGTGTCGCCGTACCCGGGCTCGGCGCCGTCGGGCGTACGGACGTCGGCGAGGCGGAAGGACCGCCCGCCGTCGCTGGAGACCAGGAACTCTCCGCGGTAGTCGGCGGTCTCGGTCTCGCCGCCGACCGCGACGACGATGGAGCCGGCCGACGCCACGCCGAGCAGTTCCTGGTCGTGGCCGTCGGCCTTGGCGGCGGGGTCCGGCGCGAACGTCGCCCCGGCGAGCTGCGCCGCGGGCCCGGTCGTCGTGTGGTGCAGCGGCCCGCGTCCGGTCAGGAACACCACGCCGCCGGCGATGAGCGCGACGACGACCAGGCCGGCCACCGTGAGCAGGATCGGCTTCAGGCGGATGGTCCGGCGGCTGCGCTGCGGCGCGTCCCGGCGCCACGGCTCGTCGTACATCGTCGGCGGGGCGCCCGGCTGCCACTGCTGCGTCGGGTCGTAGGCCGGGCCACCGTACCCGCCGGCGGGCATCCGGGAGCCGGGCGGGCGCGGCGTCGAGCGGCTGGTCGCCGACGGAGGCAGGTCGAAGATCGTGGCGGGCGGTTCCTGGGACGCCGGGAGGGCCTGCTCCGGTGCCGGGGGAGGCTCGTACGCGGGCGCCCGGTCGCCGGGAGCGGTCTCCGGGGCCGGGACGTCGTTCACCGTGTGCTGGGTCGGCGGAGGTTCGTGGGCCGGGTCCCAGCGGGGCTGCGGCGGGATCCGCCACGGGTCGGCGTCGCCGGCGAACGCCGTCTCGCCCGCGGCCTCCTCGCCCTGCCCGCCTCCGGCGGGCGGCGGCATGGGCTGCGCCGGACCAGGCGGCGGGACGGGCGGCGCGGCCCACGGCGGGAGAGCGACGGGCGGCGAGGCGTTGCCGCGGCCCCAGCCGGCGGGCGGCGGTGGAGGAGGGAACGCCCAGGGATCCTCCGGCGGCGGGTCCGCGTTCGGATCGTCGTCAGGCTCGTGGCCGGTCACGCTCACCCTCCCCGCTCCTCGCCGTGAATGGCGATCCCCCTCGACCTTCCTTAATAAAAAGTCGTGGCGGCATCTTATCGGGACAAACAGGTCAAGTGTGTTCTCTGATGGCGTGTGTGACCTATCCGCCGTTTTTCTTCCGGCGAAACGGTTCCGCGGCCATTCCACGGCCTCGGTGAATCGGTTCGGTCCGCAGCCGAGGCCGCCCGGCCCGGTCGGTTCCGCGCCCCGCCCCGGAACATGTTCGCGATGGAGTATGGCGCCAGGCATTAGGTAAGGCTTACCTTAGTTTTCTTGATCGCCGACAGGCGCAAGAACCGGCACGGCCGTCGTCACCGTCGAGGAGGACCACCGCCATGGCGCGTACGAACATCAGGTCCACAAGGGTCAGGCCCGCCTCCGCCGCGTTGCTCACCCTCCACGTGCTGCGGCGTGAGCGAATCTCCGCGAACTTCGCCCGGGTGACGCTCGGGCGCGGCGACATCGACCGCTTCGTGCCGATGGGTTACGACCAGTGGTTCCGGCTGTTCCTGCCGGTGGCCGGCGGGTCGCTCACCGGAGCGCCCAAGAAGCTCGACACACTTTCCTATCTGCGTTCCCTGACCGTTTCGAAGAACGTCCGTCCCGTGCTGCGCAACTACAGCGTGCGCGCCCATCGGCCGGACGGGCCCGAGGGGCCGGAACTCGACGTCGACGTCGTCCTGCACGGCAGCGCCGACGACGGCACCGCCGGTCCGGCCTCCACCTGGGCGCAGACCTGCCGGCCCGGCGACCCGGTCGGCATCCTCGACGAGGGCGTCGGCTTCAACCCTCCGCCCGGCACCCGGAACGTCGCACTCGTCGCGGACGAAACCGGCCTCCCGGCCGTCGCCGGCATTCTCGCCGGCCTGCCCCACGACACTCAGGGCCACGCCATCGTCGAGATCCCGGACGACGCCGACCGCCAGGAACTCACCGGCCCACCCGGTGTGAAGGTCGCCTGGTTCCCGCGCGCCGGCACCGGCCTGCCCGCCGGGCAGTTCGCCTACCGCGAGGCGCTCGCCCTGCGCCCGCCCGAGGAGCCGGCGTACGGCTGGGTCGCGGGCGAACAGGCACTGGCCACCGGCGTACGCCGGTACTGGGTCGCCTCCGGCCTCCCCAAGGAGCGCATCATGTTCTGCGGCTACTGGCGCGCGCGGCAGTGACCCCCATCGGCGCGCGCCGGCCTCGCGACACTAGGACGTTTCACCGGGGCGTACGAGGCCGGCCTCGTAGGCGAACACCACGACCTGGACCCGGTCGCGGAGCGCGAGCTTGGCCAGGATCCGGCCCACGTGCATCTTGACGGTCGCCTCCGCGACCACGAGCCGTTCGGCGATCTCTGCGTTGGAACGGCCGCGGGCCACCTCCATCAGTACCTCGCGTTCCCGCTCGGTCAGGTGGCGCAGCCGGTCGCCGGGCGCGGAGGGCGGGGCGTCCGGGGCGGGCAGATGGGCGGCGAACCTGTCGATCAGGCGGCGCGTCACGCTCGGCGCCACGACCGCGTCGCCCGCGGCGACCGCGCGGACGCCGCCGAGCAGGTCGGCCGGCGGCACGTCCTTGAGCAGGAACCCGCTGGCGCCGTTGCGCAGCGCGGCGTACACGTACTCGTCCAGGTCGAAGGTGGTCAGGACGAGGACGCGAGCGGGCGATCCGGAAGCGACGATCCGGCGGGTGGCCTCGACGCCGTCCATCACGGGCATCCGGACGTCCATCACGATGACGTCGGGTTCCAGCGCCCGGGCCATGGTGACGGCCTGGGCCCCGTCACCGGCCTCACCGGCCACCTCGATGTCCGGCTGGAGTTCCAGGACGGTGCGGAACGCGAGCCGTAGCAGTGGCTGGTCGTCCACCAGAAGCAGCCGGGTCTTCACGCCGCATCACCGAACCGCAGGGAGGTGCGCACCCGCCAGCCGGCGTCCGGCAGCGGGCCGGCCTCCACGTTGCCGCCGTAGGAGGCGGCCCGCTCGGCCATTCCGGCCAGGCCGTGTCCGTCGGCCGGCGGCCGTGCCCGGCCCGGCCGGTGCGGACCGTCGTCGGTGACTTCCAGGTCGACGCCGGCGGATGTGTAGCGCAGCCGGACGTGTGCGCCGGCTCCCGGGCCACCGTGCTTGATGGTGTTGGTCAGCGCCTCCTGCACGATCCGGTAGACCGCGAGGCCCGCGCCCGGTCCCCACCTGCCGGGTTCGCCCTCGCGCGTGAGGACCACCGGCAGGCCCGCGGCGCGCACCTGGTCCAGCAGTTGGTCGATGTCGTCGAAACCGGGCTGCGGGACGAGCGCCGGCCCGGATGGCTCGGGCACCGGGACGGAGGGCGCCGCCTCCCGTCCCTCCCGCATCAGGCCGAGCAGGTGACGCATCTCGCCCAGCGCCTCCCGCCCGGTCGCCGCGACCTTCTCCATCTTGTCCGCCGCGCCCCGCGGCGCCGTCATGGTGGTGAGCGCCGCGGCATCCGCGAGCGCCACGATGACGGCCAGGTTGTGGGCGACGATATCGTGCATCTCCCGCGCGATGCGGGTGCGCTCGGCGGCGGCGGCGAGCCGGGCCTGCTGGTCGCGTTCGCGTTCGAGGCGGCGGGCGCGTTCCTCCAGCGCCGCCAGGTACGCCCGGTGTGTGCGGAGGTTCATCCCGAGCAGCACGGCGGTGGCGGCGACGGCGTTGGCCTGGATCACGGTGGCTCCCGACTGGTGGCCCAGCAGCCAGGTGACCGCCAGGTCGATCTCCACCGCGGCCAGGACCGGCCAGAGGGCGTGCCGGGGGCGGTACCGCGCGACTGCGTACAGGACGGCCGGCAGCGCGAGCACCGAGCCGGGCAGGTCGACCGTGGCGTTGGCCGCGACCCAGGTGAGGAAGACGGTCCAGTAGACCACCAGCGGTGCGCGGCGGCGCCACACCAGCGGGAGGAATATCAGGACGAAGATCGGCCAGCCGGCGACGCCGGGGTCGCGCGCGGCCGTCGCCGGTGCCCCCATCAGGGCCAACAGCAGTGCCAGGCCGGCGTCGGCTCCCCACGGGTGGCGCCGGACGACCGAGCGGACGGACTCCATGGCGACCACGGTAGGTTCAGGCGTCCCGGCGGAGGAGCACGGCGGCGGCACCCGCGAGCACCACGACGACCCACAGTGCCAGCACCACGGCACCGGCGCCCGGGGACAACGTCTTGAACGGGTTGCCGTCGTCCAGCGCGTACATGGCCTGGCTCGACGTGGTGGGCAGGTACGGGAGCACGGCGTCCCGCGCCGCACGGGGCAGGGCGACCGGCATCAGCGCCGGCAGGACCAGCAGGGCCGCCACCAGCGTGGTGATCGCGGCGGCGGTGTGCCGCAGCACCGCTCCGATGCCCAGACCGAGGAGGCCCACCGCCACCGGGGCCGCCGCCGCTCCGAGGGCGGCGCGCAGCACGCCGGGGTCGCCGAGCGACGCGCCGTCGGCGCCGAGGAACGCCTGGCTGACGAACAGCGCGGCCAGGCAGGCCACCAGCATGACCGGAGCCGTAACCATGATCAGGACCGTCGCCTTGGCCAGCAGCACGGACAGCCGCCGGGGCACGGCGGCGAGCGTGGCCCGGATCAGGCCCGAGCCGTATTCGCCGGTCATCAGCAGAACACCGAAGACCCCGATGACCAGTACGAACAGGTCGATGCCGAGGAACGCGCCGCCGGCCGCGTCGGCCGTGCTCAGCGATGTCCCGTGCGCGACGATGTCGCGGTGTTGGGACCAGCCGGTCGCCGCGGCGAGGCCGACGACCAGCATCACCGTGGTACCGAGGACGATCCAGGTGGAACGCAGCGCGCGCAGCTTCGTCCACTCGGCGTGGACGACGCGGGGAAGAGTGACCTTCACGACCCGTTCCTCTCCTCTTCGCGGTACTCCACCGCGTCGCGGGTGAGCTCCATGTACGCCTGCTCCAGCGAGGCGCGTTGCGGGACGAGCTCGTGTACGGCGAGCCCCTGAGCGAGGGCGAGGTCACCGATCGTCTCGGCGGCCAGCCCGCTGACCCGCAGCAGCCCCGGCTCCGGCGCCGTGACGCTCGCCCGATGGCGGATGAGCAGATCGCGCAGCTCGGTGGCGCGCGGGGACCGCACCAGGACGCTGCCGACCCCGAGCCGCGCGATCAGCTCATCGACCGTGGTGTCGGCGAGCAGCCGGCCGCGGCCGATGACCACCAGGTGTTCGGCCGTGACCGCCATCTCGCTCATCAGGTGGCTGGAGACCAGCACGGTCCGCCCGTCGGCGGCCAGGCTCTTGAGCAGGGTACGGATCCACAGCACGCCGTCCGGGTCGAGCCCGTTGACCGGCTCGTCCAGCACGATCACGGCGGGATCCCCGAGCAGCGCGGCCGCGATCCCGAGCCGCTGGCTCATGCCCAGGGAGAAGCCACCCGCCCGCCGGCGGCCCACCTCCTCCAGGCCCACCAGGGCGAGCACCTCATCCACCCGCGACGGCGCCATGCCGTGGGTCTGCGCCAGCGCCAGCAGGTGAACGCGCGCGGTACGCCCCCGGTGTATCGACTTCGCGTCCAGCAGCGCGCCCACTTCCCGCAGCGGGGCCGGATGGTCACGGTACGGCCGGCCGCCCACCGTCACGCTTCCGCGGGTCGGGCGGTCCAGCCCGACGATCATGCGCATGGTGGTGGACTTACCGGCGCCGTTCGGCCCGAGAAAGCCGGTAACCTGCCCCGGCCGTACGGTGAACGACAGCTCGTCAACGGCGACCTTGCCGCCATAGCGCTTGGTCAGCGCCTGTGCCTCGATCATGAGATCGACGCTAGGCACGCGCGGGTCGCCTGACGACCGCCTGAAGTCGGTGAACGGGCGGTCGTCGCGTACGCCTCAGGTCGGGCCCGGGTCCTGCCCGATGACGAACCCGCGGCGCGGTCGGCTCCGCGCCGGGGCCTCCCGGACGTGGGCGGCGAGCAGCGGCCGGTACCGCATGCCGAGCCCCTCGTAGAGGCGTACGGCGGTGCGGTTCCACTCGTCCACCATCAGGGCCGCCGTGCCGTGCCGGGCCACGGCCTCGGCGGTGACGAACGCGCAGACCGTACGGCCGAGCCCCAGGCCACGGGCGTCGGGGTGCACCGCGACCCCGGCGATCAGGCCGACGGACGGCGCGGGCCAGACGATGGCGGCCAGGGCCACGAGCCGTCCCGCGTCGTCCCGGACTCCCGCCCAGCGTTCGTCCTCACCGATCCCGGGCCGGGCGTCGGAGTCCGGGAAGGCGGCGTCGAGGAGCGCGGTGGCCTCGGGCAGTTCCCGCGCGCCGAGCCACCGGGCGGCGCCGGCCGCGGCGGGCGCCTCGGTGGTCTCCATCCAGCCGAACCCCTTGGTCGCGGCCAGCGCGGGCACCCCGGCGACGACCGCGCGGATGAGGCCGGGGTCCCCGAGCGGCCGGTAGCTCGGCCCGACCTCGGCCAGGACGCGTTCGACCAAGGGGACGGCGGCGCCGGCCGGCCCGTGGACCGCGATCCGGTCCCGGCGGGAGATGGCGTGACCGGCGACGGCGACCGCGTCCCCGTCGTCACTGGCCCAGGCGCGTCCGCGCCCGTCGAGGCCCTGGGCCGCCCAGAGACACAGCGTGTCACCCGCGCACAGCGCCGCCAGTTCGTCATTGTCGTGAATCGCCCGCATCGGACGGCAGTCTGCCAGGACGCCCCGCCGTCTCGAGCGGGGGGTCAGGCGGCCTCGGAGGAGATGAGGCGGATGACGTCGTCGCGCAGGGCGGCGAGCTCGACGCCGGAGTCCACGAGCACTCGCGCGGCCAGGCCCTCGCCCTCGCGGATGAGGCCGAGCAGCAGGTGGCCCGTGCCGATGTGGTTGTGGCCGAGCCGCAGGGATTCGCGCAACGAGAGCTCGAGGACCTTCTTGGCCCGCCTGCCGAACGGGATGTGGCCCTGCCTGGGCGGCTTGTGGCTGCGCACGTCGAGCGCGCCCGGGCCGAAGGCCGCCTCGGTCGCCCGGCGCACCTCGTCCAGGTCGATCCCCAGCGTCGCCAGGGCGTCCGGGTCCAGATCGTCGCCTCCGACGACGCCGGCGATCCGCCGGCGGAGCTCGGCCGGGTCGGCTTCCCGGTCGCGCAGCGCCTGGGCGCCCGGTCCGCCGCCGGCCTCCAGCATCCCCAGCAGGAGATGCTCGGTGTCGATGAAGGGGGCGCGCAGCCGGCGGGCCTCCTCCTGCGCCCGCACCACGACCGCGCGGGCCTCCTTGGTGAACCTCTCGAACATCCCTACCGCTCCTTACCGAGAATCCGCCGGCCGCCGCCGTGTTTCTTGTGCACCGCCTGCCGGCTGACACCGAGGCAGACCGCGATCTCCTGCCAGGACCATCCCTGGTCGCGCGCGTTGCCGACCTGCAGCGCCTCGAGCCGCTCGGCGAGCTCGCGCAACGCGCGGACCGCCCGCAGCCCGACCGCCGGGTCACGGCTGCTCGCCTCCTGGGCGAGCTGTACTCCATCGCTCATGGTGTCAACATAGGTTGACAGCCTCAGCTCTGTCAACCGAAGTTGACGCCCGGATCGTGAATGAGACCCGTCTCATCGGAGCGCGATCTTTTCCGGCGCACGGCGCTTGGCCATACTCGATCACGGGCCCACCTCGGACCCGGTGACGACGAAGGATGAGGGATGACGGTTCTCACCAGCGCGCTCGACCCGGCCGGCGACGCGTACGCGGAGCGGCGGGCGGCGATGCTGGCCAAGGTCGCCGAGCTCGAGGCCGAGCACGCCAAGGCCGTGGCCGGGGGCGGTCCGAAGTACGTCGACCGGCACCGCGCCCGCGGCAAACTCCTCGCCCGCGAGCGCATCGAGCTCCTCATCGACCCCGACTCGCCCTTTCTGGAGCTGTCGCCGCTCGCCGCCTGGGGGAGCGACTTCAAGGTGGGCGCGAGCCTGGTCAGCGGCATCGGCGTGGTCGAGGGCGTCGAGTGCGTGATCGTCGCGAGCGACCCGACCGTACGCGGCGGGTCCAGCAACCCCTGGACCGTGGCCAAGACGTTCCGCGCCGCCGACATCGCGCTGGAGAACCGCCTCCCGCTGATCAACCTGGTCGAGTCCGGTGGCGCCGACCTGCCCACGCAGAAGGAGATCTTCATCCCCGGCGGCCGGATCTTCCGCGACCTCACCCGGCTGTCCGCCGCCGGGATCCCGACGATCGCCCTGGTCTTCGGCAACTCGACCGCCGGCGGGGCGTACCTGCCCGGGATGAGCGATCACGTGGTCATGGTCAAGGACCGCGCCAAGGTCTTCCTCGGCGGCCCGCCGCTGGTGAAGATGGCCACCGGCGAGGAGTCCGGCGACGAGGAGCTCGGCGGCGCCGAGATGCACGCCCGCACGAGCGGCCTGGCCGACCACATGGCGGCGGACGAGTACGACGCGCTGCGGATCGGCCGCCGGATCGTGGCCCGGCTCAACTGGCGCAAGCGCGGTCGCGCGCCGCTGCCCGTACGGCCACCGCGGTACGACGAGGAGGAGCTGCTCGGCATCGTCCCGGAGGACCTGAAGATCCCCTTCGACCCGCGGGAGGTGATCGCCCGGATCGCCGACGACTCGGACTTCGACGAGTTCAAGCCCCTGTACGGCACCAGCCTCGTCACGGGCTGGGCGGCCCTGCACGGCTATCCGATCGGCGTGCTCGCCAACGCGCGCGGCGTGCTGTTCGGGCCGGAGTCGCAGAAGGCCGCGCAGTTCATCCAGCTCGCGAACCAGACCGGCACCCCGCTGCTGTTCCTGCAGAACACCACCGGCTACATGGTCGGCCGCGAGTACGAGCAGAGCGGCATCATCAAGCACGGCGCCACGATGATCAACGCGGTGTCCAACAGCCGGGTGCCGCACCTGACCGTCGTCATGGGCGCCTCGTACGGCGCGGGCAACTACGGCATGTGCGGCCGGGCGTACGCCCCGCGCTTCCTGTTCACCTGGCCGAGCGCGAAGTCGGCGGTCATGGGCCCGGCACAGCTCGCCGGCGTGCTGTCCATCGTCGGCCGCCAGGCCGCGCAGGCGCGCGGCCAGGCCTTCGACGAGGAGGCCGACGCTCAGATGCGCGCGATGGTCGAGGCGCAGATCGAGTCGGAGTCGCTGCCGTTCTTCCTGTCCGGGCGGCTGTACGACGACGGCGTGATCGACCCGCGCGACACCCGTACCGTCCTCGGGATGTGCCTTTCCGCGATCAACAGCGCCGCCGAGCCTGCCGCGCAGGCGGGCGGCTTCGGCGTCTTCAGGATTTGAGCGAATGATCTCCAGACTGCTCGTGGCCAACCGGGGCGAGATCGCCCGCCGGATCTTCCGTACCTGCCGTGACCTCGGCATCGAGACCGTCGCGGTGTTCTCCGACCCGGACGCCGCACTGCCGCACGCGACCGAGGCCGACCGCGCCGTGCGCCTGCCCGGCGCGTCGCCGGCCGAGACGTACCTGGACCAGAAGGCGATCCTCGACGCGGCCCGCGCCGCCGGCGCGGACGCCGTCCACCCGGGGTACGGCTTCCTGTCCGAGAACGCGGCGTTCGCCGAGTCGGTCCTCGCCGCCGGCCTGACCTGGGTCGGCCCGCCGCCGAAGGCGATCGCGGCGATGGGCCTCAAGACCGAGGCCAAGCGGCTCATGCGCGACGCGGGCGTGCCCGTGCTGCCCGACCTCGACCCGGAGCGGATCACCGGCTTCCCGGTGCTCGTCAAGGCGTCGGCGGGCGGTGGCGGACGCGGCATGCGGATCGTACGTGAGGCCGCGGAGCTGGCCGGGGCGCTGGAGTCGGCGCGCCGCGAGGCGGAGTCGGCGTTCGGCGACCCCGCGGTCTTCTGCGAGCCCCTGCTGACCGGCGCCCGCCACATCGAGGTCCAGGTGCTCGCCGACTCCCACGGCACGGTCTGGACGCTGGGGGAGCGGGAGTGCTCGATCCAGCGCCGCCACCAGAAGGTGATCGAGGAGGCGCCCTCACCCGCGGTCGACACCGGGCTGCGGCAGGGCCTGTGCGAGGCCGCCGCCGCGGCCGCCCGCGCCATCGGCTACGAGGGCGCCGGCACCGTGGAGTTCATGCTGGCCCCGGACGGCGGTTTCTTCTTCCTGGAGGTCAACACGCGCCTGCAGGTCGAGCATCCGGTCACCGAGTGCGTGTACGGCGTCGACCTGGTGGCCCTGCAGATCGAGGTGGCCGAGGGCGCCGCGCTGAAGGACCCGCCGCGCCCCTCCGGCCACGCGATCGAGGCCCGGCTCTACGCCGAGGACCCCGCGGAGGGGTACCGGCCGCACAGCGGCGCGCTGCACACCTTCGCCGTCCCCGGCGTGGACGCGGAGTTCCGCGTGCCCGGCTCGTACGGGCTGCGGCTGGACGCCGGCGTGGTGGCCGGCAGCGTGATCTCCACCCACTACGACCCGATGCTCGCCAAGGTGATCGCGTACGCGCCCACCCGCGGGGCGGCGGCCCGGCGCCTGGCCACCGCCCTGGCCGGGACGCGCGTCCACGGCCCGGTGACCAACCGCGACCAGCTCGTCGCCACGCTCCGGCACGAGGCGTTCCTCGCCGGCGCCACCGACACCGGCTTCCTCGACCGGCACGACACCACGGGCCGCCGCGCCGACGCCGGCACCGTACGGCTGTCCGCGCTGGCCGCCGCGCTCGCCCAGGCCGCCGCCAACCGCGCGGACGCGACCGTGCTGGGCGGCCTGCCGAGCGGCTGGCGCAACGTGCCCTCACAGCCGCAGCGCGTCGCCTTCGACGATTCCGGGACCGTCCACGAGGTCGCCTACCGCCTCACGCGTACGGGCCTGGTCGCCGAGGGCCACGAGGACGTCTCGCTCGTCTCGGCCTCGCCGGACGCGGTCGTGCTGACGGCCGGCGGCGTACGCCTGCGGTTCACGGTCGCGCGGCACGGGCACGGGGTGTACGTCGACTCGGTGCTCGGCGCGGTGACGTTCACGCGGGTCGAGCGCCTGCCCGACCCCGCCGAGCAGGTGGCGCCCGGCACCCTGCTCGCGCCCATGCCCGGCTCGGTGATCCGGGTCGCGGTGAGCGAGGGCGACACGGTCGAGCGCGGCCGGCCGATGCTGTGGCTGGAGGCGATGAAGATGGAACACCAGATCCTCGCCCCGGCGAGCGGCGTGGTGACCGCGCTGCACGCCGAGGTGGGAGCCCAGGTCGAGACCGGCACGGTCCTCGCCGTCGTCACGGAGGAGTAGCCATGGATCCCCTCGTCCGGTACGCCGAGGAGGGCGGCACGGCGACCGTCACCCTCGACTCGCCGCGCAACCGCAACGCGCTGTCGCGGCGGCTGGTCGCCGAGCTGCGTGAGGCGCTGACGACCGCGCTCGGCGACGACGGTGTCCGCGTCATCGTGCTGACCGGCACCGGCACGGTGTTCTGCGCGGGCGCCGACCTGAAGGAGCAGTCGGCCGGAGAGCCGCCGCCGGACGTGCCCGGCCTCGTCGGGCTCATCTGGGACAGCCCCAAGCCGGTCGTGGCCCGCCTCAACGGCCCGGCGCGGGCGGGCGGGCTCGGCCTGGTGACCGCCTGCGACCTCGCCGTCGCCCCGGACACCGCGACGTTCGCCTTCACCGAGGTGCGCCTGGGCGTCGTGCCCGCCATGATCGCGGTGACCTGCCTGCGGCGCATGGACCCGCGTGCGGCGGCCGAGTACTTCCTCACCGGAGAGGTCTTCGACGCACGGCGTGCCCAGGAGATCGGCCTGATCAACCGGGCCGTCCCGGCCGACGAGCTGGACGCCGCGGTGACCCACTACACCGGCATGCTGTTGCGCGGCGCCCCGGAGGCCCTGGCCATCGCCAAGCGGCTGCCGCGCGAGGTTCCGGCCCTGACGGTCGAGGAGGGCTTCGCCCGGATGGCGGAGCTGTCCGCCGAGCGCTTCGGCTCCGAGGAGGCCAAAGAGGGCATCGCCGCCTTCCTGGAGAAGCGCGATCCCCGGTGGCTGCCCTGACCTGCTGCTACGGTGCGCGTTGTGACCTGTACCGTCCCGCCGGTCGTGGCCGAGCCGCGGCCCCGCGCTGATCGTCGACCACGCCCCGGCGCCCGGTGGACGGCGTGACGCTGACCCCGGAGGCGCCGGAGGCGCCGGTGCTGAGCCGGCGGCTGCTCACCGCCGAGATCTGGGTGGTCTTCGCCCTCTCGCTCGGAGCCAGCGGCGTCAGCGCGCTGCTGCAGCTCATCGCCTCCCTCACGGCGCCGAAGCCGCTGGGCCGGCAGAAGGCGCTGCTGGTCGGCTCCCTCGCACCCGGCCGTCCCTGGATCGACCTCGCCTTCCAGCTGCTCAACATCGCCATCGCGGTGGCGCCCGTGGCCCTCGTGGCGTACCTGCTGGTGCGCTCGGGGGAGTCCCTCGCCACCCTCGGCGTCGACCGGACCCGGCCCGTGCGGGACACCGTGCGCGGTGCCGTGCTGGCCGCGGTGATCGGCGGAGGCGGGCTGGCGCTGTACCTGATCGCCTACCACGCGGGCGCGAACCTCACCGTCGTGCCCGCCCAGCTCCCGCCGGTGTGGTGGCGCATCCCCGTGCTGCTGCTGGCCGCCGCGCAGAACGGCGTGCTGGAGGAGGTGCTCGTCGCCGGATACCTGCTGCACCGGCTCTCCCAGCTCGGCTGGCGGCCGGGCCGCGCCCTGACGGTCAGCGCGCTGCTGCGCGGCTCGTACCACCTCTACCAGGGCTTCGGCGGCTTCGCCGGCAACGTCGTCATGGGTGTGATCTTCGGCCGGCTCTACCAGCGCTGGGGCCGCGCCACGCCGCTGATCGTCGCGCACACGCTCATCGACGGCGTGACGTTCGTCGGGTACACCCTCCTGCACGGACACGTGTCGTGGCTGCCGTGACCGCCGGCGCCGGGCGGGGAGGATGGCGACATCTGCTGAAAAGGGCACTCGGCGAACCGGTAGCGTCTGACGCATGAGACTCGGTGTCCTCGATGTGGGCTCCAACACCGTGCATCTGCTGGTCGTGGACGCACACCAGGGCGCGGCGCCGCTGCCGGCCTTCTCGCACAAGAACGAGCTCCGGCTCGCCGCGCACCTGGAGGACGGCGACCGGCTGTCCGAGGTGGGCGCCCACCGGCTGCGCGCGTTCATCGACGACGCACTCCGCGTCGCCGAGGACAAGGGCGTCGAGGAGGTCGTCGCCTTCGCGACCTCGGCGATCCGCGAGGCGGTCAACGGCGAGGAGGTCCTCGGCGACATCCGCGACCACAGCGGCATCGACATCCCGGTGCTGTCCGGGGAGGACGAGGCGCGCCTGACGTTCCTGGCCGCGCGGCGCTGGTTCGGCTGGTCGTCGGGGCGGCTGCTCGTCCTGGACATCGGCGGCGGATCGCTGGAGATCGCCTCCGGCGCCGACGAGGAGCCCGACGCGGCCGTGTCCCTGCCGCTGGGCGCCGGCCGCCTCACCCGCGACTGGCTCACCGCCGATCCGCCGTCGGCCGAGGAGGTGCGCCGGCTTCGCAAGCACGTCCGTACGACGATCGCCCGCGAGGTCGGCGGGGTGATGCGGTACGGCGCACCGGACCACGCCGTGGCGACCTCCAAGACGTTCCGGCAGCTCTCCCGCATCGCCGGCGCGGCCCCCGCCAACCAGGGACCGCTCGTCCGCCGCGCGCTGTCCCACAAGCAGGTCACCGAATGGGCCGAACGGCTGCCGTCGATGACGGCCGCCGAACGCGCGGAGCTCCCGGGAGTCTCGCCGGGGCGCGCGCCGCAGCTCCCGGCCGGCGCGATCGTGGCGGACGCCGCGATGGACCTCCTCGACGTCGCCGAGGCCGCCGTGTGCCCGTGGGCGCTGCGCGAAGGCGTGATCCTCCGCCGCCTGGACCAGCTGCGCCGGGACCGCGCTTAGAAACCCGGAGAACGAGGAGGCCACCGGTCTGCACGGTGGCCTTCGTCATGGTTCGTCATGGCCGCCGGTTCCGGCGTGATCAGGCGCTTTACCGGAGAAAACCGCGCCGCGTAAAGGACCGCCGCACAAGGACGGTCAGTGTGATCGGTCAGGATGAGGGATCGGGCGCCGGAGCGGGGCCCGGGCGGCGGGCCCCGTCGGACGGCCGGTCAGTGGTGGCGGACGACGTGGTGGTGGACCACGTGGTGATGCACGACGACGTGGTGGTGGACCACGTGGTGGTGGGAGTGGCCGCAGGCCGAGAGTCCCAGGAGTGCCGGCACGAGCGCCATGCCCGCCACGGCCGCCGTACGAAGCCGCTTGACCTTCACGTTGCCCCTCCGATTTTCAGGCATTTCTCAGCGTCCATCCAGAAAGTCTGGATGAGCGTACAAGATCAGAGACGCAACGCGCGGACGCGCGGTTCCATCCGGGGAACCGCGCGTCCGGGTTCTGTGCGCAGGGCGGGCCTGGGGCGGCCTCGTCGAAGATCCTGTGCGGTCGGAGACTCCTTGAGGTGAGGGGGAGGGCGGGGGCGACGTCCTTACAGGTCCATGCAGGACAGGGCGCGCTGGAAGGCGGCCTTCTGGCCGTCGGGCCGGCCGGCCGCGCCCAGCAGCTCGGCCAGGCCGAACCACGCACGGGCGGCCGGACGATGCGCGTCCAGCTTCTCCAGGTACTCCCCGGCCTGTGAGAGGGCCATCACGGCCTCCTCGTGCCGCCCCATGCGCTCGTACGCATCACCCAGCGCGATGTAGGCGTTCGCGGTCGTGATGCCGCCGGGGCTCTCCAGCAGGTCCAGCGCGCGGCGTGCCAGCTCGGCCGCCTCCACCGGGCGGCCGAGCAGGAGTTCCGCGCGCGCCTGGACGGTGTAGTTCAGGCTCAGGTCGACCGTGCTGGCGGAGCTGGCGCCGAGTTCGCGCGCGGCCTTGAGGAGCACGTCCTTGGCCTCTTCCGCGCGCTCGGGGTGGGCGTCGAGCAGGAAGATGGCGTAGGCGTTGCGGATCCGGCTGAGGTTGCGCGGGTCGTCCTCCTCGCCGAGCAGCGCCATGGCCCGTTCGGCGAGCCTGAGCGCGTGGTCGTACTCCCCGCGGGACTCGGCGACGAAGCCCGCGTTCCAGTACGCCGCCATGAGCGCCTTCGGGCTCCCGATGGCCTCGGCGCGGTCGATGAGGCTCTGCGCGAACTGGTTGGCGTACGCCAGGTCTCCGCGGAGGATGTACGCGGCCAGAACGGTGGCGCCGAGCATGACCATGGAGTCGGACCACTGGCCGGTCGTGTCGGACAGGCTCCGCAACGCGGCCTCGCCGACGTCGATGGCGATGGCGAAGTCCCCACGCTCCCGGTGGCAGCGGCTCAGGGCGATGTGCAACTCGGCCCACCGGTCGCCGTCGGAGTGCGGCGAGGTCAGCTCGGCGGTCCGGTTGAGCTCGACGATCGCCTCGTCCAGGTCGCCGGTCGCCTCCAGCGCGAGGGCGTGCCCCCAGCGCGCCTCGTGCGCGAGAGCGGGCAGGTCGGCGAGGGCCGGGTGGGTGAGAACCTCGGCGAAGCGCACGCGGGCCTCTTCGGTGGCGCCGTTCTCCAGGGCGATCTTGGCGTACCGCAGCGTTTCCTGCAGCCCGTTCATCGCCTCCTCGGTGACCCCCGTCGTCAGATAGGCCGCGGAGCAGTCGAGCTTGCGGGCGAGGAGAGCCACCATGCTGGGCGCGGGTGTCCGCTTGCCGCTTTCAATGAGTGACACATAGCTGTCGGAGAGTTCCGGCCACGCGAGCTGCGCCTGCGACATGTTCCTTCGCAGCCGCAGGTTACGGATCCGTTCGCCCAGCGATTCTTGACTTGGCATCCCGTTCGCCTCTACAAGAAAGTGACAGAACAACACGAAAGGATAGAAAAGAATGTCACACCTGCGTAAGGGCCTCGCCCTGATCCTGCTGGCGCTCGTCGGCTGGCTCGTCGCCTTCGGCGCCGTCGGGGCCGTCTCCGCCTCCGCTTCCACCGACACCTCCGCGACGACCAAGAGCAGCTCCTCGCTGTGCTGCTGACCTGCTGATCAGCGCAAAGGCCGGCAGACATGGAGCAGCGGTCGGTGCGGCGTGACGCCCGTTCGGAGCAGGTCCATCGGCGACCCGCGAGAGCCGAACCCTGTGTCCCGGACAGCTTCGGAACAGGCCGACGGTGGCCTAGAGTGGCCGGGCCGGCCGTCTCCCGTTGCGATGCCCGACCGCATGTGCGTGTCTGCCGGCCGCTCCGGCGCCTCGCGCCGGAGCCCGGCCGCGCGGCGGCCGGACACGGCGCGGCGGCCGGAACGGCGCCGTGCCCGGGTGGTGCGGAATGAGCCGGAGGGCCGGGCTGTTCTCGCATGTGCGGCACGCGCCGCGTGCCGCAGCGCTACGAGCCGAGGAGCTGACGAGATGGCCACGACCACACTGACCGCCGCGAACTTCGACAAGACGGCGGCCGGCGAGGGCATCGTGCTGGTCGATTTCTGGGCGAGCTGGTGCGGCCCGTGCAAGATGTTCGCACCCGTCTACGAGCGGGCCGCCGACAAGCATGAGGACATCGTCTTCGGCAAGGTCGACACCGAGGCCGAGCAGGAGCTGGCCGCGCGGTTCGACATCACCTCGATCCCCACGATCATGGCGATCCGTGACGGTGTCATCGTCTTCGCCCAGCCCGGCGCGCTGCCCGAGCCCGCTCTGGAGAACCTGATCGAGCAGGTGCGCGACCTCGACATGGACGAGGTGCGCAGCCGCATCGCCAAGTCCTGACGGCCAGGCCCTTACGCCAGCATCGGGATCAGGCAGACCGCGAACACCCCGTAGAAGGCCGCCGCCCAGGTGAGCGTACGGCCGGTGAAGCGGCCCGAGTTCAGCGCGACCAGCAAGAACAGCATCGCGATGATCGTGACGACCCCGGACAGCAGCAGCGGGCCGTCGAAGCGCCAGGACGTGAACAGGATGCCCAGGCCCGAGGGGACGGTCGCCTGGATCATCATGGCGCCGCTGATGTTCGCCAGGGCGAGGTGGGTCTTGCCCTGGCGGACCCAGATGATGGCGTTCATGATCTCGGGCAGCTCGGTGGCGATCGGGGACAGCAGCAGCGCGGTCACCGCCGCGGGCAGGCCGATCATCGGGCCGATCGCCTCCAGCGAGTGCACGAACAGCTGTGAGGCCACGAAGATGACGACCAGGGTGACGACGGCCTGGGTGACGACCGCCCAGGTGGCCGGGGTCGTGCGGCGCGGCTGCAGGCGCAGCGGCTCGACGTCGACCGCGTCGTCCTCGCCGGCCGGGTCGGCGCGCAGCTCACGCCAGAAGTAGACGCCGTACGCGGCGAAGAAGAGCAGCCCGAGCACGGGCTTGTACGCGAAGGCGACCAGGCCGAGCGCCACCTTCACCACGAAGATGGCCAGGAACCATTGCTGGTCGCGGGCCAGCTTCCGCGTGTCGCCGACGTCCCCACCACCGCCGTGCTCGTCGGGGGCGCGGTCCGGCGCTCCGGAGGTCACCTTGCGGCGGCGCGTCAGCAGCATGAAGCCGGTCACGCCGTACGCCGCCGTGGCGAGGGCCAGCGGACCGCCCATGGCCGCCCCGACCCCGATGTCCTTCTGTTCGGATCCGGAGCCGAAGACGACCGCCACGAACGTGACGACGCTCTCGGGCAGGGCGGTGCCGAAGGCGGCCAGCACCGTGCCGACGGCGAGCGGTCCGATCTTCAGGCGCAGTCCGAGCCACTCGACCGCGTTGACGAACCATTCACAGGAAAGGTAGATCGCGACGGCACACGCCAGCAGGATCACCACGTGCAGCATGAACTTCCCATCGATCATGTTGCCGTGAGACGAAAAAGAGACCTCGGCCCACGGCGACGAACGTCACCCATTGGCCGAAGGTCTCGTCCACCCCTGAGGGGCCCGGGCACCGGGAGCGAGCGCTCCAGTATGTCGATGGCCGGCGAGCGGGACTACTCCCCTTCGCGGCACCCAGCTTACCGTCCGCCACCGGTGTCCCGCACGTGCGCCCGGACGGGACCGGCGACGGAAGGCGTTTATGGCGGGCGCGCGCCGACCGGATCGGTTACCCTGGGGAACATGCCAGGCGCGCATGTGACGACGACGCCGGGGACGCCCCGGCGCATCGACCGCGCGCACTGACCTGACGCGACGACGAGGCCCCGGGAGCGATCCCGGGGCCTCGTCGCGTCCCGTGGTCGCTCTCGCCGACACGAGGAAGTTGACCATGGAGCATGAGGCGTCCCGCGCCGGCGCACAGTCGGTAGCATTCGATGTCGATATCCCTGACCATCGAGGAGATTCCGTGTCTGAACTGCGCATCACCCTCGGCGGAGACGAGCGTGTGGTGGCGGCAGGCACCACTGCGGGCGAGGCGCTCGAGGCCGACGGCCGCACCGTCATCGCGGCCCGCGTGGGCGGGCAGGCCCGTGACCTGGCGTACGTCCTCGCCGACGGCGACGTCGTCGAGCCCATCGAGATCGGCTCCGACGAGGGCCTCGCGATCGTCCGCCACTCGGCGGCGCACGTCATGGCCCAGGCCGTGCAGGAGCTGTTCCCCAAGGCCCGGCTGGGCATCGGCCCGCCGGTGGAGAACGGCTTCTACTACGACTTCGACGTCGAGCAGCCGTTCCAGCCCGAAGACCTCAAGCGCATCGAGAAGCGCATGCGTGAGATCGTCAAGCAGGGGCAGTCCTTCTCCCGCCGGGTCGTCACCGACGCCGGCGCTCGCGAGGAGCTCGCCGACGAGCCGTACAAGCTCGAGCTGATCGGCCTCAAGGGCGCCGCCGGAGACGAGGAGAGCGTCGAGGTCGGCGGGGGAGAGCTGACCATCTACGACAACCTGGACGCCAAGACCGGCGAGCCGCGCTGGAAGGACCTGTGCCGCGGCCCCCACGTGCCCAGCACCCGCGTGATCCCGGCGTTCAAGCTGATGCGCACCGGGGGTGCGTACTGGCGCGGCAGCGAGAAGAACGCCCAGCTCCAGCGGATCTACGGCACCGCATGGGACTCGCGCGAGCGGCAGGACGCCTACCTGAAGCTGCTGGAGGAGGCCGAGAAGCGCGACCACCGCAGGCTCGGCGCCGAGCTCGACCTGTTCTCCTTCCCGTCGGAGATCGGCAGCGGCCTCCCGGTCTTCCACCCCAAGGGCGGCATCGTCCG
The DNA here is from genome assembly GCF_039541955.1 of Actinoallomurus oryzae. Classification (NCBI taxonomy): domain Bacteria; kingdom Bacillati; phylum Actinomycetota; class Actinomycetes; order Streptosporangiales; family Thermomonosporaceae; genus Actinoallomurus; species Actinoallomurus oryzae. The sequence goes on along the minus strand of NZ_BAABHF010000061.1, from coordinate 63,864 downwards.
CAAGGCGCTGGAGGACTACTCGCGCAAGCGGCACGAGGAGTCGGGATACTCCTTCGTCTCCACCCCGCACATCACCAAGAGCGGGCTGTTCGAGACCTCCGGGCACCTGCCCTGGTACGGCGAGGACATGTTCCCGCCCTTCGAGATGGACGAGGCCGAATACCGCCTCAAGCCGATGAACTGCCCGATGCACAACCTGGTCTTCAAGGCGCGCGGGCGGTCGTACCGGGAGCTTCCGCTGCGCCTGTTCGAGCTGGGTACCGTCTACCGGTTCGAGAAGTCCGGCGTGGCCCACGGCCTCACCCGCGTGCGCGGCTTCACCATGGACGACTCGCACATCTACTGCACCCTCGAGCAGCGGAGCGACGAGCTCAAGAGCCTGCTGAGCTTCGTGCTCGACCTGCTCCGCGAGTACGGGCTCAGCGAGTTCTACCTGGAGCTGTCGACCAGGGGTGACTCCGACAAGTTCATCGGCTCGGACGAGGACTGGGAGGAGGCCACCGGCGCTCTGCGCGACGCCGCCGAGGAGTCCGGCCTGGAGCTGGTCGACGACCCGGGCGGCGCGGCCTTCTACGGCCCGAAGATCTCCGTGCAGGCCAAGGACGCGATCGGCCGCACCTGGCAGCTGTCCACCATCCAGGTCGACTTCAACCAGCCGAAGCGCTTCGGGCTGGAGTACCAGGCCGCCGACGGCACCCGGAAGACCCCGGTGATGATCCACCGGGCGCTGTTCGGCTCGATCGAGCGGTTCTTCGGCATCCTGCTGGAGCACTACGCGGGCGCGCTGCCGCCCTGGCTGTCGCCGGTGCAGGTGGTGGGCATCCCGATCTCCGACGACCACGTGGCGTACCTGGAGCAGGTCGCCGCCCGCCTGCGCGAGCGCGGCATCCGGGTGGAGGTCGACACCTCCTCCGACCGGATGCAGAAGAAGATCCGCAACGCGCAGAAGCAGAAGATCCCGTACATGCTGCTCGCGGGCGACGACGACGTGGCCAAGGGCGCCGTGTCGTTCCGCTACCGCAGCGGCGAGCAGAACAACGGCGTTCCCGTCGCCGACGCGATCGAGGAGATCGTCAAGGCCGTCGAGGAGCGCGTGCAGATCTGAGACCGGTGAGCCTCTGGCCGCCGCCGCGTGCGGCCAGAGGCCCGGCCACGGTCATGGGCCCTCCTTCGTCGGAGGGTGTGACCGATAGGGGCGTGCTTTCGGTTTCCCTCGCTTCGCTCGGTCAGAGCGGAAGCAGAAAGTGGGGGTTGTCGAGGTAGAACAGGGCCAGGCCCGTGGCCACGCAGAGCGCCGAGATCAGCCAGAACCGCACCACGATGGTGGTCTCGGCCCAGCCGGAGAGCTCGAAGTGATGCTGCAGCGGCGCCATCTTGAAGACGCGCCTGCCCGTCAGCTTGAAGGAGCCGACCTGGGTGATCACTGACAGCGTGATGATCACCGGCAGCCCCGCGAGGATGACCAGGAGTATCTCGGTCTGTGTGCTCAGGGCGAGGCCGACGATGACGCCGCCGAGCGCGAGAGACCCGGTGTCACCCATGAAGATCATGGCCGGTGGGGCGTTCCACCACAGGAAGCCGATCAGCGCGCCGAGCGCGGCGGCGGCGACCACGGCGAGGTCGAGAGGGTCGCGGACCGTGTAGCAGTCGGACCGGAGCGCGATGGTGCAACTGCCGCGGAGCTGCCTGTCGCTGATCAGGATGTACGCGCCGAGGATCATCCCGACCGCGCCGGCGGCGAGACCGTCCAGGCCGTCGGTGAGGTTCACCGCGTTGGACGTGCCGGCGATCATGGCGAGTGCCCAGAGGACGAAGAACCAGGGCCCGATGGAGGGTCCGAAGTCGCGCAGGAACGACAGGTGGGTGGTGGCGGGGGTGATGTCGTAGCGGTTGGGGAACCGCAGCGACGACAGCGCGAAGATCACGCCGACGATGAGGATGCCGATCATCTTCGCGCCGCTGCGCAGGCCCAGGCTGCGCTGCTTGAAGACCTTGATGTAGTCGTCCACGAAGCCGACCAGGCCGAGGCCCGCCATCAGGAACAGAACGAGCATGCCGGACGCGGTCGGGCGGGTCAGCGTGGCCAGGTGCGCGATCGCGTACCCGGCCAGCGCGGCGACGATCAATACGGTGCCGCCCATGGTGGGCGTGCCGCGCTTGCCGAGGTGGGCCTTCGGGCCCTCTTCGCGGATCATCTGACCGTAACCGAGTCTGCGCACGATCCGGATCCACAAGGGCGTGACCAGCAACCCGATGACCAGTGAGAGCGCAGAGGCCACGAGGATGGTTCTCACGCGTCGGTACCCCTCTCTCACCGCGGCCCGAATCGTCGGCCGCGGCCCCGAACCTAGATCGACGAATCGTCCCATCCGTACGGGCGCCGCCGCACATTCCGCCGCAAAAGTCATCCCCCCTGACGGGCCGTTCCGCTCTGGCCGGGTCACCCGGAAGGGGCGGGGCGGCCGGGGCGGTCCTATGCTTCTGGCATGACCGAGCCCAAGCCTGAGGAGCAGTTCGGCGTCGGGGATCCCGACCAGTTCCAGCGTCTGTGGACTCCCCACCGGATGGCGTACATCAAGGGGGAGAGCAAGCCGACCGGTTTGGGCCCGGACGACGGCTGCCCGTTCTGCGAGATCCCCAGAATGGACGACGCGGAGGGTCTGATCGTCCGGCGCGGCGAGTACGCCTACGCGGTGCTCAACCTGTACCCGTACAACTCCGGCCACCTGCTCGTGTGCCCGTTCCGCCACGTGAGCGACTACACCGAGCTGGACGACGCCGAGACCGCCGAGCTGGCCCTGCTCACCAAGCGGTCCCTGACCGCGCTGCGCAAGGCGAGCGGTGCCCACGGGTTCAACGTCGGCATGAACCTCGGCACCGTCGCGGGCGCCGGCATCGCGGCCCATCTCCACCAGCACGTCGTCCCCCGCTGGGGCGGCGACACCAACTTCATGCCGGTCATCGGCCAGACCCGCGTGCTGCCGCAGCTGCTCCGCGACACTCGCCAGATCATCGCGGACGCCTGGCCGCTGGACTGAACGAGGAGGCCGGTCATCCGCCCGATCCTGCTGTACGACGGCGACTGCGGCTTCTGCACGGCCTCCGCGCGGTTCATTGAGCGGCACATTCCGACGAGGGCGCGGCTGAGCCCGTACCAGTCGGCGGACCTGGCGGCGCTCGGCACGACCGCCGAACGCGCGAGCGGCGAGGTGCTCTGGGTGGAGCGGGGCCGCGTACGCGGCGGCGCGCAGGCGATCGCCCGCCTCCTCATCGATGCGGGTGGCCTGTGGCGGCCACTCGGCCTGCTGATCCGGGTGCCGCCGTTCCGCTGGATCGCCGCGGGCGTCTATCACCTCGTCACGGTCAACCGCTTCCGCCTGCCCGGCGGCACCCCCGCGTGCAAGCTGCCGCCGTCCGAACGCCCCGGCGCCGGCGATCCGGTCGGCTGAACGACCCCGGCGTCAGGCCGTGGTGGCCGGGGTGTTCCGCGGTGCCGGGCAGGCCGGCCATGGGTGACGAACGCGAACCGTTCTGAAGCCTGAGCACGAGCTGTGGGTGCTCAGCCGGGACGTCTCCAACGATGACGGGTGCCCCCCGGTTTTTCGTAGGACATCTTGTTAACAATCTCGTTCATCATCTAGTTTGCTCGGCATGCGGGCGACGTACTCGTCCCCGCGTCCAGCCGGAATCCGATCGTCCAGGAGTCCCTCGCGTGATCATCGACGTCCACGGCCACTACACCACCGCCCCGGCAGCGCTCGGCCGGTGGCGCGACGCTCAGACCGCGGCGCTGGTCGACCCGGCCCAGGCGCCGGACCCGGCCGGGCCTCGTATCGGCGACGACGAGATCCGCGAGTCGATCGAGACCAACCAGCTGCGCCAGATGGACGAGCGCGGCATCGACCTGACCGTCTTCTCGCCCCGGGCCTCCTTCATGGCCCACCACATCGGCGACTTCGAGACGTCGTCGGCCTGGGCGCGCGTCTGCAACGACCTGTGCCACCGCGTCGCCGCGCTCTTCCCCGAACGCTTCGCCCCCGGGGCGATGCTGCCGCAGTCACCCGGCGTGGACCCGGCCACCGTCATTCCCGAGCTGGAGCGGGCCGTGAACGATCTCGGTGCGGTCGCCGTCAACGTCAACCCCGATCCCTCGGGCGGCCACTGGACCGCCCCGCCGCTGACCGACCGGTCCTGGTACCCGGTCTGGGAGAAGCTCATCGAGCTGGACGTTCCCGCCATGGTGCACGTCTCCACCAGCTGCAACCCGGCCTTCCACACCACCGGCTCGCACTACCTCAACGCCGACACCACCGCCTTCATGCAGCTGCTGCAGGGGGATCTGTTCGCGGACTTCCCGGATCTGCGCCTGGTCATCCCGCACGGCGGCGGCGGGGTGCCGTACCACTGGGGCCGCTTCCGCGGGCTGGCGCAGGCGCTGGGCAAGCCCGAGCCGGGGGAGGCGCTGCTGGGCAACGTCCTCTTCGACACCTGCGTGTACCACCAGCCAGGCATCGACCTCCTGCTGGAGGTGATTCCGCACGAGGCCGTCCTGTTCGCCTCCGAGATGATCGGCGCGGTCCGCGGCATCGACCCGCGCACCGGGCACCACTTCGACGACACCCGCCGCTACGTCGAGAACGCCGGTCTGCCCGATGAGGCCCTCCGGGCCGTCGAGGAGCGCAACGCCCGGCGGGTCTACCCGCGGCTCGACGCCCTCCTCACCGCCCAGGGCCGCTGAACCGGCGCGAGCCATCGACCTCGACCGACGCCACCCGACCCGCCTGGAGCCGCTCATGACCGCCACCCGGTGCCCGGGAACCTGACCACCCTCCAGCGGATGGTCGCCGACACCCCCACCCGCCCTCCGCTCGGCGACATCGCCCACATCGGCCACGCTCAGCTGTTCACCCCGTGCCCCGAGGACACCGTCGCCTTCTTCACCGATTTCCTCGGCCTGACCGTCAACGGCCGGGACGGTGACCACACCTACCTGCGCACCTGGGACGACTACGAGCACCACAGCATCGTCGTCACCCGCCGCGACGAGCCGGGCATCGGCCGTACCGCGTTGCGCGCCTCGTCCTCCGAAGCGCTGGGGCGCCGGATCCAGGCCGTCCGGGACGCGGGCGTGGCGGGGGAGTGGGTCGAGGACGAGCCCGGTGTCGGCCCGCTGTGGGTCACCACCGACCCGGACGGCCACGAGCTCGCGCTCTACCACGAGACGACCTGGTACGAGGCGCCCGCCGAGCTGGCCCCCGGACTGAAGAACCAGCCGCAGGCGAAGCCCGGGCACGGCGTCGGTGTACGCCGGCTGGACCACATCAACTACCTGGCCGCGGACGTGGCGGAGTCCACCGGCTTCATCATCGACACCCTCGGCGCCCGGCCCACCGAGCAGATCCGGCTGGACGGCGGCAGGATCGCCGCCCGCCGGCAGACCTTCACGCAGAAGTCCTACGACCTGGTCTACACCGAGGACTGGACCGGCTCCCGGGGACGCCTGCACCACCTCGCGTTCGCCACCGACACCCGCGAGGACATCCTGCGCGCCGCCGACCTCGCCCTCGACACCGGCGTGTTCATCGAGACCGGACCGCACAAGCACGCCATCCAGCAGACCTTCTTCCTCTACGTCTTCTGGGCCTCGGCGGGCTGCTGCCGATCGCGATCTCGTACGGCATGGAGTTCACCACCGGCACGCGCAAGGCGCTGGCCACCGGCATCATCGTGTCCGGTCACTCGCTCCGCTGATCGCGCTGGGGCTGCCGGACATCGGCGGCCGGCGGTCGGTGTTCATCGCCGGCGCGATCCCCGCGGTGGTGCTGTGCTTGCGTGCGCCCCGGTGCCGGCGGCCCGCTCGGCCGAGCGCGCGACCCTCGGCGCCTCGGCGGATCAGGTCGTGGCGGTCTCGGTCTCGGAGGCGGCGAGCAGGTCGGGCACGGTGACGAACTCGAATCCCCTCGCCCGTAGGCCGCGGATCATCGCGGGCAGGCCGCGGATGGCGACCAGCCGGTCGCGGTGGCCCGTGTCGTGTGCGAGGAGGATCGTGCCGGGCTCGGTGCCGTCGACGATGTAGTCGACGAGCCGTCCGGGCGGATGCCCCAGGTACGCCTCGCGCATCTTCAGCGACCACAGCACCACGTGGTAGCCGAGCGAACCCGCGGCGCTCAGCGTCGTGCCGCCGATGTTGCCCATCGGGGGCCGCAGCAGCCGCGGCTCCTTGCCGGTGACCTCGGCGATCGTGGTGTGCGCCCGGTGCATCGCCCGGTACGCCTGCGGGTGGGTCATGCGGGTCAGGTCCTTGTGCGCCCAGGTGTGGTTGCCGACCGCGTGCCGGTCCATCCGGCCGTGGATCAACCGCGCGTTGTCGTGCACGCGGGCCCCGACGAGGAAGAACGTCGCGGGGATGCGCTCCTCGTCGAGGATGTCGTGCACCATGGGCGTCCAGTTCGGCATCGGCCCGTCGTCGAACGTCAGGGCCACCAGCCGCTGCGAGGTGTCGACCGCCCAGGAGACGTCGACGTGCGCGGGGGAGGGGCGCCAGGGACCGTCCGTCGGCACGCCGATCGCCGAGACGGGCGTGCCGGGCATCGCGTCGGCGTCGTCCAGCAAGCCGCCCGCCGCGAGCCCGCCCAGCGTCCCGGCCGCGCCCGCCGCCAGCCCCGCCATCGTCCCGGCCCGGCCCACCGCCCGCAGGATCGAGCGCCGTGACCTCCCGGCCTCAGCCGCCCCCGCATCGCCCATACCGGTGATGGTCGCAAACGGCTGGTTAACGCCGCGTCATCCGCGAGGACGAACCCGACCGCGCCCTGAGGAGGAGACGCGCCGGCCCCCGCACCCGTGCGGGGGCCGGCGACGGCGCCTCAGGAGTCGGCGATCATCTTGTCGGCGAGCTGCGACGGCAGTGGTTCGTACCGCAGGAACGTGCGGCTGAACGTGCCCGTGCCGTGCGACATCGACCGCAGGTCGATCGCGTACCGCGTGATCTCCAGCTGCGGGACCTCGGCCTTGATGAGGGAGCGGCCGCCCGCGACCGTCTCGCTGCCCAGCACGCGCCCGCGCCGGGACGACAGGTCCGACATCACCGCGCCGACGTAGTCGTCGGCCACGAGGACCGCGACCTCGTCCACCGGTTCGAGCAGCAGGACCTTGGCCTTGCCGGCGGCGTCCTTGAGGGCGAGCTGGCCCGCCGTCTGGAAGGCCATGTCGGAGGAGTCGACCGAGTGCGCCTTGCCGTCGTAAAGCGTGACCTTGATGTCGACCATCGGGTACCCGGCCAGGACACCGCGGTCCATCTGGATGCGCACGCCCTTCTCGACGGACGGGATGAACTGCCGCGGCACGACGCCGCCGACGATCTTGTCGGCGAACTCGAAGCCCCCGCCCGACGGCAGCGGCTCCACCTCGATGTGGCAGATGGCGTACTGCCCGTGCCCGCCGCTCTGCTTGACGTGCCGGCCGAGGCCCTGGGCCGCGCCGCCGAACGTCTCGCGCAGCGGCACCCGCAGCGGCACCGTCTCGACCTCGACGCCGTAGCGGCTGCTCAGTCGGTCGAGCAGCACGTCGGCGTGGGCCTCGCCCATGTTCCACAGCACGAGCTGGCGGGTCTCGGAGTTGTTCTCCAGCCGCAGCGTCGGGTCCTCGGCCACGAGGCGCCCCAGCGCCTGGGACAGCTTGTCCTCATCGGCCTTTGACTTGGCCTGGATCGCCGTCGGCAGCAGCGGGTCCGGCATCGACCACGGCGCCATCAGCAGCGGCCGCTCCTTGGCCGAGATCGTGTCGCCCGTCTCGGCGTGGGTGAGCTTGGCCACCGCGCAGATGTCGCCGGCCACGCAGGAGGAGACCGTGCGCTGCAGCTTGCCGAGCGGCGAGGTCAGCGCGCCGACGCGTTCGTCGATGTCGTGGTCCTCGTGCCCGCGGTCGGCCATGCCGTGCCCGGAGACGTGGACCGTCGCGTCGGGGGTGAGCGTGCCGCTGAACACGCGGACCAGCGAGATCCGCCCGACGTACGGGTCGGAGGCCGTCTTGACCACCTCGGCCACGAGCGGCCCGTCGGCGTCGCAGGTCAGGACGCTGGCCGGTGAGCCGTCGGTCGTGGTCACCTCCGGGATGCCGTGCTCCAGCGGCGAGGGGAACGCCTGGGTGATCACCTCCAGCAGCTCCACCATGCCGATCACCGGGCCGGGATGGTCGCCGTGCGGCACGGAGGTGGTGAGGACGGGGTAGAAGCTGCCGCGGGCGACCGCCTTCTCCAGGTCCTCCACGAGCGCCTTGACGTCGATCTCCTCACCGGACAGGTAGCGGTCCATGAGGGTCTCGTCCTCGCTCTCCTGGATGATGCCCTCGATGAGGGCGCCGCGCTGCTCCGACAGGCGGTCCAGGAACTCCGGGTCGGGCTCGCGCTCGGCGCGGCTGCCGGAGGAGTAGTCGATGCACTTCTGCGACAGCAGTGCGATCAGGCCGGCCTCGCACGGGAAGTAACACGGCAGGACGCCGTCGCCGAAGGCGTCCTGGCACTCGGTCAGCACCTCGTCGAAGTCGCCCCGCTGCTGGTCGATCTTGGTGATGACCACGGCGCGCGGCATGCCGACCGCCGCGCACTCCTCCCACAGGTTGCGCGTGACCCCATCGATGCCGTCGACCGCCGAGACCACGAACAGCGCGGCGTCCGCGGCGCGCAGCCCGGCGCGCAGGTCGCCGACGAAGTCGGCGTAACCGGGGGTGTCCAGCAGGTTGACCTTGACGCCCGCGTGCTCGAACGACGCCAGCGAGAGATTCACCGAGCGCTGCTGGCGCATCTCCACTTCGTCGTAGTCACTGACCGTCGAGCCGTCCTCGACGCGACCGGGCCGCTGGATCGTACCGGTCGCAGCGAGCAGCGCCTCGACGAGAGTCGTCTTCCCCGCCCCGGAATGGCCGACCAACGCGATATTGCGTATCTTCTCGGGTTGGTCGACCGATGGTGCCCTGCCGGCGGCTCCTTGGGGACCAGCTTTATCCGCCACGCGCCCACCTCCATTGGGAGACCTGGGTGTGACGGGCGCCACACCCGTGGTCACCACCCTTACGGTCTTGGCCGCATATCACAAGGGGGTGACCGGCAAACGCTCGAGTCCTCCTCTGTTCAGCCCTTCCCACCTGGGCCGACGTCACGCACTACGATTGGCCCGCCGGGGGAGTTCGGGCACGATCGGGCGGGATCCGCCGGTTGCGCGCGCAGTCACGGGCGCGAACACCGCAACCGCATCACGATGACAAGGACGGGAATGCTCAACCAAATACGGCCGGCGCTCTCACGGGTCACCTCGCCGGTCGGACACGCGCTGGCCCGCACCGGCGTGACACCCAACACGGTCACCATCATCGGCACCCTCGGTGTCGTCGTCGGCGCGCTGGCCTTCTACCCCTTCGGAGAGTTCTTCTGGGGGACGGTCGTCATTACGATCTTCGTCTTCTTCGACCTGTTCGATGGGGCCGTCGCGCGGGTGACCGGGAAGACGAGCCGTTTCGGCGCCTTCCTCGACTCCAACATGGACCGCGTCTCGGACGCGGCGATCTTCACGGGGCTGATCCTGCGGTACGCCGGACGCGACCACAACGACATGCTCCTCGTCTGCCTGGCCCTGTTCTGCCTGGTCTCGGGGGTGCTCGTGTCGTACGCGCGCGCCCGCGCGGAGGGCATGGGCCTGAACGCCACGATCGGCATCGCCGAGCGCGGCGAGCGGCTGATCGTCAGCCTGGTCGCCATCGGCCTGACCGGCCTCGGCGTCCCGTACGTTCTGGCGATCGGCCTGTGGCTGCTCTCCATCGCCAGCGTGATCACGGTCGCCCAGCGCTACATCGCCGTACGGCGCCAGGTGGAGGCCGGGGAGCTCACGTGAGGGTCGCATGAGGGACGAGGTGGCCGACGCCGCCTACGGACTGGGCTGGGCGGCGGTCCGCCACATGCCGGAGCCGGTCGCGCGCGAGATCTTCATGCTCATCGCCGACCGCGTCTGGCAGCGCCACGGCCGCGGCGTCCGCCAGCTCGAGAAGAACCTCCGGCGGGTCGTCGGCGGCGAGCCGTCGGAGGACGAGCTGCGCGAGCTGAGCCGCCGGGGCATGCGCTCGTACTTCCGCTACTGGCTGGAGTCCTTCCGCCTGCCGTCGATGAGCCGCGAGCGCATCCTCTCCGGCATGCACATCACCGGCGTCGAGCAGATCCACAAGAACCTCGACGCCGGGCGCGGCGTGGTCGTCGCGCTGCCGCACATGGGCAACTGGGACCACGCCGGCGCGTGGATCGCCCTGTCGGGCACGCCGTTCACCACGGTCATGGAGCGCCTCAAGCCCGAGTCCCTGTACGACCGGTTCGTCGCCTACCGGGCGGGCCTCGGCATGGAGGTGCTGCCCGCCACGGGCGGCGCGGACGACGTGTTCGCCACTCTGGCCCGGCGGCTGGACGACGGCAGGCTGGTCTGCCTCGTCGCCGACCGCGACCTGACCAGGAGTGGCATCGAGGTCGGCTTCTTCGGCCGCGCGGCCAGCTTTCCGGCCGGCCCGGCCGCACTGGCCGTGCGCACCGGCGCCGCGCTCCTCCCGGTCACCCTGTGGTACGAAGGTGATGACTGGGGGGTGCAGGTCCACGACGAGATCGCCGTGCCCGGCGGCGATGACGACGTCGCGGTGATGACGCAGTCCGTCGCCGACACCTTCCAGCAGGGCATCGCCGCCCATCCGGAAGACTGGCACATGCTCCAGCGCGTCTGGGTAGAGGACCTTTGACCCCCGAGGGATGAGAGAGGCGAGCGACCGGTGAGGATCGGCATCGTCTGCCCGTACACCTGGGACGTCCCCGGCGGCGTCCAGTCGCACGTGCGCGATCTCACCGAGGCGCTGTTCGCCTCCGGGCACGAGGTCTCGGTGATCGCGCCGGCCGACGACACCGAGGTCTCCTCGGGCGCGGCTCCGCTGCCGCCGTACGTCGTGTCCGCCGGGCGTGCGGTGCCGGTGCCCTTCAACGGGTCGATCGCACGGCTGTCGTTCGGCTTCCTGTCCGCGAGCCGGGTGCGCCGCTGGATCCGCGACGGGCGGTTCGACGTCCTCCACGTGCACGAGCCGGCCTCGCCGTCGCTCGGCCTGCTGGCCTGCTGGGCCGCCGACGGGCCGATCGTCGCGACCTTCCACGCGTCGTTCGAGCGTTCGCGCGCCCTGTCGGCGGCCGGCCCGATCCTGCAGAGCGCGCTGGAGAAGATCACCGCGCGCATCGCGGTGTCGGAGAAGGCGCGCAAGACGCTCGTCGAACACCTCGGCGGAGACGCCGTGCTCATCCCCAACGGCGTGACGACCGAGCGGTACGCCATGGCGGAGCCGCTGCGCGGCTGGCCCGGCGACGACGGGGCCCTCGGCTTCCTCGGCCGCATGGACGAGCACCGCAAGGGCCTGCCCGTGCTGCTGCGGGCCTTCGAGACGCTCGCCCGCGAGCGCCCCGGGCTGCGCCTGCTGGTCGCCGGTCCCGGCGACGCCGCCGAGGTACACGCCCGGGTCTCCCCGGAGCTGCGCGACCGCGTCGTCATCCTCGGCCTGGTCAGCGAGGCCGACAAGATCCGCATGCTGCACTCGGTCGACGTCTTCGTCGCGCCCAACACCGGAGGTGAGAGCTTCGGCATCGTGCTCGCCGAGGCGATGTCGGCCGGCGCGCCGATCCTGGCCAGCGACATCCCGGCGTTCAGCCGCGTGCTGCTCGGCGGGCGAGCCGGCGCGCTGTTCCCGGTCGGCGACGCGGCGGCGCTGGCCGCCACCGCCGCCGAGCTCCTGGACGACGCCCCGCGGCGCAAGCAGCTGTCCGACGAGGCCAAGGCGGCCGTGCGGGCCTATGACTGGTCGACGGTCGCCCGGGACGTCGTCCGCGTCTATGAGACCGTCGTCGGCGACGGCGTCGTCGGAACCTCCTCGGCCTGACCATGCTCGAGACCTTCCTCCACATCGCCCTGATCGCCGCGGTCCTCCTGCTGATCGGGGTGTACGTCTCGTGGCGGGCGACCCGCCTCGACCGGCTGCACGTGCGCCTGGAGACCGCCCGCGCCGGGCTGGACGCCGCGCTCGTACGGCGTGCGGCGGTCGCGCTGGAGCTGGCCGCCTCCCGCCAGCTCGACCCGGCCACGAGCCTGCTGCTCGCCGCCGCCGCGCACGAGGCCCGCATCGCCGACGCCGACAACCGGGAGTTCGCCGAGAGCGACCTGTCGAGGGCCCTGCGCGCCGTCGTCGGGCAGCCGGACTTCCGCCCCACTCTCGCGGCCCGCGAGGACGGCGCGGCGCTGCTCGACGACCTCGACGCCGCGGTGCGCAAGGTCACCTACGCGCGCAGCTTCTACAACAACGCCGTGACCGCCACCCGGACGGCGCGCCGGAAGCTGTTGCCCCGCGTCCTTCCGCTGCACGGCCGGGCACCGCTGCCGGACTTCTTCGAGATCGACGACGCCCCTCCGGAGAGCTGAATCCGTCACTCGCGGGACCCCTGTGACCTGCGGGACGGATGGTCATACCGGGCCTGCCAAGAAGGGCGGTCATCGGCTAGCCTCGCGGACTCAGTACGTCTGATTTGTCCGAGGAGGTGCAGGTAGTGCGCTGTTTCCGTGCGACGTCGGCCCTGGCCGCCGTGCTCGTCCCCACGGCCCTCGTGGCCTGTTCGAAGAGTCCGGTCACGGCCGCCGCGTCGCCTCCGTCGCCGGCCTCGGCCGACCCGTCTCCGTCCTCCACGCCGGCGCCCGCCCGCACCCACCCGTTCACCGGCGCGCCCGCCGGCGCGGACGGCCCGGTGCTCGCCGTCAAGATCGACAACACGAAGTCCGCCAAGCCGCAGCTCGGCCTGCGGTCGGCCGACATCGTCTACGTCGAGCAGGTCGAGGGCGGCCTCAGCCGGATCATGGCGATCTTCTCCTCCAAGCTGCCGTCCCGCATCGGCCCCGTCCGCAGCGCCCGCATCTCCGACCTGCACCTGCTGCCACAGTTCGGCCGTCCCGCGTTCGCCTACTCCGGGGTGCAGGGCAAGATGAAGCCCTACGTCGCCAAGGCGCCGCTCATCGACGTCTCCCAGGACCGCTCGAACACCGGCTACACCCGCACCGGGCCGCACGCCGCCCCGTACAACCTCTACGGCACCCCGCGGCAACTCCTCGCCCGCGCGCCGGGCGCCTCCCGGGCCGGCGACATCGGCTTCCGGTTCGGCCCGGCCCCGGACGGCGGCAGGACGGTTTCGAGCTTCACCGCCCGCTACCCGGCCGCGACGCTGAAGTTCACCTGGTCACCGAGCGAGAAGCGGTGGCTGGTGACCCAGGACGGCCACCCGGACCGCGCCGGCGAGGGCGGGCGCCTCGGCGGCGCGACGATCGTGATCCAGCGGGCCCACACGACCCGCTCGCAGTTCCACGACTTCCTCGGCAACTACACGCCGCTCGTCCAGACCGTGGGCACCGGCAAGGCGACCGTGCTGCGCGACGGCAAGGCCTACGACGCGCGCTGGTCGCGGCCGTCGGAGAAGGACGGGACGACCTTCACCACCGCCTCCGGCGCGCCCATGACGTTCGCCACCGGCCAGGTCTGGGTGGTGCTCGTGAACGATGGGAAACCGACGACTCCCTGAGCCATACATGGTGTCGGATCACAGCGTGATTTTTGACGACATGGCGGGGCGGTCCTGCCGGCCACCTGCCCCTACCATGGATACGACAGCTTGATCGACTCATTCGAAGAGGTAGCCGTGTCCACCGCCACTCCCGACGCCGCCCCCGACCAGACCAACGCCGTTCCCGAGACCGGCACCGCCCGCGTCAAGCGGGGCATGGCGGAGATGCTCAAGGGTGGCGTGATCATGGACGTCGTCACACCCGAGCAGGCGAAGATCGCCGAGGACGCCGGTGCCGTCGCCGTGATGGCCCTCGAGCGCGTGCCCGCCGACATCCGCGCCGAGGGCGGCGTCTCGCGTATGAGCGACCCCGACATGATCGAGGGCATCATCAACGCCGTCTCGATCCCGGTCATGGCCAAGGCGCGCATCGGCCACTTCGTCGAGGCGCAGGTCCTGCAGGCCCTCGGTGTCGACTACATCGACGAGTCCGAGGTGCTGACCCCGGCCGACTACGACAACCACATCGACAAGTGGGCCTTCACCGTGCCCTTCGTGTGCGGCGCCACCAACCTCGGCGAGGCGCTCCGCCGCATCACCGAGGGAGCGGCGATGATCCGCTCCAAGGGCGAGGCCGGCACCGGCGACGTCTCCAACGCCACCACACACATGCGCCAGCTCCGCCAGCAGATCCGGCGGCTCGGCTCGCTGCCCGAAGACGAGCTGTTCGTCGCCGCCAAGGAGCTCCAGGCCCCGTACGAGCTGGTCAAGGAGGTCGCACGGGCCGGCAAGCTGCCGGTGGTGCTGTTCACCGCGGGCGGCATCGCGACACCCGCCGACGCCGCCATGATGATGCAGCTCGGCGCCGAGGGCGTGTTCGTCGGCTCCGGCATCTTCAAGTCCGGCGACCCGGCCAAGCGGGCCGAGGCGATCGTGAAGGCCACCACCTTCTACGACGACCCCGACGTGATCGCCAAGGTCTCGCGCGGGCTCGGCGAGGCGATGGTCGGCATCAACGTCTCCACCCTGGCCGAGGGCGACCGGCTCGCGGTCCGAGGCTGGTAACGGCCGCGTACCGGCCGGAACCCGAGCCCCGAGGGCAAACGAAGTGCGTTCTCCCCTCCACAGCGAGGGAAAGGCGGGTTACCCTGGGCCGCGACTTGATGCCGCCGGCAGGGTCCGCCGAGCGCGGGAGGGGACGACGCCCATGGGTTGGTCGGTCGCGTTGGCGTGTTCGCGTGTGGACGGAGTTTCCCAGGCCTTCGGGCCGGGGCTCGTCCCCGATCCCGATCGCGCCGTGGCGCTGGCCCGGCGGCTCTATCCGGAGCACACGGTCACCGAGACCGGTGACACCGTGCTCGACTTCGCGCTCTGGCCCTACGAGGACGAGCTGTTCGTCGGCGCGTACGGCGACGCCCTGGTCGTGTG
This sequence comes from Actinoallomurus oryzae, assembly GCF_039541955.1. Lineage (NCBI taxonomy): Bacteria > Bacillati > Actinomycetota > Actinomycetes > Streptosporangiales > Thermomonosporaceae > Actinoallomurus > Actinoallomurus oryzae. The sequence continues at coordinate 48,833 of NZ_BAABHF010000061.1, read as the reverse complement.
CGACCGGCGGCTGTTCTGCGTCGACGACCGGGCGCGCCACCTCGCCGACGAGATCGCCCGCGCGCTGCCGGGCGGCTCGTGCGGCGTGCTGGTCCTGCACAGCGTCGTGTCCGGCTGCTGGTTCCGGTGGTACTCCGGTGACCGGGCGCGCCGTGACGTCTACGTCACCGCCGAAGACGGTGTCGTGGTCGACATCGGCGCCCGGCTGCCGGCCGAGGCCCCGTTCTGGAAGGCCATCGACGACGGCGCGTCCGACGTGCCCTTGCCGTTCGACTACGAGGAGTACGGCATGGCGCTCGCACGCGAGCACCTGTTCGGCCGCGCCATCGCCGAGCGGGGCGACGACGGGTTCCTCCCGCTCGAGCTCCCGCTGCGCCGGTTCAAGCTCACCTGAATCGTCCGCCGCCCCGTGCCCCGGTACGCGGTGCGAGGGGCCGCGGGAAGGCGCTGACACGAGGCCCGGGGAAGCCGCCGCGCGCCGCGGGCGTTGTCACTGGCACTAAGCTCATTGATACAACTCGACGCGAAGGGCTGGTTCGTGGCTGCTGTCCCGACGGTCGGCGTGCTCGCACTGCAGGGTGACGTCCGCGAGCATCGCCGTGTCCTGGAGTCCTGCGGCGCCGCCACCGCGGTCGTCCGCCGTCCGGAGGAGCTGGAGCGCGTCCAGGCGCTCGTGATCCCCGGCGGCGAGTCCACCACGATGTGGCGGCTCGCCCGGACGTTCGACCTGCTCGAGCCCTTGCGCAAGCGTGTCGAGCAGGGCATGCCAGCCTACGGCTCCTGCGCCGGCATGATCATGCTGGCCGACCGCATCGTCGACGGCGCGGCCGGGCAGGAGACCATCGGCGGCATCGACATGCTCGTCCGCCGCAACGCCTTCGGCCGCCAGGTCGACTCCTTCGAGAGCGACGTCGAGATGGGCGGCCTCGACCGGCCCTTTCACGCGGTCTTCATCCGCGCGCCGTGGGTGGAGTCGATCGGCGAGGGCGCCGAGGCGCTCGGCCGTGCCGCGACCGGCGATTCCGCCGGTAGGATCGTCGCCGTCCGGCAGGGGCACCTCCTGGCGACCTCGTTCCATCCCGAGCTGACCGGCGATCCCCGGATCCACGCCTACTTCCTCGAGATGGTGAAGGAAGCCTCGTGACCTCCGGCCTCCCTCGGGGGTGGGGAGCCGCGTCCGGGGGATCGCGCCGCGCACGGCGTCCAGGCAGTGTTCTGTGACGTTCTGAGACTTTCGGAGATTGGAGGAAGGGGCTCACCTCTTCGGCGGCTCGCCGGGGTGGCCCCGCGAAACGCATGAGTGGCCACTCCAAATGGGCGACGACGAAGCACAAGAAGGCGGTGGTCGACGCCAAACGGGGCAAGCTGTTCGCCAAGCTCATCAAGAACATCGAGGTGGCGGCCCGCACCGGTGGCGGCGACCCGGACGGCAACCCCACGCTGTACGACGCCATCCAGAAGGCGCGCAAGAACTCCGTGCCCCTCGACAACATCGAGCGGGCGCGTAAGCGCGGCGCCGGCGAGGAGGCCGGCGGCGCCGAGTGGCAGACGATCATGTACGAGGGGTACGCGCCCGGCGGCGTCGCGGTGCTCATCGAGTGCCTGACCGACAACCGCAACCGCGCCGCCTCCGACGTCCGCACCGCGCTGACCCGCAACGGCGGCTCGCTCGCCGACCCCAACTCGGTGTCGTACCTGTTCACCCGCAAGGGCGTCATCCTCGTGCCCAAGGACGGCACCACCGAGGACGACGTGATGATGGCGGTCCTGGACGCCGGCGCCGAGGAGGTCAACGACCTCGGTGAGTCGTTCGAGGTGATCAGCGAGGCCGGCGACCTGGTGACGGTGCGCAAGGCCCTGCAGGACGCCGGCCTCGACTACGAGTCCGCCGAGGCCAACTTCCTGCCCAGCGTGAGCGTGCCCCTCGACGAGGACAACGCCAAGAAGGTCTTCCGCCTGATCGAGGCGCTCGAGGACAGCGACGACGTGCAGAACGTCTTCGCCAACTTCGACGTCTCCGACGAGATCATGGAGAAGATCGAGGCCTGACGGCCGTTCCTGAACGCCCCCTGCCACGCGGCAGGGGGCGTTTCACGGATGCCTCCCGGCTCCGTTCGCGGCGAGGTGCCGTCCGGGCGCCGCGCGGTCGGCGGCGGGCCGGTGAAAACCCCTTGAGGCCGCGCGCGGGCCATGCCGTAGCGTCGTGGCCCGTGAAGACGCACACGCTCGAACCCGGTGACCTCGACGCCGTTTACGACCTGTGGGGCCGCGCCTTCGGCCCGTCGCCCGGCCGCGACGACGCGTGGGCCCTGCGGGCCATGGGGGAGGACCGCTTCCTCGGGATCCGCGACGGCGGCCGTCTCATCGCCGTCGGGCACTACCACCCGTTCGAGCAGTGGTGGCACGGCCGCGCGGTGCCGATGGGCGGCGTCGGCGGCGTCTGCGTCGCGCCGGAGGACCGCGGCCGCGGCGTCGGCCGGCGGCTCGCCGCCGGGCTGCTGGAGCTGATGGACGGCCGTCCGCTGTCGGCTCTCTACCCGGCCACCGCGCCGGTCTACCGATCCGTCGGCTACGAGCACGCCGGCGCGCAGTACCGCCTCACCCTGCCGCCCGCGCCGCTGCGCACCCTCGCGGCCGGGCCGGTCGAGGTACGCCGGGCCGGACCCGCCGACGTGGGCGAGGTCACCGCGCTGCTGCGCCGCCTGCACGCCGGGGCACGCCACCACGGCCCGATCGACCCCGGTGAGGATCAGGTCCGCGGTTTCCTCCAGGACGAGAGCCTCTACTCCTACCTCGCCGCCGACGGCTTCCTGGCGTACGGCTGGGACGAAGGCCGCGAGCACCTCGCCGTGCGCCGCTGTGTCGCCGGGTCCGCCGCGACCGCACGCGCGCTCTGGGCGGTGGTCGGCTCCGGTTCCTCCATCGCCCGTACGGTGCGGGCCAACGTGGCGCCCGACGACCCGATGCTGTGGCTGCTGCACGACCGCTCCGAGGACGAGGTGCGCCGCGTCGGCTGGATGCTGCGCGTCCTCGACGCGCCCGCGGCGATCGCCGCGCGCGGCTTTCCCGCTGCGGTGTCGGTGGACGTGCCGCTCCTCGTCGAGGACGAGCTGCGGCCCGCCAACGCCGGCGGCTGGCGGCTGACGGTGCGCGAGGGACGGGGGCGCCTGGAGCGCGCGGCGGAACGGAGTGACGCGACCCGGCTGCCCGCGCGTGGCCTCGCCGCGCTGTACGCGGGCGTGCCGATGGCGACGCTGCGCGGCGCGGGCATCGTCACCGGAAACGCCGGGGCCGACCCGCTCCTCGACGCGGCGTTCGCCGGGACGCCGTTCATGCTCGACTATTTCTGAACGCGACACGCCGCGTGCGAGCCGGGCGGCGGAGCGCACCGGCCGAGTAGCCTCACTGCGAACACGTGTTCGGGGCCGAGAGGAGTCCATGTGCGGGTGCTGGGCGTCGATCCCGGTCTGACCAGGTGCGGAGTCGGTGTCGTCGACGGCGCCCCCGGCAAGCCGCTGCGGCTGGTCAGCGTCGGCGTGATCCGTACGAGCCCGGACGACGAGATCGGCACGCGCCTCGTCGAGTTGGAGCGCGGCATCGAGGAGCTGATCGAGGAGACCCGTCCCGACGCGGTCGCCGTCGAGCGGGTGTTCAGCCAGCACAACGTGTCCACCGTGATGGGCACCGCGCAGGCCGGGGCGATCGCCATCGCCTGCGGCGCCCGGCGCGGGCTGCCGGTCGCCCTGCACACCCCGAGCGAGGCCAAGGCGGCGGTGACCGGAAACGGCCGCGCCGACAAGCTCCAGGTCACCACTATGGTGACCAGACTGCTCCGGCTGGACACGCCGCCCAAGCCGGCCGACGCGGCCGACGCGCTCGCGCTGGCGATCTGCCACGTCTGGCGCGGCGGCGCGCAGGCCCGGCTCCAGGCGGCGCGGACCCGGGCGACCGGGGCGGCACACGACATGAGGCACGGAAGGACGCGGTAGTGATCGCATTCGTCAACGGCAGGGTCGCCGCGGCGGGGCCCGACGGCGCCGTGGTGGAGGTCGGCGGGGTCGGGCTCGCGCTCCAGTGCACGCCCGCCACGCTGGCCGGCCTGCGCGTGGGCGAGCGGGCGCACGTGCCCACCTCGCTCGTCGTGCGCGAGGACTCCCTCACCCTCTACGGCTTCGCCGACGACGATGAGAAGACCGTGTTCGAGCTCCTGCAGACCGCCAGCGGCGTGGGGCCGCGGCTCGCGCTCGCGATGCTCGCCGTACACCAGCCGAACGCCCTGCGCCGCGCCGTCGCCACCGAGGACGTGAACGCGCTGACCAAGGTCCCCGGCATCGGCCGTAAGGGTGCCCAGCGCATCGTGCTCGAACTCAAGGACCGGCTCGGCGTGCCCCTGGACGACGGCAGCGGTACGCCCGCGCCGAGCTTCGCCGCGGCGGCCTGGCGCGCGCAGGTGCACGCCGGCCTCACCAACCTCGGCTGGACCGCCCGTGACGCCGACACCGCCGTGGACGCGGTCGCCGCGGAGGTCGACGGCCAGGACACCTCCGACATCGCCGCCCTGCTGAAGCTGGCGATGAAGAAACTGAGCCGATGAGCGAGGAGGAGCGCTTCGTCTCGCCGGTCGCCGACGGCGAGGAGAAGGTCATCGAGGCGGCCCTGCGGCCCAAGCACCTCGACGAGTTCATCGGGCAGGCGCGCGTACGCGAGCAGCTCTCGCTCGTGCTGCACAGCGCGCTCCGCCGCGGCCGGCCGCCGGACCACGTGCTGATGTCCGGGCCGCCCGGCCTGGGCAAGACCACCCTCGCGATGATCATCGCCGCCGAGCTGGGCATGCCCCTGCGCATCTCCTCCGGGCCGGCGATCGAGCGGGCCGGCGACCTCGCGGCGGTGCTGTCCACACTGTCCGAGGGCGAGGTGCTGTTCCTGGATGAGATCCACCGGATGGCACGGCCCGCCGAGGAGATGCTCTACGTCGCGATGGAGGACTTCCGGGTCGACGTGGTCGTCGGCAAGGGGCCGGGCGCGACGGCCATCCCGCTCGACCTCGCTCCGTTCACGCTCGTCGGCGCGACCACGAGGGCCGGCCTGCTGCCGGCGCCGCTGCGCGACCGGTTCGGCTTCGTCGCGCACATGGACTTCTACGAGCCGGCCGACCTCCAGCGGATCATCGACCGCTCGGCCCGGCTGCTCGACGTACGGATGGACGACGCGGGTGCCGCCGAGATCGCCCGGCGCTCGCGCGGCACGCCGCGCATCGCCAACCGGCTCCTGCGCCGGGTCCGTGACTTCGCCGAGGTCCGCGCCGACGGCGTGATCACCGAACAGGTCGCCCGCGACGCGTTGTTGCTGTACGAGGTCGACGCCGAGGGGCTGGACCGGCTCGACCGTTCGGTGCTCGACGCGCTGTTGCGGAAGTTCGGTGGCGGGCCGGTGGGGTTGTCGACACTGGCGGTCGCGGTGGGGGAAGAGCCGGAAACGGTGGAAGTGGTCGCCGAGCCATTTCTGGTGCGCAAGGGACTCATCGCCCGCACACCACGTGGCCGGATCGCGACTCCTTCGGCCTGGCGGCACCTGGGTATCACGCCGCCGCCCACGGTTGAAGGTACCCTTTTCGAAGTGACGGAGGAGTGACGAGGAACTTCCCACCGCGCCCAGTCGTCAGCTCGTTGCCGGGGTTTCGTCAAGTCCTTTACACTCCGGAGCTTGTCGCCGTCGTCAGGTGACACGCCTTTCGCACGCGAATCGTCGGCGGCGGGCTGAACACCCATATCGGAAGGATGCCCCCGTGCAGGGCAACACTGAACTCATAGCGCTCACCCAACTCGCTGCCCAGAAGAGCAACCCCCTGGTCACGCTACTGCCGATCATCCTCATCGGCGTCGTGTTCTATTTCCTGCTCTTCCGCCCGCAGCGCAAGCGACAGCAACAGCAGATGCAGATGCAGCGCCAGATACAGCCGGGCCAGCGCATCATGACGACCGCGGGCATGCTCGCCGACGTCGTCGCCATCGAGGATGATCACGTCGTGCTCGAGATCGCTCCCGGGGTCGAGGTCCGCTACGTGAAGCAGGCCGTCGCCCAGGTCGTCTCCGACGATGACGACGAGGACATCGAGGACGAGACCGAGGACGACGTCGAGGAGACCGACGAGTCCGCGGAGGCCGAGGAGGGCACCGAAGAGGAAGAAGAGGCGCCCAAGGCCGGCGAGACCGTCCAGGACGAGGTCGAGGCCAAGACCGAGACTCTTCCCAGCGCGACCGGGAAGAAGACGGGGGACGTGTCGCTGAACGACGGCGAAGACAAGTCTGGCAAGAGGCCCTCGGCCTGACCAGAGCCTGACCGCAGACAAAGGACGAAAGACGACCGTGGCTCCGCCAAACAGAAACGTTTCGAGACCAGGGCGCGTGCTCCTCGCGCTGTTCGTGATCGCCGCTGCCCTGGTGGGCCTGATGTTCTGGCAGGGCCAAAAGACGCCCAAGCTGGCTCTCGACCTGGCCGGTGGCACCACCGTGACGCTCACGGCGGAGCCCTCGCGACCCGGCGCGAAGATCGGCGACTCCGAGATGGCCCAGGCGATCAACATCATGCGCGAGCGCGTGAACAGCCTGGGCGTCTCCGAGGCCGAGGTGACCAAGCAGGGCAACAACGTCATCGTCGTCCAGGTCCCCGGTCAGGGACAGGAGCGGGTCGTCAAGCTCATCGGCACCACCGCCAAGCTGGAGTTCCGCCAGGTGATGGTGGCCGAGCCGGTCGGCGTCCCGCAGCCGACGTCCACGCCCAGCCCGACGCCCACGGGCAAGACGTCCGGCTCGCCCAAGCCGTCGTCCAAGGCGTCCGGCTCACCGTCGGCGAGCGCCAAGGCGTCCACGAGTCCCTCGCCGAAGGGCCGGGCGCTCGCCCAGGCCCTGACCGGCACGCCGAAGCCGTCGGGCACGCCGTCGGGCAAGGCCACCGGCAAGGCCACGCCCAAGCCGAGCGCCTCGCAGTCGCTCACCCCCGAGCAGCTCCAGCAGTTGCAGCAGCTCCAGCAACAGCAGCAGGCGGGGGGCGAGGACTTCACGGGCGTCGACCCGGCGGTCAAGACGCAGTTCAGCAAGCTCACCTGCACGGGCAACGACGTCGGCCAGGGCCAGACGCTGAATCCGGGCAAGCAGGTCGCGGTGTGCGCCCGGCCCGACCCCAAGACGCACAAGAGCGACTACAAGTTCATCCTGGCGCCGGCGCAGATCTCCGGTGAGCAGGTCACCAAGGCGCAGGCGCTGGCGCCGGACCCGCAGAACGGCCGGGTCCAGTGGACCGTCAGCCTCGACCTCAACGGCGCCGCCACCAAGACGTTCGCCGACTTCACGTCCAAGGCCGCGGCGCTGGGCGAGAGCAACACGCGCAACCACTTCGCGATCGTGCTCGACGGCACCGTCTACTCCTGGCCGAGCGTCAAGGAGGCCATCACCTCCGGCAACGCTTCGATCGAGGGCCAGTTCACCCAGCAGGACGCCACCGACCTGGCCAACGTGCTCAAGTACGGCGCGCTGCCGCTGAAGTTCAACCAGAGCTCGATCGAGTCGGTGTCGGCCACGCTGGGCAAGGACCAGCTGAGCGCCGGCCTGATCGCGGGCGCGATCGGCCTCGGTCTCGTCGTGCTCTACTGCCTGCTCTACTACCGGGGCCTGGGCTTCGTCGCGATCTCCAGCCTGATCGTCGCGGGCATCCTGACCTATGAGTCGGTGGTGCTGCTCGGCAAGTTCATCGACTTCCGGATGTCGCTCGCCGGCATCGCCGGCGCGATCGTCGCGATCGGCATCACGGCCGACTCGTTCGTGGTCTTCTTCGAACGATTGCGCGACGAGGTCCGGGAAGGACGCAGCCTGCGTACGGCGGTTGAGCGCGGATGGCACCGCGCCCGGCGTACGATCATCGTGGCGGACGCGGTGTCGTTCATCGCCGCGCTGCTGCTTTACTGGTTCGCCATCGGCGGGGTCAAGGGCTTCGCGTTCACGCTGGGCCTGACCACCCTCATCGACGTGGTGGTGGTGTTCTTCTTCACCAAGCCGCTCGTCACGATGTTGGCCCGCACGAAGTTCTTCGGGCGTGGCCACCGGTGGTCCGGACTCGATCCGTCCACACTGGGAGTCAGCAAGCGGACCAAGGTCCGCCCGGCCAGCGCCAAGGAGGCCTGATGTCACGCCTGGGCACCATCGGCGGCCGGCTCCACCGAGGGGAGATCTCCCTCAACTTCGTGGGGCGGCAGAAGCTCTGGTACTCCATCTCCGGCCTCATCCTGGTCATCAGCGTCATCTCGCTGCTGACCCTCGGCCTGAACTTCGGTGTCGAGTTCAAGGGCGGCACCGTCTTCCAGTTCCCGAGCAAGCCGGGCACCACGACGTCGGACGCGCGGTCGGCGGTCGAGGCCTCCGGGGTCGTCAAGGAGGACCCCATCGTCCAGAAGACCGGCACCGGCTGGCGCGTGCAGACCGAGAGCCTCACCTCCGCTCAGGTGACGAAGGTGCAGGAGACGGTCCAGCACAGGTTCGGGTTGCCCAAGCCCGACGACGTCAGCCCGCAGTCGGTCGGCGCGAGCTGGGGTAAGGACATCTCCAAGAAGGCGCTTCAGGGTCTGGTCATCTTCCTGATCGCGATCATCATCTACCTGTCCATCGCCTTCGAGTGGCGCATGGCGGTCGCGGCGTTGATCGCGCTCGCGCACGACATCCTGATCACGATCGGCGTCTACTCGCTCGTGCAGTTCGAGGTGACGCCGTCGTCGGTGGTCGGCCTGCTGACCATCCTCGGTTACTCGCTCTATGACACCGTCGTGGTCTTCGACAAGGTCCGCGAGAACACCCGCCCGCTGCTCACGACCAAGAGCATGACCTACAGCCAGGCGGCCAACCTCGGTCTGAACCAGACCCTGGTCCGGTCGATCAACACCTCGGTGATCGCCCTGCTGCCCGTGGCGGGCCTGCTGTTCATCGGCGCCGGCGTGATGGGTGCGGGCACGCTCAAGGACCTGGCGCTCGTGCTGTTCGTCGGCATGCTGGCCGGTGCGTACTCCTCGATCTGCATCGCGACGCCGATCCTGGCCGACCTGCAGGAGCGCCAGCAAAAGTACCGGGAGCTCGCCCAGAAGGTGCGCAGCAAGGCCGGCAGCGCCAAGCGGAAGTCCCGCGCGGCGAACGCCGAGAGCCCGGCCAAGGCAGCCGACGACGGGCCGGAGAGCGAGCCGCAGGACACGGTCCCGGGCGAGGAGACGACCGACGCGACCACCCCGGTCGGCGCCGGCATCCGGCTCGTCCAGCAGGGGCCGCGGCAGCAGCCGCGCCGTACCGGCTCCAAGGGACACCCGAGCGGCAAGAAGAAGCGCTGACCCGCCGTACCGATCGCGACATTCGGCGGGCGGTATCTCCCACTATCGGAGGTACCGCCCGCCGAAGCGTGTACGGTGTCCGATGCGTCCGTCAGAGCCCGCACGGACGAAGCCGCGCGGGCTCTCCCAGAACTCCACGCGCCGGGTTCGGCAAGTGCTGCCCAAGGAGGATCGTGACCAGGCGACCCGTCGACCTGACGCAGATGATCAATGATCGCATCAGGGACGTCCCCGACTATCCCAAGCCGGGGGTGATGTTCAAGGACATCACCCCGCTGCTCGCCGACCACACCGCCTTCGCGGCCGTCGTCGACGCCATCGTCGCTCACTACGGCCGCGGCACGATCGACAAGGTGGCCGGCATCGAGGCACGCGGCTTCATCGTCGCCGCCCCCGTGGCGTACCACTTCGGCGCCGGTTTCGTCCCGATCCGCAAGCAGGGCAAGCTGCCGTCCGCCACGTACGCGGAGAACTACGACCTGGAGTACGGCAGCGAGACGATCGAGGTGCACAAGGACGCCTTCGCGCCGGGGGAGCAGGTCCTGATCGTCGACGACGTTCTGGCGACGGGCGGCACGGCCAAGGCCACCGCCGCGCTCATCGGCCGCACCGGCGCGGAGGTCGCCGGGATCTCGGTCCTGATGGAGCTCGGCTTCCTGGGCGGCCGCGACCGGCTGCCCGACCTCGACGTGCACGCCCTGGTGACCGTCTGAGGCGGCGCTGCCAGGGCGTCAGAGCGACGTCGGCGCGATCCGCGGCCCGTGCGAACATCCGCGGCGGTGACAGGGGTTCCGGTCGGTGTGAGGGCACCTTGAGCCGTGGACCCGGCGCGGTACGGATGGGCGCATCGGTGCTCGTGAGGACCCAGGTACCGTTGGCGTGGGGGCAGGGTCGGCGGTGATCCGGACATCCACCGCTCACCGGTGTTCGGTCCGGAATGGTGGATCGGCACCGACTGGAATTCAGCTGCCGCTAAACTGGTGTTCCGACGCAGGCATGGGGAGGCTGGGTGCGCGGTGAGGTGGTGTCTACCGACGCGGCGTCCGATGCCGCGCTGACACCACGCATCAACCCCCACACGTTGCCGGCACCCGACAGCACGGCCGCTTCAGCCCCGGAGGAGGGCGATCGGACCCCCTCGAGGACTCCCTCGAGTCCGGCCGCGCCATCGGCCGCCCGGGTGCGCCGGCGGTTGGCCCGGCTCGGCGCTCAGCGTGGACCCACCATGAATCCTGTACTCGAACCTCTGATCAAGACGCTCCGGAACACACATCCCAAGGCGGACGTGCGTCTCGTCGAGCGCGCCTACGACGTCGCGGCGCACCATCACCGCGACCAGAAACGCAAGAGCGGCGACCCGTACATCACGCACCCGCTCGCCGTGGCCACGATCCTGGCCGAGCTCGGCATGAACACCGAGACGCTGTGCGCCGCCCTCCTGCACGACACGGTCGAGGACACCACCTACACCCTCGACCAGCTCCGCACCGACTTCGGCGACGTGATCGCCGCCCTGGTCGACGGGGTGACCAAGCTCGACAAGGTCAAGTACGGCGAGGCCGCCGAGGCCGAGACGGTCCGCAAGATGGTCGTCGCGATGTCGCGTGACATCCGGGTCCTCGTGATCAAGCTGGCCGACCGCCTGCACAACATGCGCACCCTGCGCTACCTGCCGCGGCACAAGCAGGAGCGCAAGGCCCGCGAGACGCTGGAGATCTTCGCACCGCTCGCGCACCGGCTCGGCATGAACACCCTCAAGTGGGAGCTGGAGGACCTCGCCTTCCAGACGCTCTACCCCAAGCGGTTCGACGAGATCGCCCGCCTGGTGTCCGAGCGGGCCCCGCGCCGCGACGTCTACCTCCAGGACGTCATCCAGCACGTCTCCCGCGACCTGCGCGAGGCCAAGCTCAAGGCGACCGTCAAGGGCCGCCCGAAGCACTACTACTCGATCTACCAGAAGATGATCGCCCGCGAGCTGAGCTTCGAGGACATCTACGACCTCGTCGGCATCCGGGTGCTCGTCGATACGGTCCGCGACTGCTACGCCGCCCTCGGCACGATCCACGCGCGATGGAACCCCGTTCCCGGCCGGTTCAAGGACTACATCGCGATGCCGAAGTTCAACATGTACCAGTCGCTGCACACCACGGTGATCGGCCCGGAGGGCAAGCCGGTCGAGCTGCAGATCCGTACGCGGGCCATGCACAACCGCGCCGAGTACGGCATCGCGGCGCACTGGAAGTACAAGGAGGAGACCGTCGGCGACGGCGGCGCCTCCACCGGCAAGGCGGGCGACATGGCCTGGCTGCGCCAGCTCCTCGACTGGCAGAAGGAGACCACCGACCCGGCGGAGTTCCTGGAGTCGCTGCGCTTCGACCTGTCGGTCTCGGAGGTCTTCGTCTTCACGCCCAAGGGCCAGGTCCTCGCGCTGCCCCAGGGCGCGACGCCGGTCGACTTCGCGTACGCGATCCACACCGAGGTCGGCCACCGCACGATCGGCGCCCGCGTCAACGGCCGCCTCGTCCCGCTGGAGTCGACCCTCGACAACGGCGACACGGTGGAGATCTTCACCTCCAAGTCGCCGGACGCCGGGCCGAGCCGCGACTGGCTCAACTTCGTCAAGAGCGCCCGCGCCCGCAACAAGATCAAGCACTGGTTCTCCAAGGAGCGCCGCGAGAGCGCCATCGAGCAGGGCAAGGAGTCCCTGGCCCGCGCGATGCGCAAGCAGAACCTCCCGCTCCAGCGCATGCTGTCCGGCGAGGCGCTGCTGACCCTCGCGCACGACATGCACTACGCCGACGTGTCCGCGCTGTACGCGGCCATCGGAGAGAGCCACGTCTCGGCCCAGAACATCGTCCGCAAGCTCGTCGACGTCCTCGGCGGCGACACCGCGGAAGACCTGGCCGAGACCGCGATTCCGACCCGCAAGCGCCGCTCCCGCCCGGCGGGCGACCCGGGCGTGGTCGTGGCCGGCGACCCGGACGTGTGGGTGCGCCTGTCGCGGTGCTGCACGCCGGTGCCCGGCGATGAGATCGTCGGCTTCGTCACGCGGGGCAACGGCGTCTCGGTACACCGCGTCGACTGCGTCAACGTGGCGAACCTCCAGACCCAGCCCGACCGCATGGTCGACGTGAAGTGGTCGCCGGGGGAGGACTCGGTCTTCCTGGTGGCCATCCAGGTCGAGGCGCTCGACCGGCCGCGACTGCTGTCCGACGTCACGCGCGTGCTGTCGGACCAGCACGTCAACATCCTGTCCGCGTCCGTGGCGACCAACCGCGAGCGGGTGGCGGTGAGCCGGTTCAGCTTCGAGATGGGCGACCCGAAGCACCTCGGGCACGTGCTCAGGGCGGTCCGCTCGGTGGACGGCGTCTACGACGTCTACCGCGTCACCAGCTGACCGGCGCTCTCGCCGATCGTTCGAGGAGCCCGCGGAAAGCGCGAGGCGGACCCGGCCCGAAGGCTCCGGATCCGCCCCGTCGATGGCTCGTGGGTCAGGACAGCTCGGACAGGGTGTGCTCGGCCTCGGCGAGCCAGGCGCGGCGGGCGGTCAGGGCCTCCTCGGCGTCCTTGACGTCCTTGTCACGGCCGGCGCTCCGCGCCTTCTCCAGGCGCGTCTCGAGCTGCTCGATGGAGGACCGCAGCTGCGCGACCGTCGCCTCGGCGCGGGCCCGCGCCTCCGGGTTGGTGCGCCGCCACTCCGACTCCTCGGCGGTGCGGACCGCCTCCTCGATCTTGCGGAGCCGTCCCTCGAGCCGCTCGCGCGAGTCGCGGGGAACCATGCCGATGGCCTCCCAGCGCTCCTGAATCGAGCGCAGGGCCTGCCGTGTGGCGCGAACGTCGCGTACGGGCAGCAGCCGCTCCGCCTCGGTGAGGAGCTTCTCCTTGGCCTCGGCGTGCTCACGGAACTCCGCGTCGCGCTCGGCGAACACCGCGGACCGGGCGGAGAAGAAGGTGTCCTGGGCGCCCTTGAACCGCGCCCACAGCTCCTCTTCGGCGTCGCGGGAGGCGCGGCCGGCCATCTTCCACTGGCGCATCAGCTCGCGGTACGCCGCGGCGGTGGGCCCCCAGTCGGTGGAGCCGACCATGGCCTCGGCGTCGAGGACCAGCCGTTCCTTCTCCGCGCGGGCGTGCTCGCGCTCCACCTCGAGGTTGGAGAAGTAGGCCTTGCGGCGCTTGGTGAAGGCGTTGCGCGCCGAGGACAACCGCTTCCACAGCGCCGTCTCCGTGGGACGGTCGACGCGCTCGGCGGCCTTCCACTCCTCCACGAGCTGGCGCAGGCGTTCACCGCCGTTCTTCCAGTGCGTCTCCTCGGCCGCGATCCGCTCCGCCTCGGCGACGATGCGCTCCTTGATCTCGCGGGCCTGCACGCGCGCCTGGTCCCGGGCGACCTTGATCTGCTCACGGCGCTCTCCGACCAGTGCGGACAGCGCGTCGAGCCGCCGGCTCAGGCCGTCGAGGTCGCCGACCGCGTGGGCCTCGGCCACGGCCTCGCGGAGCCGGGCGATGGTGTGCTCGGCCTGGGAGGCCGCCAGGTCGGTGGTCCGGATCCGCTGCTCGAGGAGGTCGACCTCGGTGACGAGGGCGTCGTACTTGCGGCGGAAGTAGGCCAGGGCCTCCTCGGGCGCTCCCGCCTGCCACGAACCGACGGTGCGTTCCCCGGCCGCCGTGCGGACGTAGACGGTGCCGTTCTCGTCGACCCGACCCCAGGGGTCAGTGGTCATCGCGGGCCTCCCCGGTGTGAGGCGTGGCCATCGCGGGCCGCCTCGTGGCCGGCACGACGTCCCCGCGCGTACGGCGAGGGATACCCAAGGATTCGGTGGCGCTGCACACCGCTGCCTCCTGTGTCAGAGCCCGGGGCGTCCCCTCACGCACCGGGCCCACCATGATGACGTCCATGGGAGAAGCGCTCCCGCTGGCCACCCTAGCCAATCGCATTGCTACATCTTCGCGACGGTGAGGTCTTTTATTTCGATTTTCTTCTTTGGGGCGGTGTTCCCGCTCTGGTCGGCCGGCTCGGCGCCCGCCTTCGCGACGGAGTCGACGACGTCCATTCCCTTGGTGATCTCACCGAAGACGGTGTAGTCGGCGGGCAGCGGCGAATCGCCGTAGACGATGAAGAACTGGCTTCCGTTGCTGTTCGGAGCGCTGCTGTGCGCCATCGCGATGACGCCGCGCTTGTAGGTCGCCTGCCCGGACTTGCCGGCCTTCGGGACGTTCTCATTGCCGAAGCCGTACGCGGGACCGCCCGTTCCGGTGCCGGTCGGGTCACCGCATTGCAACACCTTGATACCCTCAGTGACAAGGCGATGACATTTAGTGTTGTTGAAGAATTTCTTGCTCGCCAGATACTTGAACGAGTTGACGGTGCACGCGGCCTTGCTGCCGTCGAGCTTGGCGGTGATCGTGCCGAGGCTCGTATTGATCGTCATCTTGTACGTGCCCTTGACCGGCTTCACCGGGGGCTTGCCGACGTCCTTGGCGCTCGTCGCCGCCTCGGCGGGCAGGGGCTGGTAGGCGCACTCCCCGGGCTTGGCCGAAACGCTCGGCGCCGCGGTGGGCGTGGAGGCGGCAGAGGTCTTGTCCTTCTTCGCCGGGCCGTTCATCGCGAACGCGATGGCCCCACTGCCCCCGGCGACCACCACGACGGCGACCACCGTGCCGATGATCTTCATCCGCCGGGCCCTGGCCTGCCGGATCGCCCGGCGCTGCTGCTGGCGCTCGTAACGCAGCCGGGCCAGCTCCCTCTTGCGGTCTTTACCCGCCACCGGTGTCGCACCTCATCGATTCGCGTCGTGAACTGGGAAACGTGTTGCGCATCGTAGCGGTCCCGGCCGGTATTTTCGGCCCCGCACCGCAGAGGCGCCCAAACCGGCCGAACATCGGACGTGCTCCGCCCCTCTCACGCTAGGGCCTCGGCGTTGAGGCGGCGAACGCGAGTGTCGGGTTCTCACGTCGCGGGTTTGTGCGTGCTCGGGTGATGTAGTCGCCCAGACGCATGGTGGTCAACGGCGGCCTGTGCCCGGTGGAGGCGCGATGTGGCTCGTTCTGCCATGGGCACGTGCTGTAATCATCCGGTGCCTCGACGTAATGGTGCTGGACGGGTGGTGCTGCGGACCGCCCGGGTCGGCCTGCGGCTGACTCCCGCGCAGCGCCACCGTTGTTACGGCTTGCTGGTCTCGGCGGGGGATGTGTGGGCGTGTGTTCTAAACGTGAACCGATGGCGACGTCAGCGGAGGCTACGGCCGGTAGCGGGCCATCAGGACTTGTGCCGGGAGCTGTCGGCGGCGGGTCCGGGTTGATGCCGGTGCGTTACCACCACGGCACGTTCACCCTGGAGAGGCTGCGCCTGCCGGTAGGTCGTGGGAGCGCGCCGTTGTTGGTGCGGTTGGACCGGCCGGTTCCCTACCCGGCCGAGCAGGTGCGGTCGGTGACGTTGGTGGCCGAGTGTGGCCGGTTGTTCGTCGATGTCACCGCCGAAGTCCCCATCGCGGCCTATTCACCAGACCGGCAACCGGATCCCGAGCGGGTCGCGGGAGTCGACCCAGGCGTGATTCACCCGTTCGCGGTGGCCGGGCCCGAATGGGCTCGGCAACGCGAACTCGAAGGCCGTCACCAGCGGCGAGTACGCCAAGCCCAGCACGAGGCCGCCAAGACCGTCATCGACTGGGCGGTCGCCCGCCGGATCGGCACACCGACGGTCGGAGATCCGCGTGGCGTCCTGGCTCTCGAGGCGGGGCGGCGGCACAACCGGCGGGTCAATTTCACCTCCCCGCGAGGCGGCACGTTGACTGAGACGGCACTATGTCGTTCGCGATGGCGCGCGTACCGCCGGTACGCTCGATCTCGCCGGTAGCAGTCAGAGAGGATGACCGTGCTCATCGCCACCTTCCCCGCGGGGTCCTTCGCGACGAACTGTTATGTCGTGGCGCCCGAGGCCGGGGAGGAGTGCGTGATCATCGATCCCGGTCAGGACGCCGAGGCGATGGTGTACGACGTGTTGCGCGAGCACCGGCTCAAGCCGGTCGCGGTGGCGCTCACGCACGGCCACATCGACCACGTGTGGTCCGTCGCCCCGGTCTGCGGCGCCCGTGACGTGCCCGCCTACATCCACCCGGACGACCGTGACATGCTGTCCGACCCGGCGAAGGGCTTTCCGCCGCAGGTCGCCGGCCAGCTCCTCGGCGGCCTGACGTTCAGCGAGCCGGACGACGTGCGTGAGCTCGGCGACGGCGACACCCTGACGCTCGCGGGCCTGGACTTCGTCGTCGACCACGCGCCCGGCCATACACCGGGCTCGGTGACGTTCCGGCTCGCCGCCGAGCCCGTGATGTTCTCCGGCGACCTGCTGTTCGCCGGCTCCATCGGACGTACGGACCTGCCGGGCGGCGACTACGCCACGATCATGGACAGTCTGGCGCGGGTATGCCTGCCGCTGCCGGACGAGACCGCCGTGCTGCCCGGGCACGGCGCTCAGACCACCATCGGCCGCGAGCGGGCCACCAACCCGTTCCTCAAGGAGATCGCTCCGCTCGACGGCCCGCACAGGGGACTCTAAGCAGACAGATGAGCTCGAACTTCCAGGCCCCCAAGGGGGTCAATGAGTACGTTCCGCCGCGCTCGGCGATCTACCTCGCCGCGCGTGACGCGTTCGCCGCGGTGGCGACGCGCGCCGGCTACTCCTACCTGGAGCTGCCGGTGTTCGAGGACACGTCGCTGTTCTCGCGCGGCGTGGGGGAGTCGACCGACGTCGTCTCCAAGGAGATGTACACCTTCGAGGACCGCGGTGGGCGCTCACTCACCCTGCGTCCGGAGTTCACCGTGGGTGTGCTGCGGTCGGTGCTCCAGCACAACCTGCACCGGGGAGAGCTGCCGGTCAAGGTCTGGGCCACCGGGCCCGCGTTCCGGGCCGAGCAGCCGCAACACGGCCGTTACCGGCAGTTCTACCAGGTCGACCTGGAGGCGATCGGCTCGGAGGACCCGGCCGTCGACGTCGAGACGATCGCGCTCGCCTGGGACTGGTACCGCGAGCTGGGCCTCACCCGGCACACCCTGCACCTCAACTCCCTCGGCTGCCGCGAGTGCCGTCCGGTGTACCGCGCGGCGCTGCAGGAGTTCCTGCGCGGGCTCGACCTCGACGGGGCCACCCGCGCCCGCATCGAGATCAACCCGCTGCGGGTGCTGGACGACAAGCGTCCCGAGGTGCGGGCCCAGGTGGAGGCCGCGCCTGTGGTCACCGACTACCTGTGCGGCGCCTGCAAGGCCCACCACGACAAGGTCCGCGAGCTGCTCGCCGACCTGGACATCCCGTGGGTCGACGACGCGCGCCTCGTCCGCGGCCTCGACTACTACACGCGCACCACGTACGAGTTCGACCACCCGCTGCTCGGCGCCCAGTCCGGCATCGGCGGCGGTGGACGCTACGACGGGCTGTCGGAGGACATCGGCGGGCCGCCGCTGCCGGGCATCGGGTTCGGCCTGGGCCTCGACCGTACGGTGCTGGCGATGGAGGCCGAGGAGACCGCGGCGGCGTCCGCCGCGGGCGTCACCGTGTACGGCGTGCCGCTCGGCGAGGAGGCGCAGCGCAGGATCTTCGGCCTCGTCGCCGCCCTGCGCCGGGCCGGGATCGCCGCCGACATGTCCTACGACGGCAAGAAGCTCAAGGGCGCCATGCGGGGCGCCGACCGGTCCGGGGCGGCGTACGCCGTGATCCTCGGCGAGCGAGATATCGCCGCCGGGTCCGCTCAGGTGAAGGACCTGGCCAGCGGCGACCAGGTCGCCGTGCCGCTCGACGAGATCGTCACGACGTTGAAAGAGAGGCTTTCCCAGTCATGATTCGCTCGCACGAGGCGGGGTCGCTCCGCCGTGAGCACGCAGGACAGCAGGTGGTGCTCGCCGGCTGGGTCGCGCGCCGCCGCGACCACGGAGGCGTCACGTTCATCGACCTGCGCGACGCGTCCGGCATCGCACAGGTCGTCTTCCGTGAAGAGGACACCGCCCACGACCTGCGCGCGGAGTTCTGCGTCAAGATCACCGGTGAGGTCCGCGTACGGCCCGCCGGCAACGAGAACCCCGAGCTCCCGACCGGCGACGTCGAGGTCGTCGCGTCCGACATCGAGGTGCTGAGCGAGGCGGCGCCGCTGCCGTTCCCGATCGAGGCGGACGTCAACGTCAACGAGGAGGTGCGGCTCAAGCACCGCTACCTCGACATCCGCCGCGACACGCTCGCCCGGGCGCTGCGCGTCCGGTCCCAGGGCTCCTTCATCGTCCACGACGTCCTGCGCGAGCACGGGTTCGTCAACGTCGAGACGCCGACCTTCACCAGTTCCACCCCGGAGGGCGCGCGCGACTTCCTGGTCCCCGTACGCCTCAAACCGGGTCACTGGTACGCCCTGCCCCAGTCGCCGCAGCTGTACAAGCAGCTGCTCATGGTGGCGGGGATGGAGCGCTACTACCAGCTCGCCCGCTGCTACCGCGACGAGGACTTCCGCGCCGACCGGCAGCCGGAGTTCACCCAGATCGACATTGAGATGTCCTTCGTCGAGCAGGAGGACGTCCTCAAGGTCGCCGAGGACCTCGTCGGACGCCTGTGGAGCGAGGTCGCGGGCTATGAGATCCCGCGGCCGATCCCGCGCATCACCTACGCCGACGCGATGAGCCGCTACGGCTCGGACAAGCCGGACCTGCGGTTCGGCAACGAGCTGGTCGAGATGACGGCGTACTTCAAGGACACGCCGTTCCGGGTCTTCCAGGCCCCGTACGTCGGTGCGGTCGTCATGCCGGGCGGCGCGTCCCAGACCCGCAAGGAGCTGGACGGCTGGCAGGACTGGGCCAAGGCGCGCGGCGCGAAGGGCCTGGCGTACGTCCTCGTCCAGGAGGACGGCACGCTCGGCGGCCCGGTCGCCAAGAACCTGTCGGAGACCGAGCGCGAGGGCCTGGTGGCCGAGGTCGGCGCCTCGCCCGGCGACGCGGTGTTCTTCGGCGCCGGCAAGCCGCACGCCACGCAGGAGCTCCTCGGTGCCGCCCGCCTGGAGATCGGCCGCCGCTGCGGGCTGATCGACGAGTCCGCGTGGGCGTTCACCTGGGTGGTCGACGCCCCGATGTTCGAGGAGACCGACGAGGGCGGCTGGACGGCCGTGCACCACCCCTTCACCTCGCCCAAGCCGGAGTGGGCCGACTCGTTCCACGACAAGCCCGGCGAGGCTCTCGCCAGTGCGTACGACATCGTCTGCAACGGCAACGAGATCGGCGGCGGCTCGATCCGTATCCACCGCGGCGAGATGCAGCAGCGGGTGTTCGAGACCCTCGGCCTGGAGCGCGAGGAGGCCGAGACGAAGTTCGGCTACCTGCTGGAGGCGTTCAAGTACGGCCCGCCGCCGCACGGCGGGATCGCCTTCGGCTGGGACCGCGTCGTCATGCTGCTCGCGGGCCGCGACACGATCCGCGACGTGATCGCCTTCCCGAAGGCGGCCTCGGGCTATGACCCGCTCACCGGCGCGCCGACGCCGATCACGCCGGAGCAGCGCAAGGAGGCGGGCGTGGACGCCCGGCCGGAGGCACCGGCGAACCCGCCGAACGAGCCCGGCCACATCGTCCGCCCCTCCGAGGAGCGCTACTGAGCGACCGCCGGGGAGCCCTCGTCCCGTGAGGGGCGAGGGCTTCGGGCGGTCTTCGACGGCCCGCCGGGGTCCCGGCGTGAGGGCTCCGAGGCCGCCCACGAGGCCCGGGCCGCACGTGAGGCCCGGGCCGTACGCGAGGCGCAGGCCGTACGCGAGGCCGGCGCGGCTCCCACGAGCCTGCCCCGGCCTCCGAGCCGGAAGGGGGCTCAGGCCGGGCGCTTCATGAGCCCGGTGGTCAGCGCCCGGTCGACGGTGAAGCCCAGGCGGTCGTACATCCGCAGGCCGACCGCGTTGTCGGCGTAGACGCCGAGCGTCACCACGTCGCACCCCGCGGCGAACATCCGGCGCATCGCCCATGCCGTGATCGACGGCCCCAGCCCGCGGCCGCGCGCCTCGGGGTGGACCGCGATCGCCGACACGTGGCCGACGCCGTCGGCGGCGGTCGTGTCGGCCAGGCACGCCAGCAGCCGTCCGTCCCGCCGGACGCCGGCCCAGCGGCGCACCTTCGGGTCGCCCGGCCACGCCGACGTGCCGGGGCTGACCAGCGTCAGAAGCTCGGTGACGGCGTCCTCGTCGTCGCACCAGCCGACCGCCGCCTCGGCCGGCTGCGGCGGGGGAGTGCCGTAGGCGGCGCGGAAGTTCCAGTCGCTCGGCCGGCTCAGCGGGAGCGGCGTGCCGCGCGGCACGATCACCCGGATGCCCTCGGGCAGCTCGCCGTGCACCGCCGCGACCAGTTCCGCCGTCTCGTCCGGCGGGCCCAGCGCGACCAGAGAGCGGATGCGATCCTCCACGTCGTAGCCGGTGAAGGCGACGGCGCGGCCGTCGGCGCCGCGCCAGGCGGGCCCGCGGCCGGCGCCGCGCGTGCCGCGGATGAGGGGATCGTGGCCGGTGAGGTCGAGGAGCTCTGGAATCGAACAGGGGGACCAGGAGGGCATGGCCCTCAGCGTAAGGAGTGTCCCGCTCTTAGAGCCCACGCGGATAGGGACTGCCCCTATCCGCGCGGGCTCTTACGCTCCGGCGCACCGGGCCTGCCGCCAGGCCGTCCGGCGCGTGCCCGCGATGTCCCCGCGGGCGGATAGTGTCGGCACCGTGGCGCGCAGGGACGATGAGCAGGCCGACAGCCTTTTCGACACACAGGCGGAGGAGGCCGAGCAGGCCAACGCGCCGCTGGCGGTCCGCATGCGGCCACGCGGCCTCGACGAGGTGGTCGGCCAGGAGCACCTGCTCGGGCCGGGTACGCCACTGCGCCAACTGGTCGAGCGCGACGTCGCCATGTCGCTGGTCCTGTGGGGCCCGCCGGGCACCGGTAAGACGACGCTCGCCTACGTCGTCAGCCAGGCCACCGAGCGGCGCTTCGTGGAGGTCTCCGCGGTCTCCGACGGCGTCAAGCAGGTCCGGGCCGCCATCGACCAGGCCAAGCGGGAGCTCGGCATGCGGGGACGGCAGACCGTGCTGTTCGTCGACGAGGTCCACCGGTTCAACAAGGCCCAGCAGGACGCCCTGCTCCCCGCCGTGGAGAACCGCTGGGTCTCCTTCATCGGCGCCACCACCGAAAATCCCTTCTTCTCGGTGATCAGC
Organism: Actinoallomurus oryzae; assembly: GCF_039541955.1. Classification (NCBI taxonomy): domain Bacteria; kingdom Bacillati; phylum Actinomycetota; class Actinomycetes; order Streptosporangiales; family Thermomonosporaceae; genus Actinoallomurus; species Actinoallomurus oryzae. The sequence goes on along the minus strand of NZ_BAABHF010000061.1, from coordinate 27,275 downwards.
CCGCTGCTGTCGCGTTCGCTGCTGCTGACGCTGGAGCCGCTGGGCGACGACCAGCTCCGCGAGGTGATCCGCCGCGCCCTGGCCGACGCACGTGGCCTGGCCGGTGCCACGAGCCTCACCGAGCCCGCCGAGGACCATCTCGTACGCCTGGCGGGCGGCGACGCGCGCCGGGCGCTGACCTACCTGGAGGCCGCCTCCTACGTCGCGGGCCACGAGCCGATCGACGTCGACGTCCTGGAAAAGGCCGTCGACCGGGCCGCGGTCCGCTACGACCGCGAGGGCGACCAGCACTACGACGTCATCAGCGCGTTCATCAAGAGCATCCGCGGATCCGACGTCGACGCCGCCCTGCACTACCTGGCCCGCATGATCGAGGCGGGGGAGGACCCCCGGTTCATCGCGCGGCGCCTCATCGTGCACGCCAGCGAGGACATCGGCATGGCCGACCCGACCGCGCTGCAGACCGCGACCGCCGCCGCGCACGCGGTGGAGTTCGTCGGCCTGCCCGAGGCCCGCATCAACCTCGCGCAGGCCGTCATCCACCTGTCGCTGGCGCCCAAGTCCAACGCCGTCATCCGCGCGATCAACGAGGCGAGCGCGGACGTCCGGCGCGGCCTGGTCGGCCCGGTCCCGGCCCACCTGCGCGACGCGCACTACAAGGGCGCGAGCAAGATCGACCACGGCAAGGGCTACCAGTACGCCCACGACTTCCCGGGCGGCGTGGTCGAGCAGCGCTACGCCCCGGACGCCGTCGCGGGCCGCGACTACTACCACCCGACCAAGCACGGCATGGAGTCCCGCTTCTCCGAGGTCGTCGAACGCCTCCGCGCCGTCCTGCGCGGCGGACGCCAGGGCTGACCCCGACGACGGTTCGCGTGCCGCCGCCCCGAGCGGGACGCGGCTACGCTACGGACGGTGGGATCGACACGGGAGTGGGCGGCCGCCGGCATCGCCCGGATCGAACGCGACGTGGCCGCGACGCCCCTGCGGACCGTGCCGACGCCTCCGGAGTGGGGCGTCGGACTGTCGCTGAAGGACGAGTCCGCGCAGCCCACCGGCAGCGTCAAGCACCGGCTGCTGGCGGCGGCGTACGTCCAGGCGCTGGCGGCCGGGCAGATCACCGAGGGCACCACCGTGGTCGTGGCCACCGCCGGGCCCGCCGCCGTGGCCGGCGCGCACTTCGCCCGCATGCTCGGCCTGGACTTCGTGGCGGTCGTACCGCGCCGCACGCGCGAGGACCGGATCGCCGCGATCGAGGCCGCGGGCGGGCGCGTACACCCGTACGATCCGCCGGCCGCGATCTACGACGAGGCGCGGCGGCTGGCCGCCGGCACCGGAGGCTTCCACCTCGATCACTTCGCGGTCGCCGCACAGGTGATCGACTGGCGCGGCGGCAACATCGCCGCCGAGATCCTCGCCGATCTCGGGAGCCCGCCGCGATGGATCGTGACCGGCGCGGGCACCGGCGCGACGTCCGCGACGATCGGCCGGTTCCTGCGCCATCACGGCCACGAGACGAGGCTCGCGGTCGCCGACCCGGAGAACTCCGCGTACTTCCCCGGATGGGCGAGCGGCGCGACGGACTACGCGACCGGCATGCCTTCACGGGTCGAGGGCATCGGCCGCCCGCGCATGGAGCCCGGCTTCCTGCCGTCCGCGGTGGACCTCGTGATCCCCGTGCCGGACGCCGCGAGCGCCGGCGCGCTGGCCTGGCTGCGCGAACACACCGGGATCGCCGCCGGCGCCTCGACCGGCACCTGCCTGTGGGCCGCCTGGCGGCTGATCGCCGAGATGCGCGCCGAGGGCCGCCGCGGTGAGGTCGTGGTGATCCAGGGGGACGCCGGACGGCCGCCCGGCCTCGACGGCTCCGCCTACACCGCCGCCATCGAGCGGTTCCTCGCCACCGGCGAACTCGACGTTCCGGCCTGACGGACCGTCCGGACGCGCACACCGTGCCGCGGTGCCCTGGGGGTGGCGGCCGCTCCTGACCTCGGCTCGGGCATGATCGGAGCGCGACGCGCCGCTCCGGGTGCGGGCCGGTGAGAGGCCGCGCCTCCGCCGCCGGAACGGCGCTTCCGGGCGCCCTGCGGGCGGACACGTCGGTTCGCGTGGCCTCCGCCGAGGTGAGGGGGACGGTATGGTCTGTCCGACCAGGTTCTCCGACGACAGAAGGAGAGGGAGCCGATGCTGAGTGGCGGACAGGTGGCCGGCCTGATCGTGGCCGTTTTCTGGGCGATTCTCGTTGCCTTCCTCGCCTTCGTCCTGCTGAGACTGGCCAGGCTGCTGAAGGAGGCGACCAAGATGGTCGCCGACATCGGCGAGCAGGCCGGGCCGCTGCTGGACGACATGACCAGCACGGTCACGCGGGCAGGTGAGCAACTGGACCGGGTCGACCTGATAACCAAGAGCGTCGGCAGCGTCACGCAGAACGCCGCGGCGGTCACGACGACGGTCACCTCGGTGGTCGGCGGTCCGCTCGTGAAAGCGGCCGCCTTCTCCTATGGTGTCCGTAAGGCCATCGGTGCGCGCAACCAGGACGGCAAGCGATGATCCGCCGGCTGTTCTGGCTCGTCCTGGGCGGCAGCCTGGGCGCCTGGGCCGCATTCCGGCTCAAGCGTCTCATGCGTGCCCTGACACCCCAGGCGCTCGTTCACCAGGCCTCCGGAGTCGGCCAGACCGTACGCGACTTCACCGACGACGTTCGCACCGCCATGCACGCACGCGAGGACGAGTTGCGTGACGCGCTCGGACTCGACGCGCCAACCGAAACAGACAAGGACCACCACTGAGATGGAGTCGGCAGAGATCGCCCGCCGTTTCCTCCGCTTCTTCGAAGAGCGCGGGCACGAAGTGGTGCCCTCGGCCAGCCTGATCGCCGAGGACCCCACACTGCTGCTGGTCAACGCGGGCATGGTGCCCTTCAAGCCCTACTTCCTGGGGCAGCGTAAACCGCCCTACCAGCGGGCCACGAGCGTGCAGAAGTGCATCCGCACACCCGACATCGACGAGGTCGGCAAGACCACGCGGCACGCGACGTTCTTCCAGATGCTCGGCAACTTCTCCTTCGGGGACTACTTCAAGGAGCTGGCGATTCCCTACGCCTGGGAGTTGCTGACCTCCTCCGAGGCCGACGGAGGCTTCGGCTTCCCGGAGGACCGGCTCTGGGCGACCGTCTACCAGGACGACGACGAGGCCTTCAGTATCTGGCGGGACAAGGTGGGCCTGCCCGAGGAGCGCATCCAGCGGCGCGGCCTCGCGGACAACTACTGGAACATGGGCGTGCCGGGCCCCGGCGGACCCTGTTCGGAGATCTACTACGACCGCGGTCCGGAGTACGGCAAGGAGGGCGGCCCGGTCGCGGACGAGGACCGCTACCTCGAGGTCTGGAACCTCGTCTTCATGCAGTACCAGCTCAGCACGGTGCGCAGCAAGGTCGACTTCGACGTGCAGGGCCCGCTGCCGGCCAAGAACATCGACACCGGCATGGGCCTGGAGCGCATGGCGGCGATCCTCCAGGGCGTCGACAACATCTACGAGGTCGACACCATGTGGCGGATCCTCGACCTGGCCGCCGACCTGACCAAGACCAAGTACGGCCGTGACACCCGCAACGACGTCTCGCTGCGGGTGGTCGCCGACCACATGCGCAGCGGCACGATGATGGTCGGCGACGGCGTCGTGCCCTCCAACGAGGGCCGGGGCTACGTCCTGCGCCGTATCCTGCGCCGCAGCATTCGCCACCTCCGGCTGCTCGGCGCCGGCGACGAGCGTTACCTGCACGAGCTCACCGACGCGGCGATCGAGGGGATGGGCGAGACCTTCCCGAGCCTGCGGGCCGACGCGGCGCACATCCACACGGTCATCGACGCCGAGGAACAGTCCTTCCTCGCCACTCTCCGCACCGGTACGGCGATCTTCGACGCCTCCGTCGAGGAGACCAAACGCCGCAAGGACACGGTCGTGTCCGGGGCTCAGGCGTTCACGCTCCACGACACCTACGGCTTCCCCATCGACCTGACCCTGGAGATGGCGGCCGAGCAGGGACTGTCCGTCGACGAGACCGAGTTCCGCCGGCTGATGGACGAGCAGCGGCAGCGCGCCAAGGCCGACGCCGCCGCCAAGAAGACCGGCAACCTCGACGTGTCGGTCCTCGGCGAGATGCTCGAACGCGCCGGCACGGTCACCTTCACCGGCTACGACGCGGTCGAGGCGGAGGCCCGCGTGGTCGGGCTGCTCGTGGGCGGCGCGAACGTCCCGTCGGCGGGGGAGGGCACCGAGGTCGAGGTCGTGCTCGACCGCACCCCGTTCTACGCCGAGGGCGGCGGCCAGCTCGCCGACCAGGGCACCATCAAGCTGTCCAGTGGCGCCGAGATCGAGGTCCTCGACGTCCAGACGCCGCTGACCGGCCTCGTCGTGCACCGTGGCCGGGTGCGCCGCGGCGAGGCCCAGGCCGGTGACACCGCGTTCGCCCAGATCGACGTGGAGCGGCGCCGGGCGATCTCCCGCTCGCACACCGCGACCCACATGGTGCACCGCGGCTTCCGCAACGCCCTCGGCGAGTCCGCCGCCCAGGCCGGCTCGGAGAACGCCCCGGGCCGGTTCCGGTTCGACTTCACCGCCGCCGGGGCCGTTCCGCCGAGCGTCCTGCGCGACGTCGAGGCCGAGGTCAACGCCACCCTCATCGACGACCTGGGCGTGCACGCCTCGGTGCACCCCATCGACGAGGCGCGCAAGATGGGCGCGCTGGCCCTCTTCGGAGAGAAGTACGGCTCCGAGGTCCGGGTCGTGGAGATCGGTGACTACTCCCGCGAGCTGTGCGGCGGCACCCACGTCGCCCGCTCGGGCCAGCTGGGCCTGATCAAGGTCCTGGGCGAGCAGTCGATCGGCGCGGGCGTGCGCCGCGTCGAGGCGCTCGTCGGCATCGACGCGTTCAAGTTCCTGGCGCGCGAGAACGTCCTGGTCGCCCAGCTCGCCGAGCAGCTCAAGACCCCCCGCGAAGACCTGCCCGAGCGCGTCTCCGGGCTCGTCACGCGGCTCCGCGAGGCCGAGAAGGAGCTGGAGCGGATCCGCTCCCGCCAGGTCCTGGAGATCGCCGGTGAGCTCGCCGGAGGCGCCCAGGACGTCGGCGGCGTCGCCTTCGTCTCCCACCGGGCTCCCGGCGGCGTCGGCGCGGACGACCTGCGACGGCTCGCCGTGGACGTGCGCGGCCGCCTCACCGGCCGGCCGAGCGTCGTGATCGTGGCCGGTGTGCCCAAGGACCGGCCGGTCGTGGTCGTGGCGGTCAGCGACGAGGGTCGCGCCCGCGGCCTGCGCGCCGGAGCCCTGGTCGGCGTCGCCGCCAAGGCCCTCGGCGGCGGAGGCGGCGGCAAGGACGACCTCGCCCAGGGCGGAGGAGCCAACCCCGAGGCGATCGGGGAGGCTCTGGCCGCCGTCCGCCGAGCTGTGGGGAGCCAGTGAGCGAGCGAGCCGGTAAGCGCGTGCGCCCGGTCCTTCGTCCGACGAAGGAGGACTCGTGACTGAGCGGAGCGGTATGCGCGTGCGCCTGGTCGCGCCTTCGGCGAGGGAGGGCTCGTGAGGAAGCGGAGCGGCCGGCACCGGGGCCGGTTCGCCGGGGCGACGGAGGAGGCCCCGTGAACGACCCGGGGCAGGAGCAGCGCGTGAGACGCGGTGTCCGCCTCGGAGTCGACGCGGGGAGCGTCCGCATCGGCGTCGCCCGGAGCGATCCGGGCGGCATCCTCGCCTCCCCCCTGGAGACCGTACGCAACGGCAAGGGCGACATCGACCGCATCGTCGCCCTCGCCGCCGAGAACGAGGCCGTCGAGGTGATCGTCGGCCTGCCGACCTCGCTGTCGGGCCGTGAGGGCCCGGCCGCGGGGGAGGCGCGGCGGTTCGCCGCCCGCATCGCCCGGCGCCTGCCTCCGGGGTCCGTACGCCTGTTCGACGAGCGGCTCACGACGGTCACCGCCGAGAGCGGCCTGCGCGAGCGCGGCGTGCACGGGCAGGCGCGCCGCAAGGTCGTCGACCAGGCCGCCGCTGCCGTGATCTTGCAGGCCGCACTTGACGCCGAACGCTTGACGGGCCGTCCACCTGGGGAGATTGTCCGGGGGGACACATGAGTGATGCGGATCTTGACTTTCTCCGGCAGCTCGCCGAGCGCCAGCGCTCGGCCCGCACCGAGTCGGCCGGACGCCGTGGCGGCCATCGCGGCCGTCGCGGCCGCCGCCGTAAGAAGAGCCGCCGGGGCCGCAGGCTCGCGCCCATCGTGGCGATCCTCTTCCTCGTCGCGGTCGTGGGCGGCGGCGGATACGTCGGCTTCACGGCACTGAGCGGCTTCCTCAACCCGCCGGACTACAAGGGCGGGGGCACCGGCTCGGTCACCGTCCAGATCCAGGACGGCGACTCCGTACGGCAGATGGGCGGCCGCCTGGAGCAGGCCGACGTCGTCAAGTCCAGCAGCGCCTTCTACAAGATCGCCAAGGACGACCCCAAGGCCACCAGCATCCAGCCGGGCTACTACCAGCTGAAGCTCCACATGTCCGCCCGGGCGGCCCTCGCGCTGCTGCTCAGCCCCGCGTCACGAACCGGACGGGTCACCTTCCCCGAGGGCAAGCGCGCCTCCGAGGTGCTGGCCACCCTGGCCAAGCGCACCCACATCCCGCTCAAGAACTTCCAGCGCGCCGCCCAGAACACCAAGGCGCTCGGCCTCCCGTCGTACGCACACGGGCAGATCGAGGGTTACCTCTACCCCTTCACGTATGACCCTTCGCCGAAGGCCACCGCGACTCAGGTGCTGCGCGCGATGGTCGACCAGTTCAAGAAGGCCGCCGACGACATCGACCTGGAGAGCGAGGCCAAGCGCGTCCACATGTCGCCGCACGACGTCGTGGTGGCCGCGAGCCTGGTGCAGGCCGAGAGCGGCACGACCGAGGACATGCCGAAGGTCGCCCGCGTGATCGAGAACCGCCTCCACAGCTCGGAGCCGTGGATGCACAAGCTCCAGCTCGACAGCACGGTCATGTACGGCCTGGGCAAGTACGGCATCGTCGCCAGCGGCAACGACCTGAAGTCGACGAGCCCGTACAACACCTACGCCCGTCCCGGCCTGCCGCCCGGTGCGATCTGCAACCCCGGCGAGGAGGCCATGCGGGCCGTGCTCGAACCCGCGAAGGGCCCGTGGAAGTACTTCGTGACGACCGACCCGACCCATCACATCACCAAGTTCACCGACAGCTACTCCGAGTTCCAGCGGTTCCGCCAGGAACTCCAGCAGAATCTGAGGCACGGATGACCCGGGCCGCCGTTCTCGGCGCGCCGATCGCGCACTCGCTGTCGCCGGCGCTCCACCGGGCCGCCTACGCCGCGCTCGGCCTCGGCTGGACCTACGACGCGATCGAGTGCCGCGAGGGCGACCTGCCCGAGGTGCTCGGCCGGCCGTGGGCGGGCCTGTCGCTGACCATGCCGCTGAAACGCGTCGTCCTGCCGCTCCTGGACGAGGTCTCCGACCTCGCCCGCGCGGTCGGCGGCGCGAACACCGTCGTGTTCGAGGCGGGCCGGCGGCGTGGCTTCAACACGGACGTGTACGGCATCGTGACCGCGCTGGCCGAGGCCGGCGTGCCCGCGCCGGGCTCGGCGGTGGTGCTCGGTGCCGGTGCGACCGCGTGCTCGGCCCTCGCGGCCCTGCGCGAGCTGGGCGTGCACAAGGCGATGCTGGTGGCCCGCGATCCCGGCCGGGCGGCCGAGGCGGTGGCCGCCGCGTCCCGGCTCGGCGTGGGCGTGACCGTACGCACCTTCGCCGAGCCGCTGCCCGACACCGACCTGGTGATCTCCACTCTGCCCGCCGGCGCCGCCGACCCGTACGCCGAGACGATCGCCCGGGCCACCGGAGCGCTGTTCGACGTCGTCTACGCGCCGTGGCCGACTCAGGCGGCCCAGGCCGTGCGCGAGGCGGGGGGCGTGATCGCCGACGGCTTCACCATGCTCCTGCACCAGGCGGTACGCCAGGTGGAGCTGATGACCGGGGCCACGGACGTGCCGGTCGAGGCGATGCGCGCCGCGGGCCTGGCCGAGATCGCCCGCCGTTCCGGCGCCTAGCGGATGCTCGCCGACGTCGTCCCCTTCCTGCGCTGCCCCGTCTGCGGCGACGGCCTGACGCTCGACCGGAGGGCCCTGCGCTGCCCGGCCGGGCACGCCTTCGACCTCGCCCGGCAGGGGTACGCCGGGCTGCTGACCGGCAACGTCCGTACGGGCACCGCCGACACCGCGGCCATGGTCGCCGCCCGCGCGGAGTTCCTCGACGGCGGCCACTACGCGCCGCTCGCCGAGCTGGTCGCCGAGCGGGCCGCGGAGCGCGCCCCGGCCGGCGGTTGCGTCCTGGACGCCGGGGCGGGCACCGGCCACCACCTGCGGGCGGTGCTCGACCGGCTGCCGGGGCGGCCGGGCGTCGCGCTGGACCTGTCCAAGCACGCGCTGCGGCGCGCCGCACGCGCCCACCCGCGCATCGGCGCCCTGACCTGGGACGTCTGGCGTCCGTTGCCCGTTCGCACCGGTACGGTGGGGGTGCTGCTGGACGTCTTCGCCCCGCGCAACGCCGAGGAGTTCCACCGGGTGCTCCGGCCGGACGGCGTGCTCATCGTCGTCACCCCGGCCGCACGCCACCTGCGGGAGCTGATCGGCCCGCTCGAACTGCTCACCGTCGACCCGCGCAAGGCCGAGCGCGTCGCGGACACCCTCGGCGGGCGGTTCCGCGCGGCCGGCACGTGGCCGCTGGAGCTTCCGCTGCGGCTGACGCGGTCCGAGGTCGCCGCCCTCGTGGCCATGGGCCCCAGCGCCTGGCACGCCGACCCGGAGGCCCTGCGGAAGCGCGTCGAGGCGCTCGCCGAGCCGGTGCCGGTGACCGCGGCGTTCGAGGTGCGCGTTTTCGACGTGGCGCCCGAAAGCTGATATCTTTAAGCGTTGACTGGCCTGGCGCGAAGGCGCCGGGCGCGCAAGCGGAGGTCACTCCCACCTGATCGGCCGCGCTCCTCACGGAGCGGAAGGCCGATGGGTCCCGGTCAGGCGCACCTTGCCGTGCGCCCGCCTCGTCGGCTTCGGCCGCCGGGGTGTCCGGTAGTGGCCCCGCGATGCGAGTCATGCGGGGCTTTTCGCATGAAGGGCCCGGGGTATGGCCGGTCAGAGACAGCGAAGTACCCCAAGGAGGTCCCATCAGCGCCGAACCGCGTATCAACGAGCGCATTCGCGTGCCCGAGGTCCGGCTCGTCGGTCCGAACGGCGAACAGGTCGGCATCGTTCCCATCGCCAAGGCTCTCGACCTTGCCCGGGAGTCCGATCTCGACCTGGTGGAGGTCGCCCCGACCGCGCGACCGCCCGTGGCCAAGCTCATGGACTACGGAAAGTTCAAGTACGAGTCCGCGATGAAGGCCCGCGATGCGCGACGTAACCAGGCGCACACCGTCATCAAGGAGATCAAACTCCGGCCGAAGATCGATCCGCACGACTACGGCACCAAGAAGGGCCACGTCGAGCGGTTCCTCAAGGCAGGTGACAAGGTCAAGGTCACGATCATGTTCCGTGGCCGCGAGCAGTCCCGCCCCGAGCTCGGGTTCCGGCTTCTGCAGCGGCTGGCGGAGGACGTCGAAGAACTCGGCTTCGTCGAGTCCAGGCCCAAGCAGGACGGCCGCAACATGATCATGGTGCTCGGGCCGCACAGGAAGAAGAGCGAGGCAAAGGCCGAGCAGCGCGCCGCGACCGGCAGTCGCGCGCGTCGGCAGGTGGAGGACGAGGCCCCGGCCTGACCCGGGGCAGTCCCACCGCGACCCTGCTCACGTAGCGGGGTCGTCTCGCGATGAAGCACGCACATCGCGCCTTGTCCGGCGCCCGGTGTCCCACGAACGGGACGCCGCGCGCCCGTGCCGGGGCGCTCGGACTAGGGAGACGTCGGCGACCATGCCGAAGATGAAGACGCACAGTGGTGCCAAGAAACGATTCAAGGTCACCGGCACCGGCAAGGTCATGCGCCGCCGCGCCAACCGCAACCACCTGCTCGAGCACAAGCCGACCAAGCGCACGCGCCGGCTGGACGGGCCCGTGGTGCTCTCCAAGAACGACGAAACGAAGATCAAGAAGCTGCTCGGCAAGTAAGCCCGGCACCGAAATGATCGCCGGGCTCCCGGTGCCCGCACGGCACCGGTGGTCCCGTAAGTCCTACGACCGGCCGGCTGTCCACGAGGCACCGGCCCCCACGAGGGAGTTCGAAACGTGGCACGCGTGAAGCGGGCGGTCAACGCCGCCAAGAAGCGCCGGGTCGTCCTGGAGCGGGCGAGTGGCTACCGCGGCCAGCGGTCCAGGCTGTACCGCAAGGCCAAGGAGCAGCAGCTCCACTCGATGACGTACGCCTTCCGTGACCGGAAGGACCGCAAGGGCCAGTTCCGTCGGCTCTGGATCCAGCGGATCAACGCGGCGGCCCGCGCCAACGGGATGACCTACAACCGATTCATCCAGGGCCTGCGCGAGGCCGGCGTCGAGGTCGACCGCCGGATGCTCGCCGAGCTCGCGGTCAACGACGCCCCCGCGTTCGCGGTGCTCGTCGAGACCGCCAAGAAGGCGCTGCCCGCGGGCACCGCCGCGGCCTGATTCGCATCAGGACATCCGCGCAGATGGCGGGCCGGGAGCTGAGTTCCACCCGATCACCGAGGGTGAAGGCGGCTCGCCGGCTCGCCAAACGCGCGTTCCGGCGCCGTGAGCACCGATTCCTCGCGGAGGGCCCGCAGGCCGTCCGCGAGGCCCTGGCGCTGAACGGCGTTCTGGCCGAGCTGTTCGCCACCGCCGAGGCCGAGAACCGCCACCAGGACCTGGTCGCCCAGGCGGAGAAGGCCGGCGTGCCGATCTTCCGGGTGAGCGGTGAGGTCATGGCCGAGCTGGCCCAGACCGTCACCCCGCAGGGCCTGCTGGCGGTCTGCGAGTTCGTCGACGTCCCGCTGGACAAGGCGCTGTCACCGGCGCCGCGCCTGGTGACGGTCCTGGCGCACGTCCGCGACCCGGGCAACGCGGGCACGGTCCTGCGGACCGCGGACGCGGCGGGGTCCGACTCGGTGATCTTCACCGACGCCTCGGTGGACCCCTACAACGGCAAGTGCGTCCGCGCCTCGGCCGGGAGCCTGTTCCACCTGCCGGTCGTGACGGGTCCGCGGTTCGACGCCCTCATCCCGGCGCTGAAGGGCGCGGGCCTGACCGTGGTCGCCGCCGACGGGGCGGGGGAGTCCTCACTGGACACCGCCCTGGACACGGGCACGCTCGACGGGCCCACCGCCTGGGTGTTCGGCAATGAGGCGTGGGGACTGCCCGAAGAGATCCTGAACGCCGTCGACGAGGTGGTCCGGGTCCCCATCTACGGCGGCGCTGAGAGCCTCAACCTGGCCACCGCCGCCGCGGTCTGCCTCTACACCTCGGCGCGCGCCCAGCGGGCTTCCCGGACCCCCTGACGGCGGCGCAGGGCCGCCTCGGGCGTCACGGGTGCCCGCTCAGCGCAGGGCCAGGGCGAGGGCCACGCCCAGGCCGAACGTCACGATCACTCCGCGCAGGATCTCCGGCGACAGCCGCCGCGCCACGCGCGCGCCCGCGAACCCGCCGACGAGGCTGGCCACCGCCATCACCGCCACGGCGTACCACCGCACCGGGCCGAACAGCGCGAACGCCGCGAACGCCACCGTGTTGATCACCAGCGACAACACCGCGCGCACGGCGTTGACCCGTTGCAGGCGGTCGTGGACGAACACGCTGAGGATCCCCAGCAGCATGACCCCCAGGCCGGCGCCGAAGTAGGCGCCGTAGATCCCCCCGAACAGCAGACCGGCGTGCAGCAGCGTCCGGTGGTGCTGCCGGGTCAGCCGCTCCGAGGCGTGAAGCCGCCTCTTCAGCCACGGCTGGACGGCCAGCAGCAGGCTCGCCATCGCGATCAGCACCGGCGTCAGCGAGTGGAAGACCCCCTCGGGGGTGACCAGCAGCAGCAGACAACCCGCCACCGCCCCGACCACGCTCGTCAGGCTGAACGCGATCGCCCGCCCCCGCTGGCCGGACAGCTCCTCCCGATAGCCCAGCGCCCCCCCGATGTACCCCGGCCACAGCGCCACCGTGTTGGTCACGTTCGCCGACACGGCCGGGTACCCCACCGCGAGGAGGGTGGGGAACGAGATCAGGGACCCGCCCCCGGCGACGGCGTTGACGACTCCCGCCGCCACGCCGGCCGCGGCCAGCAGTCCGGTCTCCGCCAGATCCATGCGTTACCGTCCGACCGCGTAACCCTGGGCGCCCCGCGGGTTGGCCGCCGCGCGCAGGAAGCCGGGCTCGCCGGGGTCGCGGGTCACCGCGCTGAGCCGGCCGAGCGTCCACGGTCCCTGGACGTCGACGTCGTGGCCGCGCCGCCGCAGCTCCGCGACGACCTCCGGGTCGAGCCGCTCCTCCACGACCAGGCCGCCCGGCCGCGCGCCGCGTGGATAGAACGAGCTGGGGAAGTGCACCGAGTGGAACATCGGCGCGTCGATCGCCTCCTGGAGGTTCAGGCCGCCGTGCACGACGGACAGGAAGAAGTTCAGGCTCCACTGGTCCTGCTGGTCGCCGCCCGGGGTCCCGAACGCCATCCACGGAGAGCCGTCGCGCAGCGCGAGCGACGGCGACAGGGTCGTACGGGGCCGGCTGCCGGGCCGCAGCGACGCGGGCAGGCCCGGCTCCAGCCAGAACATCTGCGCGCGGGTGCCCAGGCAGAAGCCCAGCTCGGGGATGACCGGCGAGCTCTGCAGCCAGCCTCCGCTCGGCGTCGCCGACACCAGGTTGCCGTAGCGGTCGGCGACGTCGAGGTGACAGGTGTCGCCGTCCACGCGCCCGTCGCCGCGTACGGTCGGCTCGCCCACGCCCTCGCCGATCGGGGCGTCCGGGCCGGGGGCCGTGACGGAGAGCACCGGCTCGCGTCCGTCCGGGGCACCGGGCCGCAGCGCGAAGCTCGCCTCCGCGCCGACCAGGCGGCGCCGCTCGTCGTTGTAGCCGGGGAGCAGCAGCGACTCCATCGGCACCTTGGTGTACGCCGGATCGCCGTACCAGGCCTCGCGGTCGGCGAAGGCGAGCTTGGCGACCTCGGTCACGGTGTGGACGTAGTCCGCCGACAGGTGGCCCGCCGCGTCCAGGTCGAAGCCCGACAGCAGGGCGAGCTGCTGGAGGAAGACCGGCCCCTGTCCCCACGGGCCCGTCTTGAGCACGCGGTAGCCGTGGTAGTCGTACCCGAGCGGTTCTTCGGCGGTGGCCTGCCAGCCGTCCAGGTCGTCGCCGGTCAGCAGGCCGCCGTGCCGGCGTCCGGAGGTGTCGCGCCAGGCCGTCTCCGCGCAGAACCGCGCGATCGCCTCGGCGACGAAACCGCGGTACCAGGCGTCGCGCGCGGCGGCGATACGCGTCTCGCGGGTGCCCGATGCGGCGCGCGACGCCGCCGCGATGCGGCGGTAGGTCGCCGCCAGCGCCGGATTGCGCAGCCGCGACCCGGGCGCCGGTACCCGCCCGTCCGGCATCCAGACCTCGGCGGAGGTCGGCCAGTCCTCGGTGAACGTCCGCTCGACGGCGCCGATCGTGGTCGAGATCCGCTCGAGCGCCGGGAAGCCGTTCTCGGCATAGGCGATGGCCGGTTCCAGCACGTCCTCGACCGCCCAGGTGCCCCAGCGCTCCAGCATCAGCAGCCAGGCGCCGAACGCTCCGGGCACGGTCGCGGCCAGCAGCCCGGTGCCGGGCACCAGGTCCAGGCCGAGACCGGTGTAGTGCTCGATGGTGGCCGCGGCGGGAGCGGTGCCCTGACCGCAGACCGCGGTCGCCCGCTCGTCGGACGCGCTCCACACCAGGATCGGCAGGTCGCCGCCCGGCCCGTTGAGGTGCGGCTCGACGACCTGGAGCACGAAGCCCGCGGTGACCGCCGCGTCGAAGGCGTTACCGCCGCGTTCGAGCACGCTCATGCCGGCGGCGGAGGCGAGCCAGTGGGTGCTCGCCACCATGCCGAAGTCGCCGGTCAGCTCGGGGCGGGTTGTGAACACGCTAATTCCTTCCAGTGAGGTCGGGCACCGCGGAGGGTGTCACGAGGTGGCAGGCGACGGGCCGGTCCGCCTCCCGCACGCCGGTCAGCCGCGGTTCGTCCGTACGGCAAGTGTCGACGGCGACGGGGCATCGGGTGTGGAACCGGCAGCCCGTCGGCGGGTCGAGGGGACTGGGCACCTCGCCGCCGAGCACCACCCGTCTGCGCTCGCGCTGGCGCACCGGGTCGGGCTCGGGCGCGGCGGACAGCAGCGCCTGGGTGTAGGGGTGCTGCGGCTCGGCGAAGATCTTCTCCGTCGGTCCGGTCTCCACGATCCGCCCGAGGTACATGACCGCGATCCGGTCGGCCAGGAACTCCACCACCGACAGGTCGTGGGTGATGAACAGGCACGAGAAGCCCATGTCGCGCTGCAGGTCGGCGATCAGGTTGAGCACCGAGGCCTGCACCGACACGTCCAGGGCGGACACCGGCTCGTCGGCGACGACGAGTTTGGGCTCCAGGACCAGCGCGCGGGCGAGCCCGACCCGCTGGCGCTGCCCGCCGGACAGCTCGTGCGGGCGGCGGGTGCGCATGTTCGCGCTCAGGCCGACGCGTTCGAGCATCTCGCGTACGCGGGTCTCGGCGTCGGCGCCGCGGGCCACGCCGTGCCTGCGCAGCGGCTCCGCCACGATCTGCCCGACGGTGAACCGGGGGTTGAGCGAGGAGTAGGGATCCTGGAACACCATGTGCACGTCGCGCCGGAGCGGCCGCAGCGCCCGCCGCGACAGATGGGTGACGTCCCGCCCGCCGAGAGACACCGAACCGGCGGTGGGTTCGGTCAGCCGCAGCACGCACCGGCCGATCGTGGACTTGCCGCTGCCGGACTCGCCGACGAGGCCCAGCACCTCACCCGGCCCGACCGACAGCGACACCCCGTCGACCGCGCGCACGGACCGGCCGCCCCTCCGGACGGGGTAGTGCTTCACCAGATCCTTCACTTCGAGTACGGGCGCGTTCACGCGTCACCTCCCGCGGCCGTGGACAGGGGATGGAAGCACGCGGCCCGGTGCTCCGCGCCGAACGCCTCGAGCGCGGGCCGCGTCGCCGCGCAGTCGTCGCGGGCACGGGGACAGCGCGGGTGGAACGCGCACTCGTCCGGGTCCTCGAACGGCGGCGGCACCAGGCCCGGGATCTCGGCGAGCCGCCGCCGGCCGTCCTCGCCGGTGACCGCCGCCGAGGGCAGCGCGCCCATGAGCCCCACCGTGTACGGATGGCGCGGCCGGGCGTACAGCTCGGTCACCGGCGCCTCCTCCACGGCCCGCCCGGCGTACATGACGACGGCCCGGTCGGCGACGTCGGCCACGACGCCCAGGTCGTGGGTGATGAGGATGATCGCGGTGCCGAGCCGGTCGCGCAGGTCGCGGAAGACGTCGAGCACGCCGGCCTGGATGGTGACGTCGAGGGCGGTCGTGGGCTCGTCGGCGATCAGCACCCGGGGCGAGCACGCCACCGCGATGGCGATCATCACCCGCTGCCGCATGCCGCCGGAGAGCTGGTGGGGATACTCCTTGACCCGGCGGGCGGGCGCCGGTATCCCGACCAGCTCGAGCAGCTCCACCGCGCGCGAGCGCGCCGCCGTACGGGACATCCCCTCGTGCCTGCGCAGCACCTCGGCGATCTGGAACCCGACGGTGAACGAGGGGTTCAGCGAGGTCATCGGCTCCTGGAACACCATGGAGACGTCCTTGCCGCGGATCGCGCGCAGCGCGCTCTCGGGCAGGTCGGTGAGCTCCCGGCCGTCGAGCCGGATCGAGCCGGACAGCCGGGTGGTCTCCGGCGGCAGCAGCCGCGGGACCGACATCGCGGTGACCGACTTGCCGCACCCGGACTCCCCGCACAGTGCGAGGATCTCGCCGCGTTCGAGCCGCAGCGAGACGTCGCGTACGGCCTGGACCCGGCCCTCCTCGGTGTCGAACTCGACACGAAGGCCGGTGATCTCCAGAAGGCTGTGTTCGCTCATCGCACGCTCCGGGGGTCCAGGGCGTCGCGCAGACCGTCGCCGAGCAGATTGAACCCGAGCGTGGACAGCGCGATCATCACGCCGGGCCAGATCGCCAGCCAGGGCGCCTGGTCGAGGAACTGCTGGGCGGCGGTGAGCAGCACGCCCCACGACGGCGTCGGCGGCTGTACGCCGAGGCCGAGGAAGGACAGCGTCGCCTCGCCGATGATCGCCGTCGGGATGCCGACCGTGGCCTGCACGATCAGCGTGCTGGTCGCGCCGGGCAGGACGTACCGGAACATGATCCGGCCATCGCCCGCGCCGTCGGCCACCGCCGCCGCCACGTAGTCCAGCTCGCGCAGGGCGAGCACCTCGCCGCGCGTCACGCGGATGATCCCCGGGAGCTGGGAGACGCTGAGCGCGATGACGACGTTGCGCAGCGACGGTCCGAGGATCGCCGCCATGCCCACCGCGAAGATCAGGAACGGGAACGCGAGCACGACGTCGACCAGGCGCATCACGACCGGGTCGACGAAGCGGCGGTAGTAGCCGGCCACGAGCCCGACCGGGACGCCGACCACCATCGCGAGCAGCACGGACAGCACCCCGGCCTCCAGAGAGACCCGCGCCCCGTACGCGACGCGGGCGAGCATGTCCCGGCCGAGGTCGTCGGTGCCCAGCAGATGCCCGCCCGAGGGCGGGGCCAGTGGCGCGCTGTAGTCCTGCGCCGCCGGGTCGGCGGTGACGAACGGCCCGATGACCGCCAGGGCCAGGAACCCGGCGACGAGGATCAGCCCGGCCATCGCGGCGGGGCGGCGCCGGAACCGCCGCCAGACCTGCCGTGCGCGCCCGGGCGGCGCGCCGGCGAGGGCCGGCAGGGGAGCGGACAGCGTCTGGTCAGCCATCGGCCACCCCCGTCAGCCGCACCCGCGGGTTCAGCACGCCGTACGCGAGGTCGACCAGCAGGTTGACGGCGATGTAGCCCGCCACCGTGACCAGCACCACGGCCTGGATGACCGGGTAGTTGCGCGTCACCACGGCGTCGACGGTCAGCTTGCCGAAGCCGGGGATGACGAAGATCTGCTCGGTCACCACGGCGCCGCTGATCAGGGCGCCGAGTTGGAGACCGAGCACGGTCACCACCGTCGTCAGGCTGTTGCGCAGCGCGTGCACGCCCACGACCGAGCGCTCCGGCAGCCCCTTGGCGCGCGCGGTGCGGACGTAGTCGGCCGACAGCGACTCGAGCATCGCCGACCGGGTCTGCCGCATCAGCACCGCCGCGAAGCCGGTGCCGAGCACCAGCGCGGGCAGCAGCATGCGTTCCAGGTTGCCGCCCGGGTCACCGGTGAGGGGCACGTAGCCGGAGGCGGGCAGCCAGTGCAGCCGCACGGAGAACAGCAGGATGCCGAGCATGCCCAGCCAGAAGTGCGGCACCGACAGCCCGACCAGCCCGAAGCCGGTCGCGACGTGGTCGGCGAACCGGCCGCGGCGGGTCGCCGCCACGACGCCGGCGGTGACGCCGATCCCGATCGCGACGATCATCGCCAGGACCGACAGCTCGATCGTGACCGGCAGCCGCTGGGTGAGGATGTGGGCGACCGGCAGCCGGTCCTGGGTGGAACGGCCGAAGTCGCCGGTGAGCGCCTTGCCGGCCCACTGCGCGTACTGCACGGGCAGCGGCCGGTCGAGGCCGTAGTCGTGCCGGATCGCGGCGATGGCCTCCGGCGAGGCCTCCTGCCCGGCGAGCACGCGTGCCGGGTCCCCGGGCAGCGCCCGCACGCCCAGGAAGACCAGGACGCTGCCCAGGAACAGCACGATCACGGCGGCGCCGAGCCGTCGCAGGATGAACAGGGCCATGGCTACTTCGCGACGAACCCGGCGGTGCCGAGCCGCGGCAGGCCGTCGGCGTAGTAGCGGATGCCGGCGACGTCCTTGCGCGTGCCCAGGTAGTAGAGCTGGTGGTACAGGTAGATCATTCCGCGCAGCTGGGCCTGCCGCTGGATCGCCTGGGCGTACAGCCGGGTGCGCTGGGCGGCGTCCTGGGTGGCCGCGGCCTGCTGGATCGGGTCGTCGATGCCCGGGTCCGACAGGCCCGCGTAGTTGTTCTGCCCGCCGGTGGTGATCTGGCCGGTCAGGTCGCCGTCGGGATCGATGCGCCCGGACCATCCGACCTGCATGGCGTCGAACTTGCCGGCCGCGCCCTGCTCCAGCCCGGTCGCGAAGTCGATCGGCTGGACGGAGACGTTGAAGCCCGCTTCCTTGGTCATCTGCTGGATGACCTGGCCGAGCCGCTCGTTGGTGGCGTCGTTGGGCACCTGGAGCTTGACCGGGATCGGCGGCTTGAACCCCGACTTGGCGATGAGCTGCTTGGCCTGCGCGATGTCCCGGTTGGAACAGGTCAGGCTCTTGTCGCGGAAGGAGCTGTTCAGCGGCAGCGGGCTGCAGTCGGGCTGGTTGAGCCCGTTGTAGACCGTCTTGTTGATCGCGGTGCGGTCCAGGGACAGCTCGAAGGCCTGGCGCAGCTCCGGGCTCTTGCCCAGCGGCGTGTCGATCGGACCGGGCTTCTCGGTGGAGCCGTGGGCGTTGCCGACGTTGATCTGGACGCCGTAGTAGCCCAGGCCACCGCCGGAGACGACCCGAAGGTTCGGGTCGGCCTGCACGCCCGCGACGGTGGTGTTGGCGAGCTCCTCGGCGGCCTGCACGTCGCCGGACTTGAGGTTGGCGGCCCGGACGTTCGGATCCACGATGATCTTGTACACGATGCGGTCGAGCTTGACCTTGGCGGCGTCGTAGTAGTCCGGGGCCCGGTCGACGACGATCTGGCTGCCCGAGGTACGGCTGGCGAACTTGAACGGGCCGACGCAGACCGGGTGCGCGCCGAAGTCGTCGCCCTCGGCGTCCAGGGCCTTGGGCGACATGATCATCCCGGCCCGGTCGGCGAGCTGGGCGGTCAGCGGGGAGTACGGGCGCGACAGCGTGAGCCGTACGGTGCCGGGATCCACGACGTCGACCTTCTTGACCGCGGCGAGGTCGGCGGTGCGGGCCGACTTCTTCCAGGTGCGGTCGCGGTCGAGCGACTTCTTCACCGCCGCCGCGTCGAAGGCGGTGCCGTCGTTGAACTTCACGCCGCTGCGGAGCTTGATGGTCACCGTCTTCCCGTCTCCCGAGACGTCGGGGAGAGCGGACGCGAGCTGCGGGACGATCTGGGCGTTCGCGTCGATGTCATACAGCTTCTCGCAGATCGAGGTGAACACCTCGCGACCCAGCAGGGTGACCGAGGTGCTCGGGTCCAGGGCGTCCGGGTCCGCCGACAGCGCCATCGTGAGGGTGCCGCCGTTCTTGACCGCGCGGTTGTCCGCGGTGGCGGCGGAGACGGACGGCTTGGCGGTGCCGCCACCGCCGGAACACGCGGCGGTGAGGGCGAGTGGCAGCGCCGCGAGCGCGGCGACGAGCCGACGTGGGAGGTGCATGGACGGTCGCTCCTTCTCCGATGGGGGGTCGGGTCGGGACGGGGCAGGAGACGTCGGGTTGGGGACACGAAACCGATTTCGGACAGGACCACGCCCGCATTGAGGCCTGGTCGCCGGGCATGACCGTATACAAAATCCTGTTTCCGGTGGGTTTCGTCCGCGAAAAAACAGGCGATTCGTTACCAAGTCGGGGCGAAGCCCTCGGAGCCGCCCTGCGCGTCGACGTGCCGCCCGCGCCTCACCGAGGGGCTCCTCGCGTACGTCATCAGGTGCACGGCGCGAGGTCTGCCGTGTAGGACGGAGCGGATCGGACGGCGTGGGCCGGACGGCGCGCGCCGGGGGCGCCGACGCCGGGTCAGTCCTCGGCCAGGGCCGCCAGGTAGGAGCGCCGCGCCGCCTCGACGTGGGCGATCGCCCGGGCCTCGGCCGCACGCTCGTCGCCCGCGGCGATGGCCTCATAGAGGCTGAGGTGCTCGGTCCAGGAGTGCGGTGCGCGGTGCCTGGCGGTCTGCTGGAACAGCCACTGGGCGCGCCGGAGCATCGGGCCCACGACCAGGCTCAGGTACGTGTTGCCGGCCAGATCGGCCACGGCGGCGTGGAAGGCGGTGTTCAGGTCGGCGACGTCTCCGAGCCGGCCCTCGTCCACGGCCAGGCGGGCGGAGTCCAGGACGGCGCGGAGCCGGTCGGCGGTCTCGGGCGTGACCTTGCGGGCCGACAGGCGCGCGCTCAGGCCCTCCAGGGCCACGCGTACGTCGAAGAGCTCCTCGGCCTCGTCGGGGGACAGCCGCGCGACCGCGGCGCCTCGCCGCGGCGTCACCTCGACGAACCCTTCCGCGGCGAGCACCCGGATCGACTCGCGCACCGGGTTGCGGGAGACGCCGAGGCGTTCGGCCAGCCGGTCCTCGACCAGACGCTCGCCGGGCATGAACTCACCCTGGAGGATCAGGCGGCGCAGCTCCGCCGTGACCACGTCGCGAAGTGGGCGGTGGTTCGAGCCCAGGGTGTTGTCGGCCATCGGCGACCAACCCTAAGTCACGGGGAACGGCACGCTCCGGCCGGGACCATGTCCGCAGGTCGCCGGGTCGCGCCGGGTCGCGCCGGGCGACCAGCCGGGGCGCATCGTCGGGCCCGCCCGCCGGCCGCCCCGTCGAAGGGGACCGCCGGAATATCATCTACTCCATAAACTCGCTGTAAAGCCCTCGATTCGCGCATTTCGGTAAAACGGGACATGATCGGTGGTGAGCTCCATCGTAGGGAGGAGACTGAACCAACCTACGGTGGGATACGTGCGTCCTAAGAGTTGCCTATGGTGTCTATGGGTCATTCGATGAACGGGGCGAAACCGTGAACACGAACGTGAGTGGCATTCCGACGCCGCGCCGTCGCAGGTCGGCGGCACGCGAGGGGGCCACCGCAGGCGCACGCGCCGCACGCGGGGCGGTGCGACGCTGTCCGGGAGGGACGCGGCGGGACCTGACCGCCCGGGTCGTGCGCCGCGACGGCGCGTCGGCCGTGGTGGAGATCGTCGGCGAGATCGACGTGCACACCTCGGGAAGGCTGCGCGCCATCCTGGTCGCCCTGGCCGACGAGGGCCGCACCCACATCGTGGCCGACTTCACCGGCGTGCGCTTCTGCGACGCCGCGGGACTCGGCGCCCTCGTGGGCGTCAACAACCGCCTCGGGCGCGACGGCGGCTCGCTACGCCTGACCGGCGTACGCCCGGCGCAGCGCCGCATTCTGCAGATCACCCGGCTCGACCAGCTCTTCCGTCCCCACGACGACGCCGGCGACACCCTCACGACCTGAGTCGCCGCGAGCGCCCCGGCGCACCCGCCCGCGTGACGACTACGCGCGAAATCGGATTCGGCCGCCGTTTTCCGGCGGCCGACGTGCATTTCACGCCTGTTTCGTGCCCGCCCGCGGACGAACGCGCGACCGGGACGATGTGCGTTCAGGCGCGGCGCGCGATACCGTCCGCGGTCAAGACCGAAGACCGCGGACGGTATCCACACACGCTGGAGACCCGGCATTAACGCGCTTACGTGGCGGTGTTTCCTCGTGCGCATTAGAGTCATGCCGTTCGCGCCATCATGGACACTGGGAGGTTGAGGCGGCCGTGGGCGGATCGGGCCCCCACCCGAGCGATCCCGCCGCCGGACTCTGCCCGGACACGCTGCCCGACGGGCTGCTCGTGGCCGACGCCGAGCGCCGCGTGGTCGTGTTCAACCGCGCGGCCGAACGCCTGACCGGCATCGCGCGGGCCGACGCGCTCGGCCGCGACTTCGCCGAGGTCCTGCCGCTGTTCGACGCCGAGGGCCGCGACTGGTGGCGCTGCCTTGACCCGTACGGCGGCCTGGCCACCCGCACCCGGCATCCCGAGCGCCCGCTGCACCTCGCCGACGGCCTTGAGCTGCTCGTCACGGCCTCCTACACCCGTGCCGAGGACGGCAGCGTCACCGCGTTCACCGTGGCCCTCCGCGACGCGGTCCAGCGCGCCCGCCAGGAGCGCAACCGCGCCGACCTGGTCTCGACGGTCGCGCACGAGCTGCGCTCGCCGCTGACCAGCGTCAAGGGCTTCACCGCCACGCTGCTCGCCAAGTGGCACCGCTTCAACGACGACCAGAAGCGCGTGATGCTCGAGACCGTCAACGCCGACGCCGACCGGGTGACCCGGCTGATCACCGAGCTGCTCGACGTGTCCCGCATCGAGGCCGGCCGGCTGGAGATGCGCCGCCAGGTCGTCGACGTGATCGAAGAGGTGCACAAGGTGGTCAAGGGGCGCGTGGTGGCAGGGGAGCCCGCCTCGCGCTTCAAGGTCGAGGTGCTGGGCGAACTGCCCGAGATGTGGCTCGATCCCGACAAGATCGACCAGATCCTCGGCAACCTCGTGGAGAACGCCCTCCGACACGGGGCTGGTACTGTCACCATTGTGGTGGAGCCGGACTCACGCAAGCAGGGAGCCGTCGTGTCCGTGCGCGACGAGGGCGAGGGCATCCCGCCCGAAGCCGTGCCCCGCGTCTTCCGGCAGTTCTGGCGCGGCCACGGCCAGCCGCGCGGCGGCACCGGCCTCGGCCTCTACATCGTGAAGGGCCTCGTCGAGGCGCACGGTGGAGGCATCACCGTACGACGTGCGCCCGGCGGTGGCGCCGAGTTCCGATTTAGCCTGCCCGCCGGGGCTCCAGACTTCGCCTGAGAGCGCCCGCGCGGGCTTCCTGACGCTCCCCCCGAGCCGCCACGAGCGGCCGGGGTGTGCCGGTTTTCCCAGATGACTCGACCAGATGACTATCGCCGTTGGCTGGAGTTGCTCGAACCGATGTCCGCACCCAACAAGTCCTATGACCCGGTCGAGGTCACCGCGCTGCATCCGGATGAGGTGGCCCGCGTGCGCGCGGACGCGCTCGCCGCGATCGACGCCGCCTCGAGCCTGGAAGAACTGAAGCAGGTACGCCTGGCCCACGCCGGCGACCGCTCGCCGCTCGCCCTCGCCAACCGGGAGATCGGCGCCCTGCCGCCACACGCCAAGGCCGAGGCCGGCAAGCGGGTCGGCGGCGCGCGCCGCGACGTCTCCGAGGCGCTCAAGCGCCGCCAGGCCGAGCTGGAGGACGAACGCGACCAGCGGGTCCTCGTCGAGGAGGCCGTCGACGTCACCCTGCCCTGGGACCGCGCCCCGCGCGGCGCCCGGCACCCGCTGACCACGATCGCCGAGCGGATGACCGACGTCTTCGTCTCCATGGGGTTCGAGATCGTCGAGGGGCCCGAGGTCGAGGCGGAGTGGTTCAACTTCGACGCGCTGAACTTCCCGCCCGCGCACCCGGCGCGGGAGATGCAGGACACCTTCTTCGTCGAGTCGGAGGAGTCCGGCCTGGTCCTGCGGACCCACACCTCGCCGATGCAGATCCGCGCGCTGCTCGACCGCGAGCCGCCGGTGTACGTCGTCTGCGCGGGCAAGACGTTCCGCACCGACGAGCTCGACGCGACGCACAGCCCGGTCTTCCACCAGATGGAAGGGCTCGTCGTCGACGAGGGCATCACGATGGCCGACCTGCGCGGCGCCATCGGCGCGTTCGTCACCGGCATGTTCGGCGAGGGCCTGCGGACCCGGTTCCGGCCCTACTACTTCCCCTTCACCGAGCCGTCGGCCGAGGTCGACATGGAGTGCTTCGTCTGCCGGGGCGCGTCGGCCGAGCCGGGCGGCGAGGCCTGCCGCACCTGCCGCTCCGAAGGCTGGATCGAGCTGGGCGGCTGCGGCATGGTCAACCCGCGCGTGCTGGTCGCCTGCGGGGTCGACCCGGAGCGCTACAGCGGCTGGGCGTTCGGGCTGGGCGTGGAGCGCACGCTGATGTTCCGGCACGGCGTGGAGGACATGCACGACATGGTCGAGGGTGACGTCCGCTTCACCCGCGCCTTCGGAATGGAGATCTGATGCGCGTCCCGATTTCGTGGCTTCGGGAGTACGTCGAGCTGCCGGCGGAGGTCACCGCCCGCGACGTCGCGCGGAAGCTGATCGCGGCCGGCCTCGAGGTGGAGACCATCGACGAGCTCGGCGCCGACCTCACGGGCCCGATCGTCGTCGGCCGGGTGCTGGCGATCGAGGAGCTGACGGGCTTCAAGAAGCCGATCCGCTACTGCCAGGTGGACATCGGCAACCCCGAACCGCAGAACATCGTCTGCGGCGCGACCAACTTCGCCGAGGGCGACCTGGTCGTCGTCATCCTGCCCGGCGGCGTGCTGCCGGGCGGGTTCGAGATCGGCGCGCGCAAGACGTACGGGCGGATGTCGGAGGGCATGATCTGCTCCGAGCGCGAGCTCGGCCTGGGCGACGGGCACGAGGGCATCCTCGTGCTGCCTCCGGCGTACGGCGCCGAGCCCGGCCAGGACGCCGTCGAGCTGCTGCAGATGCGTGACGACGTGCTCGACATCGCCATCACGCCGGACCGCGGCTACACCGCCTCGATCCGCGGGGTCGCCCGCGAGACGGCGACGGCGTTCTCCGTGCCGTTCCGCGACCCGGCGGCCGACGTGCCGCCGGAGCAGGCCGAGGGTTCCTACCCGGCGTCCGTCGCGGACCCGGAGGCGTGCTCGCGGTACGTCCTGCGCGAGGTGCAGGGCCTCGACCCGGCGGCGCCGAGCCCGATCTGGATGGTGCGGCGCCTGCAGAAGTGCGGCGTGCGCTCGATCTCGCTGGCCGTCGACATCACCAACTATCTGATGCTCGAGCTGGGCCAGCCGCTGCACGCCTGGGACCGCGGCAAGCTCCAGGGCCCGATCGTCGTACGCCGGGCGGCGAGCGGCGAGCGGATGGAGACCCTCGACCACGTCGTACGCGATCTGGACCCCGAGGACATCCTCATCACCGACGAGTCCGGCCCGGTCAACATCGCGGGCGTCATGGGCGGCCTGACCACCGAGGTGGACGAGAAGTCCACCGACATCGTCATAGAGGCGGCACACTTCTCCGCGGAGTCGATCGCCCGTACGGCGCGGCGGCACAAGCTGCACAGCGACTCCTCCTACCGCTTCGAGCGCGGTGTCGACCACGAGCTGCAGCGCCAGGCGGCGGACGCGGCCGTGCGCCTGCTCGCCGAGCTCGGCGGCGCACGGATCCTGCCGGGGGAGACGAACCTGCGGGCCCCCGTCGCGCCGGTGACGATCACGATCCGCGCCGACCACCCCGACAAGGTCGCCGGCATGGAGTACGGGCGTGACACGGTGATCCGCCGCCTGCGCGAGGTGGGCTGCGCGGTCTCCGGCGACGACGTGCTGACGGTCACGCCGCCGTCGTGGCGGCCCGACCTGCGCGACCCGAACGACCTCGCCGAAGAGGTCATCCGGCTCGAGGGGTATGAGAACATTCCGGCCCGCGCGCCGCGCTCGGTGGCCGGACGCGGTCTCACACCCGGTCAGCGTCTGCGGCGGCGCGCGGGCCGCGCCCTGGCCGCGGCCGGCTACGCCGAGGTGCTCGCCTACCCGTTCGTCTCCGAGGGCGACTGGGACTCCCTGCAGCTGCCGGCCGACGACGCACGGCGGCGAGCGCTGCGGCTGGCCAACCCGCTGACCGGCGACGAGCCGCTGCTGCGCACGACCCTGCTGCCGGGGCTGTTCCGCGCGCTGGCCCGCAACATCGGGCGTGGCTTCGGCGACGTGGCCCTGTTCGAGATCGGCCTGGTGTACCGGCCGAAGTTCACGCCCTCGGGCGAGGCCGTGCCACCGCCGCCCCGGCTCCCGGTCGACCGCGGGCCGACGGCGGAGGAGCTCGCCGCGATCGAGGCCGCCCTGCCCGACCAGCCCGTACGCATCGGCGCGGTCCTGGCGGGCGAACACGACCTGCCCGGCTGGTGGGGCGCCGGCCGCCCGGCGAACTGGGCGGACGCCATCGAGGCCGCCCGGATCGTCGCCCGTGAGGCCGGCGTCGAACTCCAGGTCGCGGCGGACCGCCACGCGCCGTGGCACCCCGGCCGCTGCGCGGTCCTGCGCGCCGGCGACGTCGTGATCGGCCACGCCGGTGAGCTGCACCCGCGGGTCATCAAGGCCTTCGACCTGCCGGCCCGTACGTGCGCGGTGGAGCTCGACCTGACCCGGCTCGAGCCGTGGGCGGCCCGGGTGGTGCCCGGCCCGGCGATCACGACGTACCCGGTGGCCACGCAGGACGTCGCGCTCATCGTGCCGACGGACGTGCCCGCCGCCGACGTCGAGGCCGCGCTCCGCGCCGGGGTCGACCGGCACGGCGCGGGGAACCTGCTGGAGTCCGTCCGGCTGTTCGACCTGTACACCGGTGAGCAGGCGGGCGAGGGCAACAAGTCGCTGGCGTACACTCTGCGCTTCCGCGCCGCCGACCGCACGCTGACCGTGGAGGAGACGACCGGCGCCCGTGACGCGGCGGTGGCCGAGGCCGCCGACCGGGTCGGGGCGGTCCTGCGCGGCGGCTGAGGGACGTTCCGGCCGTGGCCTCGCGGATCGGCGCGGGGCCACGGCCGGTGGTAGGTACCCCGGCGGTCCCAGGCCGGGGGGTGAGGAAGCGGATGACCGAACGCTTGCTGGCCGGCCGCTACCGGCTGGTGGGTCCTCTCGGCCGTGGCGGCATGGGCGTGGTGTGGCGGGCGCGCGACGAGACGCTGCGCCGCGAGGTCGCGGTCAAGGAGGTCCTCCTTCCCGGCGACCTGCCCGAGGCCGAGCGCGCCGACCTGTACCGCCGGGCTATCCGCGAGGCACGCGCGTCGGCGCTGCTCGACCATCCCGGCATCGTCACCGTGCACGACGTGGTCGTCGAGGACGATCGCCCGTGGATCGTCATGGAGCTGGTGGCCGGCCGCTCGCTCGCCCACGCGGCCCCGCTGCCGCCGCCGGCGGTCGCCGCGATCGGGCTGCGGGTGCTGGAGGCGCTCGGCGCGGCGCACGCGCGCGGGTTCCTGCATCGCGACGTGAAGCCGACCAACATCCTGCTCGCCGACGACGGCCGGGTGGTCCTCACCGACTTCGGCATCGCGAGCCTGGAGGGCGACCCGGCGCTCACGCGCACGGGCGACTTCGTCGGCTCGCCCGGGTTCGTCGCCCCCGAACGCCTGCGTGAGCGGCCGGTCGGGCCCGCCTCGGACCTGTGGTCGCTGGGCGCGTCGCTGTACTCCGCCGTGGAAGGCCGCCCGCCGTTCGCGCGGGCCACGCCGGCGGCGGCCCTCGGCGCGGTCCTCACCGACGAGGCCCCGCCGCCCGTACGCGCGGGCCCGCTCGCACCGGTGATCGCGCGCCTGCTGGACAAGAACCCGGACACCCG
>NZ_BAABHF010000060.1:0-63716 GCF_039541955.1 Actinoallomurus oryzae | reverse complement strand
GCCCGCCGGCCTCAACCGACCTCACGCCTTCAGCGGCTTGACATCCATAGGAGCATCCGAGCGGTCTTTGAGCGCGGACATCGATACGCGGTCGCCGTGAGAGGGGTCCGTCGGCCGGAAGCGGTCAGCCCGCCGGCGGGCCGGTGATCGTGTCGAGGAGGCCGGCCAGGCGGTCGCGCAGGCCGCGCTTGACGCGCGGCTCGCCCGCCGCGGCGCTCACCAGGTGCTGGGCGGCCTCGAAGGAGATCGCGGACTCGCTCGCCGGCACGGACAGGGACTCGTGGGCCAGCCCGCGCAGCTCCTTGTCGCCCCCGTCGAGCGCGAAGATCGTCGCACCGGTCCGGCGGGCGTCGTCGACGCGTTCGAGCACGCCCTCCGGTGCGGTGTCCTCCGACACGACGAGGAGCGTCTCGCCACGGCGCGCGGCCTCCAGTCGGTCGAGCCCCACCCTCAGGTGGGCCGGTGCGCCGGGCGGCGGCTCCCAGCGCACGAGCGTCGGACTGATCTCCGGCAGCCCGCACAGCCGGCTCTCGTCGTCCAGGTGGGCGGCCAGGTGCCACGGCTCGCCGTCGCGCGGGCCGAACAGCAGCAGGCCTCCCGGGACCCGGGTGGAGGCGCGCAGCGACCGGGCGAAGTCCTGGGTGCGCTCCGGCCAGCCGGTGGTCGCCAGCAGCTCCCGCAGTGCCCTGACCTGACTCGCGTCCATGAGTCCATCGTGCCGTACCGGCCCCGGCGTCTCACCGTCATCGGCGGCATCTTGGGAAAGTCGCGTACCGCCGTACCCCGGCGACGGACCGGATGAGGCGGCTTTGGCAGGATCGCCCTCATGACCACTTCCCAGGCTGAAGCACCGGACGTCAGCGGCCTGTCCATCGGGATCCTCGGCGGTACCGGAGACCAGGGCAAGGGCCTGGCCCGCCGCCTCGCGCTCGCGGGTCACCCCGTGATCATCGGCTCGCGCAGCGCCGACCGCGCCCGGCAGGCGGCCGAGAGCCTCGGCGACGGGCTGAACGCCCGGGGCGAGGAGAACTCCGTCGTCGCCCGCGAGGCCGACATCGTGATCGTCGCCGTGCCGTGGGACGGGCACAAGTCGCTGCTGGAATCGCTGCGCGACGACCTCGCCGGCAAGATCGTCGTGGACTGCGTCAACCCGCTCGGGTTCGACAAGCAGGGCGCGTACGCGCTGCCGGTCGAGGAGGGCAGCGCCGCCCAGCAGGCCGCGGCGGTGCTCACCGGCAGCACCGTCGTCGCCGCGTTCCACCACGTCTCGGCGGTCCTGCTGCTCGACCCGGAGGTCGACAAGGTCGACCTCGACGTCCTCGTGCTCGGTGACGACCGAGCGGCCACCGGCACCGTGCAGGCGCTCGCCGGCCGGATCGCCGGGGTGCGCGGCGTGTACGGGGGCCGGCTGCGCAACGCCCACCAGGTCGAGGCGCTGACCGCCAACCTCATCTCGGTGAACCGCCGCTACAAGACGCACGCGGGCGTGCGGGTGACCGGCATATGAGGTTCGTCGTCTACGGCGCGGGTGCCATCGGGGGGACGGTCGGCGCCCAGCTGTTCCGCCACGGGCACGACGTCACGCTGATCGCCCGCGGCGCCCACTACGAGGCCGTCCGCGACCACGGCCTGCGGCTCGACACGCCCGACGAGAGCGTGACGCTGGACATCCCGGTCGTCTCCCGCCCGGCCGACGTGAAGTTCGCGCCGGGTGACGTGGTGCTGCTCGCGATGAAGACCCAGGACACCCTGGCCGCCCTCGCGGAGCTGTCCGCCGCCGCCCCGCCCGAGATCGTCGTGGCCTGCGCGCAGAACGGCGTGGAGAACGAGCGCCTCGCCCTCCGGCTGTTCCCCGACGTCTACGGCGTGTGCGTGGTGCTGCCGGCGGCGTTCTCCGAACCCGGAGTGATCGAGGCGTACCTGGCCCCCGTCACCGGTCAGCTCGACGTCGGGCGCTATCCGCGCGGCGACGACGAGACGGCGCGCTCGCTCGCCGAGGCGTTCACCGGCGCGACGTTCGAGTCGCAGGCGCGGCCGGACGTCATGCGCTACAAGTACGGCAAGCTGCTGAACAACCTCGGTAACGCGGTCGAGGCGCTGCTCGGCCCCGGCGACCAGGGCAAGGAGATCGTCCGCCGGGCCCGCGAGGAGGGCGCCGCCTGCCTGCGGGCCGCCGGCGTCGACGCGGCGGACGTCCGGCCCCTCGTCGGGCGGTCCCGGCCCGTACGGGGCCGTCCCCGCACCGGCGGCTCGACGTACCAGAGCCTCCAGCGCGGCACCGGCGCGGTCGAGGTCGACTACCTCAACGGCGAGATCGTCCTGCTCGGCCGGGAGCACGGCGTGCCGACGCCGGTCAACGAGCTGCTGCGGCGGCTCGCCAACCGCTCGGCGCGTGAGGGGCGCGGCCCCGGCCGGATGACCGCCGAGGAGTTCTGGACGGCCCTGGAGGAGAACACGGGCCGGTGAGTGAGCGGAGCGAGCGCATCTCAGGCACGCGACCTGGGATCGCTCCTCCGGCGAAGGAGGGCTCATGAGAGCGGCTCCCGCGCGGGTACGGCGCATCGTGTCGCTCGTGCCGTCGCTGACCGAGGCGATCGCGGCGACCGCGCCGGACCTGCTGGTGGGCGCCACCGACTGGTGCGTCCACCCGGCGGGCCTGGACGTCGTACGCGTGCGGGGCACCAAGAACCCCGACGTCGACCGGGTCATCGCCCTGGAACCGGACCTCGTCGTGGCCAACTTCGAGGAGAACCGCGCGGCCGACCTCGACCGGCTGCGCGCGGCCGGGGTCCCGGTGTGGGAGACCGTCGTCCGCGACCTGCCCGAGGCGCTGTCGGAGCTGGCGGCGATGCTCGCGGCCTGCGGCCTGGAGGAGCCGGCGTGGCTGGGCGCGGCCCGTACGGCCTGGGCGGACGTGCTGGAGGAGCCACCCCCGCCCGCGCGTACGGCGGTGGTGCCGATCTGGCGGAGGCCGTGGATGGTGCTGGGCCGCGAGACGTTCGCGGGCGACGTGCTGGCCCGGCTGGGCGTCGCCAACCTCTACGCGGACGACCCGGAGCGGTACCCGAAGGTCACGGTGGAACGGATCCTGGACCGCCGCCCGGACCTGGTCGTCCTGCCGGACGAGCCGTACGCCTTCGGCCCCGGCGACGGCCCGGAGGAGTTCCCGGACGTGCGGGTGGCGCTGGTGAGCGGACGCCACCTGGAGTGGTACGGCCCGTCACTCGCCGAGGCCCGGCGCGTCCTCACCGCCTCGCTCTAAGGCCTGCGCGGGCCTGCGCGCGAGGCCGGGCCCCTCGCCGGCGACCCGGGCCGGGGCCCGGCTCAGAGCCGTGCCTGACCCGGGCGTTCGGCGGCGACGAAGGCGGCCAGCACGGCGTCGCGGTCGCGGCCGGTGGCGAGCAGCAGGTGCATCAGCACGCGCGCCTTCCGCGGGTCCAGGGACGTCGTCGTGAAGGCGTCGTGGCCCGTGGCGGAGGCCAGGACCACCGGGATGCGGGACGCGGCCGTCGCCAGCGCCCGGACGACCGGGTCCGGAGCCCCGCCCGCGACGACCAGGCCGTCGCAGCGTTCGGCCAGCGCGGCCGGCAGTTCGCCGTCGTCGCCGAGGACCGCCGTGTGCAGGCCGACGCGCGGCGTGCGCTCGCCGGTGGGGACGTCGCGTACGGTCAGGCGCTCCGGCGGACGCCACCGCAGGCGTACCGATCCGGCGGTGACGCGGCCCAGCGGCCCGGCGCCGGGGGAGGACAGCTCGTGCGCGCCGGTGCGCCGGACGTACCGCGCCGCGTGGACCTCGCCGTGCGCGACCGCCAGGCAGCCGGAGCCGGCCGGCGCGGCGGCGGCGACGCTGACGGCGTCCGCCACGTCCACGGCACCGCCCGGACCGGCGGCGAGCACGAGCGGCGCGTCGCCGGCGTGCAGGAGGTCGAGCGCCCAGGCCGTCTCGTCGGGCGTGTCACCGCCGTCGACGACCACGACGCCCTCGGCGCCCTCGGCGAACGCCCGTGCCACGGCGTCCGCCAGCGCGTACACGCCGGCGAAGTCCACGGCGGGCGCCGGCAGCGTACGGGCCTCGACCGTCACACCCGGGACGGCGCCGACGACGTCGCGTGCCGCGGCGTCGTCCGGAGCGAGCAGGACGATGGCTTGGCGCGGCACGCCCTGCTCAACGGGAGCCGGAGCCGACGCTGGAACCGGAGCCGACGCCGGAGGCGGAGCCGTGCCGGTGTCGGGTGGCAGCGTGTCCGTGGTCGCGGTGGCGCGCCGGGGCGGCGTGACGGTCCACGACGGCGGGATCGGCCACGGTGGCGGCCCTGGGGAGAGGGTCATGTCGCGTCTGTCCTCCGGCGTCGTGCGGACGCCGAAGCGCCCGCTCCGTGATCATGCGTTATACCGAACCTATTGCATGATCACGGGTGGCGGGCGACCGACTCAGCGCTAGGCGTGCCGGACGGCTCAGTGATAGGCGTGCTCGGGCGCCGGGAAGGCGCCGGACACGACGTCCGCGGCGTACTCCTGGACCGCCGAGCGCAGCACCCCGGCGACGTCGGCGTACTTCTTGACGAACTTGGCGGTGTGCGGCGTCAGCCCGGCCATGTCCTGCCAGACGAGGACCTGCGCGTCGGTGCCCGCCCCGCCGCCGATGCCGATGGTCGGGATGGACAGGGCCCTCGTGACCCGCTCGGCCAGCTCCGCCGGGACGCATTCGAGCACGACCGCGAACGCGCCCGCCGCCTCGAGTGCCTTGGCGTCGGCCATGAGGCGCTCGCCGGCCTCGCCGCGGCCCTGGACGCGGTAGCCGCCGAAGGCGTTCACCGACTGCGGGGTCAGGCCCAGGTGCGCCATGACCGGGATGCCGGCCGCGACCATGGCCTCGACCTGCGGAAGTACGCGCTCGCCGCCCTCCAGCTTGATGGCGTGGGCGCCGGCCTCCTTCAGGAAGCGCGTCGCGTTGCGCAGCGCCTCTTCCGGACCGGTCTGGTACGACCCGAACGGCATGTCGGCGACGACCAGCGCCCGTGACGTGCCGCGGACGACCGCCGCGGTGAGGGGGAGCAGCTCGTCCACGGTGACCGGCACCGTCGAGTCGTAGCCGAGGACGACCATGGCACCGGAGTCGCCGACGAGCAGCACCGGGATGCCGGCGTCGTCGAACACGCGCGCGGTCAGCGCGTCGTACGCGGTGAGCATGGGCCACTTCTCGCCGCGCTCCTTGGCCGCCGCGATGTCGCGGACGGTGACGCGGCGTCCGGTCTGGCCGCCGTACAGCCCAGTGGACATGGTCGGCCGACTTTCAGATGCAGACATCGAAACCTCCAGCCTCGAGGCGCCGCTCTGGCGTCCCCGGACACACCGATGATTACACGCGCGCAACGGCCGGAACACCCCCGAAAATTTCCTGGTTGATAGTGAAACGGGACCGTTGCGTATCGATCGGGAAGAGATCGAAGCTCGGCGGTGTTCAGATACGCGACAGACCCGTATCGAATCCTGAAGGGCCAGATGGATCCGCAGACCATCCACAAGAGGCGCTGGACGATCCTGTACGTCCTCGTCGTCTGCCTTCTCGTCGTCGTGCTCGACAACACCGTCCTCAACGTCGCCCTGAAGACCATCGCCGATCCGCGCGAGGGCCTGGGCGCCTCCCAGGGGCAGCTCGAGTGGGCGATCAACTCCTACACACTCGTCTTCGCCGGCCTGCTGTTCACGTTCGGCGTGCTCGGCGACCGCATCGGCCGCAAGCGGATGCTGATCATCGGCATGGCGCTGTTCGGCCTGTCGTCGCTGGTCTCCTCCTACGCGCAGTCGCCGGACCAGCTCATCCTGGCCCGCGCGGCCATGGGCCTCGGCGGCGCGGCGGTCATGCCGCAGACGCTGTCGGTCATCGCGAACGTCTTCGAGCCGGAGGAGCGGGGCCGCGCCATCGGCGTCTGGGCCGGCGCCGTGGGCGTCGCGATCGCCCTCGGCCCGATCCTCGGCGGCCTGCTGCTCGACCACTTCTGGTGGGGCTCGGTCTTCCTCATCAACGTCCCGATCGTGATCGTCGGCGTGATCGCCATCGCCTTGGTCGTCCCCGAGTCGCGCGGACGGCACATGAAGATCGACTTCGGTGGCGTGCTGCTGTCCATCGCGGGCCTGGTGCTCGTGACCTACGGCATCATCGAGGGCGGTGAGAAGGCCGCGGTGTTCGTGCCGCAGGTGTACGGCCCGGTACTGGCCGGTGTGGCGCTCCTCGCCGTGTTCGCCTGGTACGAGACCCGCATCGAGCACCCCTCGCTCAACGTCCGGCTCTTCCGCGACGGGCGGCTGTCCGCCTCGGTCGGCGCCATCGCGCTCGTGTTCTTCGCGCTCGGCGGCGTCGTGCTGTTCATCTCCCTGTACGTGCAGAGCGTGCGCGGGTACTCGCCGCTGGGCGCGGGCCTGCTGACCATCCCGCTCGCGGCCGGGCAGCTGCTCGTCGCGCCGCGCAGCGCCCGCCTCGTCAGCCGGTACGGCGCGCGGCGCGTGGCCGCGACCGGTCTGACCATGGTCGCCGCCGCCCTGCTGAGCTACCACGTGACCGCGACCGTGGACAGCCCGATCTGGCTGCTGGAGATCACGTTCTTCGTCCAGGGCGCGGGCATGGGCATGGTCATGCCGCCGGCCACCACGGCCGTCATGTCGGTGCTTCCCCGCGAGCAGGCCGGCTCGGGCTCGGCGATCAACAACATCGCCCGCCAGGTCGCGGTGGCGCTGGGCGTCGCCGTGCTCGGCTCGCTGGTCACCTCGATCTACCGCACGGGCATGAAGCCGCACCTGACGGCGCTGCCCGCGAGCCTTCGAGGGGCCGCGTCGGAGTCCATCGGGGCCACCGCGGGCGTCGCGGACAAGCTCGGCCCGGCCGGCCGCGCGCTGATGGGGCCGGCGCACGAGTCGTTCGTGCACGCCATGCACGTGACGTCCGCCATCTCCTCGGCCGTCGCTCTCCTGGGTGCGTTCGTCGTACTCCGGTGGATGCCGGGTAAGAGCCCGGAGGAGAGCTTCGAGGTCTCGACCGAGGAGCGAGAGCCGATCGAGGTGTGAGACGGTGATGCGCGATGAGTCAGACGCGTGAACGCCCTCCCGCTCAGGCCGCCGGAGGGTCGCCCGGCGCCGGAGGCTCCCAGAGCTCCACGGGCGCCGGGAGGCAGCCGGGAGCGGCGAGGCCGCCGGGCCGCCCGCGCAGCGAGCGCGCCGACAAGGCGATCGTCGAGGCGACGGTGGACCTGCTCGCCGAGGAGGGCGGGGTGGCGGGGGTCTCGATCGAGGCCGTCGCCGCCCGCGCCGGCGTGGGCAAGACCACGATCTACCGACGCTGGCCGAACAAGGAGGCGCTGATCATCGACGCCCTCGCCGCGCTGAAGGAGCCGTTCCCGGCCCCCGTCGGCGCGTCGGTCCGCGACGACCTGGTCGCGATCGCGCAGGCGTTCGTGTCGAACAAGACGGACCGAAAGCGCCTCGACTGCTACTGGAGCATCATGGGCGGCGCCGAGCGTTATCCGGACCTGATGGCCCGCTTCACCCGCGAGGTCATCGAGCCCCGGCGCGACGTGATCCGCCTGGTGCTGCGGCGCGGGGTGGCGTCGGGCGAGCTGCGGGCGGACCTGGACGTCGAGACCACCCTCTGGCTCATCATGGGCGCACTGGCCCAGCGGGCACGCGCGTTCGGCGTGGGGCCCGTACCCGATGACTTCGCCACCAGGGTGGTCGACACCCTGATGACGGGAATCTCCGGGCACTGAAGTCCGGCCCGTACGGCGGCGGCACGACATACCCCGGGGTATGGCGGGCCGCCGCTCGCCACATCAATGCGGAGAACCAGAACAGCCGGGACCGTTCGGGCAGCCGGCCGGGCGCACACGTCTTACGCTCGGTCCATTGCGAACGGTGCCTCGCCGATGCGAGTGACGGGACTTCCGGATCTGTGATCAACTGGTGGGCATGCTCTCGCAACCTGCAGTCGACAATTGTGATTTGTCTCGTATTTAGCTGATAAGTAGACATACTTGACTCAGAGCAAGGGTGCGTGGCGGCGCCGGACAGCGGGACAACGGAAGGGTTCGTCAGTCATGGCCGATTCTTCGGCGAGAACGCTCGTGCTGGGCATCGGCCGTTCCGGCGAGATCCTGCAGTGCGGACAGAACGCTCCCGGCGTCGTCGGCCGCGCTCCGGACGACATCGTGGGCACCGACGCGGCGGACCTGTTCTCCGCCGACGCCAAGGAGGCCCTCACCGGCCTGCTCGACGCCCTCGGCACCAACCAGGAGCGCACCGCGGTCCTCAGCGTCGCCGACGACGACGGCCTCCGCGACGCCGTGGTCACCGTCGTGCCGATGCACGGGCGGGACAGCGAGTCCGGCCTGATGATGATCCGGGTGGCCGTCACCGACCTGGAACGCTTCACCGACCCGGCACTGATGCGCTGGGCGCTGCTGGACGACGCGCTGCCGCGCATCAGCGCGATGCTCGATCTCGAACAGATGGCGCAGGAGCTCGCCGGCGTGGTCGTGCCGCACTTCTGCAACTCCGCCGGCGTGCTCATCCGCGAGAGCATCATGGGCGCCGACGAGTTCCCCTCCTTCTCCCCGGAGGGCACGGCCATCCTGCACCGCCTGGCCGTCGCCTCCGACAGCGACTTCCCCCGCTGGAGCGCGGCCTTCCCCGCCGGCGAGGTCCTCGCGTACCCGCCCGGCACCCCGTACGTCCGCTGCATGGCCACCGGCGCGCCCGTCCTCGAACCGCACCTCGACTCGCGGGCCGCCCGCGAGATCGCGCGAGCCTGGCGGCGGCCCCCCGTCGGACGGCTGCTCGACGGCGTCTCCATGGTCCTGCTGCCGCTGATCGCCCGGGGCACGACGCTCGGCTTCATCGTCTGCACCCGCAGCGACGCGCACCGCGCCTTCGACGCGTACGACGTCGAGATCGGCATGGACTTCGCGGCCCGCGCCGCCCTCTACATCGACAACGCGCGTCGCTACAGCCGTGAGCGCGCCACCGCGCTCACGCTCCAGCGCAGCATGCTGCCCACCGGGCTCACCGCGCCGTCCAGCGTCGAGATCCGCCACCGCTACCTGCCGGGCAACCAGCTGATCGAGGTCGGCGGCGACTGGTACGACGCCATCGCGCTCCCGGGCGGGCGCGTCGCCCTCATCGTCGGCGACGTGGCCGGCCACGGTGTCCGCGCCGCGGTCACCATGGGCCGGCTGCGCACCGCCCTGCAGACGATCGTCAACCTGGAGCTGTCGCCGGCCGAAGGCCTCCAGCAGGTCGACGCGCTGATGCGGGGCATCGGCGAGCGCGAGCCCGCCTTCGCGACCTGCGTGTACGCCGTCTACGACGCCACGGACGGCACGTGTGAGATCGCCTCCGCCGGTCATCTGCCGCCGCTGCTGCTCCGGCCGGGCGGCAAGAGTGAGTTCCTCGACGTCTCGCCCGCGCCGCCGCTCGGCGTCGGCGAGGGCATGATCGAGTCCCGGAAGTTCACGATCGGCGACGGCGCCATCCTCGTCCTCTACACCGACGGGCTCGTGGAGAACCGCGGGCAGGACATCGACGACGGCCTGGCGCGGCTACGGCGCGTGTTCGGCCCGGAGGCGCTGCTCAGCCCGCTGGAGGACCTCGCCAAGGCGACCCTCGACGGCGCGTACTCCGACCACGAGCGCGACGACATCGCCGTGCTCATCGCCCGGCTGCGGCGGCTCCCCGAAGATCACGTGGTCACGATGACCCTCCCGGCCCGGCCGTCGGCGGTACGCGAGGCGCGCGGGAAGGTGCGCGGCACTCTCGGCTCGTGGGAGCTGGACGAGCTGTCCTTCACCGCCGAGCTGCTGGTCTCGGAGCTGCTCACCAACGCGCTGCGGTACGCCACGGGCGACATCGGCCTGCGGATGCTGCTCGACCGCACCCTGGTCTTCGAGGTGCGCGACGGCTCCGACGCGCTGCCGCGCGCCCGGCAGGCGGCCGACGACGACGAGAACGGCCGGGGCCTGCAGGTGGTGCACCGCCTGGCCAAACGCTGGGGCGCCCGCCTCGAGGGCCAGGGCAAGGTGGTCTGGTGCGAGGTGGACCTGCCCGGTGGCGGCGACCGCGTCCTGGAGTCCTGGCCCGGCGAGGCCCTCCACCTCTGACCCCCGGGCGGATCCGACGAGGGCGTCAGGCGCCGGTCGAGGTCTGCTTCGTGTCGACTCTCGCCGGGTCGCCGGTGTGCGGGGCGGCGATCTCGCGCCAGCGGTTCGTGATGGGCAGCCGGCGGTCGCGGCCGAAGTTCTTCGGCGTGATCTTCGGGCCCGGGGGGTACTGCCGGCGCTTGTACTCCGCCGCGTCGACCAGGCGGATCACGCGCTCGACCAGCGCGCGGTCGTGACCGGCGGCGATCAGCGCGTCGTGGCCCATGTCCTTTTCGACATAGTCGTCGAGCAGCGCGTCGAGGATGTCGTACGGCGGGAGCGAGTCGGTGTCGAGCTGGCCGGGCCGTAGCTCGGCGGACGGCGGCTTGTCGATGATGTTCTGCGGGATCGGCGGCGTCGTGGAGGCGCGCACGAGCGGGGGCAGGCCGGCCGTCTGCGCGTTGCGCCACTCGCACAGCGCGAACACCGTGACCTTCGGCACGTCCTTGATCGGCCCGAAGCCGCCGGCCGAGTCGCCGTAGAGCGTCGAGTAACCGGTGGCCAGCTCGCTCTTGTTGCCGGTGGTGAGCACCAGATGACCGTGCTCGTTGGACAGGCCCATGAGGATGTTGCCGCGCACCCGGGCCTGAAGGTTCTCCGCGGCGAGGCCGGTCAGGTCCAGCTCGGCCTCGTACGCGTCGACCATGCCGCGGATCGGCACCGTACGCGCGTGGATGCCCTGCCGTTTCACCAGGTCCTCCGCGTCGGTGATGGAGTGCTCGCTGGAGTAGCGGCTCGGCATCAGGACCGCGTGGACGTTCTCGGGCCCGATGGCGTCGGCGGCGATCGTGGCGACCAGCGCGGAGTCGATGCCGCCGGACAGGCCGAGGATGACCGAGCGGAAGCCGTTCTTGTGCACGTAGTCGCGCACGCCGAGCACCAGTGCGCCGTACACCTCGCCCAGGTCGCCGAGCGGCTCGGCGCAGGGCGGCGTCTCCGGCGCGTACGGCGGGACCGGCGTGGACGACAGCAGCACCCGCTCGATCGTGATGGTCGTGCCGTCGTGCGCGTCGGCCGGTGTCTCGCCCGGCTCGAACTCCGCCGGCGCGTCCGGCAGCTCGACGTCGGCCACCAGCAGGTCCTCGGTGAACTGCGGGCCGCGGGCGAGCAGTTCGCCCGTGCCGGACACGACGATCGAGTCGCCGTCGAAGACCAGCTCGTCCTGGCCGCCGACGAGGTTGACGTACGCCAGCGCGCAGCCCGCCTCACGTGCCCGCCGCGCGCACAGCTCCAGGCGGACGTCGTCCTTGTTGCGCTCGTACGGCGAGGCGTTCGGCACGACGAGCAGCTGCGCCCCGGCCTCGCGCGTCACCGTCACCGGCCCGCCGTCCTGCCAGAGGTCCTCGCAGACGGCCACGGCGACGTCGACGCCGTGCAGGCGCAGGACCGGCAGCCGGTCGCCGCGCATGAAGTAGCGGTACTCGTCGAAGACGCCGTAGTTCGGCAGATGGTGCTTTGCCGTACGGACCGCGACCCGGCCCTCGTACAGGACCGCGGCGGCGTCGAGCGGCGCGCCGGCCGGCTGCCCGACCCGGTCCACCACGTCGGCACGCCGGTCCAGGTACCCGGCCACCACCGGGATCGCGCCGAGCCCCTCGTCGGCGAGCCGCCGCGCGGTGGCCTCCAGCGTCTCGATGGACGCGTCGACGAAGGACTTGCGCAGGACGAGGTCCTCGACGGGATAGCCGGTGAGGAACATCTCGGGGAACACGACGAGATGGGCGCCGCGCCCGGCGGCGCGCCGGGTCCACTCGATGATCAGGTCGGCGTTCCCGGTGAGGTCGCCGACGGTCCCGTTCACCTGTGCGAGAGCGATGCGCAACTGTGCCACGGCACCGAGCCTAAGGCGTGGGGTCCGGCCGCCGGGCACCCGGGCGAGCGCCGAAGATCGACGGCACCACGGTCCTGCGGCCCGTGGTCAGTGAGCGGCCTGCCGGGAGTGCTTCGGCAGGAGCCCGACCAGCGGCAGCAGCAGGACGTTGACGCCGGCGCAGATGCCGAACACCAGGTCGGCGGCGGTGAGGTAGGACGGGACGGAGGGCCGTCCGACGCGGGCGAAGAACACGGTGCCGAGGGCCGCGACGCCGATGGCGCCCGCGAACTGCTGGGCGGCGTTGAGCGCGCCCGCGCCGGTGCCGACCTCCTCGGCGGTCGCGTCGCCGAGGACGAAGTCGAACAGGGGGACGAACAGCAGCCCGGAACCGACGCCGGTGACGAGCAGGGCCGGTGTCAGCTGCCCCACGGTGACGGCGGCGCCCCAGCGCGCGGTGGACCACCAGAGAGCGAGCAGGCCGACGGCGGCGACGGACAGTCCCAGGTACAGGTTGGCGCGCCCGAGCCTCTCGGCGAGCACCGCGCCCGACAGCAGCGTGGCGACCGCGGTGCCCGCCGCCCAGGGGATCAGCGCGAAGCCGGTGCGCAGCGGAGTCCAGCCCATGCCCGACTGGAGCAGCAGGTTGATGACCAGGACGAAGGCGCTGAGCGAGGCGTAGAACCCGC
The DNA here is from genome assembly GCF_039541955.1 of Actinoallomurus oryzae. NCBI lineage: Bacteria > Bacillati > Actinomycetota > Actinomycetes > Streptosporangiales > Thermomonosporaceae > Actinoallomurus > Actinoallomurus oryzae. Next base: position 51,033 of record NZ_BAABHF010000060.1, on the reverse strand, counting down.
CGACGATCAGCAGGCCGGCCACGAAGCTGCGCCTGCCGAACAGCGACGGGGTGATGACCGGGTGGCCGCTGTGGCGCTCGGACCGGACGAACAGCCCGAAGGCCACCAGCGCGGCGGCGATCATCGCGTAGGTCCACGCGGGCCAGCCCAGCTCGCGTCCCTGGATGAGCGGCACCATTAGCAGCGCCGAACCGGCGGTGAGCAGGCCCACGCCGAGGAGGTCGAGGCGTGCGCCGCGGTCCTCGCCGCCGTGCCGCGGCAGAACGCACCCGCCGAGCGCGGCGGCGAGGACGCCGAACGGGACGTTGATCAGGAAGATCGAGCGCCATCGGCCGCCGAACAGGTCCAGGTGCAGCAGCCACCCGGCGAGGATCGGCCCGGCGACCATGGCCAACCCCATGATCGGGCCGAAGGGCGTCAGCGCCTTGCGCAGGTGCTCGGGCGGGAAAACGATCTTCACCAGTGCCATGCCCTGCGGGATCATCACCGACCCGAACAGGCCCTGGAACAGGCGGGCGACGATCAGGAACCCGGCGCCGGGCGCGAGGCCGCAGGCCAGCGACGCGAGAGTGAATCCGGCCATGCCGAGCAGGAACAGCCGGCGGCGGCCGAGCAGGTCGCCGAGCCTGCCGGAGGTGACCAGGCCGAGGGCGAAGGCCGCGGTGTAGGCGGACAGCACCCACTGCAGCGTCATCGGCCCGCCGCCGAGGTCGGTGCGGATCGAGGGGCCGGCGAGGTTGGCGACGCTGGTGTCGATGAGGTCCATGAGTTCGGCGATGACGACGACCACCAGGACCAGCCATGCCCGGCCGAGGGGAAGCGGAGCCGTGCGAGCCGACTCCAACGAACTTTGTTCAGTCTTCACGAACTAAGTTCATAGATGACGAACTTAGTTCGTGTCAAGCTATACTGGTCGCCATGCCCGCCGATCCCCGACAGCGCCGCGCGGCCCGTCACGCCCAGCTCCCCGCGGACTCCGCGCCGACCGCGCCGCGCAAGACGCCCATCACGGCCGACCGGATCACCGACGCCGCGCTGCAGGTCGTCGCCGCGGAGGGCTACGACGCGCTGACGATCCGCCGGGTCGCCGCCGTCCTCGGCACCGGGCCGTCCTCGCTGTACGCACACATCGTGAACAAGGACGACCTCGACGATCTGCTCATCGGCCGGCTCTGCGCCGAGATCGAACTCCCCGAGCCCGACCCGGCCACGTGGCGGCGGCAGATCCTCGACGTCTACGCCCAGATCCGCGACCAGTACCTGAAGTACCCCGGCATCTCCCGCGCCGCGCTGGCCACGGTCCCCACCCACCTCGAAACGCTGCGGGTCAGCGAAGGAATCCTGGCGATCCTGCTCGCCGGAGGCATCGAGCCGCAGACCGCGGCGTGGGCACTCGACGCGCTCACGCTCTACACCGGCGCCTACGCCTTGGAACACTCACTCGTCCGGCAGCGACGACAACGCCACGACCACGACTGGGTCCTCGGCCGGGAAGAACTCCTCGGCCGGCTCAGCGCCCTGCCCGCCGACCGCTTCCCGCACACCCGGCGCCACGCGGCCGAACTGACCTCCGGCACCGGGCACGACCGGTTCGACTTCACCCTGAGTCTGATCATCGACAACCTCACCGCACACCGCGGCGCGTCGATCTGACGGGTTCTCAGCCCCGTGGCGCGGCGCAGACGGGGTCGGCGGGCGGGGTGGTCGGTGACGGCAGGGTGCGGACCTCCGGGATCAGCAGCGGGAACAGGGCCACGAGGACCTGGAGCACTCCCGCCGTCCACAGCGTCGCGTGCAGCCCGAGCCGGCCTGCGATCGGCGCGACCAGTACGAGGCCGAGAGGCTGGCAGGCGACCGAGCCCGCCCACTCGTACGCGCTCACCCGGGACAGCGTGGTGGCCGGGATGTGCTGCTGGAGCGTCGTCTCCCACAGCGTGTTGAACAGCATCATCACCAGGCCGCCGAAGAACGCCGCCGCGGCCACGACGCCCACGGTGAGGCCGGCCGCCAGCGTCAGGGTCGGGCAGGCGAACGCCACCATCACGATCAGCGCCGACCGCAGCGGGAACCGCGGCCGTACGCACAGGGCGACGATGCTGCCGCCCAGGCAGCCGATGCCGAACGTCGCCGAGATGACCGCCCACGCGCCGGCGCCGCCGAAGGAGCGCGCGCTGACCGCCGGGCCGAGCACGGAGAAGCCGGCGTACAGCAGGTTCATCACCGAGGCCGCCAGGATGATGCTCCACACCCACCGCCGCGACCGGAACTCCCGCCACCCGTCGGCCAGGTCGCGCCCGAACCGCCACCGGCGCAGCCGGACGGTGTACCGCAGCCGGACCCGGGACAGGCACGCGGCGCTCGCCGCGAAGGTGACGGCGTCGACGCCGATGGCCCAGCCGGGACCCACCGCGACGACCAGCACGCCCGCGACCGCCGGGCCGGCGATGAGCGAGCCGGACAGGGCCAGCACGCGCAGCGCGTTGGCGGCCTGGCGCTGTTCGGGCGTCGTGGTGGCCTGGATGACGCCGGGCACCGCGGGCATGAACATCGCCGCCGCGAAGCCGTGCACCACCTGCAGCACGATCAGGTGCCAGACACGGGCCGCGCCGGTGATCAGCAGAATCGCCATGGTGCCCTGGCTGACGGTGCGCAGCAGGTCCGAGCCCAGCATGAGCACGTTGCGGGGGAGCCAGTCGGCGATCACTCCGCCGACGAGCATGAACATCACCTGCGACCCGGTGCCGGCCGCCAGCACGAAGCCGAGATCGGTCACGTGACCGGTGAGGCCCAGAACCGCGAAGGCGAGGGCGGGCGCGACCATCCCGTCGCCGAACATCGACGCGCACTGGCCCAGAAAGAACCAGCGGAAGTTTCGCCGGCTCAACACTCTCAGCCCGCTCGCCGGATCGGCCGAGCTCGATGCTTGCACCATTCGGCTCGCGTGCCGTTTCTTCGGGTATCAACTACCGAAGTTAGACATTTGGCCCTTAAACGGTCAAGCCTTTCCTTCGTCCACGCACGGCGGGGCCGAGCGCCAGGGCGCCCGCGCCGGAGGCCGCGCACAGGGCCGCGCAGGTCACCCACGGCAGCCACGCGCCGTGCCCGAGCAGCCAGCTGCCGCCGAGCGGGCCGAGCAGGGCCGCGACCGAGAACGCCGTGCCGTACAGCCCGCCGTAACGTCCGCGCAGGTGGGGCGGTGCGAGGTCGGCGATGATCGCCGACGACACGGCGGCGAACAGCACCTCGCCCAGCGTCCACACCAGCACCGTCGCGGCGAACACCGGCGTCGAGCCGGCCAGCGCGGTGAGCCCGAACCCCAGCCCGACCACCCCCATGCCCGCCGCCAGCACGCGGCTGGCGTCGCGGCGGTTCAGCCAGGCCACGGTGAGCGGCTGCACGATCACGATGCCGACGCCGTTGACCGCCATGGCCAGGCCGTACGCCTGCGGCGGCAGCCCCGCGTGCCGCATGGCGAGCGGCAGCGTGGAGTAGGCCTGGAGATAGACGAAGGCGTAGCCGAACACGATCAGCACCGACGCGACCGCGACCCGGTCGCGCAGCACGTCGGCGAACCCGCCCGGCTCACGGTCGGCGCGCCGCGTGCGCGTCTCGGGCACCGCGCGCCAGACCAGCACGGCGAACACCGCGCAGGTGACCGCGTCGATCCAGAACAGCCAGGAGAAGCCCGCCCGCGACAGCGTGCCGCCGAACACCATGGCGACCGCGAACCCGAGGTTGATCGCCCAGAAGAGCAGCCCGTACGCGCGGGGCCGGTCGGCGGGCGAGACCAGGTCGGCGACCAGTGCCTGGGAGGCCGGGCGGTAGATGTCGATGGCGACGCCGAGCACGAACACGACCGCGACGACCACCGGCGTCGCCGTGACGTAGCCGAGCGCGAGCATCGCCGCCGCGGTCGCCAGCATGCCGCCGCTCAGCGTGGCCCGCCGGCCGACGCGGTCGGCCAGCACGCCGCCCAGCGTCTGGGAGAAGACCGAGCCCAGCCCGAACAGGGCGAGCACCGCGCCGGTCGCGGTCACGGAGAACCCGCGCACACCGGTGAGGTAGAAGGCCAGGAACGGCTCGACCATCGTGCCCAGCCGGTTGACGAACGAGCCCGCCCACAGCGCCCAGAACGCCCGGGGCAGACCGCCGAGCCGGGTGTGGAGGAACGGGGGGAGCCGTCGGGGTGTGGTGGTAGGGGGGAGGTGTTCACCGACGGACGTCATGGAGGGAATCGTCGCCGACGGGTACGACATTTTGCGATCGATTTTCCCTCCCTTGGCGTACTAGCGGCTCCACTGGCGGTCACGCCGCGCAACTGGTTGACTCGCCTCAGTGACCGGGTGACCCCTGCTTCGCCCGCCGAAGATCCGAACCCCTCGGAGGCACCGTGCACCCCATCGCTCCGTCACGGCCGCCCGCCCTCCTGGCGATCGCGGCGCTGTTACTCACCGCCTGCGGCGCCGGCGCCGGCGGCGCGACCGTCCGGGGCGTACGCCTCATCGGCAGGGGAGTGCTCACGACCTGCACCCACCTGCCGTACGCCCCGTTCCAGTTCGAGCGGCGCGGCACCGTCGTCGGCTTCGACGTCGACCTGATGGACCTCGTCGCGCGACGCCTCGGCGTCCGCCAGAAGATCGTCGACACCGACTTCACCGCGATCACCTCCGGCGAGGTGTTCTCCGCCGGCGAGTGCGACGTCGCCGCGGCCGGCATGACCATCAACGCGCGCCGGGCCGCCAAGGTCGACTTCTCGCGTCCCTACTTCGACTCCGGCCAGGTGCTGATGGCCCGCCGCCGGCCCCGCGTCCGGCCCGCGGACATCGCCGGCGACCACCTGCGGGTCGGCGTGGTCGCCGGCACCACCGCCCAGGAGTACGCGCGGGCGCACGGGTGGGCGCCCAAGGCGTACGAGAACTCCATCACCGAACTCGGCGCCCTGCGCACCGGGCAGGTCGACGTCCTCGTCCAGGACGACCCGGTGGTGCGCTACTGGCTGACCGACCCGGACAACGCCGGCTTCACCATCGTCGGTGGCGCGCGCACGCGCGAGCGGTACGGCTTCGCCGTCCGGCGGGGGCGCAACCCCGGCCTGCTGCGCCTGATCGACCAGGTCATCACCCAGAGTCGCGACAACGGTGACTATCGCCGCATCTATGAGAAGTGGATGGGCCCGATGCCGCCGGACGCCGGCTGACCCCCGCGCGCCGGACGCCGGCCGACCCCTGTGCGCGGACGCCGGCCGAGCCCTGCGCGTGTGAGCCCGGCCGATCGCCGCGCGGCCTCAGGTCGTGGCCAGGTCGTGACTGATGTCGTCCCTCCTGGTAGCGGCAGATATGACATAGTCTCGGGCATTGCTTTGCAGCGAACCTGGAGGAATTGTGCCCATACGTCGCCGGTTGGCCGTCGCAGCCGGGCTCTGCGCGACCGCCCTCGTCGTCACCGCCTGTGGTAGCGGAGACAAGGGGGTGACGGTCCAGGGCGCCAAGCTCGTGAAGAAAGGCACCCTCACGACCTGCACCCACATGCCGTACCCGCCGTTCCAGTCCCCGCAGGGCGGTAAGGTCGTCGGCTTCGACGTCGACCTGATCGACCTGGTGGCCACGAAGCTGGGCGTGACCCAGAAGATCATTGACACGCCCTTCGAGACGATCAAGACCGGTTCGGCGCTGAACGCGGGCAAGTGCGACGTGGCCGCCGCGGGCATGACGATCACGGCCGATCGCAAGAAGTTCATCGACTACTCCGAGCCCTACTTCGACGCCACTCAGGCCGTGATGACCAGGAAGGGCATCACGTACGCCTCGGTCGATGACCTGAAGGCCAAGAAGATCAAGATCGGTGCCCAGGCGCAGACCACCAGCGAGGAGTTCCTCCAGGGCAAGGGCGTCGACCCCAAGTCCTACAAAGACGCCGAGAGCCTGCTCAACGGCCTGCGCAGCGCCCAGGTCGACGCGATCATGGCGGACTACCCGGTCGTGCAGGGCTGGCTCAAGGACCCGGCGAACGCCAAGTTCGGCCTCGCGGCCAACATCCACACCGGCGAGCAGCTGGGTTACGCCGTCCGCAAGGACCACAACCCCAAGCTGCTGGCGATCATCAACCAGGTGATCGACCAGGCCAAGGCGGACGGCACGTACAAGAAGATCTACGAGAAGTGGATCGGTCCGCTCCCGGCGGGTAGCTGAGCGTGGCGACGGCACAGGAAGCGGCGCCGCGGCTGACGCGGCGCCGCCGCCGGCAACTCGTGCTCGGTGGCGAGTATGCGATCTTCATCGTGGTGGTCGTCGGCCTGCTCCTGTCGGCCGACTGGGGCCAGATCCACACGAACTTCGCCAACTGGAGCATTGCCAAGCAGCTCTTCCCCGATGTCATCACCATCGGGCTCCGCAACACCCTGATCTACACGATCACGGGGTTCGCGCTCGGCCTCGCCGCGGGGCTCGTCCTGGCGCTGATGCGGCTGTCGTCCGCGGCGCCGTACCGCTGGTTCGCGCTCGTGTACGTCGAGGTGTTCCGCGGTCTGCCCGCCCTGCTGATCTTCGTGTTCGTCGGCACCGGCGTGCCGCTGGCCTTCCCCGGCACCAACCTGCCCGGCGGGGTGTACGGCCAGGCGGCGCTCGCCCTCGGGCTGGTCTCGGCCGCGTACATGGCCGAGACGATCCGGGCCGGCATCGAGGCGGTGCCACGCGGCCAGATGGAGGCGGCGCGCACGCTCGGCATGTCGCACGGCCGCGCGATGCGGACGATCGTCGTACCCCAGGCGCTGCGGATCGTGATCCCGCCGCTCACCAACGAGCTCGTCCTGCTGTTCAAGGACTCCTCGCTGGCGCTGTTCCTCGGCCTCACCCTGACCGAGCGCGAGCTGTCCAAGTACGCCAACGACGTGGCGAGCCAGCAGGGCAACTCCACGCCCATCATCATCGCCGCGATCTGCTACCTGATCGTCACGATCCCGCTGAGCTACCTGGCGCGGCGTCTGGAGGCCCGGCAGAAGAGGGGACAGCGATGATCGAGGTACACGACCTGCACAAGTCGTTCGGCGACCTGGAGGTGCTCCGCGGCATCGACCTGGAGGTCGGCGCCGGCGAGGTCGTCTGTGTGATCGGCCCGTCCGGGTCCGGCAAGTCCACGCTCCTGCGCTGCGTGAACCTCCTGGAGCAGCCGACCTCGGGCAAGGTCGTCGTCGACGGCGTCGAGCTGACCGACCCCGAGTGCGACATCGACGCCGTACGCCGCCGCATCGGCATGGTGTTCCAGCAGTTCAACCTCTTCCCGCACCTGTCGGTGCTGGCCAACGTCATGATCGCCCAGCGCAAGGTGCTCCGCCGGTCGGCCGCCGAGGCCGAGAAGATCGCCCGCGCGAATCTCGAGCGCGTCGGGCTGGCCGACAAGATCGGCGCCTACCCGGCGCAGCTCTCCGGCGGCCAGCAGCAGCGCGTGGCGATCGCCCGCGCCCTGGCGATGGGCCCGGCCGTGATGCTCTTCGACGAGCCGACGTCCGCGCTCGACCCCGAGCTCGTCGGCGACGTCCTCGCGGTGATGCGGAGCCTCGCCCTCGACGGCATGACCATGATGGTGGTCACCCACGAGATGAGCTTCGCCCGCGAGGTCGCCGACCGCGTCGTCTTCATGGACGGCGGGGTGATCGTGGAGGAGGGCCCGGCCGCGGAGGTCATCGGCGCACCCGCGAGCGAGCGCGCCCGTACGTTCCTGTCCCGTGTCCTCGACCCGGCGGCCGCACAGGTCGGCGAGGTGGAGGACGTCTGACCAGGCGTCTGATCAGGTATCTGATCAGGGACTCGTAACGTGGGATTAACACGGAGACGGCAGAATGTAAGTTGCCACTGAAGTCTCCGGGCTTACGAAGGGATCGGTTGTGGACCGTCAGCAGGAGTTCGTGCTCCGCACGTTGGAGGAGCGCGACATCCGTTTCATCCGGCTGTGGTTCACCGACGTGCTCGGGTTCCTCAAGTCGGTCGCTGTCGCGCCTGCCGAGCTCGAGCAGGCGTTCGCGGAGGGCATCGGGTTCGACGGGTCCTCGATCGAGGGCTTCGCGCGGATCCACGAGTCCGACATGCTCGCCAAGCCGGATCCGTCGACCTTCCAGGTGCTGCCCTGGCGGTCCGAGGCGCCGGGGACGGCGCGGATCTTCTGCGACATCCTCATGCCGGACAGCACGCCGAGCTTCGCCGACCCGCGCTACGTCCTGAAGCGCACACTGGCCCGCGCCGCCGACCTGGGCTTCACCTTCTATACGCACCCTGAGCTGGAGTTCTACCTGCTCAAGGAGCAGGTCACCGAGGGCGGCAAGCCGGAGCCGGTCGACTCGGGCGGCTACTTCGACCACACTCCGCACCGCGCCGCGCACGACTTCCGGCGCAGCGCGATCATGATGCTGGAGTCGATGGGCATCTCGGTGGAGTTCAGCCACCACGAGGGCGGCCCCGGCCAGCAGGAGATCGACCTGCGGTACGCCGACGCGCTGACCACGGCCGACAACATCATGACGTTCCGGCTGGTGATGAAGGAGGTCGCGCTCGAGCACGGCGTGTTCGCCTCGTTCATGCCCAAGCCGTTCACCGAGTACCCGGGCTCGGGCATGCACACCCACATGTCGCTGTTCGAGGGCGACCGCAACGCCTTCTACGAGCCCGGCGCGGAGTACCAGCTCTCCAAGGTCGGACGGGCGTTCATCGCGGGCGTGCTGCGCCACGCGGCCGAGCTCACCGCGGTCACCAACCAATGGGTGAACTCCTACAAGCGGCTGTGGGGCGGCGTCGGCGCCTCCGCCGGTGCGGGCGGCGAGGCCCCGCCGTACATCTGCTGGGGCCACAACAACCGCTCCGCCCTCGTGCGCGTGCCGATGTACAAGCCGCAGAAGGGCCACGCGACCCGCATCGAGTTCCGCTCGCTGGACACGGCCTGCAACCCCTACCTCGCGTTCGCGGTCATCCTCGGCGCCGGGCTCAAGGGCATCGAGGACGGGTACGAACTCCCCCCGGGCGCCGAGGACGACGTGTGGGCCCTGACCACGGCCGAACGCCGCGCGATGGGCATCGAGCCGCTGCCGCAGAGCCTCGATGAGGCCATCGTCGCGATGGAGCGCAGCGACCTCGTGGCCGAGGTGCTCGGCGAGCACGTGTTCGACTTCTTCCTGCGCAACAAGCGCGTGGAGTGGGAGGACTATCGCCGCCAGGTCACCGAGTACGAGCACGACCGCTACCTCAAGGTGCTGTAAGCACTGCTCAGTGCGGTAGTCAGGCCCGTACAGGGCACGGGCCGACGGTCGCGCGACCGCTCCGCCCGAACCTGCCCTGAAGAGTCATGGACGACCTTCTCAACCGCCGCGTCACCGGCAAGGTCGCCCTGACCGCCTGAACACCGGCGGCGCGATCCTTACTTCCCGCGCGGAAAGGCGTAGCTCGCAGGGATTTTGCGCGGGGGCGCTCCGTAGACCAGCGTTATCTCGCTGTGCGGAAGAAGCTCGATCATCGCTGGGTCGCCGGTCCGCTCGACGCCGTTGACGTAGGCGGTGAGCGGATGCTTCGCGTCGGCCGTGAACCCGCCGAGGTGTGCTGGTTCGAGGCGCACGCCCCATTCCATGAAGAGTTGCCCGAGGGTGAAGCGTTTACTGGGGTCCGAAGACGCGACGACTACGACGCCTTTGTCGCGTGTGCGCACCTCGGAGACGAACTTTCCGTCCACCCCGAGACCGGCGGTGACCTGGACGGGTCTGCCGTTCGCGAAGATGTCGAGATGGCTCTCGAAGCGCCGGGCGGTGCCCTCCACCGGGCCGATGGCGAGTCCGGCGGCGTCGGCGCCTCCCCCTACGTTGAGCGGCTTGGTCCACGGCGGAGGCTGTGTCCCGAATGAGTAGTGCACCGTCGGTAGCGGTGCTTCGGGGGCCCGGGGCGGAATCGCGACGCGGGGTCTTTCCGTCGTGCATCCGCCCGCCGGCGCGAGTGCGAGACCTACGACGGCGGCCAGCCCTGTCCAGGACCGCCGGCCCGTCCGGCGGCAGACCGGCTCTCGTCCGCTGACCATGGCGCGGCCTTTTTTCTCTTCGTCATTCACCCGGCGACGCGTTCGACGTCACCTTCACCGGACGATTTCACAGGAGGAGATTGATCAGCGCCACCGTTCGGCCGAGAGCGGCCACCTGTGTGGTCAAGGGGCGGCCTCCCTGGGCCGCTTGTCCTAGAACCGAGAGCCTGTATGTCGCCCACGGCCGGGTGGGGCCGCATCGGGCCGTGGGCGTCCGGCGGCTCGGCGATTTGCACTGGTAGCGGGGTTATGTGCTGAGATAGGGCCTGTTTTTTCTGTCAAGTATTGAGAAGGTTGCGACAGATGATGCGTCTGACCCTGGGAGCCACGGCACTCGTGCTGCCCGTCCTCCTGCTGTCCGGCTGTGGCGGTGACGGCGACGGGAAGGCCGGCGCACAAGCGTCGTCCCCGGCAGGGACCCCGCAAGCGTCATCCACCGAAGGAGCCCCGCAGGCGACACGGTCGTCGGCGGCGGAGCCGAACGGCCTCGCCGGCACCTGGAAGCCGATCAACAAGAGCCCGATAGAGACGCTCACCATCACCGGGAACACGGTGCGGACGACCGGAAGGCTCGCCTGCCCCGGAACCATCACCGGCGCGGGCACCGCGAAGCCGGTCATCACCCTGAAGTGCGGCACGGACAACGCCGACCGCAAGCGCGGCACCCTCAAGCTGAAGCCGGACGGTTCCGCGCTCGTCATCAGCTGGGACGGCCCCGCCTGGGGCGGCATGATCGACAGCCTGAAGCGCGCCGCCTGACGGCCCGGAGCTTCTAGCCGGTCGTGGCCGGCGTCGAGGGGCCGCCGGAGACGAGCTCCAGAGCGAGTTCGAGCCCGGCCTCGTATCTCTCGTCGTCGGTCGCGTCGGCGTCCTGGAGCATGAACGCCGAGGCGCTCACGGGGATGAGGGCGAGCCTCGACCGGAGCTGGTCGGTGAGTGAGGCGTCGGGGCTGCGCAGCATCCCGGACAGCGTGTTGAAGCGGTCGTGGAGCTTCTCGCCCGGGGCCAGCTCCTGCATCGTGGTCTTGCTCTCCTGGATGAAGCGCATCATGCCCTTGGGGCGTTCGCGGGCGAGCCGGGCGTACCGGCGGACGATCTCCTGGCGCGTCTCCGTCGTCGACGGCTCGCCCTTCGCCCAGTCGATGATCTCGTCCAGGCCGGCGATGAGGTCGTCGAAGAGGCTGACGACGATGTCCTCTTTGGTGTTGAAGTGGTAGTACAGCGCGGCCTTGGTCACGTCGAGGCGCTCGGCGATCTCGCGGAGCGAGGTCTTGTCGTAGCCGTGCTCGGCGAACAGCTCGACCGCGACCGCCTGGATCCGTTCGCGGGTCCCGCTACGTCGCTCGCCCATCGTCCTCACCCCCGAAAGAGCTTACTTACCGACCGGCTAGCATTGCAAAAAACTAGCCGGTCGGCAAGTAAGCTGCCCAACGGCGTGGCCCGCCGCGCGCGGAGGCGGCCGGTCAGCGGCGCAGGGGGCGGCCGAGGAGGGCCTCGGCGACGGTGAGACTGTCCTCGTAGACGGCATAACGGGTGATCTGGCCGTTCTGGACGGTCAGGTGCAGTGCGCACCGGGCCGTGTACGGCTCGCCGGTGGCCTTCACCGTCTGGTGGATGTCGCCGAGCACGACGGCGTCCGTTCCCTCGACGAGCACGCGCGCCACGGACGCGCCCGCCTTCTCGGGGATGTGGGCCGCGGCGATCTCGCGGAAGTGGTCGGCGACGTCGGCGCGCGTCGCGCGCGGCCGGATCCACGGAACGGCCGGGTGATCGCCGTCCGGCCAGTTCAGCCGCCAGTCGACGTGTTCGGCGAACACCGCGGCGATCCGGTCGGGATCACCTTCCCCCATCCGGCGGAGAAGTTCCTCTGCCGTGGCGCGCGTGCCCGCGCTCTGGTCCCCGGCCGGTGGGAGAGCCGGTGGTTGGAGAGCCGGTGGTTGGAGAGCCGGTGGTTCGACGGTGAACTGGTGGTCGCTCCGGATGAGCCCGCTCTCGTCCAGGCTGGCGAACACCCGGCCCGTCCAGGCGATGTCACCGCCGGTGGCGGGGATCATGTACGTGGTGAAGGCGACGGTGCCGTGATGGCCGGCCGCGTCGTTCGCGCTCCGGAAGACGAAGCCGCCGGAGCGCACGAGTTCCTCGTGGGCCCGGGCGACCCGCGTCTCGATCGCGTCCCGGCCCCGGTATCGCGCCGACCCGGTGATCTCGATGCCGTCCTCGGCCCACAGGCCGGCGACGAGGTCGCGGCGGGTCGCCTCGTCCGGCTCGTTCCACACGGCGACATAGCGGTCGACGAACTGGCCGATGTCCATGTTCATGGCCGGAAGCCAACCAGGCTTTCCTGACATCTCCTGGCAGTGGACCGCGGGAGACTTTTCGGCATGCGCGCGAGTCGGCTGGTCTCCGTCCTGTTGCTGCTGCAGACCCGGGAGCGGATGACGGCACAGGAGATCGCCGACGCGCTCGAGGTGTCCGTGCGCACCGTCTACCGCGACATGGAGGCCCTCAGCGGCGCCGGCGTGCCGCTGTACGGCGAGCCCGGGCACGACGGCGGATACCGGCTGCTGGGCGGCTTCCGCACCCGGCTGACGGGGCTGACCGCCGGGGAGGCCGAGTCGCTGTTCCTGACCGGGATCCCCAGGGCGGCCGCCGACCTCGGGCTCGGCGCCGTCGTGACCGCGGCACAGCTCAAGCTGCTGGCGGCGCTCCCCGTGGAACTGCGCGACCGTGCCGGACGCATCGCCGAACGATTCCACCTGGACACTCCGGCGTGGTACCACGACGCCGAGCACGTCCCGTACCTGACCGCGGTCGCCGCGGCGGTATGGAACGACCGCGCCGTGCGGATCCGCTACCTGCGCTGGGCCGAACCCCACGAGATCACCCGGACCGTGCGGCCGTACGGCCTGGTCCTCAAGGCGGGGCACTGGTACCTCGTGGCCGGTGTGGACCAGCGGACCCGGACCTACCGCATCTCACGGATCATCGACCTGCACGTCCTCGACGAGGGGTTCGACCGGCCCGCGGGCTTCGACCTCGCCGGCCACTGGCGGACCTACCTGGAGCACTTCGACGCCCGCCGCCACCAGGGCGAGGCGACCCTCCGCCTCTCTCCGGACACCGTGGACCGCCTGCCCCACGTCATGGAATCGACCGTCGTCCACGCCGCGCGACGGACCGCCACGCCTCCCGACGCCGACGGCTGGATCCGGGTGACGATCCCCATCGAGTCCCACGACCAGGCGCTCGGGGAGATCCTCAAGCTCGGGGCCGGCGCCGAGATCATCGCCCCGGGCGAACTCCGCGACCGGCTCATCCGGACACTCGACTCCCTGAGACGTCTCTACCGGGCGGAGGACGCCCGGCGGTGACCGTCGCTGTCGGCCGCCGGGACGTCTCGATACCTTTTGGTGGTGAGCGAACGCCGACTCGAGAGCCTCGCCGGGCGGCTGGCCCGGCTGGGCGTCACCGATGCCACGGGCGCCGAGCGCCGGCTCCGCGGTCACGAACTCGACGGGCTGGTCGAGGCCCTGGGCACCGCGGCCGACCCCGACCTCGCGCTCACCGGCCTTCTCCGGCTGCTGGAGGCCGCCGACATCCGGGCCGAGCTGAACGCCGACACCGAGGCGCGTGACCGGCTGCTCGCCGTGCTCGGCGTCAGCGCGGCGCTGGCCGACCACCTCGTCCGTCACCCCGGCCACTGGCGTGTCCTCGCCGGCCCCGACGCCGTACTCCGGCCCACCGCCGACGAGCTGCGGCGGACGCTGCTGGACGCGGTCGGCGCCGACGCGGCCGACCCGGCGCCGCGCGCGACCGCGGACAACCCCATGGTCGCGCTGCGCGTGGCGTACCGCAGGGCGCTGCTGCACCTGGCCGGGCGCGACCTCACCCACGTGCTCGACATCGAGGAGGTCGCCGCCGAGCTGGCCGACCTCGCCTCGGCCGCGCTGGAGGCCGGGCTGGCCATCGCCCGCGCCGAGCTCGGCGAGCAGGCCGGCCTGTGCCGGCTCGCCGTCATCGGCATGGGCAAGTGCGGCGGCCGCGAGCTGAACTACGTCAGCGACGTCGACGTCGTCTTCGTCGCCGAACCCGCGCCCGGACAGGACGAGGACGCCGCGCTGCGGGCCGCCACCAGGCTGGCGTCGGGGATGATGCGCGCGTGCTCGGCCAGCACGCCGGAGGGCGCGCTGTGGGAGGTCGACGCCGCCCTGCGCCCGGAGGGGAAGGCCGGGCCGCTCGTCCGTACGATGGCCAGCCACCGGGCGTACTACGAGCGCTGGGCCAAGACCTGGGAGTTCCAGGCGCTGCTCAAGGCCCGCCCGGTGGCCGGCGACCGCGAGCTGGGCGAGGAGTACGTCCGCACGCTCGCGCCTCTCGTGTGGAGCGCGGCCGGCCGCGACAACTTCGTCGAGGACGTCCAGGCGATGCGCCGTCGCGTCGAGGAGCACATCGCGCCCGAGCAGGCGGGCCGGCAGCTGAAGCTCGGCCCCGGCGGGCTGCGCGACGTGGAGTTCGCGGTGCAGCTGCTCCAGCTCGTGCACGGCCGGGCCGACGAGGAGCTGCGCGGCCCCAACACCCTGATCGCGCTCAAGAAGCTGTCCTGGGGCGGGTACGTCGGCCGGGGCGACGCCGCCGCGCTCGGCACCGCCTACCGCTTCCTCCGCCGCGTCGAGCACCTCATCCAGCTGCACCGGCTCCGGCGCAACCACCTCGTGCCCGAGGACGAACAGAGCCTGCGGCGCCTCGGCCGGGCGCTCGGGTTCCGCGTGGACCCGGTGGGGGAGTTCACCGCCGAGTGGCGCCGTCACGCGCGTGAGGTGCGCCGGCTCCACGAGAAGCTGTTCTACCGGCCGCTGCTGCAGGCGGTCGCCCGGCTGCCCGGCGACGAGGCCCGGCTCACCCGCGAGGCCGCCCGTGCCCGCCTGGAGGCCCTCGGCTACAACGACCCGGCGGGTGCCCTCCGCCACCTGGAGGCACTGACCGCCGGGGTGTCGCGGCGCGCCGCCATCCAGCGCACGCTGCTGCCGGTGATGCTCGACTGGTTCGCCGACTGCCCGGACCCCGATGCCGGACTGCTCGGGTTCCGCCAGGTCAGCGACGCTCTCGGCACGACACCCTGGTACCTGCGGCTGCTCCGCGACGACGTCGCCGTGGCCGAGCGGATGGCGCGGGTGCTGGCCTCCAGCCGGTACGCCACCGACCTGCTGCTGCGCGCCCCGGAGGCGGTCGCCATGCTGCGCGCCGAGACCGAGCTCGCCCCCCGCCCGGCCGACGCCCTGCACGGCGAGGCGCAGTCGGCCGTGGGCCGCTACCTCTCCTCGCCGCACGACCGGTCGGCGGACGCCGTCGCCGCGGTGCGCGGCCTGCGGCGCCGCGAGCTGTTCCGTACGGCCGTCGCCGACCTGCTCGGCAACCTCGACGAACGAGCCACCGCGGAGGCCCTCACCACGATCACCACGGTCACGCTCGACGCGGCGCTGCGGGTCGCGATCGAGCGGATCTCGGTGGAGCGGCGCGGTCCGCTCCCGACCCGGTTCGCGATCGTGGCGATGGGCCGGTACGGCGGGTACGAGCTGGGCTACGGCAGCGACGCGGACGTCATGTTCGTGCACGACCCCCTGCCCGGAGCCGACGAGCGCGAGGCCTCCTCCGTCGCGCACGCGGTCGCCGAAGAGCTCCGCCGCCTGCTCGCCCTGCCCGCGCCCGACCCGCCCCTGGTGATCGACCCCGGGCTGCGGCCGGAGGGACGGCAGGGACCGCTCGTCCGCACCCTCGACTCGTACGCCTCCTACTACCGCCGCTGGTCGGCGCCGTGGGAGAGCCAGGCCCTGCTGCGCGCCGTGCCCATGATCGGCGACGAGGGGCTCCGCGAGCGCTTCCAGGCGCTGATCGACCCGGTGCGGTGGCCGGAGAACGGCGTCGACGAGACGGCGCTGCGGGAGATCCGGCGGCTCAAGGCCCGCATGGAGGCCGAACGCCTGCCGCGCGGCGTCGACCCGCGGCGGCACACCAAGCTGGGTCCCGGCGGCCTGTCCGACGTGGAGTGGGTGGCGCAGCTGCTGCAGCTCCAGCACGCCCACGAGGTGCCCGGCCTGCGCACGACCCGGACGCTCGCCGCGCTCGACGCCGCCGTGGAGGCGGGCCTGCTCGCCTCCGACGACGCCGCGATCCTGACCGACGCCTGGCGCATGGCCACCCGGATCCGTAACGCGATCATGCTCGTGCGCGGGCGGGCGTCGGATCTGCTGCCGAGCGAGCACCACCGCGAGCGCTCGGCGGTGACCTCTGTGCTGGGCTACCCGGCCTCCGGCGCCCTGCTGGACGACTACCGGCGCCGCGCCCGCCTCGCCCGTAAGGTGGTCGAGCGCGTTTTCTACGGAAACTGAATACCTGAGGGGACGAATGTCAGGCTCCACGCTGGCCGTCGGCTACCGGTGGGCGGCCGTGGGCAAGGCCGGCATCCTCGCGGTCCTGCTGCCGCTCGCCGCCGGGTACGCCGCGTACACCGCGCTCGACGACGGGCCGCTGATCAGCGCCCTGTTCCTCGTCGTCTTCGGGTTCGTGGCGCTGGTCTTCCTGCCGCTGTTCGCGCGCGCCGTCCTACGCGCCGCGCGGGGCGCCCCGCTGCTGACCATCGACGAGCACGGGGTCACGCTGCACTCGGCGCGGGTCGGCCTGCCCTGGTCGAACCTCGCCGAGGTCCGGGTCGAACGCCGGCCCGGCCGCGCGGCGTTGCTGGTGTTCGTGCCGGTGGACGCGGAGCAGGTGGTGACCGCGCACCGCGGGACGCCGCGGTGGTTCGCCCGCAGCGGCACTCCCCGGGTCGGCGGCCCGGTCTTCGTCCGGGCCGACCAGCTGGCGCTTCCGCTGGACGAGGTCCTCGCGGCCGTCCGCCGCCGGACGTCCGCTCCGGTACGCCACCGCGAGATGCTGCGGAACGGGCCGGCCGGCCGCTGACCTCTCCTCCCCGCCTCGCGCCGCCGCCAGGGCTCGCTCCGGCGCGCCGTGGAAGCGTCCCTCAGCCCGTACGGGCGAAGCGGCGGGCGGCGATCGTCAGGGCGACGGCCGTGAACGCCGCGACCACGGCGAGCTCGATCACCGGAGAGGGGCGCAGGCCGGCCCAGGCCACCGGTTCGAACAGCGCCGACGTCCCCCGTGACGGCCGGTAGGCGGTGACGGTGCGCCGCATCGCGTCCACCGCGTACGTCAGCGGGTCGGCCGGCGTCAGCCACGACATCCAGGCGGGCATCGCCGCGACCGGGAACATCAGGCCGGACAGGAAGATCAGCGGCGTCATCAGCACGCTCAGCACCGTGGTGAACGTGCGGGCGCGGCGGATGACGACCGCGACCACCGCGCCGAGCACCGTCATGGCGAGCGCGGTCAGCGCCAGCTCGCCCAGCAGCAGCGCGAACAGCACCGGGTCGTACGGGATGTGGATCAGCCCGGCGCCCGCGAGCACGACCGCGCCCTGGCAGGTGGCGACGGTCGCGCCGCCGAGGCACTTGCCGGCCAGCAGCGTGCCGCGGCGGACCGGTGCGACGAGCATCTCGCGCAGGAAGCCGGACTCCCGGTCCCAGACGATGGACGCGCCGACGGAGATCGCGGCGGGCTGTGCGGCCATGACGAGCACGCCCGGGAACAGGAACGTGAGGTAGTCACGGGCCGAACCGCCCCCGGCGCCGGCGAGCAGCCGCCCGAGCCCCACGCCGAGCACGAACAGGAACAGCAGCGGCTGGAGGAGCGCCACGAGCGTGCCGGTACGGTCGCGTACGAAGTGCAGCAGCTCCCGCCGCCAGACCATCCGCGCCGCCCGCAGCTCGGCGGCGAGCCGCCCGGGCCCGGCGCCGGCCGCCTCGTACCGCGCGTGAGCGGCGTGCGTCATGAGCCCTCCCTCACCGGAAGGCGTGACCACCGGGGTGGGTCGCCCGCGGGTTCGTCGCGGATGCGGTGGCCGGTGTGGTGGAGGAAGACGTCGTCCAGGCTCGGGCGGGTGACCGTCACCTCATAGACCGGCACGTCCAGGCCCGCGCACAGGCGGGGCACCAGCCGGGCGCCGTCGTCGGCCTCGACCCGTACGCCGTGCGGGCCCGCGACGGCCTTCACCCCGAACCGCGTGCGCAACGCGGCGGCGGCCGCCTCGTCGTCGCCGGTGCGCAGGTCGACGCGGTCGGCGCCCAGGACGGACTTGAGCTCGGCGGGCGTGCCCTGCGCGACGATACGGCCGTCGTCGATGATGGCGACGCGGTCGCAGCGTTCGGCCTCGTCCAAATAGTGCGTCGTGAGGAACAGCGTCGTGGCCTCGCGCTCGCGTACTTCGCCGAGGTGGGTCCACAGCCCGGCACGGGCCTGCGGGTCGAGGCCGATGGTCGGCTCGTCCAGGAACAGCACGCGCGGCCGGTGGAGGAGCCCGCGGGCGATCTCCAGCCGGCGGCGCATGCCGCCGGAGAAGGTGCGGACGAGCGTGTCGTGGCGGGCCACGAGGCCGACGAGGTCGAGCATCGCGTCGACCCGCGCCGACAACGTCGCCCGGGGCAGGGAGTACAGGTCGGCGTGGAAACGGAGGTTCTCCTCGGCGGTCAGGTCGCCGTCGAGCGTGGTCTCCTGGAAGACCAGCCCGAGCGCGCGGCGCACGCGGTCCGGCGCGGTCCGCGTGTCGTGGCCGGCGATCTCGATGCGTCCCGCCGACGGGGTGACCAGCGTGCAGAGCATCCCGATGGTCGTCGTCTTGCCCGCGCCGTTCGGGCCGAGAAAGCCGAACGTCTCGCCTTGCGCGACCGTCAGGTCGATGCCGCGTACCGCCTCCACGCCCGCGTACGACTTGCGGACGCCGACGGCGCGGATCGCCGGGGTGTCCGGCGCCGGGCCCGCGTCGTACGGGGCGAGGGCGGGGTCGCGTGGACCCGGTGCGGGTGGCCGGGGGACGGAGCGTTGTTTGAGCCCGAACACGTGGACGCCTCAGACCTGCCGCGTGATCGCGGTCATCCAGCCGTCGGGCACGACGAACCCGAAGCTCCACCGGTGTCGCGACGTGGGGTTGACGATGCAGTGCCAGAACAGCCGGCGCGGATCCTGCTCGGCCTTGAAGAAACGGACCATCCGCGGCGTCTCCCGCAGCGTGACGATCTCCTCCGTGCGGGGGTTCATGTAGCGGAAGAACGACGTGTCGGCCGGGTCGTCGAACGGCTCGTCGAAGTCGACGATGTACATCCGCCACCCCGGCTGCGTCTCGTTCGTGTGCCACAGCCGGTAGCTGGACGGTGGATACCAGAGGCTGCCCGAGAACCGGATCTCGGCGGCGAAGAACTCCTCGAGCGTGCGGATCATCCGGTGCTTGGCCTCGAGGTAGCGGTCGTACCCCGGGTGGTCGACGTGTTCGTCGAGGTTGACGAGGTGGAAGTCGCGGCGCGGGGCGCCGGAGCCGAGGGCCGGGTCGCGCCAGTGCGCCTTCATCATCGACTCGTGCCAAACCTGGAACTCCGGGTTCGCCGGGGACAGGTCGGTCGACCGCAGGTCCTCGGCGCGGAAGGTCCGGGCGAACCGGTCGAGGTCGAACGAGGGCGGCTTGATCTTCAGATGGGGGAGCAGGTCGATGACGCGCTTCAGGCCGGGCAGGTCTTCCAGCCGGTATTCGTGATGGAGCGGGCCGGCGTCGCGCTCGGCCTCGGCGGGGCGCCGTACGGCCCTGGGGGATTCTCCGGAGGCGGGGGCGAAGGACGAGGACGCCTCCATCAGCTCGGGCACGTCGAACGAGTAGCCGTAGCGCGACCCGAGCCGGACGATCTCCCGCGTGCCGGTGACGGCCTTGAGCTGCTGTTTCAGCTCCGGGGAGTCGTAGGCGATCTGGAGGAAGGCGCGGCCGGACTCAACGGACATTCGGTGTCTCCTTATCGGCTGGGGGCGGGATCGAGCAGCAGGACGGAGGGGACCCGGTCGGGCCGGGCCAGGCGCAGGAAGTGCATGCCGAAGCCGGACAGGCCGAGCATCAGGCCCGGGAAGAAGCCGCCCTCCATGACCCCGTTCTCGGCGTCGTCGAGGCGGCGCCACTGCTCCTGTACCTGGACGTTCGCCTCGAGCCGGAACGCCGGCTCGTCGCGCAGCACCGCGAACCGCAGGAACAGTTCCGCGTTGCCGGCGCGGCCGTGGCAGAGCGTGTCGTTCATCAGGCGCGGGAAGCCCCGCATCGTGGCGGCGAGCGCCTGATGGGCCTCGCGCAGCAGCGCCTCGTCATCGCCGCCGAGCACCGCCCAGCTCGCGATCCGGCTCAGCCCGATGCCGGCCGCGCCGTTGCACCAGGCGTTGGCGAAGTGCCGGCCGTCGCGTGCGACGCCGCCGGGGCTGGTGCGCAGGTCGTACCAGTCCTGCTGTGCCTCGTCGAAGTGGCGCGCCTCGTACGCGAAGGCACGCCGCCCGGCGTCGGCGTAGACCGGGTCGTCGACCAGGCAGCCGAGCTGGATCAGCGCCCAGCCGATGCCGGCCGCGCCGTGGGAGAAGCCGGTGAGGTTCGCCACGGCCTCGCCCGGATCGGTGGGCGGCCAGCTCAGCGTGTCGCCGTGCTCGACCGCGTGCCGCAGCAGCAGGTCCGCGCAGCGCGTGGCGAGTTCGAGCCCCTGGCCGTCGGTCTCGCGGCCGAGGCCGAGCAGCACCGGGATGAGGCCGGCGCACCCGCTGAGCACGTCGAAGTGGGTGTCGGCGTCGATCGGCCCGGGCAGCTCACGGCTCAGGCGCACGGCGAGTTCGAGCAGGCCGCGGTCCTGCCACAGGTGGTGCAGGTGGGTGAGGACGTAGATGAGCCCGCCGAGGCCCTGGAACGCGCCGGGCCGCCGCCGGTCGGTGTGGGTGACGGCGTGCGACAGGGCGCGTCCGGCGGCACGGCGGAACTCCGGCCGGGGCACCAGGTCGTTGAGGTAGGCCAGGAAGAGGGCGACGCCGGCCGACCCGTGGTACAGGTCGCCGTCGATGTCCACCTCGGCCATGCCGTCGCCGGTGAGGCCGTACGACGTCCAGGGCGCGGGCGCCGACGGGTCGCGGAGCATACGGCACAGGCGCTCGCCGATCCGCGTCGCGTACTCCAGCGCCGCGGTCACGAACGCCGGGCTGGCGACCTCGCCGGAGGACAGGCTGGCGGCGATGTACTGCGTCTGCTGCGCCTGGTTGGCCCGCGACAGCCGCCGGATCCGCTGCGCGGCGCCCTCGATGGGGGAGACCTCCAGCCGTTTGTGCAGGCGCACGGCGTGGTCGTGCACCAGCCACCGGCCGCCGGCCGGCGCGGTGAAGATCGGAATGTCGAGCCGCCACAGCGAGACCAGCTCGCGCACGGCGAGCGTGCCGTCGGTGTCCCAGGTGCGGGGGAAGGTGCCCACGGTGCCGACGAGCAGGTCGACCTCCAGCGGGTCGACCAGGCACTTGGGATGGCGTGCGGAGATCAGCAGCTGGGAGTAGACCTGGGTGCCCCAGTTGATGAACCGGACCGAGGTGCCGGCGAAGATCTCGCTCACCTCGCGGATCGCGTCGTCCTTCCGCTGCTCGAACCAGGCGTAGACGCGCCCGAAACCGTCCATGATCGCGTCGGTGAAGTCCTGCGGCTGCATCAGCCGGTCGCCGAGGAAGACCCGGTTGGACCCGGTCGGCTCGACGTGCACGCCCGCCTGGTGGATCACCGAGGCCCGGAAGCTGAGGCGGTGCTCGTTGACGCGCGGCACCGGGATCGGCATCGCGTACGCCTCGCCGCCGGAGTAGCCGCTGATCCGCATCTCGGTCGCCGACGTCGTGGTGCGCGGCCACTCGAGCAGCCCGGTCTTGAACACGGAGTCGAGCAGGGTGCCGGCCGGCCGCGCCTGGCCGACCGGGAGCACGCCGAGGACGGTCTCGCAGTCGCAGACGTAGGCGTGCCCGTCGGCGACCAGGATGTTCTCGAAGTGCAGGTCGCCGCCGCCAAGGACGTAGAAGACGCCGAGGAGGCCGCCGAGCTCCTCATATACCCGCTCGACCTGCTCGCGGGCGGCCATGCGGTTGCGGCCTGCCGGGATCAGCGCCTCGTAGCCGTACGACGGCTTCGGCAGCACCGGCCGGGGGGAGAAGGCGAGGACGCCGTCGTCGCGGAGCCGGCGGAGCAGGTCCTGCATCGCGGCCTCGGAGCGGACACAACGCGGTTTGTAGACGAACGAGCCGGTGCCGCCGCCGCCGAGCGCGACCTCGACGATCGCGACGCTGCGCGCGCCCGCGTGGTGGTCGGACAGGCCCAGGCGCACGGAGCGGAACGCGGTGATCTCCTCGCCGAAGAAGGCGGCGCCGATGTCGGCGCGGTCGGCGGCGAGACGGCCGATCAACTCGGCGCCGAACCCGGCGAGCATGCCGGTCACCTCGGCGAGCCACCGGCCGAGGACGGGGAACCGCAGGTAGAAGCGGTGATAGGCGTCGGCGTCGGCGAAGGTCTCATCGAGATAGGCGAGGTACTCCTCGCGGGTCGCGGACGCGCGGTCGATGCCGGCACGGGCGCAGTGCACGTTCGCGTCGGCCTCCACGGCCCACGCGAGCGACAGCTCGAAGCGGTCGAGGAGATGCCGCTGGAGGTCGTCGACGAGACGCTGGTCGAAGAGCCCCGGATGCCGCGCGCGTTCGCCGCCGAGCCGCCGGCCGAGCTCGGCGAGGAAGGGCCCGCACGCGATCGCCAGCCGGCCGTAGTAGACGTCGAACTCGTGCCGGATCCCGTCCGCGGCGGGCGGGCGGGCGAAGTCGCGCAGGGCCGCGCGGTAGACGGGCAGCCAGGACGCGTGGACGTCCGCGAACGCCCTCCGGACCTCCTCTCCGGCCTCTCCGGCGCCCGCCAGGCCGAGCTCGTGGTGGCGGTAGGCGGTCAGGACGGTGGCGATCTCCTGCTTGGTGCGTTCGCGCCGAGAGGGCCCGTCCGTGCCGGTCCCGTTCGCGCCGACATCGCCCACGACGGCGGCCGGAGGCGCGGCCGCCACGGCCGGGTCCGCGCCGGGCCCGGCCGGGCGGGGCACGGGCCCGGCGTTCGCGTTCGCGTGGAGTCTGGCGGCGAGTTTGCCCGCCAGGCGGTCGATCTTCCACGTGTCGAAGGCGGGGAGGACGCCGGGCGTCGCCGTCGCGCCCGAGGCACGCAGGGTGGTGACGACCCGGGTGCGTTCGGACAGGTTGGCGGCGCGGGCGGCGAGGTCGAGGAAGGAATGGTCACTCATGGGGAGAAGCCGCTCCTGCGGTCGCTGGAGACGGTGGGCCGGCGTCCGCCGGCCCACCGCGCGGGGGTGTGGGCCCCTTCGCCTACTTGGTGGTGCCGTCGCAGACCACGGTCATCGGGCCGAAGCTGCAGGTGGAACGGCAGGCGTAGATCTCCATCGCGGCGACGCCCTCGGTCCAGAAGTCGAGTGACTCCTGGTCCGGCTGCTCGATGGGAGCGGGCAGCGAGGAGCCGGACATGCCGAAGGCCGCGGGGTCGGCCAGAAGCTCGGTGCGGAACTCACTGTCGACGACGGCCTGGAGCGCCATGGTTTCGGACACGGATACCTCCTGAGTGAGCGTGGACTACTGGGTCTTCTCGGCGACGAGCCGGATACCGATCTGCCGCTCGACGTTCTTCAGCTCTCGGATGGCGGCCGCCATGTTGTCACTGTCGTTCTGCCAGCGAACCAACTCCTTTTCGTCCGGGGACAGCCCGCTTTCCATCCAGGTGGACTCGAGCCACGCCTTTGCGGCATGAGGATGAAGATCGGTCAGGGGAGTGATTCGGGAGAGAATGGGTTCTTCGTGCAGTGCGAGCGCGCGGACGAGGGCCTCGCGCAGCTTTCCGTCCGGAGGCAGCAGCGAGCAGAAGATCATTAACTGCTGAACCTGCCGGATCGCGTCGACCCCCGGATAGATCGTCGGCCCTTTTACGGTCATGAGCCCTCCTTCGCCGGGGAGGGTGACCACAGGGGCGCGTCTTCGATTCCCTCGCTCCGCTCGGTCATAGGTCCTCCTTGATCGGAGGAGTGGCCGGGCAGGTTGTATTTCCGATTCGCTCACTTTGTTCGCTCATGAAGCCCCTTCCTCGTCGGCTTTACCAACGTAGGAAGGAGTTCTTTCAGTCCTCTTACAGTTCGCCTTCAGGTGGCGTGGAAGAAAGGCGGGGGTCACCGCGCAGGATGGCGGTGTGCAGGTCGCGTACCTCCGGGCCCGGGCAGACGCCGAGGCGCCGACGCAGCGACGCGCTGACCTCGCCGTACGCCTCGAGCGCCTCGGCCGGCCGCCCGCAGCGGTACAGCGCGACCATCAGCTGACCCCAGAAGCGCTCGTGGAAGGGGTGCTTGCCGGTCAACGCCCGCAGCTCGCCGACCAGGCGGTCGTGCCGGCCGAGCGCGAGGTCGACCTCGTGCCGCCGCTCCAGCGTGCGCAGATGCTCCTCGATCAGGCTGGGGACCAGGTCGCGGTGCAGGGACTCGGACCGTACGTCGGACAGGACCGGGCCACGCCACAGGGCCAGGGCCGCGGTGAGCCCGGCGGACTCGGCGGTCAGATCGCCGCGTCGCCCGGCCGTACGCGCCTCGGCGACCATCGTGCGGAAGCGGATCAGGTCGAGCCCGCCCGCGTCGACCTCGATGCCGTACCCGGCCGGAGAGGTGCTGATCAGCCCGGACCCGCCGCCGGTGTGGCGGTCGAGCGTCTGGCGCAGCCGCGTGACGTAGGTGTGCAGCGCCCCGCGGGGGCCGCGGGGCGGGTCGCCGCACCAGAGGCGGTCGGTGAGCTCTTCGATGGGCACGGTCCGGTTCGCGCTGAGCAGCAGGGTGGCGAGGAGTGTCCGCTGTTTTCCCGCCGCGACGGGCACCCGCCCTGTGCCGGCGCAGACTTCGAGCGGACCGAGGATGCGGAAATTTAGACCATGCACGACTGAACTCCAGACTCGCTTGTACCTCGTACCGCGATCCGGCTTCTTGGGCCGACGACGGGGGAACTCGCCGAAATCATTTATTTATCGTCAAAACAGACTTTCCTCGCGCACGGCCGTGAGGGTGCGTCCGTGGCACTTCTGTGTCACCGGTTTCGGGCTCGTACGATACAGCTCTGGACGTTGATGGACAATCACGATCAATGGGCGATGGCCTGGGAAGACGGCGACGGTAAGCGCCTTCCCGCCGGATGGCCGCCATGGTGGATTCCGGCGTTCCGTATCGGCGCGTGTGACCGAGTGTGACCGGCGGCCCGGCGGCCTTTTCTCTGCACCTTTAAAAGACGATTAGTGGCGATATTTCGCCGGGCGGCGGAGAGGACGCGGATGGCACGGGAGACGAAGAGGTGAGGTCACGGAGGACCGCGGTGGAGACAGGGGTGGCCCGGGAGTCGTACGGGTGCGCGGGAAGGGCCGTGGCCGCCCTGAAGGCGGACGGGCCGTTACTCGGTGGAGAAGACGCGCGCGACCGGGCCCAGGCGCGGGATGACCAGGCGGACGCCCCGGGCGGCCAGGTAGCCGCAGCCCAGCGTGACCGCGCCGCCGACCGCGTCCAGGAAGTAGTGGTTCGCCGTGCCCAGGATGACGATCACGGTCGCGACCGGGTAGAGGAACGGCAGGACCTTGGCCCAGGGGCGGCGGATCACGTTCGAGACGGCGATCGCGCACCACAGGGCCCAGCCCGTGTGCAGCGACGGCATCGCCGCGTACTGGTTCGACACCGAGCCGACCGGTGAGGCGCCCGAGGCGTACAGGCCGTGGGTGTTCCAGGCCAGTACCGTGTCGACGTATCCGGGCAGCATCCGCGGCGGCGCGAGGGGCAGCAGGTAGAAGCCGACCAGCGCGAGCACCGTCGTCGCGAAGATCAGCCGGCGGTAGAAGACGTACCGGTCCTGGTGGCGGACGTACAGCCAGGCCAGGATGGTCGGCGTCACGATGAAGTGCAGTGTCGAGTAGTAGTAGTTGGCGACGACGCCGATCCAGTGGTCGCGCACGAACAGGTGGTTGAGCGGGAGCTCGAAGCCGATGTGCAGGAGGTGCTCGAGCCGCAGGATCTGCCCGCCGAGCCGCAGCGCCGCCGTGTGCGTCGTCGGCACCAGGTTGCGCACGATGGAGTACGCGGTGTAACAGAGCGCGATGAGAAGTATCTCGCGCCAGACGCCCGGCCGTCTCCCGGCCGGCTTGTCCCCCGGTGCCTCAGTCGCGTCGCCCGTGGCGACTGGCGCTACGGCCGAACTCGACATGATCCCCATGGTGTCAGATCTGGCCGCCAGGACTATCGGCAATAGTTGTCTTGTTTGTCACTTCGTGATCCTTCGCTGGACGTGACCGCTTCTCCCGCAGATGGAGGATAAGGCCTGCGAGCAGGGCGAACGCCATCACGGTGATGCCCGCCACGGCGTCCAGCACGTAGTGGTTGGCGGTCGAGAAGATCACGGTGAGGGTGATGACCGGGTGGAGCACCGCCAGCGCCCTGACCAGCGGCCGGCGGGTACTCGCGATCACCGCCACCGCGCACCAGACCGCCCAGCCCGCGTGCATCGACGGCATGGCCGCGAACTGGTTCGTGAGCGAGCCCGCCTGGGGGGAGGAGTACAGCCCGAAGCTGTGGAAGGCGGTCACCGGGTCCACGAAGCCCGCGGTGCCGAGGAATCGCGGTGGCGCCAGCGGGTAGACCCAGAACCCGACGAGGGCGATCGCGGTCGCGAGCAGCAGCGACGTGCGCAGCCATCGGTACTCCCGCGGCCGCCGGCGGTAGAGCCACACCAGCACCGCCAGCGTGACCAGGAAGTGGGCCGTCGCGTAGAAGATGTTGGCGGCCTTGGCGAGCAGGGGGACGCGTAGCAGCGCGTGGTTGAGCGTCAGTTCGAGGTTCGGCCCCAGCGCGTGCTCCAGGCGCATGATCTGCCGGGCGTGGACGTACGCCGCCCCCTCGTCGTGGGGGATCAGCAGGCGTACGAGGGTGTACGCGCCGTAGAAGACGGCGACCAGGGCGATCTCCCGCCAGAGGCGGGGAGACCACGATCCTTTCAGGTCGATGTCGCGCGGCGCCGGGCGACAGGATTGGGCGAGCTGGGCCATATCTCGATCCTGGAGGAGATTCCCGCCTTTTTGATCACCTCCAGGAATGGTCTATGACTCGGCCCATATGAGTACGCGCCCTAGTCCTCAGGGTGGATACGGCCGTCCGGATACTCTCCGGAGATCACTCCGCCGGCACCGGAACGACCTCGCTGATCGAGGGGGCCGGTGAGCCGGACTCCCAGGTCAGACGCACCGCGTCGACCGGGTCGCCGCCGGCGGGCAGGTCGGCGAAGCCGTTACGGAAGAGACCGATGTGACGCCAGGCGCCACCGGTCCTGATCTCCACCGCGGCGGTGCCCGCCGAGCCCAGCACCCGGACGCGCGCCAGCCGCCGCGCCGCCGAGGGCGTCACGACGAGCGCGTCGCCCGCCGCCGGGGCGGCCGAGGCGGTGTAGGCGGTGTCCAGCGACCCGTCCGCCGCGGCGGCCAGGTCGCCGGCCGGGCCGCCGGCCGGGCCGCCCGTGACGGTGTAGGTGATCTGGCCGGGGACGCTCACCTGGAACTCCCGCACCACGCACCAGTACCCGCCGTTGGCGGCCGTGGCCCGGTAGCGCACGTACCGGGCGGTCGTACCGGCCGGCGCCGTGGCGTGGACCTCCGCCGTGGTCCCGTTCGCCAGCGGCGTCCAGGAGTCGCCGTCGGTGGAGTACTCCAGCGTGCCGGCGTGGATGTAGTCGTTCGGGCTGCCGGACTTGCCCATGAGGACGCCGATGTCGCCGATCGGCCTCGGCTCGCCGAAGTCGACGCCCACCCAGTCGCCGGCGCCCGGCGCGGCGTTGCTCCAGAAGTACGTGCCGGTGTCGCCGTCGGTCATCCGGGCGGGCGCGTTGTCCTGGTACGGGGTGAGGGAGGTGATCCCGGCCGGGCGAACGGCGTGCACCCCGGCCGTACGGTCGAACACCGCCTTCGCCGTCGTGAGGAACCGGTCGATCACCCCGTCACCGATCTTGGGCGCGGTGCCGCTGTGCGGCTCGCGGGTGTCGCGGATGGCGTTCGCCCGGGCCACCAGGGCGTCGACGCGCCGCCGGTCGGCCCAGCCGCGTGCGAGCGGGTGGGTGATCATGTCGAGGGCGGCGTCCATCGCCTGCGCCCACAGCTCGGTGGCGTCGAGCCACGCCTTGGCCTCGTCGGCGAAGGCGGGGTCGATGACGCCGGCCCGGATGCGCGCCGGAGCGGCGGCGAGAGCCCGTACGCGCGTCCGCAGGTCGTGGACGGACCCGTGGTGGTCCCCGGCGTCCCAGCGCCGCCAGAAGGCGTTCACGGCGGCGGCCAGCTCGGGCGCCTGGGTCAGGTGCAGCCGGCCGTCGTAGGTCGACACGTCCGCGAAGGCGCGCAGCGCGGCCGTCGTCCGCGGGTCGCCGCCCGCGCGCTCGGCCAGGGCCGCCGCCCAGTCGCGCCCGGCGTCGTACGTGGCGTCGTGCCAGCCGAAGTCGGCGAAGGAGAACAGCGCGACGTCGCTCACCGCGGCCTGGTTGGAGGGGTTGGAGATGATCCCGGTGATCGAGCCGGAGAGGCCGCTCTCCCGGCCCGTGTAGGCGGCCAGCGGCAGCCGTCCGGCGATGTAGTCGTTGACCGGGTAGTTGTCCCAGACCAGGATCGGGTGGCCGAAGACCTTCTCGGCCTGCTTCGCCTCGTCGACCGTGATCGTCGCCGGGATGACGCCGACGCCGGTCCAGTGCACGATCACGTCCGGGTCCAGCTTGTCGCGCAGGGCCTGCTTGTACGGCGAGTCGGTCACGTTGGAGTACTCGGTCGGCACCATCTGCAGCGGGTGTACGTCGCCCTTGGACCGCGCCCACGCCTGCACCTTGTTCAGCACGTACGCCTGCGCCGCGCCCGCTCCGGCCGCGCCGTCGCCGAACTTGTCCTTGTCGGCCGGGCAGTGCCAGACGCCGTAGTCGATGTCGTCGAACGGCACGTTGAACGCGCGCCCGCCGAGGTCGTACACCGCCTCGAACTTGGCGATCAGCGCGTCCACGTCCGCCTGGGACGAATAGCAGATCGACAGGCCGGGGGAGAGGGCGAAGGTGAACTCCACGTGGTTGTCGCGGGCCCGGTTCACCAGCGCGCCGAGCCGGGAGAGTTCGTCGGGCGGGTACGGGTCGCGCCAGCGTTCCCGGTGGTACGGGTCGTCCTTCGGCGCGTACTCGTAGGTGTTCATCTTGTGCGCGCCGAGGTAGTCGAGGTGGGCCAGCCGGTCCTCGTGGGACCAGGGAGTGCCGTAGAAGCCCTCGATCGAGCCCCGGTAACGCATCGCGGGCCAGTCGCGTACGGCGACGCCCGGCATCCAGTGCTCGCGCACCAGCTGCCCGAAGGTCTCCGCCGCGTAGAAGGAGCCCGTACCGTCGGCGCCGTCGAGGACGATGTGCTCGCGTCCGCCGTGGCGTCCGGCGGCCAGCACGTACCCCTCCGGCCCCAGCCCGGTGTGGTCGGCGACGCCGAGCTGCTTCAGGATCGGGGCGCCGCCGGAGAGCCAGACGGTCACCTCGGTGCGCGGGTCGGCCGCCGACTGCCGGATGTCGGTCGCGCCGGCCTTCCGCAGCGCCGCCCGTACGGTCCGCAGCGCGGGCGCGTCGGTGTCGGCCGCGGTGACGAGCCCGACCGTACGGGGAACGCGGAAGCCGTCGGGTCGATCGCTGATCTGCTGGGGCGTCGGCCAGACGGTTTCACGGACCGACGCGTGCGCCGGTGTGGCCGCGCCGTGCAGGGGAACGGCGACGGCCGCGGTGGCGAGCAGGGCGGTGACGGGGGCCCAGAGCCTGCGCATGGGGGAACTCCTCGCGAGTCAAGACAACCGCGAACAGCCAATAATGCGCGGAAGTGTTCGTCAAGCGCAGGTTTCGGTCACTAACGGGCGAGATCGGGCAGGATCTGCTCCGTCGCGGTGGTCTCCCGCAGGGCCCGGCCGACCGTGCAGTGGTGCTCGTGCACCCGGTGCGCGACGTCCGTGAAGACCCGCGCGGCGTCCTCGTCGCCGTCGGGGAGCTCGACGTCGTAGGTGACGGTGACGGTGCCCAGGCGGGTCGGCGCGACCTTCTCGGCCTCCACGGTGGCCGCGAGGCGTACGAGCCGGTGGCCACGTTCGGCCGTCAGCGGCTCGACCGTGACGATCTCGCAGCCGCCCAGCGCGGCGAGCAGCAACTCGACCGGCGTGAAGACGCCGTCGTCGCCCGACCCGCCGATGGCGACTCGCGCGCCGCGGCCGTTGCTGGCGACGAAGCCGCCGTCGTCGGTGCGCTCCACCTGGACCGAAGCCATGATCACATCCCCCTTGTCGTCGGACGATTGCCCGCAACGCGCGCGCTACCGCAGTTGTTCCAGCCAGCCGCGCGCCTTCTCGACGTGGGCCTCGGTGAGGCCCTCGTGCGGGTCCACTCCCACGATCAGATGCGGGCCGAGCGCCGGCCCGGTCGCGAGGGCGTCCGGAACATCCGGTTCGTCCTCCAACCATACGAAAGGACGCTCACCGATCCACTCGGCGACATGCCGGGCCTTCCAGCCTCCGTAGGAGTAGACGGGGTCCCGTGGGGGGATCGGGACGGCACGCAACGAGGGCAGCCCGACCCGCGGGCCGATCCACTCGTTGGCCGAGTCGGTCCAGTAGCTGGCCCAGACCAGTTCCGCGCCGGTCTCCCGGGCGAGCGCGGTCAGCATCGGCCCGTGCCCGGGGTTGAGCAACAGTCGGAAGGTGACGCCGTCCGGCGTGGCCCGGTAGCGCTGGTAGCCGGGCGAACGCTCCAGGGGATTGAGAACACCGTCCACGTCGAGCAACACCAGCGGCGTGTCCATGCTTGGGACGCTATGTCACCTCGTGTCCCACGCCTAGTGCGAATCAGTGATCGTCCGTAAGCGGTCGGACATCACCCCACGACAGCGGGCGGACGAAGATGAACGGCCCGGCCCGCCTCGACGGCGGACCGGGCCGGTCACGTGTCCTCGGAAGGCCTCGGCGGCCTTTCGGATCAGCAGTCGTAGTACATCTCGAACTCAACGCGGGGGGCGGGTCACCTGCGGAAACGTCCCGACGGCCCGTCTGACCTGGGCGTTTAGCTTCCCGACACTTCCCATCGATTCCGGGCTCTACTCACCATCTGGCGGAACAGGGCCGGAACAAGATCACTTCTTGCGGAGATACCGCCGAAGACAGTCGTTCACCACGTCCGAGACGGTCTTGCCCTCGGCCTCGGCCTTCTCCTTGGCCTCGTCCCAGACGGCATCCGGCACGCGCACGGTCTTTCGTGGCGTCTCGCCGCTCTTGGGGCGTCCACGCTTCCCATCTGTCATGACGAAATCATAGATCTACCAGTGCGGAAGCGTTGCGCAAACGGCAAATCGGGCTTAGTGTCTGTCATGACAGAAAAGCGGCCCTACCCGGTGATTCCCGCACCGGGAGGGCCTAGGGGGTCAACCTGCTGGGAGGCATCACCCCATGGCCGATGAGTCTACGAACAACGCCGCCCACCTGCCGAACTTCTGCGAACGCGTCTTCGCCCGGCCCCACCTCGACGGCGAGGACCCAGCCGTCTCCTCTGCCCGCCGGATGTTGGAAGAGTGCCAGGCCAGCAAGCCGGACGAGTTCGAGGTCTGGGAGCGGTACGGCGGCTTGCAGGCGGCCGTACAGGGCCTGCTCGACCTCGTGCGCGGTCAGGCGGGCGAGTGACCGCCCCGGAGGCGCCCGCCCCCCTGCGGCGCAAGGCGCTCGACCTCATCCGCGAGGCTGAAGCGGTCATGACCGACCCGGGCCGAACCGTCGACCAGGTGGACGCGATCTACTGGCGGCTCGCCACGATGCTGGGGCGGCTCGCCCCGTACATCGGGGCCGACGACGAGGGGTAGCGGACGGAAGAATACGAGGGGGTACGCGCTGAGCGTGCCCCCTGAGGGGTGCCCACGATGTGGGTACCCCTTCGTCGTTGCAGGCTGGGAAGGGTCCGCCCCGGGCGGGCGCGGGCAGAGGGTGAGGCTTGCCGTTCCGGCGAACGGCAAGCCTGTCCCCGCCCCTCAGGTGTCCGGCTGCTCGGCGACGAAGAGGCCACGCCCGGGCGCGCTGACGAGTAGCCCCTCGTCCTTCAGCACGTCGAGAGCCTTCTTGATCGTGTTCCGCGACAGCGGGAATTCCTGCTCAAGCTCGGTCTGTGACGGGATCCGCCGGCCAGGCTGGATCTCTCCGGAGATGATGCGCTCCCGGAGGATGTCCGCCAACTGCCGATATGGCGCCTTCACGCCGTCGGGATCGATCGTCATGCGGGTGACCGTAAGTGGCCATGGGTAAGGCTAGATAGCCCTGGCTGGCCATGGCCAGGTATGGCCTAGTGCCTTACGCTGCGACTATGCCTGACAGCCCCCCGCAGTGGTTGAAGGTCTGGGCGACCGATGTCGAGCCAAATGACCTCGTCCGGTTCCAGCGCGACGGCGACGCCGTGCGGATTCTGAACCGCAACTACCCGCGCGCCTATCAGCCCGTGTTCTCCGTGACGCTGCCGGGCGGCGAGGTCCGCAGCCTCGGGAAGCTCTCGAAGCTCTGGGTCTTCGACCCGGACGGCAGCGTCCGGCGACGCGTACAGCTCGTGATCGAGGAGGAACCCACATGATCGTCAACAGCGGCACGGGTGGCCGCGACCCCATGACCCCTGAGGAGTACGCGCACGCCATGGCGATCCTCGGGCACAAGCCGACGCCGTACGCCGTCACGGGCGACGACGAGGCGCCGGACGAAGAGGCCAACGAGCAGCAGGAGGGAAGGTAGCGATGGACACCTACTGGCGAAAGAGCGAGCGCAGCGGCAACGGTGGCAACTGCGTTGAGGTCGCAACCGTCGACCGCTGATACTGAGAACCACCACGGCCCCGGTTCCCTGCGGGGGGCGCCGGGGCCGTGGTCTGTCCGGGGGGGTCGTGTCACGTGACACGCAGTGGCCAGGGAGAAAAATGTTGACGGGCGCGGGTCTAGAGCCGAGCCCTGCGAACGCGTGAGCGCGCCGCCCCTCCCCTCAAAGAGGCGGCGCGCTCAGTCCTTGTCAGGCCGTCGTCGCGACGTTCAACGTCCGGAACGCGTTCGGGATCACGACGTCGGATCCGGTACGGAA
This sequence comes from Actinoallomurus oryzae, assembly GCF_039541955.1. Taxonomy (NCBI): domain Bacteria; kingdom Bacillati; phylum Actinomycetota; class Actinomycetes; order Streptosporangiales; family Thermomonosporaceae; genus Actinoallomurus; species Actinoallomurus oryzae. The sequence continues at coordinate 17,875 of NZ_BAABHF010000060.1, read as the reverse complement.
CCACAGCAGCGCGCCGCGCTGGCCGGTGGGCCGGCGGTTCGCGCCCATGACGTTCGGGATCAGCTCAAGCTGCGTGCCGATCCGGTCGACGATCACGAACTGCTGGAAGTCGCCGTATAGAAGGACGAAGTTGTCGGCCGTCGCGGCCGGGTCGATCGCGCCGTCCATGTTGCTGAGCTCGTTCATCGGCTTGCGCAGCAGGACGGGCGGGTTGTTGCCCAGCTCGGGGAACATCTTCGACCCGTTCGTGGTCTCGAACTGGGCGGCCTGGTTGATGATCGCGAGGTTCGCGGCCCACTGCGCCCGAGCCTGGAAGCGCGGGCCCAGCGCGTTCTGGACCTTGTAGACGTCCGCGGCGGCGAACGCCTCGGCCGTGGTCGGCGTCAGCTCCGAGGCCGTGCCGTCGAGAGCCGTGATGATGCCCCGAGGCTGCCCCGACCCGCTGCCGGTCGTGTACGCGGTCGCCATGAGCTGATCGGCCGCGTCCATCAGAACGCCCTGAAGCTCGCGAGCGAAGTTCACGGCGTCCATGCCGACTTCAAAGCTGTACTGCACGTACGCGTCACCGAAGTGCACCGGGATCGGCGCGTCGTCGAGCGTGGGCGTGACGTCGGCGACCTCGGCGGCCTCGGCCTTCCACTCCGCGGTGACACCCGCGCTCGTGACGCCCTGCCACGCATCGGTGGCCGTCTGGACAACGCGGGAGATCTGCCGGAGCGGGTTGATCGACCCGTTCGACGTGAGCATGATCGCCGGGTCCAGCGTGAGCGGCACCATGAAGCCGCCGGCGGAGTCGGTGAGGCTCATCGCCCGCATCGACGTCTTGACCTGCTCGACGGCGGTGTACGCGGCCTGCTCCTCGCCGTCCCACAGCATGTGGCCGCGCTGCGGGTCGCCGAGCAGCTTGCAGAACGCCCGCAGGTAGGCCGGGTTGCCGGTGGCCACCGCCCAGCGCGCGGCCGTGTTCTGCTGATCGGCCGTGCCGGTGGTGACGAGCGTCTCGGCGCGCTCGGCCGCGTAGTCGGGCAGCTCCTGGCGCCGGTGCGCCTGCTCGATGGTGCGCCGGGCCTGGTCGTGCAGAGTGCCGCCGGCGGCAACGCTCCGGGGCTCATCGCCGACGCGCTCGGTGCCGTAGTTGCCCGAGCGGATCGTCTCGGCGAGCCTCTCGCACTTCGCCTGCTTGGCCTTGGCCTCGTCCAGCTCGGTGTTGAGACGCTCGATGCCGGCCAGTACGCCTTCGTGCTCGCTGCGCTCGGCCTCGGTGAGGTCGCGGCGCTGCGCCTCGGCGCCGTCGAGCATGGCCCGGGCACGCGTAAGCAGCTCCTCGCGCTCCTTCGTCAGGTCGGCGACCCGCTCGTTGGCCTCGTCAAGTGCTGGGAATCTCATCGTCAGTCCTCGGTATGCAGGGTGGCTTCCAGCAGCTCAAGGCGAGCGCGGGCCACGGTCAGGTAAGGGGTTGTGCTTGCGGACCGCACGCCGCCGACGAGCGCGTCGGGGTAGGCGGGGCTGTGCACGAGGGACACCTCGCGCAGAGACGCCTCTACGCGGGTCACGGTCTTGTCGGCCTCCTTGCGGTCCCGCAGGGAGGCGAAGCCGACAGAGAAGCCGTCCACGACGCCCGCGGCGACCAGCTCCAGCGCCTCGTCACCGTCGCGGGTACGGGCCACGGAGAACGCCGCGTGTAGGCCGTCGGCGCGCTCGTCCAGCTCGACCGCCCGGCCGATCGGGAGTCTCTCGGTGGCGTGCTGCACGAACAGCTTCACCTTGTGGCCGCGCTCCCGGATCGAGCGCGTGAACGCACCGGGCGCGAACTGCTCGCGATACGGGCCGTACCCGTCGTTGACCTCGGACACGACGCCGTACGGCACGGCGAGGCCGAAGATGGTCCGGCCGTTCTGATCTGCCCGTACGTGGGCGGTGCGATAGAGCATGGGGGGATCACCTGCGCGCATTCGTGGATTCGAGCGCCGCATGGTGACCACATGTGCCGGGTGCCGGGGCTCCTGTCCCGATCGGCCGCCCGTGGATACCGAGCGTCTGCGCGATCATTCTACGTCCCGGGGCCAGTCGGGCACCACCACGCAGCGGTGAGCACGGAACAGGGGAACCCGCGCATCGGGCCCAATCTGCACGTACACCTCGATCCACTCCGACTCCGGCGGGTCACGCAGCTCGATCGCCTCGTCATTGATCGCTGCCACGCACTGATCGGCGAGGTGATCCGGCAGGTTCTCCAGCGCTTTCGCGGCGGCCCGCCGCAGCCGCTCCGGATCAGGCAGCGCCAGACGGTAGTGCGGCACGCGACACAGCTCGGTCTCGCCCGAGTGATCGAGCACGACAATCTCCCCAGGGGCGTAGGCGGCCCGTAGTCCTGGTTCGAGCTGCTCAAGCATGATCGACTCACGATCGAGCGCTCGCGTGACCTCGTACGGAAAGCGTCGCCAGTCCAAATCAGCGGTCATTGGTTCGTTCCTCTCGTGGAAGGGGTGGGGGGCAGGGTGATCACGCTGACCTGCGAAGACGTACACCGCCCGCCTCCCTGGACATTTTTTTATGTGCGGTCCCAGTAGTTTCCGGGGGTGGCCGGTGACCGTCGGTCACCAGTCCCGGCTGTGGGACGCCCCGCAGGCTTCGCCGTGGAACTGGCACGGCGGGTAGGGCCAGTCGGCTGGCTTCGGGAAGACCGGCCCGTCGCGGCGGCGGCTCGGCCCCGGCCGTGCCCGGTCGCGCTTCGAGTAGTTGCAGCTCGCGCACGCCGCGACGAGGTTGGCCTCGTCCCAGAAGTCCCCGCCGCGGCTGTGAGGCGTCCGGTGGTCCACCGTCGTCGCCTCCGCTCCGCAGTACATGCAGGTGCGCTCGTCGCGTTCCAGCACGGCCAGCCGGAGCTTCTTCCACCGCGCCGACCCGTATCGGGGATCAGTGGTCGACGGCATCGGCCCCCCACCCCCCAGCCGCGGGGGGAGAAAAATGTCCACGGGGCTGCGGGTGTACGTTTTCCCTGGTCAGCCGTGTCGACCCCGCCCCCCGTCCCTCGGCGGTGCGGTAGCCGGCGAGTAGTGCGGCGTACAGCCATGTTGAGGCGTACACGATCGCTCCTGCGATCCAGCCGAGCGCGAACGGAACAGCGAATACGGCAGTGGCCAGGGCGGCACCTACCCGGGCGCCCGCCCTGGTCGGTGTGTTGCTCACGATGGTCATGGTGTGGTCCTCACGCTTGGCCTGGTGGCATGGGTGCTGTGCTGTGCGTGCGTGGTGGTGCGCTGTCGATGTGCCAGTCCAGGTGCACGCCGCACGGTTCGTCGTTGCTCCACGGGCCGGCCGCGAAGTCGATCGCCTTATGGACGGTGCGCTCACCGCTGGTGATCTGGTCGGCGAGGCGTGCGAGGTTGCGGAGGGTGTCGGCCAGGGCTCGCCGGTTCCGCGATGAGACGTCCCCGATGGTGATGACCTCGTGGAGTTCGTCGAGTGCGGCGACGGCCTGTGCGATGTCTGGTGGTGCGCAGTCGGTGCAGACTTCGCCGTCGTGCCACATGGCGAACGCGCCGTGAATCGAGAAGTACTCACCGCATCGGATGCATTCGCCGTCGCCGGGCGCGAGGGTGACCGCGATGTCGACCAGGTCGGTGTCACCGAGAGGGTTCACGGGTTACCTCCGCAGGTCGGATGCGCGGTTTGGCCACGCTCGGTGACGATCATGGGCTCGCCGCACACGCGGCATGGGGGGAGGTGCGGGGTATCCGCGACTTCCGCGACCTCCGCGACTTGGCAGGTCAACGCGTTGGCTCCGGTAGCGGGTAGCGTTTCGCGTCCGCTACCCGCTACCTCGCTCGCGTCGCTGACCTGGGAAGTCGCGGAGGTAGCGGAGGTAGCGCCTCCCCCGTGTCTCGGGAGGTAGCGTGACCACGCATCGTGAAGATGATCACGGCGATACCCCTTGCGGTTGACCCCGTCCACCTTCACGTCGACGGAGTTGACGCCGTACGGCTTGAGGAGCCGCGCGAGATCACGAGCGTTCAGCGGCCGGCCGTACCAGTCCGACCAGGGGGACTCGTCCAGCTTGTGGAGTCGTTCGAGGAGCGTCGCACCGTGCAGAGCGTCGGCGCCCTCGAACACCTCGCGCAGGTCGACGAGGAGACGCACACCGACCGTGCTGTCATCGTCGGCCGCATCGGTGAGCGAGCGGCACGCCTGCCGGGCCCGCTCCGGCCATGACCCGCCGGCCGCGTCGGCGACGGCGACGAGGCTTTCCCAGTTGTCCGCGGCCCGGTCCTCAACCGGCATGTCCGGCTCGGCGTCGCCGAGTTCGTCTATGCGGCTGCGGACCCACGCTGTGAGACGGTCGCGGAGCGCGGCAAGCGGCGGCCCGTCGCGGCGTGACCGGAACGGCTTGACGGACTCGCCGGGCGCGCGGCGGCGCATCCGGACCATGACGGCCCGGTCCTCGATGGTGTCGGGCATCGAGCCGATACCGGCGAGCGCGGCCATGGAGAAGGTCGGGCAGTGCTCCGGCCGTCGCAGGTTGGCGTCCCACCTGACATAAGGCCGGTTCCGCTGGTGACCGGCGTTGAGGATGCCGCGTAGGTCTTCGTGGTTGTCCGCAGCCTTCCGGCCGAACACGGTGTCAGCCTCGTCGAGGAGGATCGTCGGCGGTTCCTCGCCGATCGAGCGCACGAGCGCGGCCGGTGAGATGTTCACCGCGATCAGCGGGTCATGGGTGGTGGCCTCGATGATGTCGAGCAACCGCGACTTCCCGCACCTCTTCTCCGGCGCGGTGATCACGAGTCGCGTCGCGTGCTGCCAGGCCGGTTGTGCGTGCGTCGCAGCGACCCACAACGTCACCGCGTCTCCAGCCTCGGGCGACGGCAGGATCACGTACCGGGCGAGCGCGGCGCGCACCTCGTCGAGCAGCTCGGCGCCGGTACTCACGCGGCCCCCCGCTGGACACGGTGCCGTGACGCGCCGCCGGGCAGCAGCGGCGTGTAGTACGGCGCGGGCTGGTAGTCCTCGCCCATCCCGGCGAAGTCACGCGCGCGACCCTGGCCGAAGTCTTCGCGCCGGCCGCCCCAGCGGAGGCGTTCAAGCTCGCGATACTGCGGCGTGGAGGCGAGCCCGTGCATGAGCGCCTGCCGTCGGGCTTCCTGCTCGTCGCGATCGGCCTGGCCCTGTCGATATCCGGCGTCCCACCCGGCGGCGTAGGCCAGGTCGGACCAGAACTTGCGCGCCGCCTCGTCGGCGGCAACCCGCCGTCCGATCGCTTCGGAGCGTCGTAGGATGGACTCGACGTCGCCGTCGCCGTGGTGCTCGTCTTCCGGCCCGGTTCCCTGCCGAGGGGATCGGGCCGTTCTCATCGTCGACATCAGGCGGCCGTCCCCCCGCACCGCTGCGCGTCGAGCCAGACGTCTACGTCCTTCCAGACGTAGCGGACGTATCGGCCCACTTTTCGGTACTCCGGACCGATCCCGCGAGAGCGCCACTCGGCGAGCGTCTTCTCGGGAACCTGCAAGTGCTCGGCGACTTGGGCAGGCGTGCCCAGTGAGGCTCTATCCATCTGAATCTCCATGATGGCGAATCCGCGACCGATTATCGCGACTCAGTGAGAATGGTGTCACCGTCTATGGGATTCGTCAAGAACGGGTGTACGATCGCCATCATGGCGAGTAGACGAGTAGAGATCGGCCCGGTGGGCCAGCGGGTAGCCAAGAACGTCACCGAGGTGCGCGACATGCGGCGTATGGATCAGAAGGACGTCGCCAAGAAGGCAGAGGAGTACGGCCGGCCGTTGGCCACATCGGCAGTCAGCAAGATCGAACAGCGCGACCGGAGGGTCGACGTCGACGACCTGGTCACGCTCGCGCTCGCACTCGACGTCGCGCCGAACCGGCTACTACTGCCCGGGGACGCGGGGACGGACCACCGCGTCGAGCTGACGCCGAACGTCAGCGCACCTACGGCTGACGCCGCGTGGCGCTGGGCGTGCGGCGAGTACCAGCTGTTCCCGCTCGACCGGCCGACACCGCTCGCGGACGTCGCGCGGTTCATGAGGGTGAGCCGGCCGCATGACCGACGCGACGCCGACCTCGTCGACACCGTCGAGCGTCACCGTGACGTGCTCGCGCCGATCGCAAAGGCCGTACGGGCGGCCGAGGCTGAGGGCGTGAGGCTCAAGACCATCATCGATTACCTGCGGTTCACCGACGCTCTCAACGAGGAGTAGCCGTGGCACGCGTCAAGGATCTGTGGTGGACCAGTACCACGCCACGGCGGAAGACATCACGGCACCCGGACAAGGGCGGCAGCAAGACGGCGAAACGCTGGCTGGCGGTCTGGGTCGGCCCGGACGGCAAGGAAGCCTCGCGGGCGTTCGTGAAGAAGGTCGATGCTGAGAAGCACGGTACGGCGATGGAGGCCGACGCGCTCCGCGGGACGTACATCGACCCGAAGACGGCGCGTACGACGGTCGCGCAGTGGTGCGAGACGTGGCTGAAGGGCTACGCCACCCGTCGCAAGTCGACCGTGCGGCAGGCCCGGACGCACATCGCCCGGATCACGGCCGAGTTCGGGTCGACGCCCCTGCCCGGTGTCCGGCCATCGCAGATCCGCTCGTGGACGGCCCGCCTGCACGAGGAGGGGCTGGCCGTCTCGTACGTCTACGCGCTGCACGCTCGGCTCTCGCAGGTCATGGCCGACGCCGTGCGCGACGGGATGATCGCGCAGAATCCGTGCTCGCGGTGGACGTCGCCCGGCACGGGAAAGCAGCGGGCCTACGTGGCCACCACAGAGCAGGTCTGGGCACTGTACGAGGCGATGCCCGAGCGCTACCGGGCGTCCATCCTGCTCGGCGCGTTCGTCGGGCTGAGGATCGCCGAGGCGTGCGGCCAGCGCGTCGATGACGTCGACTTCATGCGGGGCATCGTGCACCCGCGGTTCCAGTTCCCGGCCGAGCCGCTGAAGACCGAGACGTCCCGTACCCCGGTGCCGATCTCGCGAATGCTCGCCACCGAGTACCTCGCGCCCCACGTCGAGCGCTGGCCGGCCGAGACGCTGCTGACCGCGGACCCGGACGGCGGCCAGCTCGAACCCTGGCGCCTTGAACGCGCGTTCCGCACAGCGCGCGGGAAGGTCGACGGCCTCCCGGCCGGCTTCCGCTTCCAGGACCTACGGCACTACTTCGCGTCGCTGCTGATCGCCTCGGGCGCCGACGTGAAGGTCGTGCAGGCGCGCGTCCGGCACGCCTCGGCCAAGACGACGCTCGACGTGTACGGCCACCTGTGGCCCGACCGAGACGAGTCGACCCGTGAGGCAGTCGACGCGGTCCTGATGGCCCGGACGGAACAGGGGCGGAACACGAAGACGGCGCGCTGACGTATTGCCACGTCAGCGCGCCGTCTCGGATCAGCAGTCGTAGTACATCTCGAACTCGTGCGGGTGCGGGCGCAGACGGATCGGGTCCAGCTCGTTCTCGCGCTTGTAGGAGATCCACGTCTCGATCAGGTCCGGCGTGAACACGCCGCCCTCGAGCAGGTAGTCGTGGTCGGCCTCGAGCGCGTTCAGGACCGCCTCCAGCGAGCCCGGCACCTGCGGGACGCTGCGGGCCTCCTCCGGCGGAAGCTCGTACAGGTCCTTGTCCATCGGCTCCGGCGGCTCGATCTTGTTCTTGATGCCGTCGAGGCCCGCCATGAGCATCGCCGGGAAGGCGAGGTACGGGTTGCAGGACGGGTCCGGAACGCGGAACTCCAGGCGCTTGGCCTTGGGGTTCGAGCCGGTGATCGGGATGCGAACGCAGGCCGAGCGGTTGCGCTGGGAGTACACCAGGTTGACCGGGGCCTCATAGCCCGGCACCAGGCGGTGGTAGGAGTTCACCGTCGGGTTGGTGAAGGCCAGCAGCGAGGAGGCATGCTTGAGCAGGCCGCCGATGTAGTAGCGGGCCAGGTCCGACAGCCCGGCGTAGCCGACCTCGTCGTAGAAGAGCGGCGAGCCGTCCTTCCACAGCGACTGGTGGCAGTGCATGCCGGAGCCGTTGTCACCGAAGATCGGCTTCGGCATGAACGTGACCGTCTTGCCCGCCTGCCGCGCGACGCTCTTGACGATGTACTTGTAGAGCATCAGGTTGTCGGCGGTCTTCAGCAGCGTGTCGAACCTGAAGTCGATCTCGGCCTGGCCGGCGGTGCCCACCTCGTGGTGCTGCATCTCGACGGCGATCCCGGACTCCATCAGCTGCCGGACCATCTCCGAGCGCAGGTCGGTGAAGTGGTCCATCGGCGGAACCGGGAAGTAACCGCCCTTGAAGCGCGGCTTGTAGCCGAGGTTGCCGCCCTCCTCCTTGCGGCCGGTGTTCCAGGCGCCCTCGACCGAGTCGATGTGGTAGTACGACTCGTGCTCGCTCGTCTCGAACCGCACGTCGTCGAAGATGTAGAACTCCGCCTCGGGCCCGAAGAACGCCGTGTCCGCGATGCCCGTGCCGCGCAGGTAGTCCTCGGCCTTGCGGGCGATGTTGCGGGGGTCACGGGTGTACGCCTCGCCGGTCAGCGGGTCGTGCACGAAGAACGTGAGGTTCAGGGTCTTGTGCTGGCGGAACGGGTCGATGACAGCCGTCGAGGGGTCCGGCAGCAACAGCATGTCCGACTCGTGGATCTCCTGGAAACCACGGATGGAGGACCCGTCGAACATCAGACCGTCGGTGAAGACGCCCTCACCGAAGTTCTCCACCGGGAACGTGAAGTGCTGCGTCGTGCCCGGCAGGTCGGTGAACCTGACATCGACGAACCGCACCCCTTCGTCCTTGATGTATTTCAGGACCTCGCTGGCACTGCTGAACATCCAACCTCCTAGGGGTGCTTTCAGGGCGCTATCACGCTATGCGCCGGCCGTTTCCAGGCCGTGTCCCATGTGTTTCGCATGTGTTACATGGCCCCCGGCGCCGGATGATCACTGGCGGCGGATAGCTTTGAGGCCATGAGCGAACCTCGGCGTTCGGCCGGAACCTGGCTCTCGGGCGCCCGCGCGGCAGGCGCCGACCTCGGCTACCCGGGAGAGCGCATGGGCCTGCCGCAGCAGGGGCCCGGCTCGGTGGCCGGGTACGGCCGCCGGCTCGTGGCCCTGATCGTCGACTGGCTCCTGGCACTGCTGGTGGCGCAGATCCTGTCGGCCGCCCTGCACTGGAGCCCGGGCGTGCGCAGCTTCGCCACACTCGCGATCTTCGGTGTGCTGTCGTGGCTGCTCATCGGCCTCTTCGGCACCACCGTGGGCAAGCGGCTCGCCGGGCTGCGCGTGACCGTGCCGAACGGTGGCGACGTCGGGCTCCTGTGGGCCTTCGAGCGCGCCGTGCTGCTCGTGCTCCTGATCCCCGCGGTGCTGTGGGACCGCGACCACCGCGGCCTGCACGACCGCGCGGCCAACACGGTGGTCGTGGTCCGCTGAGCCCTAGCGCCTGAAGCCTTCGCGTCCGGCTCAGCGCGTGCGGGGCTTGGGGCCCTTCGGCATGCGCGCGCCCTTGGGGATCGGGCCCTTGGGCATCTGCATCGACTGCGGCAGCGCGTTGAGGCGGTCGGTCAGCTCGCTGACCTCGTCCTTCTTGAGGTTGCGCGGCAGCTTGGTGAGGTGGCGCTGGAGCTTGCCGATCGGCACCTGGCCCTCGTCGTTGCCGACCTGGATGTCATAGATCGGGATCTCCGAGGCGGCGCGGGAGATGCGCTTCTTCTCCGCTCCGATGAGCTTGCCGACGCGCGAGCCGGGGCCCTCGGCCAGCAGGATCACGCCCGGGTGGCCGACCACGCGGTGCACGACGTCCATGTTGCGGTTCGCCTGCACGGCGGGGGTCACGACCCAGCGGCCCCGCATGTTCTCCACGATCGACGCGGCGGCGCCGGGCCTGCCCTCGAGCATGGCGTACTGTGTACGCTGCGCCAGCTGGCCGAAGACGATCATGCCGACCGCGAGGGCGGCCAGCACACCGAGCGGGATCAGCAGCAGCGCCTGGCCCAGGACCAGCCCGAGGACCACGAACACCACGAGAGTCCCGATCGCCGCCAAGACCACCGTCGGCAGGGCCTTGCGATTGGCCTGGTGGACCAGTGAGGCGACCATGCGGATCTGCTTGAGGCGGCCGGGGCTTTCGTCCTGTCCGTCCTGGGACTTCTTTGCCATGGAGGGAAGGATACGAGGGTTCGCGCCCGCAGTCGAAAGCGGCGCCGCCGTTGCGGGACGCGAGGGTAAACAAATTTCCACGCAACGCTTGGGCTTGTAAAGCGTTGACACGCCGTCGGCGCGGTCTTACCGTCCGGGTTCAGATCGGGGCTCAGATCGTCGCCGTCGTTGGAGTCGCCATGGTGTGGTCGCGTGCCCGTGCTTCGGCACGGAAGATCTCTCTTGTCGTAATGGTCGGTCTCACGACCACCACCGTGGCCGCGGCGCCGCACGCGGGGGCCGCCGACGCCCCCGCACGCTCGCTCGTGGCCTATCACCAGTGGACGTCGGTCCACGACTTCGCCAAGGGCTCGTCCGAGGGCGTACGGCCGTCGGGCGCCGGCGCCCTCACGATCGCCCACACGGTCGGCTCGACGAGCTACGCCGACCCGTACGGCGCCGGCACCAAGACCTGGAACTACGCGCGCTGGACCTCACCGAAGGTGTCGGTCGGGTTCGGCGCGACCCAGCTCGTGGCGTCCTGGACCGCCGACACCCCGCACGGGACGTGGCTGCAGGTCGAGATGCGCGGCCACACCGGCGCGGGCGCGGACACCAAGTGGTACGTCATGGGCCGCTGGGCCTCCGACGACCCCAAGGAAGGCGGCGACATCAACCGGACGACGGTGCCCGGCCAGGCCGACGCCAACGGCAACGTCGACATCGACACCTTCATCGCCAAGAACTCCCTCACCTCCTACCAGCTGAGGGTGACTCTGTACCGCGCGCCCGGCAAGCACGTGCGGCCGGTGCTGCGCTCGGTCGGCGCGATGGCCTCGCAGGTCGCCAAGCGCACGACCGTGCCGGTCAGCCCGCTCGGCGGCGCCGAGGGCATCGAGCTGAAGGTCCCGGCGTACTCCCAGAACATCCACAAGGGCCAGTACCCCGAGTACGACGGCGGCGGTGAGGCCTGGTGCAGCCCCACGTCCACCTCGATGGTCGTGTCCTACTGGAAGCGCGGTCCCTCCAAGAAGGACATGGCGTGGGTGGACCCGTCGTACGCCGACCCGCAGGTCGACTACGCCGCGCGCCACACCTACGACTACAACTACGAGGGCACCGGCAACTGGCCGTTCAACCCCGCGTACGCCGGCCGGTTCGGGCTGAACGGCTTCATCACGCGGCTGCGGTCGGTGACGGAGCTGGAGCAGTTCATCAAGGCGGGCATCCCGGTGGTGACCTCGCAGTCGTTCAAGGCCGACGAGCTGCCCGGCTCCAACTACAGCACCAACGGCCACCTGTTCGTCGTCGTCGGGTTCACCAAGAAGGGTGACCCGATCATCAACGATCCGGCCTCGTCCTCCGACGCCGTCGTCCGCAACGTCTACCCGCGCGCCAACTTCGAGAACGTCTGGCTGCGCAGCTCCTCCAGCGGCGGCATCGCCTACATCATGTACCCGCCCGGTCACCGGCTTCCCAAGAACATCCCCGGTATGGAGAAGAACTGGTGAACGCCGCCCTCCGGTGCGTCGTGACCGCGGTCGTGGTCACGGCGCACCGGGAGCCCTCCCCCTGGAGTAGCCCATGGTGCGCTCGCGTGTCCGCGTCTCGACGGTCTCCCTGCTGGTCGCCGCGGGCCTGATGACCACGGCGGGGACCGGTGCGCCCGGCGCGGAGGCGGAGAAGTCCGCGCCGCAGTCGAGCGTCGTCTACCACGAGTGGAGCTCGGACGCCGACTTCGCGGCGGGCGTCTCGGAGGGCGTGCAGCCGTCCGGCACCGGCGCCCTCGCCTTCGCCGCGCCGGCGGGCACGGCGAGCTACACCGACCCGTACGGCGGCGGCACGAAGACCTGGGACTACGCGCGCTGGACCTCGCCGGAGGTGTCGGTCGGGTTCGGCGCGACCCAGCTCGTGGCGTCCTGGACCGCCGACACCCCGCACGGCAGCTGGCTGCAGGTCGAGATGCGCGGCCACACCGGCGCGGGCGCGGACACCAAGTGGTACGTCATGGGCCGGTGGGCGGCCGACGACCCGGGGGAGGGCGGCGACATCCACCGCACCTCCGTACCGGGCCAGGGCGACGCCGACGGCGACGTCGACATCGACACGTTCGTCGCCCAGGGCTCGCTGACCTCCTACCGGCTCCGGGTGACGCTGTACCGCCTGCCGGGCACCGAGGCACGGCCGGCGCTGCGCTCGGTCGGCGCGATGGCCTCGCTGGTGCCCGACCGCAAGACCGTGCCGGTCAGCCCGCTCGGCGGCGCCGAGGGCATCGAGCTGAACGTCCCCGCCTACTCCCAGGAGATCCACAAGGGGCAGTACCCGGAGTACAACGGTGGCGGCGAGGCGTGGTGCAGTCCGACGTCGACGTCCATGGTCGTGTCCTACTGGAACACGGGGCCCTCACAGCAGGACATGGCGTGGGTGGACCCGTCGTACGCCGACCCGCAGGTCGACTACGCCGCCCGCAACACCTACGACCACAACTACGGAGGCACCGGCAACTGGCCGTTCAACCCGGCCTACGCCGGCCGGTTCGGGCTGAACGGCTTCATCACGCGGCTGCGGTCGGTGACGGAGCTGGAGCAGTTCATCAAGGCGGGCATCCCGGTGGTGACCTCGCAGTCGTTCAAGGCATCCGAACTGCCCGGCGCCGGCTACGGCACCAACGGCCACCTGTTCGTCGTCGTCGGCTTCACCCAGAGCGGCGACCCGATCGTCAACGACCCCGCTTCGCCCTCGGACGCCGAGGTCCGCCGGGTCTACCCGCGCGCCGACTTCGAGAACGTCTGGCAGCGCAGCTCCTCCAGCGGCGGCGTCGCCTACATCATGTATCCGCCGGGGCACGCGCTCCCGCCGGGCGTCCCCGGCACCGACCCGAACTGGTGACGCCCCTCGCTCAGCCGAGCAGGGCGTAGACCGTGGTCGCGTGCGCGGCGACGCTCCCGCCCGCGGTCATGGCGACCTCGGCGAACGCCAGCGTACGGCCGAGCTTGGTGAGCGTCGCCGTGACGAGGACGTCGGTGTCCACGACGGGACGCTGGAACGTGCTCGACTGCTGAACGGTCGTCATCGGGACGAACTCCCCGCGCGCCGCGGAGACCGCGATCACGGTGGCGGTGTCGGCCGCGGCCATGAGCGCCTGACCGCACATGGCCCCGCCCTGCCGCGCCAGCCGCGAGGACCACGGCAGGCGCAGCACGGCCATCAGGTCACCGGTCTCCTCGACCACGAGGCCGAGATCCCGCACCCAGGGGGAGAAGTTCTCATCGAGGATGGCGTTGCCGTCGGCGGCGCTCAGCGTCATGGGCCCATCATTCCCACCGGCCCGGCTCGGGGAAAGCGCCGGCGCATCCGGCCCGCACCGTGAGCCCCGACCACGCCGTCTGAACACGCTGACACCGCTTCTCGGCCACGTTCCATGGCATGGCCGCTTGGATGGGTTCTCCGGGCTTCTGCGGGCCTGCTACGGACGTACGAGGGGGCCCGGGACGGGGTGATGTACGTGGCTCGCGGAGGGTGGCGGCGGGTTCGGCGTATGTGGCGGGACGTTCAGTTTGCGCAAGCGCCGGACATGGTGGAAGGTCGGCCGGGATACTGAGACGACAGCCCCTACGGCGCCCGCTCTCCGGTGCGCCGGGCGGTGCGCGACGCCGGCGGAAAGTTGAGACCGGGCTTTTGCCGCGTTCTCACCATACGTAGCTGTCGATCTCTCTAAGGTAACTGGGATGTCGCGTGCACAACTGCGCATAATGGGAGGTCGGGCTTGCGAGTTGCCATGACGTACCTCAGGCTTCCGGAAGCCGAGGGCGGAGGCGATCCGGGCGCCGTCGCCAGGTCGATTTTCGGAAACAAGGGCTGGCGGAACAACCACTCCGTGCTTCCCATCGCCGGCACGTGGCAGGGCCTCCACTACCTGATCACGGGAGACCCGTGGGAGGGGCCGCACCCCGCCGCCGACGTCGTCTGCGGTGGTCGCCTGCTCACCGAGGACGGTGCCGAAGAGTTCGGTGTGGACGTCATCTACCTGGCGCCGCAGCGGGTGAAGCCGGCCGCCGACCACCTCGTGGCGACCGACTTCCGGCAGATCGCCGGGCGGTACGACCCGAAGCAGATGGCCAAGCTGGGCGTCCAGGGCGCCGACGACTGGATCGGCAAGCCCGTCGAGGCCGTACGCGACCGCGACCTGCGCACCGCGTACGAGAACCTCGTGGGCTTCTTCAAGGCCGCCGCCGACGAGGGCCAGGCGATCTACAAGGCGATGGGCTGACCGCTAGGCGATGGGCTGACCCGGCAGGTCACCGCCCAGCATCGCGCCGAGGTCGCGGTGTGCGGTGTTCGCGGCGCCGAGCGCCTCGGCCAGCCGCTGCTCGGTGAGCGCCAGGGTCTCGGCCACCGAGACCTCGCGGTCGAGCTCCTGCGACAGTGACGTCACGCCCGCGTCGCGGATGCCGCACGGCACGATCCGGTCGAACCACGACAGGTCCGCGTCGCAGTTGATCTCGAACCCGTGCATCGTCACGCCCCGGGAGACGCGGATGCCGATCGCGCCGACCTTGCGGTCGGGCACGCCGGGCACCCACACGCCGCTGCGGCCCTCGACGCGCTTGGTCGCCAGGCCGAGGTCGGCGCACGCCCGGATCAGGGCCTCCTCGATCGTGCGAACGTAGGCGACCACGTCGACCGGCTCCTTGAGCCGGACGATCGGGTAGCCGACCAGCTGTCCGGGCCCGTGCCAGGTGATCTTTCCGCCGCGGTCGACGTCGATCACCGGCGCGCCGGGGTCGCCGATCGGGCGGTCCAGCGGCTCGGTGCGCTTGCCGGCGGTGTAGACCGGCGGGTGCTCCAGCAGCAGGCAGACATCGGGGATCTCATCCGCGACCCGGCGCTCGTGCAGCCGCCGCTGCAGCTCCCACGCCTGCTCGTAGGGCACCGCGTGCTCGCCGAAACCGGCGTGGACGAATACCAGGTCACCGGTTGACACGGGGGCCGGCGGAAGGTCGGTGGATGGCTGTATCGCAGTCTCGCTCACGTACAAGAGCGTACGTCCCTCACAGCGAGGCCAGCAGGCGAGGCTCGATGTGGGTCTCCTTGACCCCTCCCGCCCCGTCCGGCTCGATGTCGTACGCGCCGCGCCCGTCGACATAGCTCACGGCCTGCACGAACTCGATGCCCACGTAGTGCAGGGCCACCGCCTCGTCGGCGGCGTACCCCGACGGCAGCGTGCCGTCGGCGATGAGCCGGTGCAGCAGCGGACGGCGCTGCGGGTCGCTGTCGTAGTGGACGCCGCAGGAGTAGGGGAGCAGGCCGAGGCCGTTGGTGAGCGGGCGCAGGCGCGGCCCGAAGGAGTCGGTGTTGCCGCCGACGTGCCAGCACAGCGCGCCCGCGCTCTGCCCGCACAGGACGACCCCGGACCGCCACGCCTCGGCGAACGCGTCCTCGAGGCCGTGCAGGCGCCACAGGGCCAGCAGGTTGGCCACGCTGCCGCCGGAGACGTACACGAGGTCCTGGGCGAGCAGGTGCGCCGCGGGATCCTCGTGGTTGGGCATGGGGAACAGCGACAGGTGGCTGACCTCGGCGTCGAGCTGGGCGAACGCCGCGTAGAAGCGGGCGATGTGCTCCGCTCCGTCGCCGAGCGCGGTCGGCACGAAGCAGACGCGCGGACGGTCGTGGCCGGTGAGGTCGAGCGCGTAGCGCAGCAGCGGACTCGGTGACAGGCCGTACCGGTCGGTCGGGATGAAGCCGCCGCCGCCGATCGCGAGAATATGCGGTTTTCCGTCGGTGCTCATTGCTCGCTCCCACCCTCACTCGCTCCGCGGCCGGTCTCGTTTCAAGACCGGCCACCCCACTCGCTGGCGCTCATGCGCCCGAGACACTTCCGACGAGTGCCCCCCTGCGTTCTCCCGCACCAGTCACCGTACGCGGCCGGGCGGCTGCGCGCAGGCGAGTGACGGGTTCCTTGCGAGTTCGTGGGCGGCCGTTCAGGACAGGAGAGCGGCCATGGCGGTGTCGATGTCGGGGTGGCGGAAGGTGAACCCGGCCTTGGTCAGGCGGCCGGGCAGCGCCCGCTGGCTGATGAGCGCGCCCTCGTCGGCGACCTCGCCGAGCGCCAGCCGCAGTGCGGGCGCGGGCACGATGAACGGCGTGGGGCGGCGCAGGGCGCGCCCGATCGCCGCGGTGAAGGCGGCGTTGGTCACCGGCTCGGGCGCGGTGAGGTTGACCGGCCCCTGCAGGCCGTCGTGGATCAGGAAGCGCAGCGCGGCGACCTGGTCGTCGAGGGTGATCCAGCTCATCCACTGCCGTCCGGAGCCGAGCCGCCCGCCGAGCCCCAGCCGGAACAGCGGCAGCATCTTGCCGAACAGCCCGCCCCGCCGCGACAGCACGAGACCGGTGCGCGGGTGCACGACCCGGATGCCGGCGTCGACCGCCGGCTGCGCCGCCGCCTCCCAGTCGCGGCACAGCTCGGCGAGGAACCCCGTTCCGCCCGGGGCCGACTCGTCGACTGCGTCGTCGCCGGTGTCGCCGTAGAAGCCCACCGCCGAGCCGGACACGAACACCGCGGGGCGGCGGGAGAGCCGCGCCAGGGCGCGGGCGAGCGTGCGGGTGCCCTCGACACGGCTGTCGCGGACCTCGCGCTTGTACGTCTCGGTCCAGCGGTGGTCGCCGATGCCGGCTCCGGCCAGATGGACGACGGCGTCCACGCCTTCCAGCGCGCCGGAGTCGACCCCGCCGAACGGGTCCCACCGGATCTCGTCCTCGGCGGCGGCCGGCCGGCGTACGAGCCGGATGACGGTAAGGCCCTCGTCGCGCAGTGCGCGGACGAGGGCCTTACCGATGAGTCCCGTGGAACCGGTGATGGCGATCTGCACGACCGCCACCCTAGTGAGCGCCGGGCCGTAGGAGTACCGCCCGGGGCGGGCTAGATGCCCAGCTCGGACTCGAAATTGCCCTCCTCCAGCCGGTGCTTGACGGTCGCGAGGAACCGCGCGGCGTCGGCGCCGTCCACCAGCCGGTGGTCGTAGGTCAGCGCGAGGTAGACGATCGAGCGCACGGCGATGACCTCGCCGAGCTGCGGGTCATCGATCACCGCGGGCCGCTTGACGACCGTGCCGGTGCCGAGCATGCCCACCTGCGGCTGGTTGAGGATCGGCGTGTCGAACAGCGCGCCGCGGCTGCCGGTGTTGGTGAGCGTGAAGGTGCCGCCGGTCACCTCGTCCGGGCTCACCTTGTTGGTACGGGTGCGCTCGGCGAGGTCGGCGATCCGCTGCGCCAGGCCGCCCAGGTTGAGCTGACCGGCGTTGTGGATCACCGGCACCATGAGGCCCTTCTCGGCGTCCACCGCGATGCCGAGGTTCTCGACGTCGTGGTAGGTGACCTCGTTGGTCTCGGAGTTGATGACGGCGTTCAGCTTCGGGTGGACCTTCAGCGCCTCGACCGCCGCCAGGGCGAAGAAGGGCAGGAAGCTGAGCTTGACGCCCTCACGCGCCTGGAAGTCGTCCTTGGCCTGCTCGCGCAGCCGAGCGATCTTGGTGACGTCGGCCTCGACGACCGTGGTGAGCTGCGCCGACACCTGCAGCGACTCGACCATGTGCCGGGCGATCGACTGCCGCGTCCGCGACATCTTCTCGGTCGTGCCGCGCAGCCGCGCGGCCGCCGCCGACGGCTGGGACGGCGCGGGCGCCTGCACCGCGGGCCGGGCGGCCGGAGCCTGGGCCGGGGCGGGAGCCGGGGCCTGCGGGGCGGGGGCCTGCTG
>NZ_BAABHF010000059.1:0-83986 GCF_039541955.1 Actinoallomurus oryzae | reverse complement strand
ATCCGCCAAAAGAACTCCACCCCAAACCACCCCACCACCTGCGGGAAAGTCGAACGCTTCCAGCAGACGATGAAGAAATGGCTACGAGCCCAGCCTGATCAGCCGGCAACCATGACCCAGCTACAGGCCCTCATCGACCGCTTCACCCACGCCTACAACCACCAGCGCCCGCACCGGTCATTGCCACACCGAGCCACGCCCGCCACCGTCTACAACACCCTGCCCAAAGCACTGCCCGCCACCAGCCGCCAGGCCGACACCCACACCCGGGTCCGCCACGACCGCATCGACGACTCCGGCGTCGTCACCCTGCGTACGGGCAGCCGGCTCCACCACCTCGGCATCGGACGAACCCACGCCCGAACCCACGTCATCATGCTCGTCGACGATCTCCACGTCCGCGTGATCACCGCCACCACCGGAGAACTCCTCCGCGAACTGACCATCGACCCCACCCGCGACTACCAACCCCAAAGAAAAAACCCTCCGACCCCGTAGGTTCGGAGGGTTTCCGATGTCCTGAGACATCACATGAGTACCCCGGGTGGGATTCGAACCCACACTTCGCGGATTTTAAGTCCGCTGCCTCCGTCCTGATTGGGCTACCGGGGCAAGATGATCCGGTCACGGACGGGCCGGGCGGACGCTGGAGATGTCGGCGGTGCCCGGCCGATCGCGCCGATCACTCGGCGGCGTCAGTGCGTGACGTTCAGCGCTGGAGGTCGGGCCCGTCCCGTGAAGAGACGATTTGTGCCACGCCGGCACCCCCCTCCGTCAGTCGCCGTCGTCCGCTGCACGGGTCATTCGCCGCTCGTTCGAGCTTGACTATCGCAATCTATTTCGGCAATTGCCCCGCGTCATCCCCCTAATTCGTTAGAGCTGGCATTAGAGATGCTTAAAGGGCTGCCTTTAGTCGCATATCAGCGGCGCCGAAAAGGGGTGCTTCGGTCTGCTCAACCGGCCCGGTGGCCTGCGCGGACGCGTGTCCGCGGGGCGGACCGTTCAAGGAGGTCCCGCTCGCGGGTCGGAGAGTCCTTGGTGAGCGGTCGGCGGGGAGCCGGTCGGGGCACCGGGCCTCTGTCGTCGCGGTCTGCGACCGGGCGGTGGACTGCCCGCGAAACGGGCCACGTTGCGGAGGATCGCTCGTCCCAGGGGCCGCGGGAGCGCTCAGCGGCCGGTCCCGGGATTTCGGCGCTCGGCGGACCGCGGCGCGGCGCTCGGTGGTGTGGTGGGGGCGCTCGGGCGATCCTTGGCCGCTGACGATGAAGGGCGGCGGGCCCGCAGCGGGTGCGCCGAGGGGCCTCGGGCTCATATGACGGCGGCTCGCCGCGCCGTCCGCCGGCCGCCCTCGCCCGGCGTCTTGGGGGACGCGGCCGTCGGAATGGCTCGCCAGGGGGCGGCGGCTTCGCCGTGCCTTCGGCTTGCGGGCCGCGGCGGCGGGGGAGTCCGCCGCGACCCGCAACCGCAGTGACCGTGGGGGCGGTCAGTCGGATGTCGACCGGGGGGCCACCGGTGGAGAGCGCCCGGACGGGCTCTCGCTTTGTCCTCCGACTACGCCATCCACTTTCGCCGGTCCAGGGCCGAAAGTCAGCGCGGCCAGCCACCATCTTCGGGTCCCGCCAGCGGTAACCCACATCTACCGGCTGGCCGGGATGCGCGACGGCCGTGCGTTGGTGATATCGGTCCGCGCCGACGCCGCAGCGGTCCCTTAGGTACCAGAACGTCACCCGCGTCACAGTCCTGGGCGGTCACCGACATACTGGACATGCCGATGCCGAAGAGAGGTGAGCTTGCCCATGGCCCGTGTCCTCGGTTCGCCGCAGGAGGTGCTGGCCGCCGCCGACGTCGAGCGGTTCATCCGCTCGTCGCTGGACGACGATGAGTACACCGGCAAGAAGGTCTGCGTGCTGGTGCCGGACGCCACCCGCAGCTGCCCGCTGCCGATGCTCCTGGACGGTGTGCACGCGGCCCTGCACGGGCGCGTCGCCGAGCTGACCTTCATGGTCGCGCTCGGCACCCACCCGGCGATGAGCGAGGAGGAACTCGCCGCCCTGTTCGGCCATCCACCAGGCCGTGCCGCCGAACGTTACTCGGGGGTCACGATCCGTAACCACGAGTGGTGGGACCCCGGCATGCTGGCCTCGGTCGGAGAGATCAGCGGAGCGGAGCTCGCCGAGCTGTCCGGCGGCCGGCTGTCCGACCCGGTGGAGGTGCGCCTCAACCGGGCCGTGGTGGAAAGCGACATCACGCTCGTCGTCGGTCCCGTCTTCCCGCATGAGGTCGTGGGTTTCTCGGGCGGCAACAAGTACCTGTTCCCCGGGGTGTCGGGCCAGGAGGTGATCGACGTGTCGCACTGGCTGGGCGCGCTGATCACCAGCGCGGAGATCATCGGGACACGCGGCACGACGCCGGTACGCGCGCTGATCGACCGCGCGGCGGCGAAGGTGCCCAGCGAGCTGCGGTGCTTCTCGCTCGTGGTGGAGTCCGGCACGTCGAACCTGCATGCGATCACGTACGGGGGCACCCGGGACGCCTGGGCCGCCGCCGCGGACATCACCGCCCAGGTCGATGTGAAGTACCTCGACGCGCCGGTCAAACGGGTGCTCTCCCTCGTGTCGCGTCGCTACGACGAGATCTGGACCGCCGCCAAGGGCATGTACAAGGTCGAGCCGGTCGTCGCCGACGGCGGCCAGGTGGTCCTGTACGCGCCGCACGTCACCGAGGTGAGCCGCACCCACGGCGAGGCGATCCGCGCCGTCGGCTACCACTGCCGCGACTACTTCGTGAAACAGTGGGACCGGTACAAGGACCGGCCGTGGGGCGTGCTGGCCCATTCGACGCACCTGCGCGGCGGCGGCACGTACGACCCGGCCACGGGCGAGGAACGCTGCCGCATCGAGGTCACTCTCGCCACGGGAATCGACGCCCGCACCACGGGTGACCTGGCCCTGTCCTACCTCGACCCGGCCACGATCGACGTGGAGGAGTGGTCCCGCGACCCCGAGACCCTCGTCGTCCCCGACGCGGGAGAGATCCTCTACCGCCTCCGCTGACGCCGGAAGACGGCCGGCGCGGCCGTCGTGAGCGGGCGAACCGGAAGGTCGCGCGCCGGGTCACCCTTCCCCGTCCGCGGTTCCCGGGGAGACCCGGTGCCTGCGGAGCGTTTTCGCGGGGTGCGGAGAGGCGACGGCTCGTGAACGGATGGCGCCGTGTTCGGCCAGGATGTCGATGAACGCGGAGATGTGCGGCACCTCGGCGGTCGTGGTGAAGGCGACCAGCTCACGGTGGACCGGCGGGTCCGGTTCGAGCTGGGCGCCGCCGAAGTCGGCCTCGATCATGTTCCGCGGCACCAGCGCCGGACCCAGCCCCGCCGCGGCGAGCTGGACCGCGGTGGAGGTGTGGTGCGTGTGTACGGCGGGGCGCGCGATGAATCCGG
This sequence comes from Actinoallomurus oryzae, assembly GCF_039541955.1. Taxonomy (NCBI): domain Bacteria; kingdom Bacillati; phylum Actinomycetota; class Actinomycetes; order Streptosporangiales; family Thermomonosporaceae; genus Actinoallomurus; species Actinoallomurus oryzae. Next base: position 80,550 of record NZ_BAABHF010000059.1, on the reverse strand, counting down.
CGGTCGAGCACGCCTGGGCGACCACGCCCGCCAGCCCGTTGTCCGGCGTGTAGAGCACCCAGGGCCGGCTCGCGAGCTCGGCCAGGCGCACCCGGCGGCGGCCGTCGGCTGCCACCGGGTCGTCCTTCGCCAGCACCACGACCAGCTCCTCCCTGCCGAGCGTGCGCACCGGCCCGTCCCAGTGCAGCGGTGCCGCGCTGACGGCGACGTCGACACCGCCCGCCGACACGAGGTTCGCCAGGTCGGCACTGTTGCCGAACTCCAGCAGCTCGACGTGGGAGTCCGGGTACCGCCGCCGCCACATCTGGACCGCCGGCGGGATGATGCCGAGCGCGATCGAGTACAGCGCGGCGATCCGCAGGCCGATCCGGGCCATCTCCCCGCGGGGACGGGCGACGTGCAGGGCCTCCTCGGCGCTGTGCAGCGCGGCGATCGCGTGCGGCAGGTACGCACGGCCCATCGGCGTCAGGCGTACGGTGTCGGGAAGACGTTCGAGCAGCGGGTGCCCGACGTGGCGCTCCAGCGCCCGGATCTGGTGGGAGAGCGCGGGCTGGGAGACGGAGAGCCGCTGCGCCGCCCGGGTGAACGAGCCTTCCTCAACGACGGCCAGCAGGTACTCCATCTGCCGGAAGCTCATGCGGAAATTGTATGTCCGCAGGTGAGAGGCCTGCTGAGCCGAGAAGGGTTGCTCGCCTGCGATGACCGCCGCGCCTTGATCGTGTTCCGGGAGCGGACCGCCGGTCAGGTCGAGTGGCGCGAATATCAGCTGTCACAGCATGGGACCTCAACCGCATGGGCCCCAGAGGCTGCGAGAACGCGACCTCACGGGTTCCGTCTCCATCAGCGGCGGGCGACCGCGCCGAGGAAGCCGAGCGGTACGCGGTCGCCGGCCGGTGGCTCGGCGGCGCGCCAGTGTTCGACGCCGACCAGACCGGGTTCGAGCAGCTCCAGGCCGTCGAAGAAGGTCGCCACCTGGGATGGGGAGCGTGGAGTGATCGAGCCGAGAGAGGTGGTCGCGTAGATCTCGCGGCCTTCGCCGGCGACCGCTGGGGCGACCTCGTCGGCGGTGATGTGGGAGATCACCAGGTGGCTGCCGGGGGCGAGCGCGGCGCGCAGCCGGGTGAGGACGTCGGAGACCTCGCGGTCGTCGGGTATGAACTGCAGCACCGCCACGAGCAGGAGGCCGACGGGGCGGTCGAAGTCGATCAGGGCGCGGGTCTCGGGATGGCTCAGGATGTCGTCCGGACGGCGAAGGTCGGCCTGGATCACCGTGCTCCGCTCGTCGGTCGCCAGCAGGGCGCGGCCGTGGGAGACCACCACGGGGTCGATGTCCACGTACACCACACGCGACTCGGCGTCCATCCGCCCGGCCACCTGGTGGGCGCTTTCCCGGGTGGGCAGGCCGGTGCCGATGTCGATGAACTGGCGGATCCCCGACTCGGAGAGTAACCGCACCGCGCGGGCCAGGAAACCGCGATTGGCCCGGACCCATTCCGCGGCGTGCGGCATGATCTTCATGATCCGCTCGGCGGCCTCGCGATCGGCGGCGAAATTGTCCTTGCCGCCGAGGTAGTAGTCATACATCCGGGCGACGTTGGGCGTCTCCGGATCGACATGCTCGCCGACCACGGCCGCACCGCCTTCCTCAAGATCGCGGAATGCGAGACTATCCCCCGGCACCCCCTCGTGGGACGCGTCAACGCATCCTCATCCGGCCATCCGCGGGAGAGGGCGGTCGCTTCTTCGCCGACCGCCGTGACCATGGTGCGGTGCTCCGCCGGGCACCGGGCTCGCTCGTTCTGCGCCGTCACAAGGTGGCGTGCTCGGCGAGCGTCTCGATGAACGCCGACGCGGGCGGGGAGACGTACTGGCGGGTGAAGGCGACCAGCTCACGGCGGATCGGCGGATCGGGACGGATCGTGCAGCGTTCGAAGTCGGGGCCGACCACGTTGGCGGGTACGAGGGCGGGGCCGAGCCCGGCCGCCGCGAGTTCGACGGCGGTCGCGGTGTGGTGGGTGCGCACGGCCGCCCTCGGCGTGAAGCCGGCGCGGGCGCAGGCGGCGCCGACGAACGGTGCCAGGCCGAAGTCGGGCGCGTACAGCACCCAGAGGCGGTCCGACAGCCGCCGAAGATCGATCGACCCGCCGCCGTTCCGCAGCTCCGGGTCGTCGTACGGGAGTACCACGAGGAACTCCTCGGGGCCCAGGGCCCGGCACGGGCCGGTCCAGCTCGTCGGCGCCGGCCCGATCGCGACGTCGGCGCCGCCGTGAAGCATCTCCGCCGTCAGCAGGTCGACGTGGGAGAACTCCCGGATCCGTACCCGGACCCGCGGGTGCTCGTGCCGCCACACGCGGATGGCCCGCGGGATGATGCCGAGGGCGATCGATCGCAGCGTCGCGACCCGCAGCTCGCCTCCGGAGAGCCGGCCGACCGCGCGGGCGGCGGACGTCGCCTCGTCGGTGCTGCGCACCGCGGCGATGGCATGGGGCAGGAAGGCGTTGCCGAGCTCGGTCACCTCGACCGTACGGGCGAGCCGGTCCAGCAGCGGGCCGCCGACCTCGTCCTCGAGGACCTTGATCTGGTGGGACAGCGCCGGCTGGGAGACGAGCAACCGCTCGGCCGCCCGGGTGAAGGAGTGTTCTTCGGCCACCGCGATCAGATATTCGAACTGCCGCAGTGTCATGAAGAAATTATATGAGGCGCAGAAGAAGCCGGTCTTTGCCCGATATGCCAGGTCAGAGCCACCATAGAGGCGTGCTGGGAGGAACGGGGCCGCGTCTCGCGCGGCGCCGTCGTCCCACACCCGTGAGGACCACCAGGAGCGGCCCCGCGCGCCGGATGGAGACAGGGGATTCATCTCAGGCAGCCGATGCGAGGGCCGCGTCCCGCGGACCGGGTAGGCGACCCGGATCCGCAGGGAACGGCGGGTGCCCGCGGGGCCGCGCCTTCATGGGGAGGAGGCCGCGGCCCGCGGGCACCGCATCTTTCCGCCCCGAGCGTCGGTTCGCGAGCGGCCGCTCTGATCCGTCCGCGACCGTGCCCGTCCCGTCGGTACCCGGCCCTACCCGGGCACCGACCACACGTCCGCGGGGCCCGTCACGACTCCCGGATGCGGACCGCGCGTCGTAGATCGTCGAGCTGGTCGGCGAGTGCCCGGCGCAGCGCGGGGATGAGGTCCTCCTCCAGGCAGCGCTCCGCCGCCTGTACGGTCTCCGGCGTGGCCGCGTGGTCGGGGAAGAGCACCTGTCCCAGGGCGATCGCGACCATCGGGCCGCGCTTCCCCGCCGCCGGGACCTCCTCGAAGTAACGCCGCACGTAGCCCTCGGTCGCCTCCGGCATCGCCGGCTGCCAGAAGCCCTCGGCGGTCGCGATCAGCAGGCGGTTCGACAGCGCGCCGTCGGTGAACATCTGCTGCCAGGCGCGCTCCTTGGTGTCCCGTCCCGGCAGGGCCGCGCTGCAGCGTGCCGCGCCCTGGCAGCCGGTCGCGCTCGGGTCGCGGGCCAGCTCCTCGGCGATCTCCGCCTCGCCCGCCTCGCCGAGCGCGGACAGCTGGAGCAGCGCCTTCCAGCGCAGCTCCGGATCGAGGTCGGGCCCGCCGGGCACCCGCTCGTCCCGCAGCCATTCGCGCAGCGCGGCCACCTCGTCCGGCGTCGACGAGCAGCGGATCAGGCCGCGTACGGCGGCCAGCCGTATGCCGGGGTCGTCGTCGGTGGTCCGGATGATGCGGCGGCAGACCTCGGCGAGGGTGGCGATGGCCGCCGGGCGCCGTTCGGGGGCCAGGTAGCGGTCGGCGATCTGGTCGCGGGCGAACGCGAGCATCGCCTCGACCACGGACACGGCGGGTTCGGCCGGCAGGTGCGTCTCGACGAGCGCGAGGAAGTCGGCGGCCGGCAGGTCGCCGTCGCGGACCATGTCGCGGGCGGTGTTCCACAGCACAGCGCGGGTCAGCTGGTCCTCGATCGCGGACAGCCCCGCGGCCACGGTCTCCCAGGAGCGGTGGTCCGGGCGCACCTTCGCGTAGCCGAGGTCGCCGTCATTGATCACCAGCAGGTCGGGGCGCGCGGCCCCCGCGAGCTCGGACAGCGTCGTGCGGTCCGCGCCATCGGCGGGCAGGTCGACGCCGATCCGGTCGCGCGGCGTCAGCCGGTACGCGCCGTCGCCGTCCGCCTTGTCGTACAGGCCGAGGAGGATCCGGTGGGGGCGCGTCGGCCTGCCGGTGTGCGCGATCGCGGCGGAGACGATGGCGCCGTCGCGCTCCTCGACCTCGGCGCGGAGGGTGTCCACGCCGCTGCTCCGCAGCCAGCGCTCGGCCCAGGAGTGGACGTCGCGGCCGGGCGCGGCTCCCGCGAGGGCGTCGAGCAGGTCGGCCAGGTCGGCGTTGCCGAACCGGTGCCGGGCGAAGTGGGCGTTGACGCCCGCGAGGAAGGCCTCCTCGCCGAGCCAGGCGACGAGCTGCCGCAGGACGGAGGCGCCCTTGGCGTAGGAGATCCCGTCGAAGGCCACCCGCGCCGCCGCGGTGTCCGCCAGCCCCTGGGCGGCGACCGGGTGGGTGGACGGGCGCTGGTCGGCGTCGTAGCCCCAGGCCTTGCGCTTGACCGCGAACCCGGTCCAGGTCGTGGTGAAGCGGCTGACCTCGGCGATCACCTGGTGGCCCATGTACTCGGCGAAGGACTCGTTGAGCCACAGGTCGTCCCACCACCGCATGGTGACCAGGTCGCCGAACCACATGTGCGCCATCTCGTGCGCGATCACGATGGCGCGCTGCTCGCGCTCGGTGTCGGTGACGGCCGAGCGGAACAGGAACTCGTCGCGGAACGTCACGCAGCCCGGGTTCTCCATCGCGCCGAAGTTCAGCTCGGGCACGAAGGCCTGGTCGTACTTGCCGAACGGGTACCGCTCGTCGAACAGCTCGTGGTACCGGTCGAGGCTGCGCCGCGTGAGGTCGAAGATCTCCTCGGCTTCCAGGAAGGGAGCGAGCGAACGGCGGCAGTGGAGGCCCAGCGGGACGCCGTCGTGCTCGGCGTGCACCGAGTGCATCGGCCCGCCGACGATGACGGCGAGGTACGTGCTGATCGGCGGCGTCGGGGCGAACTCCCAGCGCCCGTCCCCGGTGCGCTCGCCGGTCCCGTTGCTCAGCACCGTCCAGTGGCCGGGCGCGGTCACCGAGATCTCCAGGACCGCCTTGAGGTCGGGCTGGTCGAAGCACGCGAAGACCCGGTCCGCCTCGTCCGGGGCGCACTGCGTGTAGACGTACACCTCCCCGTCGGCCGGGTCGGTGAACCGGTGCATGCCCTCGCCCGTACGGGAGTAGTACATGTCCGTCTCGATCCGCAGCTCGTTGTCGGCGGCGAGGCCGGGCAGCGGCAGGCGGCCGTCGTCGAACGACGCGGGGTCCAGGTCGGCGCCGTTGAGGGTCAGCCGGTGCAGGCGCGCGGGCCGCAGCTCGACGAACGTCGTGGCGCCGGGCTCCGCGCAGCCGAAGCGGATCACCGTGGTGGAGCCGAACACCTCTTCGCCCCGCGTGAGGTCGAGGTGCACGGTGTAGGAGTGAACGTTCAGCAGCCGAGCGCGGTCCTGCGCCTCCGTGCGAGTCAGTGGTGCTGGCATGTCGGCTATGTTGCCCTATCTCGGTGAGATGAGATGCGGGGGCCGCATCCGATCGACGGCCCCCGCCCCGGCGAGGTCGTTCAGAGGTCGAGACCGGTCAGGACCATCACGCGCTCCTCGGTCAGGTCGTTCATCGCCGACCGCAGGCCCTCGCGCCCGACGCCGGACTGCTTCCAGCCGCCGTAGGGCATCTGGTCGGCGCGGTAGCTCGGGACGTCCCCGACGATCACACCGCCGACCTCCAGGTCGCGGTGGGCGCGGAACGCCGTCCGTACGTCGGTGGTGAAGATCCCGGCCTGGAGCCCGTACTTGGAGGAGTTGACCGTCGCGAAGGCCTCGTCGAGGTCGCCGAACCGCGCGACGTACAGGACCGGACCGAACACCTCCTCCTCGGCGATCTTCGTGCCGGCGGGCACGTCCGCCAGGACGGTCGGCGCGACGGTACGGCCTTCGCGGGTGCCGCCGGTGAGCACGGAGGCGCCCGCCTCGGCGGCCTCCGCGACCCAGCTCGTGATCCGTTCGGCCGCCGCGTCGTTGATCACCGGGCCGACCTGGACGCCGTCGGTCGTCGGGTCGCCGGTGGTCAGCGCCTCGACCGCCGAGACGAGCTCGGGGACGAAGGCGTCGTAGACGTCGGTGTGGACCAGCACCCGCTGCACGGCGATGCACGACTGGCCGGCCTGGTAGTTGGCGAACAGCGCGATGCGCGAGGCGGCCGCGGGCAGGTCCGGCCAGTCGGCCGTGACGATCACCGCGGCGTCGCCGCCGAGCTCCAGCGTGATGTGCTTGCCGGGCGCCTGTTCCTGCAACGACAGGCCGACCGGGCCGGAACCGGTGAAGGAGACCACCGGCAGCCGGGGGTCGGTGACGAGCGAGGACATCTTCTCGTTCGGCACCGGCAGCACCGAGACCATCCGCGGCGGCAGATCCGTCTCGGCGATGATCTCGCCGAGCAGCAGCGCGCTCAGCGGGGTGGCCGGCGCCGGCTTGACGAGGATGGGCGCGCCGACGGCGATGGCCGGCGCGACCTTGTGCGCGACGAGGTTCAGCGGGAAGTTGAACGGCGCGATGCCCAGCACGGGACCGCGCGGGAACCGGCGGACGACCGCCATCCGCCCGGTCGCGGCGGCGTCGGTGTCGAGCCGCTGCAGGTCGCCGGCGAACCGGCGGGTCTCCTCGGCGGCCCACCGGAACGTCGACACGGCGCGGGTGACCTCACCGCGCGACCAGACCAGCGGCTTGCCGTTCTCCGCGGTGATCAGCGCGGCGAGCTCCTCGGAGCGTTCGGACAGGCGGGCCGAGATGTGGTCGAGGGCCGCGGCGCGCACGTGCGCGGGCGTGGCCTGGGCCTCGTGCCGTACGGCGTGCAGGTCGGCGACGGCCTGCTCCACCTGGGCGTCGGTCGGGACCGCGACCTCGCCCACGACCGAGCCGTCCCACGGCGAGGTCACCGTGAGGGTGTCGTCGCCGGTGGTGGGCGTTCCGGACAGGAGGAAGGGCGTGACGTCGGACATGACGGAGAACCTCGCTTGAGTCGGGGGGCGGATGGCTCAGACGGACGCCGCGAAGGCGCCCTCGAGGATGTCCAGGCCTTCGGTGAGCAGGTGGTCGGGCGAGGACAGCGGCGGGAGGAACCGCAGGACGTTGCCGTACGTGCCGGCGGTCAGCGTGACGAGGCCCTCCGCGTGACAGGCCTTGTTCACCGCGGCCGTGAGCGCCGGGTCCGGGGTCTTGGCGACCGGGTCCGACACCAGCTCGATCGCGAGCATTGCGCCGCGGCCGCGTACGTCGCCGATCTGGACGTACTTGGCGGCCATCTCGCGCAGCCGGGGCACGAAGAGCGCCTCCACGGCACGGGCGCGCCCGGGAAGGTCCTCGGCCTTCATCGTCTCGATCGCGCCGAGCGCCGCCGCGCAGGCCACCGGGTTGCCGCCGTAGGTGCCGCCCAGGCCGCCGGGGTGGACGGCGTCCATGATCTCGGCCCGCCCGGTCACGGCGGCGAGCGGCAGGCCGCCGGCGATGCCCTTCGCCGTGGTGATCAGGTCGGGCACCACGCCCTCGTGGTCGCAGGCGAACCAGTCGCCGGTACGGCAGAAGCCGGTCTGGATCTCGTCGGCGATCAGCAGTACGCCGTTGTCGCGGCACCAGTCCGCCACACGCGTGAGGAAGCCGTCCGGCGGCACGACGAAACCGCCCTCGCCCTGGATCGGCTCGATGATGACCGCGGCGGTGTTCTCCTCGCCGACCTGGGCGTGCACCTGGGCGGCGAACTGCGCGAACGCCTCTTCGGCGCAGTTGTCCGGACCGGTCGGCCAGCGGTACGGGTAGGCCATCGGCACGCGGTAGATCTCACCGGCGAACGGCCCGAAGCGGTGCTTGTAGGGCATGTTCTTCGCGGTGAGGCTCATCGTCAGGTTGGTCCGGCCGTGGTAGGCGTGGTCGAAGGCGACGACGGCCTGCCGCCCGGTGGCCGAACGCGCGATCTTCACGGCGTTCTCCACCGCCTCGGCGCCGGAGTTGAACAGCGCCGAGCGCTTCTCGTGGTCGCCCGGCGTCAGCTCGGCCAGTGCCTCGGCCACCTCGACGTACTCCGCGTACGGCGTGACCATGAAACAGGTGTGGGTGAAGTCGGCGGCCTGGGCCTGGACCCGCTCGACCACGCGGGGCGCGGCGTTGCCCACCGTGGTCACGGCGATGCCGGACCCGAAGTCGATCAGCTGGTTGCCGTCGACGTCGACCAGGATGCCGCCGCCGGCCCGCTCGACGTAGACCGGCAGCCCGGTCGAGACGCCGGCGGAGACCGCGGCGTTCTTGCGCGCCTGCAGCGCGGCCGAACGCGGGCCGGGAATCGCCGTGTTGAGGATGCGACGCTGCTCAATACCGGTCATGAGTCCTCCTTCGTCGGAGGGTGTGACCACAGGGGCGCGTCTTTTGATTCCCTCGCTTCGCTCGGTCATTACACTCCGATCGGTCGATAGTGCCGAGGCTACGCCGGGCGTGGCGCGCTATCGGGCGGGAGGGGCAAGGTCCATGGCGACGGCGCGTACGGGCGCGCCGTCGGCGCCCGCGAGGCGCAGCGGGAGACACGAGACGAACGGCGTGAAGTCGATCTGCTCGAAGCCGCGCAGGTTCTCCCCGATCACGCCGCCCGCCGCCGCGATCAGGCGGTGGGCGGGGAAGCCCTCGCCGGGATGCGCGGCGTCCGGTGTCTCGTCGATGTTGGGGAAGTCGAGCAGGAAGGTCCGTACGCCGAGGCCGAGCATCCGGCGGCAGGCGTCCGCGTCGAGGAACGGATGGTCGAAGTAGGCCGGCGTTCCGTACCGGTCCGGCCACCCGGTGTGCAGCAGCGCGATCACGCCGGGCCCCAGCCGCCCAGCCGCCGGGGCGATCGACTCCCAGGTGATGCGGGCCCGCGGCGCCAGGCCGGTGACGTCGATGACGGCACCTTCGCCGGCGAAGAGCGACAGGTCCATCTCGTCGATGCGGGCGCCGTCCGCGCGGAAGTGGTACGGCGCGTCGACGTGCGTGCCGGTCTGGGAGCCGAGCCGCAGGCTCAGCAGGTTGAAGCCGTCCGCCTCGATGGTGGCCGCGGGCTCGATTCGTGGCACCGGATCCCCCGGGTAGATCTGGGTGGACGCCGACAGCGGCACCGACAGGTCGACGATGCGGCGAACGTGCACGGCGGCTCCTTCCACGGACCGGGGCCGAGGGTTGACGAGATAACTGTAGGGCAACTTTGGTTTCCTACCAAGAAACATCACGCGACCATCGGTGCCCGTGAGACGATCGTCCTCCGGCGTGTCGTGGGCGGCGGCTCGCCGTCCGCGACCACCCGCCGTCCGCACCGGGCCGCCCCGACGAAGAGAGCTCATGAGATCAGTGCCGATCGCCGCCGGCCAGCAGGAGCTGCGCATCGGGGCCCGCCTGCGCGACGCCCGGCGGCGGCAGGGCCTGACGATCGACCAGGTGGCGCGGAGCACGGGCCTGACCAAGGGGTTCATCAGCCGGATCGAGCGCGACATGACCTCGCCGAGCGTGTCGACCCTGGTCACCGTGTGCGCGGCCCTGTCCCTGCCGGTCGGGGAGCTGTTCGTCACCCCCAAGACCGACGTCGTACGCGCGGCGGAGGCCCCGTACATCCAGCTCGCCGGCCCGGGCGCGGACGAGCGCCTGCTGACGCCGCGTGGCCAGGGGCGGCTCCAGCTCGTGCGTTCGGTCATCGACCCCGGCGGCACGGGCGGCGAAGAGCTCTACACCCTCGACTGCGAGGTGGAGGTCGTCCACGTGGTGCGCGGCCGGCTGGAGCTGGTGTTCTCCCGGTCGGCGGAACTGCTGGAGACGGGCGACACGATGACCTTCTCCGGCCGTGAGCCCCACACATGGCGGAACCCGGACCCGGACGAGCCCGCCGAGGTCCTCTGGGTGATCGCCCCCGCCTCGTGGGAGACCACCGCCTAGCACCGCACCGATCGCTTCAGGCGTGCGGGGAACCGCCGGGGGCGAGACGACGCGCCACGGTTCGTGGGCCTTGAATGGGGGACGGACGTGGTCGCGTCCGTTGGAGAGCGACCCGACACCGGATACGTGACGGGATTCGGCTCCGGGGATTCCGCGCCGGAAGGCCGTGACATGGCGGAAATGGTGGGCGTATATCCGATATATGCGTCTGAGCGGGATCTCGTGTACGCCGCTGGATTCGATGTTCTCTGGAACCTCGACTGGGACCGTTTCGACCCCGCGCGGCCTCCCGTGGCGTGAACCGTCGCCGAACCGGGACGTAGTGACGTCGGAGCCGTCCGATGGGCGCTCTGGGTACGCTCGGCCACAGCCACGGACGAGGGAGACGATGTGACGCCGTTCCACGATCTCGATGAGTACATGGCACTGCCGAGGGTGCTCACCCTGCGGCTGTCGGCGGACGGGCGGCGTCTCGTCGCCGTCGTGCGGGCCCTGGCGTCCGACGGCAAGAAGTACCGGACGGCGCTGTGGGAGGTCGACCCGGAGGGCGTGGCCGGACCGCGGCGGCTGACGCGCTCGGAGGCGGGGGAGGGGCATCCGGTGTTCCTGCCCGACGGGTCCCTGCTGTTCACCTCCGCCCGTACGGACGCCGGCGGCGCCGGCGAGGAGGAGCTCCAGCGGCTGTGGCTGCTGCCCGCCGAGGGCGGCGAGCCGTGGAAGGTCGCGGACCACCCCGGCGGCATCGAGGACTTCGCCGTCGCACGCGACAGCGGCACCGTGGTGTTCGCGGCGCCGGTGCTGCCCGGTGGCGACGACGAGCGTGCCGAACGCCGTAAGGCGGCCGGCGTCACCGCCATCCTGTACGAGGGCTTCCCGATCCGCGACTGGGATCATCACCTGGGCCCCGGCGAGCGACGGCTGTTCGCGGCGGCGCCGCCCGCGCCGGACGGGTCCGGGCTCGAGGCGCCGCGCGACCTCACGCCGGAGCCGGGCCACGCACTGGCCGGGCAGGACTTCGCGGTCGCCCCGGACGGCGCGACGGTCGTCACCGGATGGTGGTTGACGCTTCCACGCGGCCAGCGCCGCTCCGAGCTCGTCGCGATCGACACGGCGACGGGGGAGCGGCGCCGGCTCGCCGGTGCCGACGGCTTCGACTTCGTCCGTCCGGTCGTCTCACCGGACGGCCGCCACGTGGTCTGCGTGCGCGAGCGCCACAACAACCTGAGCGAACCGCCCGACGAGACGCTGTGGATCGTGCCGATCGACGGCGGTGAGGGCCGCGACCTGACGCCGGACTTCGACCGGTGGCCGTACGACGCGATCTGGTCGCCGGACGGGCGCTTCGTCTACTGCGCCGCGTACGACCACGGGCGTGCGCCGGTCTTCCGCGTGGAGGTCGCCACCGGTGAGGTCACCCGGCTGAGCGGCGACGACGGCGCGTACGACCTCGTGGACGTCTCCCCGGACGGCCGGCACGTCTACGCGGTGCGGTCCGCGATCGACGCGCCGCAGGCCCCGGTCCGGCTGGAGGCGACCGGCCCGGCGCGGGAGCCGGAGCCGCTGCGGCTCTGCGACGCGCCGGAGCTGCCCGGCACCCTCACCGAGGTCACGACGACGGCCGCCGACGGCACGCCGCTGCGCGGCTGGCTCGTGCTGCCGGACGGCGCGTCCGCCGCGTCGCCGGCGCCGCTGCTGCTGTGGCCGCACGGCGGACCGTACGCCAGCTGGAGCCCCTGGGCGTGGCGGTGGAACTGGTGGCTGATGGCCGCGCGCGGGTACGCCGTCCTGCTGCCCGATCCCGCGCTGTCGCTCGGCTACGGACAGGACTTCATCCGCCGCGCGCAGGGCTGCTGGGCGGAGCCCGCGTACGACGACCTGATGAGGATCACCGACGCCGCGGTCGCCCGAGACGACGTCGACGCCGACCGCACCGGCGTCATGGGCGGCTCGTACGGCGGATACATGGCCAACTGGATCGCCGGCCACACCGACCGCTTCAAGGCGCTCGTCACGCACGCGAGCGCCTGGCCGGTGGAGACATTCCTGACCTCCGACGAGGCGCACTACTTCATCCGGGAGTTCGGCGACCCGGCCGAGCGGCCCGAGCGGTGGGCCGCCAACGATCCGGCGCGGCACGTCGCGAACATCCGCACGCCGATGCTCATCATCCACGGCGACCGCGACTACCGGGTGCCGATCAACAACGCCCTGCGGCTGTGGGGCGACCTGGTCCGGCACGAGGTGGAGGCGAAGTTCCTCTACTACCCGGACGAGAACCACTGGATCCTCACGCCCGGCAACGCCACGGTCTGGTACGAGACCGTATTCGCCTTCCTCGCCCAGCACGTCCTGGGAGAGGAGTGGAAGCGCCCCGACCTGGTCTGAGGGCGTCTCACCGGCCCGCGCGGGATCAGCGGCCGGCCGCGGCCTCCTCGTACGCGCGCAGGGTCGCGACGAACCTCGCCCGCTGCTCGTCGGTGAGCGGTTCGAGCGCCGTGCGCCAGGCGCGCGCGCCGTTGGCGAGCCACGCGTCGACGGACGTACGGCTGTCGTCGGCGATGCTCACGATCGTCCGGCGGCGGTCGGCCTCGTCCTCACGCCGCTCGACCACGCCCTTGCGGCTCAGCTCACCGACCATGAGGCTCACCGTGGTCGGCGCCACGTCCAGCCGCGCGGCGAGTTCGTTGACGCTCTGCGGCCCGTCGAAGAGCAGGTAGGACAGCAGCGACAGGTGCCGCGGCGCCAGGTCCAGCGACCTCAGGCGCTCGGGCACCGGCGTGCGCTTGGCGCGGCCGACCAGGCGCGGCGGCGGCGCGTCGTGGTCTTCGCCTCCAACGCGGGCGCCCCGGCCCATCCGGCCTGGTACCACAACCTGCTGGCGAACCCCGGAGTCACCGTCGAGACCGGCGAGGAGACGTACGCCGCGACGGCCCAGCCGCTCGAGGGCGCCGTCCGCTCCGGTGGCCTGGCAAGCCGTTCCCGCGGGTCGTCTCGCCTGACCAGGCCGGTAAAGCGGTCACAGGACGAGCATGAGCTTGCCGCAGGAGCCGGAGGTGCCCGCCGGGCACCGGCACGTCCGTGGATCGTCAGAGGGCGTCGGGGTGGGCCTGGTACGGGCCGGCCGGGTCCGACGTGCCGCCGGCGCGGGACGGCGGGACGTCACCGGCCTCCGCCGCCACCGTCCGCGCCGCGTACGGCCCCCGCGCCGTGTGCGGCCCCTCCGAGACCACCCGGCCCCGCGCGTCGAGCACCTCCTCCGGAACGCCGGCACGAGGGAACAGGACTCGGGAGATGACGCGGACCGCGTCCGGGATGTGCGCCGCGGGGCCGATCGGCTCTCCCCAGGACCACCACCACATCAGGCCCTCGTCGCCGTGCGGGACGGGCATGCAGCGGACCGTGTCGATCAGGCGGGCGTGGCCGCCGGGGGCGCCGACGCGGACCCGGGTCGGCGCCAGCACTTCGGCCTCCAGGCCTGCCTTCGTGCAGTCGTCGGCGAGTTTCTCGGCAAGTAGATGAACGTCGCAATTGGTCATTGGGGCATAACTCCATCTCCCGGCGACCTTTGTGGCCGGGATGCCGATGTCCTGTAATGGAGAGCATGCACGAGGTAATGCGATTTCGGTAGCGCCGCAAGTTCCGGCGGTCATACGGTGACCGCATGGACGCCGACGTTCTTCCCAACGCCCTAAAAGCGATCATGACTCGGCACGGATGGTCGCAGGTGGAGCTCGCCGCCGAACTGGGCGTGTCGCAGTCGTGGGTCTCGCAGACATCGCGCGGTGTGAAAGACAGCGGTATCGCCAAGGTGCAGCGACTTCTCGACCGCATCGGCTGGGAAGTTCGCATAACCCCCAAAACGGAGAACGATACCGTGAAACGTAGACATTTCGTCTCGGCGGTCGGTTCGATCGCCTTCGTGCCATCCCCGAAAACCGCGCCGTATCAGGACCCGGAATATGTGCGGACGCTCGCCGAACGGCTCGCCCAAGATCGATATGCACAGGGCGGTATCCCGGTTTCCTCCACTGCGCTGCGACATCTGAAGAAAGTCGGATTTGTGATCTCCGGTAAAGATCGCAAACTTCAGTCCGCGGCGTCCGATCTGGCCTGCGAGGCCGCGCGGATCTTTTATGACGCCCGGCGGTACGACGTGGCCGAGCGCGCCGGGTCGTTCGCCTTCGAGCTCGCGCGGCGCGCAGGCGACGTCAACGGCCAGGCCGCCGCGTGCAGCGCGCTGAGCCGCATCAGCATCGACCGCGGTCACGGCGACCGGGGGATCATGTACGCGCGACAGGGTCTGGCGCTGCCCGACCTGTCCCCGTCACAACGCGCGTGGCTGAAGCTCCGGATGGCGCGCTCACTCGCGCTGGTCGGCGGCCAGGAGCGCGCGGCCCGCCACCGCCTGGCCGAACTCGGCGACACCGAGGGACTGTCCCCGTACGAGAAGGCCGACATGAAGGGGAACGTCGGCGTCGCGCTGGCCCGCATGCGGGCGTACCCCGACGCGCACGCGGCCATCGCCGAGGCCGTCGCGCTCAGCGGGCAATGCTCCCCCCTCCTGCTGGTGGCCTACAAGGCGTGGCAGGCCGAGGCGGCGCTGGCGGCGTCGGAGCCGCTGATGGCCGCGGAGCACATGGCGGTCCTGGCCCGCATCGCCCCGATGGTGTCCTCGGCCCGGGTGAACGCCCACATCGCCGACATCCTCGGCATGTCGACCCGCTGGTCCGACGTCTCCGAAATGCGCCAGGCAAGCGAGCACCTGCGCTCGGTGCAGCCGGAGTAAGCCCCCGTCCGCCGGGCCCGCCTCCGGCACCGGCATGCCCGCACACCTGGCGGATCAGACGGGCCGGTTAGCCGGGCAGACCTGGTAGCGGTGTGGACTGGACAGGCCTGGTGGCCGGGACGGGCCGGGCGCCGGAGCCCTCTCCGGCGTGGAGAGGGCGCGGGTACGCGTCGCCCGGTGCACCCGGTGATGCGCCGGCTCAGTCCAGCCGGCGCGTGCTCTCGCGCAGGATGACCTCGCCCGACACCGGAACGCGCATCGGCTCGCCGTCCTCCGGCGGGTCCGCTGCGAGGGCGAGGCGTGCCGCCCGTTCGCCCATCTCCTCCAGCGGCAGCCGTACGGTCGTCAGCGCCGGGATCGTGTCGCGCAGCGTGGCGATGTCGTCGAACCCCGCCACCGACAGGTCGTCCGGCACGCCGACGGCCCGCTCCCGCAGCGCTGCCATCGCGCCGACCGCCATGACGTCGTTCACCGCGAACACGCAGGTCGCCTCGGTGCCGTGCCGGACCAGCTCCAGCGCGGACGCGTACCCGCCGTCCCGCGTGAACGCCCCCTCGACCACGTCGCAGGTCGTACCGCCCGACGCGGCGAGCCCGGCGCGGAAGCCGTCGAGGCGCTCCCGCGCGGTCACCAGGTCGGGCGGCCCGCACAGCACCGCGAAGCGGCGGTGCCCGAGTCCCGTCAGCGCGCGGGCGAGACGGTCGGCGCCCGCCCGATTGTCCGGGCGTACGGTCGGGACGTCCAGCCCGTCCTGGCCGACGCACGCCACCCGGCCGCCCGCGGACCGGAACGCCGCCAGCTCGGCGGCGAGCCGCGACGTCGTCCGCCGGTCGGTGGTACGGCTGCCGACGAGGACGATGGCGCGGGCCCGCTGTGCGCGCAGCGTCGCGGCGTACTCGATCTCGCGTTCGGGGTCGCGGAGCGTGGTGCCGAGGACGACGAGCGCGCCCTGTTCCTCGGCGACCCGCGTCACGCCCGCGGCGATCGAGGAGAAGTACGGGTCGGCGATGTCGTGCACCAGGAGCCCGACGATGTCGGAGGCGCTGCGCGCCAGCGCGCGGGCGTGCGGGTTCGCGGTGTACGACAGGCGGGCGGCGGCGTCGAGGACCTTCTCCCGCAGCTCCGGGCGTACGGCTCGGGTGCTCTTGCCGAGCACGCGGGAGGCCGTCGCGGGCGACACGCCGGCGAGCCGTGCGACATCGTCGAGCGTCGGCTGCTCCACGCGGGGCCGCACCGAGTCCTCGGTCATCTTCGAGATCTAACCAGGCGCCGCCCGGTGAACGGTGCCGGAACGACCGGCCCGATGAGGCCACCGTGGTCCCGGCACCACCGGAACCGCGTATGCGTCCGAGACCGCCCGGAACAACCTCGTCCGTCGGCGAACGGCGCCCAGGCGAGGGAGAGCGTCAGCCTGATCTCGGCCGAGACCGACGACCACGGGCCGACGACCGCGACCGACGGCCGACGGCTGACGGCCGACGGCAAGCGCTCCCTGGCTGGCTGCTACCTGCGATCACCACCGCACGCACCGCGCTGGGCGGCCGACCGCCTGCCGGCCGCATCCCCAACCTCGCGGGACGGAACCGGTCTCTCAGCTCAGAGCGGATTCGCGCTGGGCGTAGATCGGGCTCCGGCGAGGGCCGGCGATTTAACGTCCGGCACATGGACCTTGTCGCGCTCACTTCCAGACTGACCTTCCTCCGCTTCCCCGTCGGGCACGTCTACCTCTGGGCGGAGCCCGAGGGGCTCACGCTCGTCGACTCCGGTCTTCCCGGCTCGGCGCCGGCGATCGCCGACGCGATCCGCGAGCTCGGGCACCGGCCCGAGGACGTGCGCCGGCTGGTGCTGACCCACTTTCACGAGGACCACGTCGGCTCCGCCGCCGAGATCGCCGGCTGGGGCGAGGTCGAGGTCGTCGCCCACCGGGACGACGTCCCCTACATCCAGCGCGAGCAGGCCGGGCCCCCGCCGGATCTGCTCGACTGGGAACGGCCGCTGTACGAGCAGGTCACCGCCGGGCTGCCCGCGGACCCGCCCGCGCCCGTACGGGTCGACCGTCCGGTCGGGGACGGCGACGTGCTCGACTTCGGGGGAGGGGCGCACGTCGTCGGCGCGGCCGGGCACACGCCCGGCAGCCTGGGGCTCTTCCTGTCCGGCTCCGGTGTGCTGTTCACCGGCGACGCCGTGGCGCGCACGCCGGACGGTGAGGTCATCCTCGGCGTCTTCAACGCCGACCGGGCCGGGGCCGCCGCCTCGTTCGCGCGGCTGGCCGCGGTCAATGCGGAGATCGCCTGCTTCGGCCACGGCGAGCCCCTCACGGAGGGCGCGGCCGACCGCCTGCGCGCCGCCGCGAACCGCCCGGACCCGGCGGACGCCGGGTGACCGGCGCCGCCTCGGTGGTGAGTCTGGCCGACGGCCTCGATGCCACGCGCGGGTCGCCGTGGTGCCGCCGCGCGTCGGCCGGGCGTCCCCACCGCGCTCGGAGTATCGGCTGAGACTCATCTGCGGCTGCGGCGACCGAGCCGCGGGCCACGGGCACTCACCGTTTCACCGGTCGCCGGACAGCGAGGCGCGGGCTCGCCGCTCCGCACCGGCGGCCGGTGCGGCGCGGCCGGCCTGAGGCGATCTTCGCTACCCGCGCCGGGGCGCCGCGCTATGTTCTCGGTATGTCGTCTTCCCGGGCGAGACTCACCGGCCTGCTCGCCGCCGTGCTCGCGATCGTCCTCACCGCCGGTTGCTCGGGCGGGGGCGGTTCGGACAAGTACCCGGCCGGCGGGCCGTTGCTCCAGCAGGCGGCGAACGTCCTGCGCGGAGTCACCAGTCTCAGCTTCACCCTGCGTACGAGCGGCGACCCGAACGTCAACGTCAAGAGCGTCGACGCCAAGCTGCTGAAGAGCGGCAACTCCCAGGGGTCGGTGCAGGTGAGCGAGCTGGGAATGCCGATCCAGCTCGACTTCGTCGTGATCGGCAAGACCGTGCACTTCAAGGGGCTGACCGGCGGATGGCAGAAGGAGCCGCTGTCCAAGGTGGCCGGGATCTATGATCCGTCCGCCATTCTCGACCCCGACCGCGGGCTGGTGCAGCTGCTGCTCACCGCCAAGAACGCCGAGACCAAGGGCAAGGACAAGGTGGCGGGCCAGGAGTGCTACCGGGTCCACGCGACGCTGGCCCGCGCCGCGCTCAGCCGGCTCGTGCCCGGCATGAACGCCGACGCGCCCGCCGACATCTGGGTCTCCACCGCCGACAAGCACGTGCTCAAGGCCGAGGTGGAGGTTCCCGCGAAGAGCGGCGGTAAGCCGGGCAAGGTGACGATCACGTTCGCCGACTTCGGCAAGCCGTTCCCGATCAGCGCGCCGGCCAAGTGAACGCCGAGGGGCACGGAGCGCGGCGCGTCGCGATCGGCGTGGGCGGCGTGGTGGTGCTCCTCGCCGCCATCGACGCGTACGTCGTGGTCACCGTCCTGGTGACCATGGTCGGCGACCTCGGCGTGCCGGTGAACCACATCGAGCGCGCCAGCCTGGTCGTCACGGCGTTCCTGCTCGGCTACGTGGCGGGGATGCCGCTGCTCGGCCTGCTCTCGGACCGGTTCGGCCGCCGGATCATGATCCAGGCCTGCCTGGCCGGGTTCGCGGCCGGGTCGGCGGTCACGGCGCTGGCCGGTTCGATGCCGACGCTGATCACCGGCCGGGCGTTGCAGGGGCTCGCCGGGGGAGCGCTGCTGCCGATCACGATGGCCCTCGCGGGCGACCTGTGGGACGAGCAGCGCCGTCCGGCCGTGCTCGGCGGGGTCGGCGCCGCGCAGGAGATGGGCAGCGTGCTCGGCCCGCTGTACGGCGCCGCGGTGGCCGCGGTGGCCGGCTGGCGCGGCATCTTCTGGATCAACATCCCGGTGGCGCTGCTCGCGATGGTCGCCGTGCAGTGGACGGTGCCCGGCGGGCGTCCCGCCGCCCGCACCCGCATCGACGTCGTCGGCGGCGCGCTGCTCGCGGCCGGGCTCGGCCTCCTCGTCGCCGGCCTGTACAACCCCGATCCGAACCACAGCGCGCTGCCGTCCTGGGGTCTCCCGTGTGTGGCGGCCGGCATCGTGGTGCTCGTGGCGTTCGCCGTCTGGGAGGCACGGGCCCGTACGCGCCTGCTCGACCTGCGCGGCGCCCGGCGCGGCGGCCTGTTCGCCGCGTTCGGCGTCAGCCTGCTGTCCGGCGCGGCACTGATGACCACGCTGGTCGACGTGCAACTCGTCGCCCAGACGCTCTTCGGCCGGAACGCCACCGGCGGCGCGTACCTGCTGGCCCGCTTCCTCGTGCCGCTGGCGGTCGCCGCGGTCGCCGGCGGCCTGCTGGCACGCCGCCTCGGCGAGCGCTGGCTGATCTTCGCGGGCATGCTCGTCGCGGCGGCCGGCTACGCGCGGATCGCGGCCTGGCCGCTGCACGCCCAGGGCCTGGGGTACGACCTGGGCTTGTTCACCGTCCCGCGGGTGGACGCCGACCTGCTGATCGCCGGGCTCGGGCTCGGGCTGGTGATCGCGCCGCTGTCGTCGGTGGCGCTGCGGTCGGTCGCCGCGGCGCAGCACGGCATCGCGTCGGCGGCGGTCGTGGTGGCCCGCATGATGGGCATGCTGATCGGCGTCGCGGCGCTGGGCGCGTGGGGATTCCATCGGTTCCAGACGCTGACCGCACACCTGACGACGCCGCTGCCGATCGGGATGAGCCGTACGGAGTTCGCCCGCCGTCTCGCCGCCTATCTGGCCGCGGTCAAGGCGGCCCTGCACACGGAGTACGCCGACATCTTCTGGGCCACCTCCGCCCTGTGCCTGGCGGCCGCCCTGCTCGCGCTCGCCATCGGCCGCCGTCCCGCCCCCGGCGGGAGACCGGCGGCACCGGCCGAGGAGGACGCCCTCACCGGCCCGGCCGGGACGGCGTGACATCGGCGGTGTCACACCGCCCGTTCCCCGTCACCGTCGCGCGAGCGGTCCCGCGGCGACCCGCGCCGTGTCGTCGGTGGAGAACCGCCCGGCGGCACGTGCCGCGGTGGCGCGGGCCCACCGTCCGGTCGTGACCATGCCCAGCACGAGCACGATGAGGCCGTATGTCGTGACGAGCCACCAGGCGGCGTGGCTCGCCGAGGCGAAGCCCGATCGGAACGCTCCATGGATCCCCGAACTCACCAGCGAACCGGCGAGCGCGACGCCGAGGGACTGGCCGACCTGGCGGCTCGTGGAGGCCGTCGCGGCGGCGACGCCCGCCTGGTCCCGGGGCATGCCGGACATCGCCGTGTTGGTGATCGGCGCGTTGACCATCGCCATCCCGGCGCCGAAGACGAAGTACGCGGTGATCAGCAGGCCGGTGGACGTGTCGGTGGTCAGGCCGGTGAGCAGGACACCGCCGGCGGTCAGGCAGACGCCCGCGATGACCAGTGAGGGACGCGGACCCCGGCTGCCGACGAGCCGGCCGGACACGGGGGCGAACACCATCGTCATCGCCGCGATGGGCAGGACGTACAGGCCGGCGAGGAGCGGGGACAGACCGCGCACGTCCTGCAGGTACAGGGTGTTGAGGAAGAGGAAACCGCCCAGCCCCGCGAACGCGCTGACCGCGATCACCGTCGCGCCGGAGAACGGCGCGCTGCGGAAGAACCGCAGTTCGATCAGCGGATCGGTGCGGCGGGGCTCGTACACGAGGAGCCCGGCCAGCGCCGCCGCGGCGAGCCCGAAGAAACCGAGGATCTTCCCTGAGGTCCAGCCGGCGTGCGGCCCCTCGATGATCGCGTAGGTCAGCGCCGCGAGCGTGACGATGACGAGGAGCTGTCCGATCGGGTCGGGCCGGCGTGCCCGGGGCGCCTTGGACTCCGGAACGAAGAGGGCGGTCAGCACGAGAGCCGCCACCCCGACCGGCACGTTGATCCAGAAGATCGATCGCCAGCCGACCGAGTCGATGAGAACACCGCCGACGATCGGGCCCAGCGCCATGCTCACGCCGCTCACGCCGCCCCAGACGCCGATGGCACGGGCGCGTTCGCGCGGCTCGGTGAACGTGTTGGTGATGATCGACATGGCGATCGGGTTGAGCATCGACCCGCCGATGGCCTGCAGCGCCCGGAAGGCCACGAGCCAGCCCAGGCTCGGTGCCGTACCGCAGAGCGCCGAGCCGACGACGAACACGACGAGGCCGGTCTGGAAGGTGCGTTTGCGGCCGACGCGGTCACCGGTGGAACCGGCCAGCATCAGGAGACTCGCCAGTACCAGCGTGTAGGCGTCGATCGTCCACTGCAGGCCGTTGACCGGTGCGTGGAGATCGTGCTGGAGCGAGGGCAGAGCGACGTTGACGATCGTGTTGTCGAGCCCGACGATGAACAGGCTCATACAGCAGATCGCCAGGACGAGTGTTCGCCGGCGGTGGGCGAGTTCCGGCACCGAGCCTCCTGCGCTGACCAACGTTAGTTACCGAACCTAACTAACTTAGGATATCTCCGCTGGCAGGAACGGGGACGAGAGGGGAGGCCCGGCGAACCGGGCTGACACCTTCGAACCCGGACGGTACGGTGGTTCGCCCCGGCAAAGCGGGCATCCCGGCTGCCGGCAGCGGTCACCGGGCTCGGCAGCCGACGGCCGGGACAGTGGCAGGAGGAGACGGACGGAAACGGCGGCCATCACTGGCGGGACGCTTCCGGGGAGGCGGTCATGACCGCCGGCTACTCCACCATGAGCCACTGCCCGAAGGAAGCCGACCTACGGCGCAGCGAGGGAGACACGAAAGTCACCGGCTACGCGCCGCTCAGGGTTCCCGGTGCGGCCGGTGGCGCACGGATCGGTTTCGACCGTCCGTCGTACGACGTGCACGACGCGACGAATCTGCTCGCATGGTTGAAGGACTGCCAGACCGAACTCGCCATCGAGATCTACACGACCGGCTCTGTGGTCGACGACATCGCCTCCAGCATCGTCGCGCAGGCGGACGACTAGAGAGCGTCGACGCCCGAGAGCCCGCCGTGGGGCCATGACGCGGCGGCGAGAGCGGCATGCCGTACGCTCACGGGCTCGCCGGGAGGCTCAGACCGCCCGCGTCGTCCACGGCCTGGACGGTGACCTTCTGCGCGCCGGCCGGGACGGTCACGCTCTGCCTGCCGCCCGCGTCCACGGTCGCCGGGACCGTCGTCGTGGTCCCGTCGGCCGTGACGCGGTACGACGTCACGCGGCCGGTGTACCCGTCGTCGCCCGGCGCGGTGAAGGTGACCGTCGCGCCGCTGCGCTGGAGATCCTTCAGCAGGCCCGGCGGCCGGGTGTCGGTGCCGTACCGGCCGGTGCGCCACTCGTCGTGGTGGTAGGCCCACGACTCGGCGTCCGGCTTGCCGTCGGTCTTCCAGGCGAACAGGTAGCCCTCGCGGGTCGTGGTGACCAGGTCGGTCTTCCCGTCCCCGTCCAGGTCGCCCGCCGCCGGGGAGAACAGGGTCCAGCCGCCGGTGAACTTGGGGAAGCCCGCGGCCTGGCCGGAGGAGGTGAAGGCGTGCACGGTCGAGGTGTCCCCGCCGTCGACGACCTCGGCCTTACCGTCGCCGGTGACGTCGGTGATCAGCGGCGCACCCAGGAAGTCCAGGCCCGCCCGCTCGTGCGGGAAGCCGGGGACCGGTAGCCCGGTGACCGCGTCGTAGCCGCGTTCGAAATTGCCGATCGGGCTGCCGCTGCCCGGGTACAGCAGCGCCGCGATCAGCGACACCGCGCCCGATCCCGACTCGGCGTACCCCAGCCGCCCGGCCGCCCCGAAGCGCCCGAACGCGCCGGTGGTGGTGAACGAGGCGGGCACGTCGGCGGGCAGCTTGCCGCCCAGCAGCGCGCGGATGATGCTCTCGTCGCCGTTCAGCAGTCCGAGCGCCGGGTTGTTCAGCGGGCCGTAGGCGTTCCGCACCTTGCCGTCCCCGCCGACCAGGAAGGTGGCCGCGAACGACGGCCCGGCCGCCACCTCGTCCTTGCCGTCGCCGTCGACGTCGGCCACGGCGGGGCTGCCCGCCGCCTCGGTGATGAACTCCTGTGCGCTGCCGTAGTAGGTGATGATCGAGGGCAGCCGTACGGGCCAGCCGCCGACCGGCGAACCGTCGGCGTGGTAGGCGTACACGTAGTTCGCGCCGAGCAGCTGGATGCCCGCGCCGGGGCTCTCCGAATGCTGCGAGCGGACCACGACCTCCGGCTTGTGATCGCCGTCGAGGTCGGCCACGGCCGGCGTCGCGTCCAGCTTCGCGTCGTCGATGGCGACGCCGGAGGACGGCTTCGGCGGGTCGGCGACCTTCACCGGCCAGCCGGCCACCGCGCCGCCGTCCGCGTGCCAGGCGTGAACGTGCCCGTCCCAGCCCGCCTGCACGACCTCCAGGCCGGGCTTGCCGTCCAGGTCGACGAGGACGGGGGAGGCCGTCGCGCCCCGGTGCGGCAGCCGGGTGTACGGCAGCGAGGGCCGCGGGATCGCCGGCTTGCTCACGCCCGTGTCGAGCGTCTTCGGCCAGCCCGGCAGCGTCTTTCCCGAGGAGTCGAAGGCGTACGTACGGCCGGTGGTGCTGGTCGCCACGACCTCCTGCCGTCCGTCGTGGAACAGGTCGCCGACCGCGACCGGCGCGACGATCGGCTCGTGGCCGGGGTCGAAGCCGGGGATCCGCACGGGGCTCGCGTTCGTGGACGCGGGCCAGCCGGGCAGCTCCTTGCCGCTCACGCCGTCGATCGCGTGCACCCGGCCGTCGGCGTCGCCGAACACGATCGCCTGGTGGCCCGTGCCCTGGAGGTCCGCCGGCGCCGGCTGGCTCTCCCCGCCGATGCCGAACTTCTGCGGGAAGCCGGCCCGCAGGCTCGCGTCGTGGTGGACCGCGATCGTACGCCGCTCCTCGCCCATCCGGCCCTGGTCGTCCCAGACGCGCAGGCGGAGGGTGACCGTGTACTGCTCGGTGGACGACAGCGCCTTGTCGTCCGACATCGTGTAGGCCTTCGTCCAGAACGACCGGGGCAGCCCGGAGAGGTCCAGCGTGCCGACCCTGCCGTCGTAGACGCCGCTGCCGTCCCCCGACCCGGCCTTGGCGAAGTCGCCCTCCGCCGGGTCGAGGCCGGGCGCGAACTGCAGTTCGTACCGGAAGCCCGACGCCCGCCGCGCCTCCACGTGCCCGGTGACCGGCACCGACGCCGTCGTCTCCGGGTCGTAGAGGGAGTACCAGTCCGGGCTCTCGATCGAGGCGACCGGGGGGATGTCACCCTTCGCCACCGCGGCCATGGCGGCGTGGATGTTCGGCCGGCCGTATCCGTACTGGCTGTCCCAGCCGGGCCGGCCCGGCCAGCCGAGGCTCGTGTCGGCGATGTCGCTCGCGGTCGCCCGCATCACCTGCACGGCCTCGCCGTTGCTCAGCGGCCAGGCGATCTTCTTCTCACCCGCCGCCTGCGCCCCGTACGACAGCAGCAGGCCGAACAGCCCGCCCGTCGTCGGCGTCGACTCCGACGTCGAGCCGCCCATGGTGGCCACCGAGAACATCGCGTGCGCGCCGAAGGAGGTCAGGTTGGAGCGTTCGCGGTACGTCGTGGTCAGCGCGTTGGCGAGCGCGCCCGTGACGCCGTCGGTGTTGGGCACCAGCCCGTTGCCGGGGATGACGTGGGGCCAGAACATGCCGCCCTGGTGGTCGGTCGAGTCGAAGTCGTTGCTCGACTCGACCATGATCACGCCGTCGTTCCAGAGCTTGTCCACGGCGCGGCGCATGGCGGAGGAGTAGCCGAGGTCGGCGGTGGTGCTCACGATGACCTTGGCGCCCGCGCGCCCCGCGTACAGCCACGCCGCGGTGAGGTCGTCGGTGCGGTCGAGCGCCTCCTGGCCGGCCCGGATCGGCATCAGCCGGCACTTCGGGCAGATCCCCGCGCCGAGCTTTCCGTTGTCGGTCTGCGCGCCGGCCTTCCTGAGCTGGTCGTTGGCGTGCCCGTACGTGCCGTCGGAGGTGGCCGGGTCGTTCTGGTCGTCGTAGAAGTCCCAGCCGGAGATGTCGTCGGTGAAGCCGTTGCCGTCGTCGTCCTTGCCGTCGGAGAAGGCGGCGATCAGGTCCTCGGGGTCCATCAGGCCGTTCCCGTTGGCGTCGTGGACGCGGTCGTCGTCCTTGTAGTCGGCGGCGGTGACCGCGCCGTCGCCGTCGCGGTCGTAGGACGAGGAGCCCTGCGGCTTCGGCAGTTCGCCGGTGTTGAGGTAGACCTTGTTCGCCAGGTCGGCGACGTCCGAGCCGTGCCAGTTGATGCCCGCCTCGACGTAGGCGATCACCGTGTCGGGCGACCCGGTGGTGTAGTCCCGCCAGGCCGCGTCGACCGACATTCCGGACGCGCCCTCGGGGTCCTTCGCGCCCGGCGTGCAGCGGGGCATGAAGGAGTAAAGGTTGTGCTGCTCGGCCCCGGGCGCCCCCGCCGTCAGGCAGGTGAGGGCGCCGCCCTGCTCGGCGGGCGCGTAGTCGGGGTCGTCCGGCGGCCCGGCGGGGAAGGTGGCGGCGCCGCCCCGACCGGCGGAGAGCGTCACCACGAGGACGACGGCGAACACGACGGCCAGGACACGCCTCATCCGACCCACCTCAATCGCGTCTGATCGCGCTGATCACATTGAGGCAATCGGGGAGTCAGGAATACCCCTTTGACCGCATGAGGACATGAGTAATTTTCGCGTTAACCGGGATGCGGTGAACGCCCGCGACGCGGTCGCCGTCGAGCGGGGCGGTGACCGGCATCTCCCGGCCACGGGCGGGCGCATCGCCCCGTGCGGCCGGTTTCCGCGCTACGCGGCGTCGCCGCCGAGAGGCGTCTCGTGCTCCCACAGGTGGGTGCAGGACGGGCACTGCAGGTACAGGACGCGGCCTCGGTTGGCGAGCAGGTAGCGCCAGTGGACGGTGCAGGTGCGGCCGGCGCCGCAGTCGTCGCAGCCCTCGTGGTCACGGCACCGGGGGCAGGGGATCCAGGCGCGGCGTGCGATGTCGGCGCCGGGGTCAATCGGCAGCACGGCCGGGCTCCCGTCGCGGCAGCACACCGGCCGAGACCAGCCGGTCGTAGATCTCCTGCTGCTTCGCGTCGAGACCGGAGTAGAGCAGGTCGTGTGCCGCCTCCTCGTCCCGCAGCGCGGCGGCCGGATCCCAGTGCGGGCCGAGCGCCGCGACCGCCTCGGCGCGGCGGCGGGCCTCCTCGCGCTCGAGATCGACCTCGAAGACGACGTATCTCTGGGGGTCCTGATGCATTCGGCTTCCCGGGGGTGGGGGGTGACCGGGCGCCCGGAACAGGCACGCCGATCACGGAGGGTGAAATTGGACAAAGGGGTAATGCCTCATGTTATCGCTGGTCAGCGGGGGTGCCGTCATGGGCTGAACGCCGTCCGAGCGGCCCCCGGAGTCCTTGGCCGGGGCATTGTCGTGATTGGAGAAGCGCGGGAGATCCCTTGGTGCGGACTGCGTTGTCGCTCCCCGGCGGCTGACATATGTTCTGTGAGTCCTCTGTCACAGGCCGTCATCGACGCCTCCGACCTCGCGAAGGAAGAAGGTCCGCCATGCCGCGGACAACAGAACACCTCGGTGCGGTCTTCGCCCGGCGAGAGGCGCCCGGGCGGGCGCTGGCGGCCCACGCGGAAGCGATCGCGGAGGCCTGCCACGCGATGGCCGGGCGCTTTCACCGGGGCGGCCGGCTGTTCACCTTCGGCAACGGCGGCGCGGCCACCGACGCCCAGCACATCGCGGTCGAGTTCGTCCACCCGGTGATCGTCGGCAAGCGCGCCCTGCCCGCCCTGTCGCTGACCGGCGACGTCGCCACGCTGACCGGGGTCGGCGCGGCGGCCGGGTTCGCCGACATCTTCGCGCACCAGCTGCGGCACTTCGCCGCGCCCGACGACATCGCGCTCGGTGTCTCGCCCGACGGACGGTGCGGCGACGTGCTCGCCGGGCTGCGCACCGCCCGGGACATGGGCCTGCTGACGGTGGCGCTGCTCGGCGGCGACGGCGGCGACATCGCGGCGGCCGGGGTCGCCGGCCACCGGATCGTGGTGCCCTCCGATGACCCGCGCGTGGTCAAGGAGGTGCACGTCACCGCGTACCACGTGCTGTGGGAGCTGGTCCACGTCCTCCTCGAACAGCCCGGCGTGCTCGGCCCGGAGGTGATCGCGTGAACCACTGCTCCGATGACCACTGCGTGACCTGCTCCGATGAGGCCGTCGCGGTACGCGTGGTCCGCCTGCGCGACGGCGACCTGGCCGACGTCGACGTCGGCGGCGGACGCATCGAGGAGGTCAGCGTCGCCCTCGTGGACGCCGAGGTCGGCGACGTCGTCCTGGTTCACGCCAAAGAGGCGATCGGCGTGGTGCCGTGAGCGAACCGGACCGCCCGGCGGAGGAGGGCTCATGAGAGAGCGGAGTGACGAGAGCGTGCCGTCCGGCGACGGGGCGCTCCCGGGAGGGATGCGGGAGCTGTACCCGTTCCTCTACTCCGGGACGGCCGACCTGGAGCCGGTCCTGGCCGACGTGCGCCGGTCCACCGTCGAGAAGGCGGAGGAGATCGTGGCACTGCGCCAGAGCGTGCTCGCCCTGGACGGCCCGCGGCTGGAGGCCTGCGCCGCGCGAATGGCGGTGGCCTTCCGCGCCGGCGGCCGGCTGTTCACCTTCGGCAACGGCGGCAGCTCCACCGACGCGCAGGACGTCGCCGCGCTCTTCCTCAACCCCGGCGGCGACGCGCGTCCGCTGCCGGCGCTGGCGTTGACCACCGACGTGGCGGTGATGACCGCGCTGTCCAACGACATCGGCTTCGACGTGGTGTTCGCCCGCCAGCTCGGCGCGTTCGGCCGGGCGGGGGACCTCGCGCTGGGCCTGTCGACGAGCGGCAACTCCACCAACCTGATCCGCGCCTTCGAGGAGGCCACTCGCCGGGGAATGCTGACGATCGGACTGGCGGGGCACACGGGCGGGCAGATGGCCGAGCTCGACGGCCTCGACCACCTCTTCACGGTGCCCTCCTCGTCGGTGCATCGCATCCAGGAGGCGCAGACGACCGTCTACCACGCCCTGTGGGAGCTCACCCAGTACGCGCTCTGACGCCCTCCCCGCGCCGCCCGCGGTTCGGTGGGTTGGACGTCTCCACCTGGTGGGTAACTGTCATAGGTGCCCGTCATCGCAGGTCACCGCCACGATGGCCATCGAGAGAAGGCCTCGTGAGCGCACGAGCCAGAAGACACGCGCGCGTGGTCGTCCCTCCGGCGAAGGAGGCCCCGTGACCGACCTGGAAGCCGCTCGCGCGGTCGCCGACGCCGTCCTCTACGACGGTCACCGGCCCGCCCCGTACGGCGCGGTGCGGGACCGGGTCCGCCGGCAGCTCGTTGTGCTCGTACCGCCCGGCTTCACCGCCACCGAGGAGCCGTCGGCCGCCCAGACCGAGTGCCTGCTGGACGGCGGCGACGGCGGGGTGCTGCACGTACGCTGCCGTTTCCTGCACGTACGGGCGCGAACCGCCGAGGGCGCCACACCGCGTGACGAGGCGGCCGAGCGTGAGATCGACCTCGCCTGGCCCCTCGCCGACCTGCTCGCCGGCGAACGCCGGCACGATGAACGGATCCCCGGCGGCCGTGAGACCGCCGACGGCGTCACCCGCACCGCGGAACCGCTCGACGTGCGGGTCCGCGCCTCCGCCGAGCGCCTGCCCGGCCCGTACGGCGTGGTGCGGCTCCGGCTGCGGCTGGAGAACACCAGCGGATGGACCGGCGAGGAGCGGCCCGAGGCGCTGCGGCGCTCGCTCGTCACGGCGCACGCGCTGCTCGGCCTCACCGGCGGGGTGTTCCTCTCGCTGGCCGACCCGCCGGAGTGGGCGCGGCCGTACGCCGAAGGGTGTGAGAACCTCCGCGCCTGGCCGGTGCTGGTCGCGGACGACCTGGTGCTGTCCTCGCCGGTCATTCTGCGCGACCGGCCGCGCCTCACCCGGGAGGACCCCGGCGAGCCCGCGACGACGCTCACCGACCGGCCCTGGTGCGGTCCTGGCGCCGACGCGCCGGCCGCCCCGGAGGCCGACCGGATCACCATCGCCGGACACGAGGTCGGCAGGGGCAGCAAGGTGCGCCTCACGCCGGGCGGGCGCGCCGACGCGCAGGACATGTTCGTGGCCGGGCGGATCGCGACCGTCGAGGCCGTGCTGTTCGACGTCGACGGTTCGCGGCACCTGGCCGTCACCGTCGACGACGACCCCGGCACGGACCTGCGCCGGGCCCAGGGCCGCTACTGGTACTTCGGCCCGCAGGACGTGGAGCCGCTGTGAAGATTCTGGTCGCGGGCGTGGGCAACGTCTTCCTGGGCGACGACGGGTTCGGCGTCGAGGTCGCCCGGAGACTGAGCGAGCGGCTCGACCGTACCCCGCTGCCCGACGGCGTCGTCGTCGGCGACTTCGGCATCCGCGGCATCCACCTCGCCTACGAGCTGTCCGCGTACGACACGACGATCCTCATCGACGCGGCGCCGCGCGGCGAGGAGCCCGGCACGCTGTACGCCCTGGAGCTCGGACAGGGCGAGCCCCAGGCCGCCGTCGACGCGCACGGGATGACGCCCGACGTCGTGCTCGGCCTGGTCGGCGCCGTCGGCGGCGAGATGCGCAGGGTCCTGCTCGTCGGCTGCGAGCCCGCGGACGTCGCGCCGGGCATGGAGCTCAGCCCCCCGGTCGCCGCGGCCATCGAACCCGCCGTCCGGCTGGTTCGCGAACTCATCGAGGAGGAGCTCCGTGACCATCAGGAACCCACGGTGGGGCGGTGACGTGAATGCATGAGATCGGACTCGCCGCCGCGATCCTCGAGGCGGTCGAGAAACGCGCCGCCGGACGCCCGGTCTGCCGGGCGACGATCCGGGCCGGCGCCCTGCTGCGGATCGTCGAGCCCTCGATGGACCAGGCGTTCCAGCTGGTCACCGAGGGCACCGTCGCGCAGGGCGCGGCCATCGACATGGTCGTGACCCCGGCCCGGCTCACCTGCCGCGCCTGCGGCCACGACGGCAGCACGCTCGACCCGCTGGCGGTCTGCCCCACGTGCGGCGACGGCGACGTGGACGTGACCGGAGGCGACGAGCTGGTGCTGGAATCCATCGAGATAGGGGAGGCACCCGATGTGCCTGGGAATCCCGGGGGAGATCGTGGAGATCCTCCCCGACCAGCCTGACCTCGCCAAGGTCGACGTCAGCGGCGTCCGGCGGGCGATCAACATCGGGCTGATCACCGACGAGGAGCCACGGCCGGGCGACTGGATCCTCATCCACGTCGGGTTCGCCCTGTCCAAGATCGACGAGGCCGAGGCCAAGGCGGCGATGGACTTCCTCGAAGGCGTCGGCCAGGCCTACGCCGACGAGATGGAGGCGCTACGGGAATCGAGGATCGAGTGATGCGTTTCGTCGACGAGTACCGCGACGCGGACCAGGCCCGCGCGCTGGCCGCCTCGATCGCGCGCCTGTGCGACCCGGGCCGGGAGTACAAGTTCATGGAGGTCTGCGGCGGGCACACGCACACCATCTACAAGCACGGGCTGGCGGACCACCTGCCGGACAACGTCACGCTCGTGCACGGCCCCGGCTGTCCGGTCTGCGTGATCCCGATGGGCCGGGTGGACGATGCGATCCACATCGCCGAGCAGGACGACGTGATCATGACTTCCTTCGGCGACATGATGCGGGTGCCCGGCGGGCGCGGGTCCTTCTTCGACTCCAAGGCGCGCGGCGCCGACATCCGGATGGTGTACTCCCCGCTGGACGCGCTCAAGATCGCCCGGCAGAACCCGGGCAAGAAGGTCGTCTTCCTGGCGATCGGCTTCGAGACGACCGCGCCGTCCACCGCGATGACCGTGCTGCGGGCCAGGGCCGAGGGGCTGGCCAACTTCTCCGTCTTCTGCAACCACGTGACGATCATCCCGGCGATCAAGGCGATCCTCGACTCTCCGGACCTGCGCCTCGACGGCTTCATCGGCCCCGGCCACGTCTCGACGGTGATCGGCTGCCGGCCGTACGACTTCATCGCCCGGGAGTACGGCAAGCCGCTGGTCGTCGCCGGGTTCGAGCCGCTCGACATCCTGACCTCGATCCACATGCTGCTCACGCAGCTCGCCGAGCGCCGGTCGGAGGTGGAGAACCAGTACGCGCGTGTCGTGCCGTGGGACGGCAACCCCAGGGCGCTCGGGGCCATCGCCGAGACGATGGAGCCGCGGCCGTACTTCGAGTGGCGGGGTCTGGGCTTCATCTCCCACTCCGCGCTGCGCGTCCGCGACGCGTACGCCGGGTTCGACGCCGAGCGGATCTTCCAGATCCCCGGCGGGCGGGTGACCGATCCGAAGGCCTGCCAGTGCGGCGAGGTGCTCAAGGGGGTGCTCAAGCCCTGGGAGTGCAAGGTCTTCGGCACCGCGTGCACACCGGAGACGCCGATCGGCACCTGCATGGTCTCCTCCGAGGGCGCCTGCGCCGCGTACTACAACTTCGGCCGGTTCTCCCGCGACCGGGTACGGGAGGCGGCCCGTGACTGAGGACGTGAGGCGGCCCGTGACCGGGCGTTCCGCGGAGTGGGCCGAAGCGGCCGTGCGCGAGCACGCGCACACCGAGGTCGCCGACCGCGAGGAGCAGGTGCTCGAACGCATCGAGCGGGCCCGCCGCCGCAGGCCGCGGCTGCGCGAGGACGCCATCACCCTCGCCCACGGCTCCGGCGGCAAGGCCACCCACACGCTCATCGAGGCGGTCTTCCTCGACGCCTTCCGCAACCCGCTGCTCGAACCCCTGGACGACGGCGCCCGGTTCGCCGTCGACGGCGCCTCGATGGTGTTCACCACCGACTCCTACGTCGTGTCGCCGCTGTTCTTCCCCGGCGGCGACATCGGCGACCTGGCCGTCAACGGCACCGTCAACGACCTGGCCGTCTCCGGCGCCGAGCCGCTGCACCTGTCGGCCGGCTTCATCCTGGAGGAGGGCTTCCCGGTCGCCGGCCTGCGCCGGATCGTCGAGTCGATGCGCGCCGCCGCCGAGGCGGCGGGCGTGCGGATCGTCACCGGTGACACCAAGGTGGTCCAGCGCGGCAAGGCGGACGGCTGCTACATCAGCACCGCCGGGGTCGGCGTGGCCCGGCGCCCGCCCGGCGGCGAGGTACGGCCGGGCGACGCCGTCCTGGTCTCCGGCCCGATCGGCGAGCACGGCGTGACGATCATGCTGGCCCGCGGCGAGCTGGACATCGAGTCCGACCTGGCCTCCGACACCGCACCCCTGAACGGCCTGGTCGCGACCCTGCTGGAGGCCTGCGGAGGCGGCGTGCGCCGCATGCGCGACGCGACCCGCGGGGGAGTGGCGACGATCCTCAACGAGGTGGCGAGCGACGCGGACGTGGCCGTCGTCGTGGAGGAGAACGCGATCCCGGTACGCCCGGACGTGCGCGGCGCCTGTGAGCTGCTCGGCATCGACCCGCTGTACGTCGCCTGCGAGGGCCGCATGGTCGCGGTCGTGTCCGGCGACGCGGCCGGCGACGCACTGGCCGCCCTGCGCTCGCACCCGTTGGGCGAGGGAGCCGCGATCGTGGGCCGGATCAGGGACGACCCGCCGGGACTCGTCCTGCTCAAGACCGCCTTCGGCGGCACGCGCATCGTCGACCTGCTGGTCGGCGACCCCCTGCCGCGCATCTGCTGAGGCGGCGGCCCGTCAGCGGGCGGCGAGCGCGCGGGCGGTGGCGATCGCGGCCTGGCCCAGGCTGATGCCGCCGTCGTTCGGCGGTACGCGGTGGTGGACCAGCACGTCGAAGCCCTCGGCCTCCAGGCCGGCGACCGCGCGTTCCAGGAGCAGGACGTTCTGGAAGACGCCGCCGGACAGGGCGACCGTCGTCAGGCCGGTGGTCTCGCGCAGGCGTACGGCGCCGGCCACCACCAGGCGGGCGACCGTGTTGTGGAACCGCGCGGCGACCGCCGGCACCCCCGAGGCCAGGTCCGCCACGACGGCCGCGACGAGGTCGGCGCCGCGTACGGTGAACGGCGAACCGCCGTCGAGGCGGACCGGGTAGGCGCCCTGCTCGTCCGGGTCGGCGCGCTGCTCCAGCTCGACGGCGGCCTGCCCCTCGTAGGTGACGCGGTCGCGGACGCCGAGCACGGCGGCGACGGCGTCGAACAGCCGGCCCACGCTCGACGTCGGCGGCGAGCCGACCCCGCGGCGGGCCAGCGCGACGACCCGGTCCCAGCTCGCCGCGTTGCGCCGGGCCACGTCCAGCCCGGCGGGCACGCCGTACGCGGCGGCCATCCGCCACGGCTCGCGGATCGCGGCCGCGCCGCCCGGCAGCGGCACCGGCAGCAGGTGCCCGGCCCGCTCGAACCCGACGAGGTCGGCGACGAGGAACTCCCCGCCCCACAGCGTGTCGTCCGTGCCGTACCCGGTGCCGTCGAACGCGACGCCGATCACCGGTCCGGCCCGCTCGTTGTCCGCCAGGCACGCGGCGATGTGCGCGTGGTGGTGCTGCACGCCGACCGGCGGCAGGCCGCGATCGAGCGCGTACTTGGTGGACAGGTACTCCGGGTGCAGGTCGTGCGCCACGACCGAGGGCGTGATCGCGAAGAGCCGGCGGAAGTGCGCCACGCCCTCCTCGTACGCGCGCAGGGTCTCGTGGTTCTCCAGGTCGCCGATGTGGTGGGAGACGAACGCGCGGCCCTCGTGGGCCAGGCAGAAGGTGTTCTTCAGCTGCGCGCCGCAGGCGAGCACCGCGGGACCGCCGGGCGGCAGGGGCACCGGCGCGGGCACGTACCCGCGGGAGCGCCGCACCGGCAGCTCCCGTCCCCGAAAGACCCGGGTCACCGAGTCGTCGGTGCGCACGTGGATCGGCCGGTCGTGGGTCAGGAAGGCGTCCGCGATCGCGCCGAGGCGCGCGAAGGCGTCGTCGTCGCGGTGGGCGATCGGCTCGTCGGAGACGTTCCCGCTGGTCAGCACGAGCGGCTCGGCGGTGAGCAGGTGATGCAGGGGCGTGTAGGGCAGCATGACGCCGATGGACCGGCCGCCCGGCGCGACCGACCCGGCCAGCGGGGCATCCGCCCGCCGGCGCAGGAGCACGATCGGGCGCCGCGCGCTCGTCAGCAGGACCTCCTCGGCGGGGCCCACGTCGGCCAGCCACCGCGCCGCGGGCACGTCCGCGACCATCACGGCGAACGGCTTGTCCTCCCGGTGCTTGCGGGACCGCAGCGCGGCGACCGCGGTTTCGTCGCGCGCCGTCGCGGCCAGGTGGTACCCGCCCAGCCCCTTGACCGCCAGGACGCCGCCGTCCGCCAGGAGCGCACGCGCGGCCTTCACCGGGTCGCCGGGCAGGTCCCGGCCGTCCGTGTCGCGCAGCACGAGCCGCGGCCCGCAGGCGGGACAGCAGACCGGCTGGGCGTGAAACCGCCGGTCGGCCGGGTCGTGGTACTCGACCGCGCACGCGTCGCACATCGCGAAGCGGGCCATCGTGGTGCTGGGCCGGTCGTAGGGCACGTCGGTGACGATCGTGAAGCGCGGCCCGCAGTTGGTGCAGTTGACGAACGGGTAGCCGTGGCGGCGGTCCGCCGGGTCGCGCAGCTCGCGCAGGCAGTCGTCGCAGGTCGCGGAGTCGGCGGCGACCAGAGCGGCACGCCGTCCGGTCGCGTCGCTGCCGACGATGGCGAAGCCGCGCGGCCCGCCGGGCGGGAGCGCCCGGATGGTGATCCGCTCGATCACGGCCAGCGGAGGCGGCTCGCGCAGCCCGCCGAGAAACCGCTCGACGGCCTCCCGGTCGCCCTCCACCTCGATGAAGACGCCACGCGCGTCGTTGCCCACCAGACCGGTGAGCCCGAGCCCGGTCGCCAGGCCGTGCACGAACGGCCGGAACCCGACGCCCTGGACGGTGCCCTCGACTCTCACTGCGGTGCGGACGCGCACGCTCGGTATCGTCCCCCGCACGGACCGCGGGAATCGCGACCGTACCCGGCAGAGATTGGAGGGCGGCCCTCACCGCACCCCGCCCGTGGTGAGAACCGCCCCCATCATCGCCGGCCGGGGGACCGCGCGTCCGCGCCGGCGACGGCCCGGTGGCCGCCCGGACGCATCCGGGCGGTCTCTCAGGCGGCGTACGCCTTCAGGCCGATCCAGGTGCCGAGGTCGTAGGTGCTGATCGTGTAGGTCTTCGGCACGGCCGTCCAGCCGGAGCCGCCGGCGCCCGCGCCCGCAGGGTCGGCGATGACCGCGCTGTCGCCGTCGTCGGCATAGCCGACCACGGCGACGTAGTGGTAGATCGTGCCGCTGGGGTAGCCCGGCGGACGCCAGCCGCTGACGACGTTGGCGACGATCGCCCAGCCGCGGTCGACGTCGAAGACCAGGTCCTGCTTGAGCAGGTCCCGCTGTGCCTGGGTCGGCGGGTCGTTGACGGGCTTGCGCTCGTACCAGGTGGTGCCGAGGAAGTGGTTGAGGGTGGCGACGACGTTGGAGATGTCGTCGGTGCCGTTCGTGGTGGTGCCCAGGCTCGCGGCGAGCGTGTCCTGCGACGGCGGCGTCATGCGGGCGCTCAACGCGATCTTCGTGGACGCGGGTCCGCAGTAGTAGTACCGCTCCTGCCCGAACCAGGTGAACGGCAGGGTCTTGGCGGCCGCCGCCCGTACCGTTCCCGTCGTGGTGCGGGCTCCGGTGGCGGAGGCCGACGCGGGTGGCACGACGAGCAGGATTCCGGCGGACGCACCGGCCAGTGCGATGACCGCCCGAGGGACCGATCGCTTCATCTGTGTCTCCTCAATCCGCTGTGCGCGGAGGGACCTTTCACCCACAATGCCCGTGACGGACGTTGTTTTCCGCATCTTTCAGGCACAGCCAAAACACTCCGCGCGGAGGTGGCCGACCGACCATGCTGCGGATCTGGTTCGGCAGCGAGGATCTGGAGCGGGTACGCGTGGCGCGGCGCCCGCACGCGCTCTGGGAGACCGTGCTCAGCCTGCAGACGCTGCGGACGCGGCAGCGCACGCCGCTGACCGGCTGGCGGGACGCCGCGCTGGCCCGGCTCGCCACGCCACGCGCCACGGCCGCACTGAGGACGCTGCACCCACTGGTCCCGCTCCGCGGGTACTTCCCCGACTTCCTCACCCCCGCCGCCGACGACCTCGACGGCGGCATCGCGGCGGTGCTGGGCACCCCGCGCCGGCGGGTGGCCGCCGAGCTCGAGCTCCTCGGCCGGGGCCGTACGGGCGACGAGGACGGCGCTCTGCCCCCGGCCGGCCGGCGGCTCGCGCCCGTCGGCGACGCCCTCGCGCACTATCACGATGCCGCCGTCGCCCCGTACATGCCGCGGATGCGCGCGCTGATCGACGCCGATCGCGCGGTACGCGCGAGGGCCCTGCTCGACGGCGGCGTCGAGGGGCTGCTCAAGACCCTGCGGCCCGCCGTACGCTGGCGGCGGCCGGTGCTGGAGACCGACTACCCCGTCGACCAGGAGCTGGCGCTGAACGGCCGCGGCCTGCTGCTGGTGCCGTCGGTGTTCTGCGAGCGCACGCCCGTCAGCCTCCTGGACCCGAACCTGCCGCCGACGCTCGTCTACCCGATCGACGACAGCGGCCCGGCCGAGACGCCGGCCGGCGACGGCCTCGCCGCCCTGGTCGGCAGCACGCGGGGCGAGGTGCTCCGGCGTCTCGGCGAGGCCGCGGCCACCACCAGCGAGCTGGCCCGCGTGCTGGACATCTCCACCGCCTCCGCCAGCCAGCACGCCTCGGTGCTGCGCCGTTCGGGCCTCGTGGTGAGCCGTCGCGCCGGCAACGCCGTGATCCACCGCATCACCCCGCTCGGCGCCGCCCTGCTGCGCGGCGGCGGCCACCCGCCGGCCGGCTGATGCGGTGACCCCATACGTTCACCGGGTTGTGGTACACCGGCCGGCGTCGTGAGAGTGGGGCCCCGACCGGCACCCGAGTCGCGTGCCGCCCGCTCGATCCGCGAACACCGGCTACCGTGCGGTAACGATCAGGTTCGTTTCCTGGAGCTCCAGGTGCTGTACCAGTACGCGCCGATAGGGACGACCGCGGCCAGCGCCGGTCCGGCACACACGATGAAGGTGAAGCCCTTGCCGGCACCGCCGCTTCCCAGAACCACCACGGCCATGACCGCGCCGGGCGTGACGCCGAACGCGGGCCACCATGAACCGGATTTCTTCATCCATGACTGGAGCGCCATGAGCGTGCCCCATCCCAGAAGAACTCCGCCCCAGAGCGCGAAAAAGCCGGCCTTGCCGTCGTCCGGGACCCCGCAGTTTCTTCGCGCACGTGACGCCTGGTAGCCCCAATCGCATCCGTGGGTGATGGTCCCAGCCAGTCCCCAGAGCACCAGGAACGCGGCTCCGCACAGCAAAAGCGCGATGAGCCATCCAACGACCAGCCGCATCGTCGGCCTGGCAGGCGATCGGCGCCGGCCGGGGTCGGGCACGACGCGACCTTGTGGCGTTCGGCCCGAGATCGGATCCATGACCTCACCCTCCGAACGATCGTCACCGTCGTGGGTGAGGCCATCCAGGCCGCCGTGGACTTCACCCGGCGTGTCACCAGACCCGGTGAACGCAGGTGGTCATCCTAGGAGACAATGCCGAGGTAGGCGCGGGCGCGGGCGGCGCGGACGGCCGCGGACAGGGTTTCGATGTCGTACGCGCCGTAGTGGCGCTTGCCGTTGATGAAGAACGTCGGGGTGCCGGACACGCCGCTCAGGTCGGCGGAGTCGAGGTCCTCGGCGACCCGCGCCGCGCCGAAATGGCGGCGCAGGTCCGTGCCGAACCGTTCGACGTCGAGGCCGAGCGCGCCGGCGTGCGCGACCAGGTCACGGGCGCGCAGCCGCTCCTGGTGGGCGAACAGCCGGTCGTGCATCTCCCAGAACATGTCCTGGGCGGCGGCCGCCTCGGCGGCCTCGGCGGCGAGCTGGGCCGCCGGGTGCACGTCGTGCAGCGGCAGGTGCCGCCAGACGTAGCGGACGTCGCCGAAGTCGGCGAGCAGCTCGCGTACGACGGGCTCGGCCTGCCCGCAGTACGGGCA
This sequence comes from Actinoallomurus oryzae, assembly GCF_039541955.1. Classification (NCBI taxonomy): domain Bacteria; kingdom Bacillati; phylum Actinomycetota; class Actinomycetes; order Streptosporangiales; family Thermomonosporaceae; genus Actinoallomurus; species Actinoallomurus oryzae. Next base: position 42,709 of record NZ_BAABHF010000059.1, on the reverse strand, counting down.
CTCGTAGTCGCCGTACTCGACCACGGTGACGGGGGCGTCCGCCGGCCCGCGGATGTGGTCGCGTTCGGGGTCGACCGGGGCGGCCAGGTCGACGATGGGTTCGGCGGTGCCGAGCAGCGCCCGCAGCTTCATCTTCTTGGGCAGCATGCGGGTGACCCGGAAGATCGCCCAGGTGAGGATCGAGGCGACGAGCGCGGAGCCGAGGATGCCGAGCTTGGCCTCCTCCAGCCGCATGCCGCGGAAGGCGAGCGTGGCGATCAGTAGCGAGACGGTGAACCCGATGCCGGCGATCGCGCCGCCGCCGACGACCGCCGCCCACCCGACCGGCACCTGCACCCGCCCGCGCGTCAGCCGGCTGATCAGCCATGAGCAGCCGGTGATGCCGATCGGCTTGCCGGCGATGTAGGCGATCAGGATGCCCAGCGTGATCGGCGAGGTCAGCGCGTGGGAGAGGAGCCCGCCGCTGATGGCGACCCCCGCGTTGGCGAGGGCGAAGATCGGCACGATGACGTAGCTGGTCCACGGGTGGTAGAGCAGTTGCAGCCGCTCGTTCGGGGAGATCGCCGAGGCCAGTCCGTCGCTGGCGGTGCGCGCCAGTTCGGCGGTCGGCTGCTCGCGGAACAGCCGGAACATCTCGCTCGCGCGTTGCAGGTCGTCGCGAGCGGCGGGGGAGGCGTAGGTGAGCAGGCCCAGGATGAGCCCGACGACGACCGGCTCGATGCCCGACTCGAACATCGCCACCCACGCGGCGATGCCGAGCACCGCGTACACGATCCCGTGCCGCTCCCCGCGGACCCGCAGGGCCAGCACGACGACGAGGATGGCCAGGGTGACGAGCAGCGGCACCACCCGGACGTGGCTGCTGTAGAACACCGCGATCACGGCCAGGGCGACCAGGTCGTCGACGACCGTGACGGTGAGCAGGTACGCGCGCATCCGCGACGGAACGTTCTTGGCGGCCAGGGTGAGCATGCCGAGCGCGAACGCCGTGTCCGTCGACATCGCGGCGCCCCAGCCGTGCGCGGACGGCCCGCCGGCGTTGAACGACAGGAAGATCACGATCGGCACGATCATCCCGCCGACGCCCGCCGTCAGCGGCAGCACGAGCCGCCGGCGGTCGCGCAGCTCGCCCATGTCGAACTCGCGGCGCGCCTCCAGCCCGACGACGAAGAAGAAGAACGTCATCAGCCCGGTGTTGACCCACTCACGCAGGTCCTGGGACAGCCCTGAGCCGCCGAGCCGGATCGACAGGCGTGTGCCCCAGACCGACTCGTAGGAGGACGTGTCGACGTTCGCCCACAGCAGCGCGGCCACCGTCGCGGTCAGCAACAGGGCGGCGCCGCCCGTCTCCGTACGAAGGAACTCGCGCAGCGGCGTCTTCAGCTGCATCGCCCAGGCGGTGCGCCCGGAGAACCGCTCGGCTGCCTCCCCGGTCTCGCTCATTCCGGAGAGCCCAACTGGTGCCGTCTCCCCTGGAGACCGGTCAAGATTCCCACAGAAAACATCGTAATCGGGCATGACCGCACCTCAGGCCATGTGCGCCGGCGGGCGGCGCGCCGCCCCCGCCGGGCGCGGACACGGCCCGGGACGGAGCCGGGCGAAGCTCTCGGCCGGTGGCGCGGCGCGGCCACCGGCCGAGAGCCCCGCCCGCTTGCGGCGGTCAGGGCACGCCAGGCGCGTGACGTCGTTTCCAGGCCGTGTTTCGAAGCCGGGTTGTCTGCGCTGCGGCGTGTCGTGATCGTTAAGCCGTGAGGACTCCGGTAGGTGGTTCGGCGACCAAGCAGAACCTGTAACCGGAGGCCTCGTGGCCGCCCTAGCGGTGACGAGAGTTGATCGATGGGATCCGATGGCGGGTGTGGGTCGGCGCGCCGTGGCGGAATGTGCCGGAATGCTATGGCTCCTGGCAGACGGTGTAGGGGTTGTTCCGCCGATGGCAGCGTTCCGGCGTGTGGGAGCGGACCGTTGGTGGCCTGCCGGCCGGCGCAGATATGGCTGGGTTGATCATCTGGCGTGTGAGCAGTGCCAAAAGCCGATGTCGATCGTGGTGACCGGCGGGCAACGCGGGGACAGCCCGACGACAAGCTCGCCGTCCGCTAGGAAGCCACCATCCACATAACCACCATCAACGAATGGCTCCACTCACTTCGAAACACGGCCTAGCGCCACTCCGGTTCGCGTAGCGGTGCCCAGTGTTTCCGGTAGTAGCCGTGAATCGCCACGAGCAGCATGATCGAGGCGATCAACAGCAGGACGAACAGTACGATCAGGGCGATGACACCGCCCGGGAGCGCGGCGCTGACGTCGTCGGCGTCGGACAGCAGGAGGATCGTCGGGCCGGCGCCGAGGAGCGGTGCGAACAGCCAGCAGTACAGATAGGTGCGGATGATCTCGCTGCCGCGGAGCGGGGCCACGCCGAAGATCTCGTACCTGGTGGTGGTCGTCGAGCCGAACCCGTGGGAGACCACGGTCATCCCGGTTTCTTTCAGGTAGTAGCGGTCCAGCGGAACCAGCGGCAGCCCGAGAGCGGTGACCCACCGCGTGGCGAAGCACCGGCCGCTCTCGTCGACTCTGGTGAGCCCCATCATGGCCCACCCGAACCCGTTGCCGGTGCCCAGCCGCGGGCCTCGGCCGCCGGCGAACGGCGTCACTCTGTCCGGCATGGCGGAGATCCTAGCTGGATCGTGACCGAAATGTTCCGGAGAGTGGCCGTAGGCCGGGACCGGCCATGGGCAGGGCCGCCCCGACGCGTGGATAACCCGCCTGGCGTGGTGCCTCCTCTCCCGGCTGAGGGCCGATGGCCGGTAGCGCGCGGGGCCCGTCTCAACGGCCCGCTGTCCTACTGCACGGCAACACGGCCGGGACTTCGAGACAGGCCCCAAGCGCGGTACGAGACGTCCGGCGGCGCCGGACGGGGACTGCGAGCCCTACCCCGCCGGAACCCCGATCTGGATCTCGGCGGCCGAGGCGTATCCGCCGCCCCCCTCGACGGCGGTGAGCCGGACATAGCGGGCCTCGACGTCCGGCAGGGAGATCGACTTGCGGGTCGCGTCGAGCGGCCAGGTGCCGCTCGCCACCCGCGTGTAGGTCACCCCGTCGACGCTGGTGGCCAGCTCGTAGCGGGTGATCACGCCGTTGTGGTTGCCGTCCTCACGCGGCTGGTAGGTCACCTGCGAGATCCGCCGCGTACGTCCCGTGTCCACGGTCACCGCCTGGGGGAGGGCGGCGCGCGGGCTCCACTCGCTGTGCCACATCGACTCGACGCTGCCGTCGACCGCCTTGCGCGGCTCGTAGCCGTGGTGGAATCCGGTCCCCGTCGCGCTCAGCCACTGCCCGGGCAGATACCGGACGTCTCCGGTCGGGGCCACGGGCGTCACCGCCAGGTCGTCGAACTCCGCGTGCCGCCACGGCGCGACCGCCAGCCCGGCCTGCCCCGACACGTGCGTCGACGAGACGACCCGCGCCAGCCGCCTGCCGTCGAGAGACGCGGTCACCTCATCGCCGGAGAAACGCAGCCGCAGCCGGTGCCACGTGCCCTCGCCGACCGTCGTACGGCCCGCCGCCAGCGTCCGGCGCTGGACCGGGCGCCGGCTCTGGGCCTGGACGCCCGCGCAGGCCGGGTCGCTGGGCACGCAGAGCGTGGAGTCCTGTCCCTGGAGGTTCTCGTCGTACAGCTGCCAGTCGCCATCGCCCGACACGCGCAGGTGGATGCCGGAGACCGCGTCCGCCCACTGGCCGTCGACCCGGCCCAGCAGCTCCACCCAGCCGTCGCCGTCGCCGTCGAGGCGGGCGTCCACCCCGGCCTCGTAGTCGCGCCAGGACCTCAGGTCCCCGACGATGGTCACCGGCCGCCGGAGCCAGCCGTTCCACCACACGGGTTGCTCGCCGATGACCTGGCGCAGGCAGCGTCCGGGCCGCCCGTCGCAGCGCGCCACCTCGAACGCGCCGTCCAGGTCGGAGACGTAGCGCGGCGACGACCCGACGGCGGAGGAGTCGAAGCCGTCGCGGTAGGGCAGCCGGAGCGGCGCCGCCGGCGGTGAGACGGCCCGGCCCTTGCCCTGCCCTCGTGTCGTCGTCAGCGTGTAGACGTGCCCGGGCGCGAGCGTGAGGGTGTCTCCGGGCCGTACGGTCCCCTCGCGGACGAACCACCGCCGCGAGTCACCGGAGGACAGGTCCGTGGACCACAGGGTGGCCGGGCCGTCCGCCAGGCCGCCGGTGACCGTGAACCGCAGCCGCTGCGGCGCGGTGGCGTCGATGGTCTCGGCGATCAGGCTGTAGTCGCGGGAGTCCGGGGAGCGCAGCGCCACGTAGCTGCCGCCGCCGTCGAGGTAGCCCTTGGCGGAGTCGACGTAGCGCCAGCCCGGCCGGGTGAACTGCGTCGTGTGGGCGACGGCCCACAGGCTCGGACCCGCGACGTACGCGCCGGACCACGGCTCGTTCGCGCCCATCAGCCCGGACGCCTGGAAGGGCATCGTGTCGTACCAGGAGGCGATCAGGGACCAGTTGATCGTCGAGGTCATCGCGCCGTCGATGTAGGGCCGCGAGAGCGCGCGGGCCAGGGGCGCGGCGCCCGAGTCGTACGGCAGCGACCCCTGTTCGCTGGCGTGCAGCGGCTTGCCGAGGGCCTGCGCCGCGGCCGGGCTCGGGCACTGCAGGTAGTCGCTGAGGTACCCGCAGACGTAGTGCTGCCCGACGACGTCGACGGCCGCGGCGAAGGCCGGGTTCGCGGCCATCGGCTGGAGCACGTCCCAGTTGAAGCTGTCGTCGGCGACCACCTTGACATCGCCGTACCCGTGCTCGCGCAGGGCCTGGTGGAGCCGTACGAACCAGTCGCCGTCGGAGTAGCCCTCGTTCCAGCCGCCGAGGTAGTCGATGCGCAGGTGGTGCCGTGCGGCGCAGCCGAGCCAGGAGATCAGATAGTCGATGTTGCGGTCCGTCCACACGGTCGGGCGCGCGTCGCCGCTGCCGGTCCAGCCGGGCGCGCCCCACTGCAGCGCGGACAGCTTGATCCCCGGGTTGCGGGCCTTGGCCTGCTCCATGAGCCACCATTCGTAGCCGCGGTCGCAGTTCAGGTCCGAAGGGGTGCGCATGTGGCTCGGTTCGGCGCCGTCGGTGGAGTTGGTGTCGCCGCCGATCTCGACCTTCAGGATCTGCAGCGCCGCCCCGTAGCCGGGCTTGAACAGGTAGTCGAGTATCCGGCTTCGCTGCGGCTCCGGATAGTCGACGAGCAGCCGGGACGAGGCGCCGGCGCTGAGCGCGCCCACGCCGTCGAAGACCCGTCCGCTCGCGGCGCCGTCGATCGTCACCTGCGGCGGGGCGGCGGCACGTGCGGGGGCGGCCAGGGCCAGCAGGGGCAGCAGGCCGAGGACGAGCAGGATCCAGCGGGGGCGGGGGCGCATGTCGTCTCCTCACGAAACGCAACGCACCACCGATTTTCACGTCCGTCACCGGACGTCAACAGATCTGTCCGGAACCGGCAGGGCGCCGATCCGGAGGTTTGCCCGCCGGAGACCGTACGGGAGCCGTCAGCCGCCGGGTGTGAACAGCACGTGCTCGGGACGCACGCGGACCGTGATCCGCCGCTCCTCGGCGGACCGGTAGGGGTACCGGTCGACGCCGAGGTACTTGTGCGCCAGCCGGTCGATCACGTCGTCGGCGCCCTCCTCTTCGAGCCGCGCGTGCCCGGAGACGCTGACGGTGCGGAAGGCGTCGTTCGGGTCGACCATGCTCACCGACACCCGGGGGTCGGCGCGCAGGTAACGCTCCTTGGCCCGCCCGACGGCGGTGTTGAAGATCACGTCCTCGCCGTCGACGTCGACCCACACGACCGTGTTGTGCAGGGAGCCGTCGGGGCGCACCACCGTCGCCCACCCGGGAAAGGCCTCGGTCAGCAGCGCCTTGGCGCCGTCGCTCAGCGTGGTCATGAATGGAGCCCCCGTCTGTCGCGACGGTGTGTGACGCCGCCGCCTCTTCGCGTGACCGAACCGAGTGTGGCCGCTGATCATTCCCAGCGGAACGACCAGACCCGCGCGTCGCGGATCTGCTCGGCGTGCCCGGCCAGCGAGCCCGGTCCCTGGACGATGACCTCGGGGCAGAACGTCGCGTGCTCGGCGGCCACCCGCAGGGCGTGCCGGAAGGTGACGGGAGGCGCGGCGACGCTCAGTTCGAGGGTGTCGAAGCCGAGCCCGACCACCCGCACGCCGAACCGGTCCTCCCAGCCCCGCACGACCGCCGACAGCGGCGCGGTGAGGGCGTTGTGGTGGCTCGCGCCCTGCCAGCCGACGGCGGCCAGCACGTCGGCGCCGCGCGCGGCCGGGACGAGGCCGAGAGGACGTCCGGCGAGCCCCGCGGAGAGGCGCTCGGCGGCCACGCCGGGATCCTCGCGGAGGCGCCCCGCCGGGGCGAGGCCGGGGGAGTAGCGGCCGAACGGCGTCAGGTCGATCGGGGGCTCGAACCACTCGGCCCACACCTCGGCCACGAACGCCGCGGGGTCGTAGGCGTCGATCTCGGCCACCGGCTCGGGCGCGATCTGCCCGGCCGACCAGGGCTGGGCGGAGTCGTCCAGCAGCAACGGCCACAGGCCGGTCTCGGCGTGCGCCGCGTGGAACCGGGCCCACAGGCCGGGCGGCGCCGGCCCCTCCGTCATCCAGAGCGCCGGCCCCGTCACCCCCTGGTGCTGGGGGAAGCTCGGGTCGGGCCACACCGCGTATCCGGGCGGGAGCGTCACGGAGAGTGACGGGTCCAGGGCATGCCCGGAGAACAGCTCGTCTACGCCTGCCGTCAGCGGTTCGAGATCGTCCATCGCATCGCTCCGGCACCGGGCCTCCCGGCGCTGCGGGAGATCGTAATGCGGCCGGGCCGCCCATGTGCGGGCGGCCCGGTCAAAGTGTGATTTCGGTACGGGAGCCGTCGCGGTGTCAGCTGTCCTTCGCGTGCGACGCGGTCAGGGCGGCGCCGGCCGCCGAGGTGAATACCGGCAGGTAGCCCGACGCGTGGCCGGTGGCCGTCGGGTGGTACGAGTTGCCGATGTTGGTGAAGTCGACCGCGTGCAGCCAGTCGTCGCCGGAGCACAGCTCGTGCCCGGAGAACTGGCTGCGTACGTCGGCGAAGGTGAACTGCGCGTTCGAGGCCGCGGTCTTGATCACACCGTCGAGCACGTCGGCCGCCTGGTTGAGCGCCACGTGCTTGGTGTGGCTCATGCCGATGCAGAACGTGTCGTTGGTGATGTACAGGTGCGGGTAGTCGAGCACGACGAAGCGCGCGGAGGGGGCGCGGTTGCGCATTGTGGAGAACAGGTTGTTGAGTTTGCCCGGCAGCGTGTTCTTCGCGTAGCTCTCGGCGGTGGCGACGGCGTTCAGGCAGTCCTGGTCGCTGCCCAGAACGCACGTCTGCATGGTGCTGGAGAAGCCCGCGTCGTTGCCGCCGATCGTGATGCTCGCCAGCGTGGTGCTGGAGCTCAGGGCGCTGACCTGGTTGTTCAGGACATCACCGGTCTTGGCGCCGGAACAGGCGACGAACTTGAACGACGCGGGGGAGTGCGAGGACGCCCACAGCGCGGCATAGGCCTTGCTGCTGCGCTGACAGCCGCTGTCCAGGTCGTAGGACCCGGTGCCGGTGCCGGAGGAGTAGGAGTCGCCGAGGGCGACATAGCTGGTGGACGACGCGAACGCCGGCGAGGTGGCGGCGGTGACGGCGGCCGCCGCGAGGGATACGGCGCAGGCGGTCGAGGCGACGAGGCGGGGGAATTTCATCGGCTCTCCAAGGCGGGACTGACGCTCGCCTTACTCAAGCACCGTTTTCGCCATTTGGGGAGGAGCCAATATCGGCCGATTTATGGGCAATTTCGCCATTGACAAATGTGGAGGGTATGTGTCAGATAACCGACTGTTACTTATGCGAGCGTGACCTGGCGGTCGCGCCCGAGCGCGATGAGCGTCAGGTTCCGCAATGACGGCGAACCAGGCCGCAGGTAGTCGCTGTGCCCCGCCGAGCCGGCCGCGAAAACCCGGGCGCCGAAACCCGGGGAGACCGGGTCGGCGCCGAAGCCGAGCCCGAGCACGTGGACGTGCGGCACGAGCTGGATCCAGTCGCCCGACCCGCGCGCGGCCCAGACGTTCGCACGCGTGCCGAGCGCGCCCACGGTCGCCGCGCGCATCCCCGGACTGCCGAACGCCGCGACGTCGTTCACGGGCAGCCCCCGCAGAGCCTCGCCGCACACCACCGAGCCGTAGCTGTGGCACAGCAGCGTCGTGCCGGCCCTGGGGTTGAGGCGGTGCAGCGCGCGGACCAGCCGGCGCAGCCGCGGGGCGGCGGCGTCGGCACGCACGTCCGTCATGACGCCTGCGCTCGTCACCTTCGGCGGGCGGTAGCCGAGCCAGGCGACGACGGCCAGGCCCGGATGCGGATCGAGCGCCCTCGCCTCCGCGAGCAGGGCGCGCGCGCCGCCCCCGGGCGTGGCGTACGGCCGCTCTCCGCGGGCGTCGAAGGTGGACAGCGTGGTGTCGGCGCCGGGCACGAAGACCGCCACCCGCCGGGCGTGCGCCAGGTCGCCGATGACCTCCACGGCCCGCCCGGTGCCGCGCGGGTCGAAGAACAGGAACTGCCGGCCGGGTGCCAGGAGACGGCTCAGCGACCGGGCGCGGTCACGGTCCTGGATGCGGCGCGCCGTCCGCAGCGCCTGCCCGACGGCGCGGCGGTTCGCCTTGTAACGCGCGGCGAGCGTGGACACCGAGATGGCGGGCAGCGCGCCCGGCCGGGAGTACAGGTCCACCCTGGACGCGCCCAGCGTGGTCACCCAGACCGCGATGATGACGGCCGTGGCCGCCAGGCACCTCCCCAGAACGCGGGAGCGGGGAAGGTGCGGCGTGGCCATACGGGACATCCTCCAGGCGTCGGGTGCGGGGAACGGGAGCCGATCCCCGGAGCGGATCGGCCACGGCCGGCGCGACCGCCCCGAGTCGCCGATGGTGTCAGAGGAAACGCCGACATGTCCGGGATCTGGCCGCCATACGAAGTGAGACGGGCGGCCGGAGGATTTTGTTCCGCCCGGCCGCCGCCGATCCTAAGGGCTGTTCTCACCCCGGCGGACCGGCGAAACACCCGCCGGGGACGGCCGCCTCGGCAGTTCGCCCCGGTCGCGCCGGTCGCGCCGGTCGGGCCGGTCGGGCCGGTCGGGCCGGGCACACGGTGACGTCCGACCCGGGTGGCCCGCGTTCGTGGATGCGGCCGACGTCACAGCGGCCCCGCGGCGGCCGGCCGCGTCGGGGTGGTTACGCTCGTCGGGTGGACGGCGGCCGGGGAGGCGAGATGGAGACGGAGACCGGGTCGCGGCCGCCGGCGGTGACCGGGCGTGACCCACGTCGCCGCCGCTCGCTGCTCGACGCCGCCGACCGCATCATCCTCCGCGAGGGGCCCGACGTGTCCATGGCCTCGATCGCGGCCGAGGCGGGCATCAGCAAGCCGATCCTCTACCGCCACTTCGGCGACAAGAGCGGGCTCTACCAGGCCCTCGCCGAGCGCCACGTCCGCGTGCTGATCGACGGCGTGCGCACCGCGTTCCGCGGCCCCGGCGAGCTCCGTGAGCGGGCGCGGGCGGCGATCGACACCTACCTCGCGACGATCGCCGCGAACCGGCACCTGTACGGCTTCCTCGTCCACCGCGCCGGCGCCGAGGACACCGCGACGCACAGCGTGATGGGCACGCTCATCCGCGGTCTCGGCGGGGAGCTCGCCGAGACGCTCCTCGCCGAGGGACGCCTGCGCGACCCCGTCCGCGGCCACATCTGGGGACACGCCGTGGTCGGCATGGTCCAGGCCGCCGGAGAATGGTGGCTGGAGCACGCGACCGTGCCCCGCGCCACCGTCGTGGACGGCATCGTCGACCTGCTCCTCGACGGCTTCACCGCCGCCGGCCACCCCTGAGTACGGCCGCTGCGGCCAAGCTCACACGAATCCGCCGCCGGTAGGCGGGGCCGGCCAGGACCGGCCCGGGGTTGTCCACAGCCGCTGCCGCGCCCTTCTCAACGTGTGGGCGCTGGACACTGGAAGTGGGCTGGAGCCCCGGGCGGGCGGGGACCACTCACCCCGGGCGGGTGGGGCGGTCGTGGCGACGGCCCGGCGGAGACCGCCGGGCCGTGCCGATGCTCGCTCAGGTGGCGAGGCCCTCCTCGACCTCGCGGGTGCCCTGGACGACCTTCGGGTCGCCCTCGTCGGCGAGGTAGTCGTCGGTCCGGGTGACGTCGACGCCGTCGGTGGTTTTGAGCGCCCGCAGCAGCACCGTCGCCAGCACCGCGACGATCAGGTTGATCGCCAGCGCGATCGCGCCGACGTACACCGTCATCTTGGTGTCGAGCCCGATGTCGCTCAGCGGGTAGGCCGAGCCGCCGAAGTGCAGCTTCTTGGTGGCCGGGTTGGGGATGCGGTAGAGCATCCACATGCCCGCCGCCATGCCGGCCACCCAGCCCGCGATCAGGCCGCCGCGGTGGAACCAGCGGGTGATCAGGCCGAGCCCGACCGACGGCAGCGTCTGCAGGATGATGACACCGCCGATCAGCTGCAGGTCGATGGAGAACTGCGGGTCGAGCAGCAGGATGGCCAGCACCGCGCCGATCTTGACGACGAGGGAGGCGAGCTTGCTGACCGTGGCCTCCTCCGACGCGCTCGCGTCGCGCCGGAAGTACTCCTTGTAGATGTTGCGCGTGAACAGGTTCGCCGCGGCGATCGACATGATCGCGGCGGGCACCAGCGCGCCGATGCCGATCGCGGCGTACGCCACGCCCGTGAACCAGCTCGGGAAGATGTGGTCGAACAGCAGCGGCACCACCGTGTTGCCGTCCGGCTTGCCGTTGCCCCCGGCGACCGGCTTGATCCCGCCGGCGATCGCCATGAAGCCGAGCAGCGCGATCAGCCCGAGCAGGAAGCTGTACGCCGGCAGCGCCGCCATGTTCCGCTTGATCACGTTGCGGTTCTTGCTGGCCAGGACGCCGGTGACGCTGTGGGGGTACAGGAACAGCGCGAGGGCGGAGCCGAGCGCCAGCATGGCGTAGTTCAGCTGGTTGTTGTGGTTCAGCAGGGTCCCGTCCGCCGGGGCGGGGGTCTTGTCGAACTTGGCCTGCGCCGCGCCGAAGATGTGGCCCCAGCCGCCCAGCTTGTGCGGGATGTAGAAGATCGCGACCAGGATCACGATGTAGATCAGCAGGTCCTTGACGAACGCGATCAGCGCCGGCGCGCGCAGGCCCGACTGGTACGTGTAGGCCGCGAGGATGGCGAACGCGATGATCAGCGGCCAGTGGCCCGTCACGCCCATCGCCTCCAGCGTCGCCTGGATGCCGACGAGCTGCAGGGCGATGTACGGCATGGTCGCGACGATGCCGGTGATCGCGACGAGCAGCGCGAGCGTCGAGGACCCGAACCGGGCCCGTACGAAGTCGGCCGGCGTGACGAAGCCATGGACGTGCGAGACCGACCAGAGCCGGATCAGCACGAGGAACACCAGCGGGTACACGACGATCGTGTACGGCACGGCGTAGAAGCCGGCCGCGCCCGCGCCGAACACCAGCGCGGGGACCGCCACGAAGGTGTAGGCGGTGTACAGGTCGCCGCCGACGAGGAACCAGGTGATCCACGAGCCGAAGCTGCGGCCGCCCAGTCCCCACTCGTCCAGGCTCTGCATGGTGGTCGGCCGCCGCCAGCGGGCGGCGACGAAGCCCATCGCGCTGACGATCACGAAGAGGACGGCGAAGACGACCAGTTCGGTGGTGTGCCTTCCGGACATCGGTCAGTCCTCCTTCGGTGCGGCCGGGGACGACGCGGAGGCGTTCTCGCCGCCCGACGGGCGCCGCGTCACCAGATAGACGATCGTCGTGCAGCCGACGCCGAGGACGATGAACGCGAACTGCATCCAGTAGAAGAACGGAAAGCCGGCCAGCCGGGGCTCGTCCTTGTTGAAGAGGAACGTCAGCAGGGGAACGACGACCGGGATGATGAGCAGCCAGTTCCAGGGGCTGCGGTCACTCCGGCGTGGTCCGGGCTCTGTATCGGCCAACGGTCCTCCTCACGTACACCAATGTGGAGCCGCGCCGGGGCACCTTCCGGGCGGCCGAATCTCGTTCGCAGAAGATTTAAGGAAGGACGGGTCTCGGTTCGGTCTCGGCTACGCGTCTCTTTGGACGTTTCGTCCCTCGATCTGGCTCGTTGTCCATGCTCACGGCGGGGGTGCGGCTGGCGCGCGGCCCGGTCAGGGGGTAGCCTCGTGCCATGCGAACCCCGGCCAGGCAGCAGTGGTGGTGGCGCCGCTAGGCGGCGCGGGTTTCGCGTTCTCGGACACCGCAGCGACCGCCCTCGTCCGGCGGTCGTTTCTCGTTTCCGCCGACGAGGGCCTGGATGATCGAAGGGCCGATCGTGGAGACGACGACGGACTATACGACGGCGGGCGGCCTGCGGGTCGTCCGTACCGACACGCCCGTTGACCCGGCGCGCAAGAGCGAGGCGCTGGACGCGCTGGTCGAGGCCGTGGGCACGCGCCGGGGCGGCGTGCTCAGCTCCGGCATGGAGTACCCCGGCCGGTACAGCCGCTGGCACATGGCCTACGTCGACCCCTGCCTGGAGATCGTCGCGCGCGGGCGCCGCCTGGCCGTACGCGCCCTCAACGAGCGCGGGCAGGTGCTGCTCCCGGCCGTCTCGTCGGCCGTGGCCGCCACCGGCGAGCCCGCCGAGTTCCCCGGTGGCGTCGAGGTCTTCGTCCCCTCCTCCGACGAGGTCGTCGCCGAGGAGGAGCGCAGCCGCCGGCCCACCGTCTTCACCGCGCTGCGCGCCGTCTGCGACCTGTTCGCCGGGCCGGACCCGCACCTGGGCCTGTACGGCGCGTTCGGCTACGACCTGGCGTTCCAGTTCGAGCCGATCCGGCTCGCCATCGAGCGCCCGGCCGACCAGCGCGACCTCGTCCTCCACCTCGCCGACGAGATGATCGTGGTGGACCGCAAGCGCGAGACGTCGGCGCGGATGTCGTACGACTTCGAGGTCGGCGGCGTGAGCACCCGGGGCCTGGCGCGGCGGACCGAGCCGACGCCGGTGCCACGGCCGCGCGAGCTGCCGCCGCAGCCCACGCCCGGTGCGTACGCCGAGGTGGTGCGCGCGGCCAAGGAGAAGTTCGTCCGCGGCGACCTGTTCGAGGTCGTGCCCGGCCACGTCATGTACGGCCCCTGCCCGTCGCCGGCGGCGTTCTTCGAGCGGTTGCGGGTCACCAACCCGGCGCCGTACGAGTTCTTCTTCAACCTGGGCGAGGGGGAGTTCCTCGTCGGCGCCTCGCCGGAGATGTTCGTGCGCGTCACCGGCGACCGGGTCGAGACGTGCCCGATCTCGGGCACCATCCGGCGCGGCGACGACCCGCTGGAAGACGCCGACAACATCCGTGAGCTGCTCAACTCCGCCAAGGACGAGTCCGAGCTGACGATGTGCACCGACGTCGACCGCAACGACAAGTCGCGGGTCTGCGTGCCCGGCAGCGTCAAGGTGATCGGCCGCCGGCAGATCGAGATGTACTCCCGGCTGATCCACACCGTCGACCACATCGAGGGGCGGCTGCGGCCCGGGTACGACGCGCTCGACGCGTTCCTGACGCACATGTGGGCGGTCACGGTGACCGGCGCGCCCAAGACCTGGGCGATGCAGTTCATCGAGGAACACGAGGAGACGCCGCGACGCTGGTACGGCGGCGCGGTCGGCTGCATCGGGTTCGACGGCTCGATGAACACCGGCCTGACGCTGCGCACCGCGCAGATCCGCGACGGTGTCGCCGCCGTACGCGCCGGGGCCACCCTGCTGTACGACTCCGACCCCGACGCGGAGGAGCGCGAGACCTACCTCAAGGCGCGCGCCCTGATCGCCGCGCTCTCCCCGGCCGACGAGACCGGTGAGGAGACGGAGGTCGGGCGGGCGCGGGCCGGCGAGGGCCTGCGGGTGCTGCTCGTGGACCACCAGGACTCCTTCGTCAACACCCTGGCCGACTACTTCCGCCAGCAGGGCGCCGACGTGACGACGCTGCGGTTCGGCTTCCCCGACAAGATGCTGGACGAGATCCGGCCCGACCTCGTCGTCCTCTCACCGGGCCCCGGCCGGCCCGCCGACTTCGACACGGCCGGCCTGCTCGACGCCGTCTACGCCCGCGACCTGCCGGTCTTCGGCGTGTGCCTCGGCCTGCAGGGCATGGTCGAGCACGCCGGGGGCGAGCTGGCGCTGCTGCCCGAACCCGCGCACGGCAAGCCGGGCCGCGTCGTGGTCGCCGGCGGGCGGCTGTTCGAGGGGCTGCCGGCGGAGTTCACCGCGGCGCGCTACCACTCGCTGCACACGACGCGGGACCGGGTCGGTGAGAGGTTCGAGGTGACCGCGACGCTGGGCGACGTGGTCATGGCGATCGAGGATCCGCTCCGCCGGCGCTGGGCGGTGCAGTTCCACCCCGAGTCGATCCTCACCGCGACCGGCGAGACCGGCCACCGCATCATCACGAACGTACTGGAGATGTGCCGCGCCGCCCGTCCGTGAGCCGCGCGGAGACCGTACGGGAATCCCGGCCGTGGTTCCCGTACGGTCATCGGCCGCCCGAGCGGCCGTGGGAGCCTCCTCGGCGCGACCGCGGGCCTCCGGGGAGCGCCCCGGTCCCACGTGACACCGTTCCGGCGGCGGCCGGGCTCCCGGTACGGCCTGTCACCGGCCGCTCAGGCGGGCGTGGAACTCCTCCAGCAGCGGCCGCAGGTCGGCGGGCGACAGCCGCGGCGCGGCGCGGCTGAGCCGCTCCTCGTCCGCCCCGGCCAGGTAGACGTCGGTCGCGGCGGAGGCCACCTCGCCCTGCACGATGAGCGTGCTGGTGCCCTGCGCCATCGACGCGGCGTTGTGCACGATCGCGTACGGCTGGTGGTAGTACTCGCCGGACGCGACCTTCCGCCGCCGCACCTCGAGCAGCCGGGCGGGGCCGGTCAGCCGCAGGACGTACTCCGCGCGGGATCCGGGCGACTCGTAGCGGTAGTGGCTCACCGCCAGCTCGCCGTGCGGGTCCTCCTCGTACTCCGTCAGCTCCAGCTCACCCGCGGCGAGGTAGGACACGAAGTCCCAGCGATGGTTGTGGTAGTCGCCGTCCACCCAGGGCTGCCGCTGCCGCCACTCATGCCAGACGAGCTTGCGTCCGGCGGGCGAGACCGCGAGCACCACCTTGGTGAAGTCGTTGTGGTGCCGGTAGCCGTTCGCGGCGCACCAGGCGAGACGGCTCTCGTCCGCGAGGATCGACCGGATGAGCGACCGCGCGCCGCCGCCCTCGACGAAGGGCCGGTAGAAGGTCTCGATGTAACCGGGAGACAGCGGCAGGGCGTCTCCCAGGTCCGTACATACCGCTTCGTGCGTCATCACGCTCCGATCGACCGATGATCAGTACAGGCCAATACCCGTACGTCGCCTGTCTTGATCGGTTCAGCGGTGAGGTGCGCCGGTGGCAGGCCGCGGCGGGCAGGATCCACCGGGAATATCAGTAAATCTCAGGAAAGATCAACCTCGACACGGTTGTCATGAAAGACCGCGCCGTGCCTCATGTCCGCGTCCCGTTCGTCGATCGTCGCGTTGACGGTGGCGCCACCGGTGAACTTCGCCCAGCGGCCCTTGGTGGTGGCGGCCACCCCGGGACGTACGCGGTCCGAGACCTCCGCGGTGGCCTCGAACGCGCCCCGTGCGTTGTGCACGCGGACCGCGTCGCCGTCGGTGATGCCCCGCGCGGCGGCGTCGTCCGGATGCAGGACGATCACCGGCCCGCCGGCCCGGCGCCGCAGCTCGGGGTTGTTGCCGAAGGTCGTGTTGAGGAAGTGGTGGGGCGCGGCGGAGATGAGCACGAGCCCCTCGCCGGGATCGGCGTGCGGGGTGAACCCGGGCAGCGGGTCGAGCCCCAGACGCGTGGCGCGCTCGGAGTAGAACTCCAGCCGCCCCGAGGACGTCGGGAAGCCGTCGGCGAACGGCAGGAAGGGCCGGTCGACCCGCAGCCGGGCGAACCCGCGCTTGCGGAGTTCCTCCACGGTGATGCCGTCCAGCCACGGGTGGGCCGAGTCGAGGAGCTGCCGTACGAGGTCCTCGTCGGAGTCGTACAGGCTCGGCTCGGTCATGCCCATGCGGCGGGCCAGCCGGCGGAACGTCTCGGAGGTGGACAGGCACTCGCCCGGCGGGGCCACGGCCGGTTCGTTCCAGACCAGGTAGAGGTGCCCGTACCCGGCGATGACGTCGAGGTGCTCGGTCTGCATCGTGGCCGGCAGCACGATGTCGGCGTAGTCCGTGGTGTCCGTGGGAAAGTGCTCCAGCACCACGGTGAACAGGTCCTCGCGGGACAGCCCGCGGCGCACCTTCCCCTGCGCCGGGTTGCTGCCGACCGGGTTGGCCGCGATGACGAACAGCGCCTTGACCGGCGGGTCGTCCACCTCGAGCAGCCCCTCGCCGAGGCGGGTCATGGTCAGGCTCCGCACCGGATGCGGCAGCAGGTCGATCCGCACGAGCTTGGGCAGGTTGAGCTTGAAGTGGCCGCTCGTGGAGTAGTACAGGCCCCCGCCGGGGAGCGCCCAGTCGCCGGTCACGCCGGGCAGGCAGGCGAGTGTGCGCAGCGCCATCCCGCCGCCCGCGTGCCGCTGGATGCCCTGCGTGGCGCGGATCGCGGTCGGCCGGGTCCGGGCGACGCGCTCGCCGAGCGCGACGATCCGCTCCTCGGGCAGCCCGGTGATCTTCGCGACCCGGTCGGGCGGGAACTCCTCGATGCGGGCGCGGAAGGCCTCCCAGCCGAGCGTGCGCGCGTCGATGTAGTCCTGGTCGTGCGCGCCCATGCGGACGATGACGTGCAGCAGGCCGAGGGCCAGGGCGGCGTCGGTGCCCGGCATCGGGGCCAGGTGCTCGTCGGCCTGCGCCGCGGTGCGGGTGCGCACCGGGTCGATGGCCACGACGTACGCGCCGTCGCGCCGGGCGTCCTGGATGAACTTCCAGGAGTGATGGCCGCTGGTCAGCGGGTTCGTGCCCCAGAGCAGCACCAGTTTGGACCGGGCGAAGTCCTCCGGATCCATGCCGCCGGAGGTGCCGAGGGTGTACTTCAGGCCCGCGCTGCCGGCGATCGAGCAGATGGTCGGCTCGTGCACCGAGGCGCCGAGGACGTTGAAGAAACGGCGGCCCGCGAAGCCCTCCAGCCCCTGGACGTACCCGAGCGAGCCGGTGCCGTGGAACGGCCAGATCGCCTGGCCGCCGTACTCGCGCGTGATGTCGCCGAGCCGGCCGGCGATCTCGTCGAGGGCCTCGTCCCAGCTGATCCGCTCGAAGCGGCCCTCGCCCTTGCGGCCGACGCGCCGCATCGGGTGCAGGATGCGGTCGGGTGCCGAGGTCTGCTCCAGGTAGCGGTTGACCTTCACGCACAGCGCGCCGCGGGTCACGGGGTGGGCGGGGTTGCCGCGCAGCTTCACGGCCGTGCCGTCGTCGTCCACGGTCACCAGCCAGGAGCAGCCGTCCGGGCAGTCGAGCGGGCAGGCGCCAAGGACCGTCTTCACACGTCACCCTGGAAGCGCTGGGCGAGGTAGCCCTCGATGTCGGGTCCGCCGGGCCGGGCGAGCACGTGTTCGAGCCAGGCGCGCCGCTCGAACTCGGTGACGGCCAGCTCCCACACGCAGCCGATCGCGGGCGTCGGATGCGGCCGCATCGCGCCGAGCCGCGTCGGCAGTGCGGAGTAGATCCGCTGGTGGAGCTCGTTCTCGCCGGCCCACCAGTCGAACAGGGCGAAGGCGTAGTCCCTCGCGTCGTGGAGGATGACGAAGCCGACGCCGTACCGGTCGATGTCGTGCGGGTCGCCGCCTCCGCTGTACACGGCCGGGCTCGGCAGCACCGAGGGCACGAGCGCTTCGCCGACCGTGACGAGCTCGGCCCGGGGCGGCCCCCCGTTCACCGTGATGCCGTAGAACTTCAGCCGCCAGCCGGCCGCCTCGTGGATTTTGAGGAAGCTGATGGCCCGCGGTCGGTACGCGCCGGTCCTGGTGATCGTGCTCTCCGTCACGGGCCCTCCTGCGGACTGGTGTTGCTCCCTTTATACCCGCCAGGAATGTCCGTATTGAACGCGCATTACACCCGGCCCGGTGCCCGTAGCACGGCCTGCGTCTGGGTGGTCTGCGCGACGTGGCGCCCGCCGTCGTCGTACAGGTCGGTCTGGACGACGATGGTCCTGCGCCCGGCGTGCAGCGGGCGCGCGACCGCCCGCACCTGTCCCTCGCGCACGGCGCGGAAGAAGCGGCTGCTCGACTCGACGGTCGTGGTGGCGGCGTCCGGGGGCAGGTTGAGGAAGGCGCAGACGGCGCCGATGCTGTCGGCGAGGGTCATCAGCGCGCCGCCGTGCAGCGCGCCGCCGGCGGTGCAGCGCTCCGGCGCCCAGCCGAGCGTTCCGGTGACCTCTTCGGGGGACGCGGTCTCGATCATCACGCCGCTGGCCTGCGCGAACGGCATCGCCGAGCGCAACTCGTCGGGGGAGGGCATGCGCGGCATTCTGCCAGTCCCGGCGCGCCGGGACCGTTACCTCCGAGGTCATTGCGCCGATTCCCGGCCCGCCGTAAAGAGATTTCCCGTCGCCCGGATAGGGCACCTCATTGACATTCGTACCTATGGTGATGCATTTCTTAGTGTGTGGAGGTGATAGCGGAGTCGGAGTTTCCGGCGCTTTACCGTGCCGCCGACCACAGCGCGACGGTGGGGCAGCGACGTTTTCTCCTCGCCGTCCGGTTCCAGCTCGCCTCGCTCCTCCTCGCCGCCGTCTTCGGCTCGTTCAGCCTCAACGCCGGGCGCGTCGACGCCGCCGCGATCTGCGCGGCCGCGTCCCTGGCGACGGCCCTGGTCACCGAGGTCTTCCTGCTGACCGTCCGGCCCGACCGCCACTGGTACGAAGCGCGCGCCGCGGCCGAGTCCGCCAAGACCCTCGCGTGGCGCTACGCCGTGGGCGGCCAGCCGTTCGACCTGGACGGGGGCGCGGACGAGCGCGGCGCCGAGCGGCTCCTCCTGCGGCGCTTCACCGGCATCACCTCCAGCCTGCGCGACTTCGCCCCGGTTCCCGTACGCGGCGAGGACCGTCAGGTGACCTCGGCGATGCGCCAGGTGCGCACGCTGCCGCTGGAGGAACGGCAGCGGCAGTACCTCATCGGGCGGATCAACGACCAGCGGGCCTGGTACGCCGGCCGGGCGCGGCGCAACGAGCGCCGCAGCGCCCAGTGGTCGGTCGCGCTGGCCGCCCTGGAGACGGCCGGGCTCGTGGCGGCCGTGCTGGCGGCCGTCCAGCTGGTCGACTTCGACCTGCCGGGGATCTTCGGCGCGCTCGCCGCCGGCGGCGTCGCGTGGCTGCAGACCCGGCAGCACCAGCAGCTGGCCAGCGCCTACTCCGTCGCCGCGCTCGAACTCGCCACCATCGCCGAACGCGCCGAGTGGCCGCAGACCGAGGTCGAGTGGGCCCACTTCGTGGACGAGGCGGAGGAGGCCATCTCCCGCGAGCACACTCTCTGGTGGGCCTCGCACACCTGAGATGACGTCCGTGGCACCGGCGGGGCGGCCCGCGCGTCGAAGGAAGGAGGGCAGGGCTGGACACGGAGGAACGTTTGAGTCAGGGAGCGGCCGGCTTCGACGTATTCGTCAGCTATGCCCATGATGACGACCCGCAGCTCATCCAGCGGCTGGTCGAGGAGCTCCAGGAGACGTTCGCCGCGATCGCCGGTCGCCGGCTCACCGTCTTCCTCGACCAGGACGGGATTCCGACCGCGCAGCGCTGGCAGCGGACCATCACCGGCGCCCTGCGCACGAGCTCGGTGATGATCGCCGTCCTCACCGAGCGGTACCTGATCTCGGACTGGTGCGCGCGGGAGTATGAGTTCTTCGTCCGGGCCGAGCGGGACCACTCGCTCGAGGAGGGCTCGGCGCGCTCGGTCCCGCGGATCTTCCCGGTCATGCCCGCCGGTTCCCCGGCCGAGGAGGGCCTGACCGCGGAGCAGCGGCGACGGCGGCTGGATGTGAACGAGCGCCAGGGGATCGACCTCGCGGGGCTGGCGGGCGCGGAGTTCACCCGGGAGGTGACCCGGCTGGCGCGCGACATCCACGACGCGCTCGTCCGGCTGAACGGCGCCTCGCCGGCCGTGCTCGCGCCGGCCGGCGACGAGGAGACCGAGCACCCGCAAGTCACCTCCGGCTACGTGGGCGAGGGCGACCGGTTCGTCTCGCTGCTCGCCGAGGCCGTGAACGTCACCGTCGTGGGCTGGACCAACACCAGCCTCGCCGAGTCGCTGGAGGCCGCGCTAAAACGGAAGCGGTCCCGGCACGGAAGCCACGCCTTCTGGCGTTCGCTGCGCATCGTCTTCCTGGAGGACGGCCTGCTGGAGCTGGTCCGCGACGAGCACGACGCGCAGTTCCCCGACAAGGAGACGGCGCTGCGGCGCCGCCGGCAGAACGCCGGCTACGGGCGGCGGTCCCTGTCGGCGTTCCTGCAGAAGGAGAACCAGCCGCACCGGCTGACGCTGCACGAGTACGGGCACATCCCGCCCTTCACCGGGACGCTGTTCGACATGCCCGACGGGCGCCGCGTCGTGCAGATGGTGATCCGCCCGCCGCGGCGCAGTGCCTCCGACCACCTCATGCTGGAGTTCGCCGACCGCACCGACCAGTACTTCGGCGCCGCGTTCAACGACATCGTCGACCTCAGCACCAAGTACGACGAGGTGCTGCCCATCGGCGAGCCGGATGACGACGACATCTTCCAGATCACCGAGGCCCGGTTCGGCAACCGCGTCCTGCAGCGCGGCTCCGGCGCGACGGGCTGGCTGCCGCTCGTCCTCGTCGTCACCTGGTGGGAGTCGCGGGGCGCGGCCGTGCCGCTGCTGCAGTTCCGCACCTCGCGCAATGCCGAGCGCGAGCTCGACCACCTGTCCCACCCCGCCGGCTACATCACGCAGGAGGACTACCGGCGGCTGGAGGAGCACGCCGGGGTCGGGACCTTCCCCCTGCCGCCGCACGCGCCGATGGTCGCCGCCCGCCGCCGGATCGCGCTGGAGCTCGGCGCGGACCTGTCGCAGGGGGTCACGTTCGCGCGGAACATGCGCTACTACCACCACGCCAAGGAGCACCTGTTCTACTGGGTGTTCGACTGCCGGCTGCCGGCGCGGTTCCAGTTTCCGGCCGACGCCGAGATGCGCCCGTACACCCTGGAGGAGCTCCTGGCGATCCGGGAGAACCAGGCCGTGGAGTACGCCCTGCGGCTGTGCCGCGACCACCACGCGTCCCGGCGGGACGTCGAACGCATGGCGCGGCTGTCCGCGGACAACCTGATCGTGCACGGCCACGAGGAGCCGGCCGCCGCGCTCCTGGACGCCGTGCGCGGCGAGGGAACGGCCGAGACGGCGGCGCTCCAGGCGGAGCTGACCACGCTCGCCGAGCGGACCCGCCGCACCTACCGCACGGGCGTGGGGGAGCGGCCGGTCCTCGGCCTGTCCGGCCTGGAGTACCGGGAGTTCTTCACCGGTATCCTGCCGCTGTACGTTCGGCTCGGCGTACCGGGCGCGGTCGAGTACCTCGAGGGGCTGGAGGCCGACGCGACGCGCTACGCCGCCGTCGAGCGGCTGGCCGCGACCTACGCCGACGCCGCCGTGATGACCGAACTCCCGCTGGAGACCTGAGTTGACGACCGGCCTGCCGACCGGATGCCCGCGCGTGGCGGTCACCGGCCACCGCGACCTCACCGAGCGGACCGCGCGCCTGGTGTCGTCCGCCATCCACGAGGCCCTCGAGCCGTACGGCCCGGACCTGGTCGGCGTCTCCTGTCTGGCCCCCGGCGCGGACCAGATCTTCGCCCGCGCCGTACTGGGGCTCGGCGGCCGGCTGCACGCGGTCGTCGCGGCGAACGGCTACCGCGCCACGCTCCCGCCGGACGCGCGCCGGGCCTACGACGCGCTCCTGAGCCGGGCCGAGAGGGTCGACACACTGCCGTTCGACCTGCCGATCCCGGCCTCGTACGCGGCGGCCAACGAGCTGATGCTGCGGGGCGCGGACCGGCTGATCGCCGTGTGGGACGGCCGCCCCGCCCACGGTCGCGGCGGCACCGCCGAGGCCGTGGAGCAGGCCCGCCGCCGGGCGATCCGCGTCGAGGTCATGTGGCCTCGCGGCGCGCTGCGGCGAGCGGCGGCCGGAGCGCCGTGCTGAGCCGGGCGAGCCGACGACGGCCCTCGCCTCTCCCCCGCGTTTGAATGCAGTTCGCCCGTTACGGAACTCACGGGGGAGAGGCGAGGACTACTGGTTTCCACCGTCACGGACGCCTTCGGTGTCACAGGTTCCCGAGGGCGCCCGCCACGGAATCGGCCTCGTCCTGCGCGATCTTCTTCGTGGGGCTCGTCCCGATGAGCTTCCGCGGTCGGACGGACGGAACGCCCACCTTGACCGTTGATTTGTCCCGCGGGGTGTGACTCTTCGGTTTCCCGGGCGGCGTCTCCGTCTCCTGCGACGGCCGTTCGCTGCGCCCGGCCTCCGGTGTGGGGTGCGAGGCCGCCGCCGTGCGTGGAGTCGGGCTCGTGCTCGGACGTGGGCTCGGGCTCGGAGGCGGGCTCAGGCTCGGGCCGTAGCGGCCCGTCGTACGGCCTGACCCGGCCGGGGCGCCGGTACGCCCGGGGTACCCGGTCCTCGCGGGTCCACGCGAGTGCCCGGTGGCCGCCACGGCGACGCCCCCGGCGAGCAGCAGCACGAGGGCGGCCGCGGCCGCCTTCAGCCCGGCGAGCGCACGGATCCGGCGCGGGCCCGGGGACGGGAGCGAACGCGCCTCGCGGAACGCCGCGACGGCCGCCTCCTCACCGTCCGGCTCCCGTACCGGGCGCGCGGACGCCGCGGCGAGCAGCGCGGTGAGCCCCGGCGGTCCGGCGGGTTCTCCGCGGAGCATCCGCTCGGCGGTGTCGGGGTCGAGACCGGGATCGTTCATCGCGGGAGCTCCAGGTCGTTGATGAGACGCTCGAGACGGCGCAGCCCGCGGTGCGCCGCCGTCCGTACGGCTCCGGGGCGCTTGCCGACGAGCCGCGCGACGGCCTTGGAGTCCAGGCCGACGACGACGCGCAGCACGATGATCTCAGCCTGGTCGCGGGGCAGGCGGGCGATCAGCGCCAGGGCCGCCCGGGTGGACAGCGAGTCCAGCGCCGCCGTCTCGGTGTCGTCGGGCGCGGGCGGGTCGGGGAACTCGGCGACCGGCGCCTGCTCGACCGGACGGCGCCGGCGACGGCGAAGATGGTCGAGCGCACGGTGGCGGGCGATGGTCGCCGTCCAGGCGCGGAAGCCCTCGGCGTCGCCGTCGAAGACGGTGATGTCCCGGGCGATGCGCAGCCACGCCTCGGAGGTGACGTCTTCGGCGTCGTCGCCGACCAGCGTGCGCACGTAGCGCAGCAGCCGAGGGTGGAACTGCCGGTAGAGCGTGCGGAAGGCGTCCTCGTCCCCCTCGCGGGCGGCCCGGAGAGCCGTGTCGAGATCCTCCGGACCCGCCACCGGCCAAGGCGGGTGATCGAGCTCCTCTGCGTGACTCACCCGGGACATGATGCGGCATATGAGAGGTACGCCCCAAGCCGTCGCCGACGAACGGGTGCGCACGGGGCGGACGCTCGTGGAGCGGGCGGTCCGTGGGGCTGGAATAGTGGTCACCCGCCGGCCCCACGTGAAGCGGGACATCGGACGAGGTGCGCCGGTCCGACCGCAGCAGACGTTCGATGGAGCGCAGCAGTGACCTCTCTTCCTCCCCACCGGGTCCTCGTCGTCCGCAACGCGGAGCGGAGCCCGCTCGGCCGGCTCCTTCCCTGGTGGGAGGCTGACGGGCTGCACATGGTCGAGGTGACGGGCGACGCGGTCCCCGCCGCGCCGGACGGCTACGACGCGGTGGTCCTGCTCGGCGGCGGCCTCCTGCCCGATGACGACGAACGCGCCCCGTGGCTGGCGGCCGAGCGCGAGCTGACGCGGAACGCGGTGGCGCGCGGCGTCCCGCTGCTGGGCATCTGCCTGGGCGCCCAGGTGCTGGCCATGGTCGCGGGCGGCGTGGTCCGCGGCGATCACGGCCGTCCGGAGCGCGGTTCGTGCCGCGTCTCGCTGCGCCGCGAGGCCGACGGGGACCCGCTGTTCGCCGGGCTGCCGGATCGGCTCCGTTTCATCCAGAACCACCGCGACCAGATCACCGGGCTCCCGCCGGACGCCGTCCTGCTGGCCGAGAGCGACGCCTGCCCGATCCAGGCGTTCCGCGTGGGGGAGCGGGCCTGGGGCGTGCAGTTCCATCCGGAGGCGGGAGCCGACCGGCTCGACCGGTGGGACGAGGCCGCCCTCGCCGATGCCGGCCTGGACCTGCGCGTCCTCCGCGCCGAGGCCGAGCGGGCCGAGCCGGAGTCGTCCCGGCACGCGCGGCGCCTCGCGTCCAACTTCGCCACACTCGTGCGCGAGACCCCGCGCACCTCCGCCGCCCGCGCGAACCTGCCCGGCTGACCCGCCGCTCGCCCTACGGCGCCGGACCGCCGGCGCGCTCTCCCATCGGCAGAAGGTTGCTTGAGGCAACCAAGCGCGATTATCGTTGCTCCAGGCAATCAAGTGCCGTAACGGTGGGAGAGGAGCGATGGTGACCGCGGTAGCGTCCGGGCGGCGGGAGCAGGAGTCCGATTCGGCGGCACCGATGTCGCATCGGCAGATCATGGAGGCGCTGTCCGGGCTGCTGCTCGGCCTGTTCGTGGCGATCCTGTCGTCGACCGTCGTGTCCAACGCCCTGCCCACCATCATCGCCGACCTCGACGCGGGCCAGACCACCTACACCTGGGTCATCACCGCGACGCTGCTGGCGACCACGATCACGACGCCCATCTGGGGCAAGCTCGCGGACCTGACGAGCAAGAAGGTGCTGGTCCAGCTCGGGCTGCTCGTGTTCGTCGCCGGATCGGCCTTCGCGGGCCTCGCGCAGAACCCCGCCATGCTCATCACGGCCCGCGTCGTGCAGGGCGTCGGCGCCGGCGGCCTGACCGCCCTGGCGCAGGTGATCATGGCCGTGATGATCGCGCCGCGGGAACGCGGTCGCTACTCCGGTTACATCGGCGCCGTGTTCGCGCTCGCCACCATCGGCGGCCCGCTCATCGGCGGCGTGATCGTCGACACCTCCTGGCTGGGCTGGCGCTGGTGCTTCTACGTCGGCGTGCCGTTCGCCGTCCTCGCACTGATCGTCCTGCAGAAGACGCTCCACCTCCCGGCGCGGAGGCGTCAGGTGAAGGTCGACTGGGCGGGCGCCACGCTGATCGCCGCCTCGACCTCCCTCGTGCTGGTGTGGGTGTCGTTCGCCGGCCACGACTACGACCGGCTGTCCTGGCAGACCGCCCTCATGCTCTGCGGCGCGGTGGTCCTGGCGCTCCTGTTCCTGCTCGTGGAGCGGCGCGCGAGCGAGCCGATCCTGCCGCTGCGGCTGTTCCGCATCCGCACCGTGAGCCTGGCGGTGGTGGCCAGCCTCCTCGTCGGCGTCGCGATGTTCGGCGCGACGACGTTCCTCAGCCAGTACTTCCAGCTCGCCCGGGGCGCGAGCCCGACCCGCGCCGGTCTCATGACCCTTCCGATGATTTTCGGTCTGGCGGTGGCCTCGACCGTGGCCGGGCGCATCATCACCAGGACCGGGCGCTGGAAGGGCATCCTCGTGCTGGGAGGCCTCTTCCTGTCCGGCGGCTATGACCTGATGAGCACGCTGCGGCACGACACGCCGTACTGGCGGGCCGCGGTCTTCATGGCCTTCGTCGGCATCGGCCTCGGCATGGTGATGCAGAACCTCGTGCTGTCGGTGCAGAACCAGGTCCGCCCGCAGGAGCTCGGCGCCGCCAGCTCGGTCGTGGCCTTCTTCCGCACGCTCGGCGGCGCGGTCGGCGTGTCGGCGTTGGGCGCGGTGCTGTCCGGCCGGGTCGCGCACTACACCGCGCAGGGCCTGGCCGGCATCGGCGCGCGCGGCACGGGCACCGGCGGCGACTCCATCCCCCGGCTTTCCGCGCTCCCTCCGCAGATCAGGCCGATCGTGGAGGACGCGTTCGGCCACGGCATCGGCAACGTGTTCGCCTACGCGTCACCGTTCGCGGTCCTCGCGCTGATCACTATCCTGTTCATCAAGGAGGTGCCGCTGCGCACCGCGAACACCGGCACCGCCGAGACCGCCGCGGCTCCGGCCGCGAGAGCGGCGTACCGGCCCGCGCACGCCGCGCCGAATCGTACGCCCGAGACCACGCACGCGGCGCCGAATCGTACGCCCGAGACCGCGTACGCCGCGCCGAGCCGTGCGCCGGACACCGGGAACGTCATCCACGGGACCGTGCGCGACGCCGCCGGCGTCCCGGTCGCACGCGCCGCGCTCACGCTCATCGACGCCAGCGGCCGCCAGGTCGGCCGTGCCACCGCCGGGGCCGACGGCCGGTACACGCTCACGGCACCTGGGCGCGGCGGCTACGTCCTGATCGCGTCGGCGGGCGAGCACGACCCGTGCGCGGTCCCCGTCGACGTCGGCGACCGGCCCGCGCGGCTCGACGTGGCGCTCGCCGGTTCCGGCGGGCTCGCCGGCACGGTCCACGACGCGGACGGCGCACCGGCGCGCGAGGCGCTGGTCATCCTCACCGACGCGCGTGGCGAGGTCGTCGCGACCGGCACGACCGGCGGCGACGGCGCCTACGCCTTCGCCCGGCCGGCGCCCGGGCCGTACACCCTCACGGTCGGGGCGGGCGCGCACCGGCCGGTCGCGGTGCCGGTCGAGGTCGGCGACGGGCGGACCCGGCAGGACGTCACGCTGCCGCCCACCGCCCGGCTGCGGGGGGTCGTCCGTGCCGACGGGCGCGGGCCGCTCGCCGACGCCCGCGTCACGCTGCACGACGCCGCCGGCAACGTGGTCGGCGTCGCGACGACCGGCCCGGACGGGGAGTACGCCTTCGGCGATCTGACCGGCGGCCGGTACACCCTCACGACCTCCGCCTATCCGCCGGTGACCAGCCCGGTCGTCGTCGACGGCCGGGGCGAGGACACGCACGACGTGTGGCTCGGCCGCCCCGGGCGATGACACACGGCGGTCCGGTGAACAGGGCCGTTCGCGCCGGCGCTAAGGTGACGCGTGGATAATCCTCGCCGGCGGCAAGCATCCGGACGAGGCGAGAAGACGGTGATGACGATCGCGGCCGACCACGAGACCTACGACGCCGTCGAGCACGAGCTCGGCGTCCTCCTGCGCCGCGCGCGTGCGCTGTCGGTCGGCATGATGCGTGAGGTCCACCAGGGGCTCGACCCGGCGGCGTACGGCCTGCTCCTGGGCCTGTACGACCGCGCGCCGGTGCGGCCGAGCGACCTCGCGGCCTACTTCGGCGTGGGCAAGGCGACGATCAGCCGCCAGCTGAGGGCGCTGGAGGATCTGGGTCTCGTCGAACGCCGCGCCGATCCCTGCGACGGGCGTGCCCACCTGCTCGCGCTCACGAGCGAGGGGCGGCGCCGGATGGACGCCGTACGCGTCGCGCGCCGGGAGCGCTTCTACGCGCTGCTCGACACCTGGCCGGAGGAGGACGTGCGCACCCTGGCCACGATGCTGGCGCGCTTCAACCAGCTGGCCCAGGAGAACGGCACTCCCGCACGCTCCCGTCCGGCGGGGAGTGACGAGGGCCTGCCCCAGAGTCCCCGTCCGTAGCGAACGGCAGGCGGTGCCCCGAGAGAACCGCCGCATCGGCTCCGCACAGCGGCACGGTCTCGAAGGACGGCTCAGCTCACGCCGGTGCGGTGAACGGGACACACGCCCGACCGCGCCAGCCGGCGGGCCGGACAGCGGTGGAACCAGCGCGACCACGGCGCGCGCGGCAACTGCCCGACGAACAGGGCGTCGCCGTGCTCGGCGCGTGCGATCTGCGCGAGGCATCGGTCCGGACGGCCTGAGACGACCTTGAACCGCCAGGACCGGCCCGTCGGGTCGAGGGTCTGGACGCACTGGAGCCAGGCGTCGATCTCCCGGCTGTCGCGGCACTCGCGGCTGATCGCCACGGCGCCCGGCGCGAGGAACGCCGTCATCTCGCACATGCCGGGCAGAGAGCGGACGTGGACGCATAGGATGCGCGCGTCGACCTGCGCTGCCTGGTCGGCGGCCTCGCGGAGCGCGGCGAGCCCGGAGTCGGTGCCGTCCACGCCCACGATGAAGAGCGGTCTGTTCCGCGAGCCCCGGACAGCGCTGTCCGAGCCGTCGGGTCCGAATGAGTGATCCATCACCGTCCTGACTCCTTACCGCCGTTCCATAGTACGCTATATAAATCGGTGAGCGGGGGATGAAGCGTGGAGCTTTTCGATGAATTCGTCGATGCTGTCCTGGACCTGATGCGCACGGCGCGGCGTACGGGTGGCGCCGCCCACACCGTCCGGGGAGACGGTGTCTCGGTGCCGCAGCTCGTCGTCCTCGCCGCGGTCGACGTCGCGGGCGGGCAGGGAGTCACCGCCGTCGCGGAGCGCGCGGGGCTCGCGCAGCCCACGGTGACCCGTGCGCTGGCGGCGCTGGAGCGCCGGAGCCTGGTGCTCCGCACGCCGCACGCCAGTGACGGCCGGACCACGTCCCTGGCGCTGACCCCCGGGGGCAAGGCGGTGCTGGAGGAGACGATGCGGAACGTCGTCGCACGCTTCGGCGAGCTGTGGGAGTCGCTGGCGGAGGACCAGCGCGAGCACGCGGTGCGGCTCATCCGCAGCCTCTCGCGGATCACGGCCGAACTCACCTGACCCGCCTCGTGCGGCGCCTGGCATGGGTCCGGGCGGTCTCTCAGCCGTCGGGCGGGTCGGGACGGGGAGGGCCGCCGGCGTGGGGGCGGATGAGCAGATGGTCGAACGACCCGTGCTTCATCGCCTCGATGAGGCCCTTCACCTGGGCCTTGGTGAAGATCAGCACCGGGCCGTCGGGGTGCCGGGAGTTGCGCATGGCGATCTGCTCGCCGGGCAGCGCGGCGAGCTCGACGCAGTTGCCCTGCGGGCTGCTGACCGGGCTCTTGTGCCAGTGGGCGTCGGGCAGGTCGCCGGCGGACATGCCGTAAGGGAGCGGGCTCAATAGTCGTCCATGATGCGGTTGATGATGTCGACCGACTCGTCGGGGGAGGCGCTGATGATCGACAGGCGCTCCATCGCGAGCAGGTAGGCATCGACCTCCTCGCGTTTGTCCAGGTACAGCGCGTTCGTGAGCTGTTCGACGTAGATGACGTCGGTCATCTGCGGATCGGGGAAGCGGAGGATGGAGAATCCGTTCAGCGCGGTGTGCCCCCCGGCGGCGAACGGGGTGACCTGCAGGGTCAGGTTCGGCAGCTTGGTGGCGGCCACGAGCTCTTCGAGTTGGTGGCGCATGACGCCGGCGCCGCCGAGCGGCCGGCGCAGCGCGGCCTCGTCGATGATCGCCCACAGCCGGAGCGCGCCGTCGCGGAAGCGTCGCTGGCGGTCGCGCCGGAGCGTGACCCGCCGGTCGACCTCCTCGGCGCGGAAACCGTCCAGGGCGATCACCGCGGCGGCGTAGTCGGAGCTCTGCAGCAGGCCGGGGATGTAGTGCGACTCGTACGTCCGGATGCGCTGCGCGGCGTTCTCCAGACCGACGTAGGCCTGGAACCAGCCGGGCAGGACGTCGTTGTAGCTGTGCCACCAGCCGGGCTGGTTGGCGCGCCGGGCCAGCGACAGCAGGTCCTCGCGGATGGTCTCGTCGCCGACGCCGTACAGGAAGAGGAGTTCGGCGACGTCCTCCTGCTTGAACGCGTTACGGCCTCGCTCCATCCGGCTGATCTTCGACTCCGACGCACCGATCTCGTGTGCGGCCTGCTGGGGCGTGACGTCGGCGAGTTCACGAAGGCGGCGGAGTTCGGCGCCGAGGAGAATGCGCAGGACCACGGGTCCCGAGCCGGAAATGTTCATTACGGCCACCCTAAAAAGAGGCGTACGGCCAGAGCCGGTTCCGTGCCGCGGTGGCCGCGCGATTGGGTCCGAACATTATGCGTCCGGATCGGCCGATGTGGTTGCGGATGCAATTGCACGGCGGAATGATATCTCGACAACGGGGTCGCCGTCCTGACCCTGGAGTCAAACACCGAGGACTTTCGATGGTCGGAACACCGGTGACCCGGGCGGAGGTCGTCTGCCCGGAATTCGGGTTGATCATGGATCACCCCGATGGCGAGGATGATCCAGATATATCCCTGCATATAACGACTCGTCCGGGTGACGATGTGACGATCGCGCTGGGCGACGATCTCACCTGGGTGAAGTTCGCTCGCGATCGCACGGCCGCCGTCATGAACGCCTGGGGGCTCGGCGGGCACATCCCCGCCGCGACCCTGGTCGTGTCCGAGCTGGTGACCAACGCGCTCCGTCACGCCCTGCCGTCCGTCGAGGTCCGGCCGCATCCCCCCGTCCTCCTGCGGCTGGTCCGACGTCGCCGGTCGGTCGTGTGCCTGGTCGCCGACCCGAGCGACCGGCCGCCCGTGCTCGCCGAGGCCGACTTCGCCGCCGAGACGGGCCGCGGCCTGTACCTCGTGGCCGCCCACAGCCGCCGATGGGACTGGGCGCCGAGGCGCGATCGGCCGGGCAAATGGGTCTGGGCCCTGTTACCACCCCCGCCCGATGCGTCACGATGACAGAATCAGCCTTTTCTTCCCCGCCTTGGCAACAAGGGAGGCTCGATGTCGAGTACCCGGCCGTCGGACGTGTTCCGGCCCGACATCCCCAGCCCCGCACGCATGTACGACTATTATCTCGGCGGACGTGATCATTACCCGGCCGACCGCGAGGCCGCCGAAAAGGTGATCGCGGCCATGCCGAAAGGGCTCGTCCGCGGCGCCGCGCGGCAAAACCGCCGGTTTCTCGGCCGTGCCGTGCGGTATCTCGCCGCCGAAGCCGGAATTCGCCAGTTCCTCGACATCGGTGCCGGCCTGCCGACCATGGGATCGGTGCACGAGATCGCGAAAGACATCGCGCCGGAAAGCCGCATCGTCTACGTCGACAACGACCCGACCGTCATCGCCCACGGCCGGGAGATGCTGCAGGGAGTCGACCAGACCGCCATCGTCCAGCACGACCTCCGGGAACCCGAGAAGATCCTCGGTGACGAGTGGCTGCGGCGGACGCTGGACTTCGACCGGCCGGTCGCCGTGCTCCTCGTGGCGATCCTCCACTTCCTCTCCGACGAGGAGGACCCGCGCCGGGTCATCGACACGCTGCTCGCGCCCCTTCCCTCCGGCAGCCACCTCGTCGTCTCCCACGCGACCGCCGACAGCTTCCCCGAGCTGGACGAGGCGATCCAGGTCTACCGCAAGGCCACCGAGACCGCGTACAACCGCACGCGCGAGGAGGTCGCCGCCCTCCTGGAGGGGCTGCCGCTCGTCGAGCCGGGACTCGTCTGGCTGCCCCAGTGGCGCCCGGACGCCGACACGGGCCTCGTGAACGACCCCGGCCGGTCGGTCTGCTACGCCGCCGTCGCCCGCAAGCCCTGACGCCGGAGCCGGTGCCCGGTGCCCCGGGCCGTCTCTCAGCGCAGGCTCGGAGGCGCGGCGGCCAGCGCGATCAGTTCGGCGAGCTCGGCGATGCGGTCCGGGTCATCCGGCAGTCGGCTGGTGGCGATGCGCAGGTGCGGGGCGGCGGCGGCCACCTGGTAGCGGCTGCCGGGTACCGCGGCGACGCCGTGCGCGGCGAGCGTGACCAGGGCCGCGGACTCCTCGGTGACCGGCACCCACAGCATCAGGCCGTCGTGGTTGCCCGTGGGCACGCCGCGTTCGGCCAGCGCGCCGGCCAGGGCCTCGCGGCGCCGGGCGTACGCCTCGCGGGCGCGGGCGACCGACTGCCGCGCCCCGGGGTCGGTGAGCAGCCAGGCCAGGGCGTCCTGCAGGATGCGACTGGTCCACCCGGTGCCGTAGCTGCGCAGCACCCGCACCTTCTCGATGGTCTCGCCGGCGCCGCCGATCACGGCGACGCGCAGGTCGGGGCCGTGTGACTTGGAGTAGGACCGCACCAGCACCGTACGTCCGGGCAGGTGTTCGCCGAGAGTGACCGCCGGCGCGGTCGACACCTCGCCGATGCCGTCGTCCTCGACCGCGAGGGTGCCGGTGGGGGCCAGCAGCGCGGCCAGCTCCGCCGCGCGGGCCGGGCTGAGCGTGTGTCCGCACGGGGTCTGACCGCGCGGCTGGTAGACGAACGCCGCCGGGTTGGTCCGCAGTGCGCGGGCCAGCGAGGAGGGGATCGGCCCGTCCCGGTCGCAGGCGACCGGCACGACCTCCGCGCCCAGCGCCTCGAAGATGTCCAGCAGCCGGGCGCCGGTCGGATCCTCGACGGCGATGCGGTCGCCGGGCAGCGCCAGAGTCTGGCAGACGAGCTGCACGCCCTCGTACCCGCCGCCGACCACGAGCCAGCGCTCCGCCGCGAACGGCCAGGTCGGCTCGACCGCCTCCCGCAGCCGCCCGGTGATCGTCTCGCGCGCGTAGTCGTTCAGCCGCTCGGTGCGGGCGGCGGCGGCGAGCGCGTCGTCCAGGCGCGGCAGGAGCGCGGGGTCGGGCGCGGCGATGGCCAGGTCGACGGCGAGCCGGCTCCCGAACTCCCCGATCCGTTCGTAGCGCGCGGGCCGCGGGACGCTGGGCGGCCCGATGACGACGGTGCCGCGCCGTCGCTGCGCGCTGACCACCCGGTGGCGGCGCAGAGTCGACCACGCCTCGGCCACCGTCGCCGGGCTCACCCCGAGCTCGGCGGCGAGCCCGCGCACGGTCGGCAGGCGGGAGCCCGCGGCGATGTCGCCGCGCCGGATCAGGCCGGTCAGGGCCGAGGCGATGCCCCGCGCGCTGCGCTCGCCGATGTGCCCGGCGAGCCAGCTCGCCTCGACCGTGGACTCACCCATGTTCCCCCGACCTCACGGATTTCTTTGTGCAGTAACAAAACACCCATTGTACTCACGGTTGGCTGAACATAAGGTCGGTCGTCATTACGGCCAATCCGAAACGGAGTGTTGTGTCGGTTCCACGCATTCGCCTCGCCCTGCGGGACTGGGACCATCTCGTCCCGCTCGTCACCGGCCAGGTCCGCCCCCGCGGCTTCGAGCTGGAGATCGAGTCCCGCGCCGTCACCCCGGACGTTCTGCGTGAACCCGGGCTCGACGGCGGCGAGACCTCCTTCAGCCGGTACGCCCTGGGGCGCGGCGACGGCGACGGCCGGCTGACCGGTCTGCCGATCTTCGTGATGCGTGGGTTCCGCCACCGCTGCGTCCTCGTACGCCGGGACAGCGGCCTGACCACAGCCAAGGAGCTGGCCGGGGCGCGGATCGGGCTGACCGGCTGGCCCGACTCGGGCAACACCTGGACGCGGGCGATCCTGCGCTCGGCCGGCGTCGACCTGAGCGACATCGCCTGGACGGTCGGCCCGCTGACGGCGGGGGAGACCGGCAAGGACCGCGTCGGCCCCCGCCCGCTGCCGGCCAACGTCACGGTGACCGAAGAGCCGCTGGTGGACGGGCTCGCGGGTGGCCGCTACGACGCGATCTTCACGCCGTTCATGCCGGAGGAGATGTTCACCTCCGGCGGCCGTTTCCGCCACCTGTACGACGACCACCGCGGTGCCGAGCTCGACTACTTCGGCCGGACCGGCTTCGTGCCGGGCATCCACCTGCTGGCGCTGCGCAGCGAGGTGGTCGACGAGCACCCGTGGCTGCCGTCGGCGCTGGAGGAGGCGTTCGAGGAGTCCAAGCGGCACTGGCTGGCGCGGCGGCGGCACCTGGCCGACACGACGCCCTGGCTGCTGGCCGAGCTGGAGGCCGGCACGCGGATCTTCGGCTCGGACTGGATGCCCTACGGCGCCGCAGCCAACGCCGCGATGACCGCGGCCTTCTGCACCGAGCTGCATGAGCAGGGCATCGCCCCGCACCCGATCGACCCCGAGGAGCTGTTCGCATGAGGATCGCCGTGGCCCAGTTCGCCTCCACCGAGGACTGGACGGCCAACCTCAAGTCCTGCCTGGCGCTGGTGGACCAGGCCGTCGCCGGCGGCGCGGACCTGCTGGTGCTGCCCGAGGACTCACTCGCGCTGTTCATCGACGAGCCCGCCCGCATCGCCGAGGTCGCCCAGCCGCTCGACGGTCCGTTCGTGACGGCACTGGCCGAGCGCACCGCGGAGACGTCCGTCACCGTCGTGGCCGGCCTGCACGAGCCGGCCGGCGACGGGAAGGTGTTCAACACGCTCGCCGCGGTCCGGGACGGCGCGGTCGTCGCGTCGTACCGCAAGATCCATCTGTACGACGCGTTCGGGTCCCGGGAGTCCGACCGCGTCCGGCCCGGCGACGGCGAGCCCGTGGTCTTCGACTGCGCCGGATGGACCGTCGGCCTCATGACCTGCTACGACGTAAGATTCCCGGAAATCGCCCGGTTGCTGGCCGACCGCGGCGCCGAGGTGATCGCCCTCCCCGCCGCCTGGGTCCGCGGGCCGGCCAAGGAACGGCACTGGGAGGTCATGACCGTCGCCCGCGCGCTGGAGAACACCTGCTACGTCGCGGCCTCCGGCGAGTGCGGCCGGCGCAACATCGGCGCGAGCATGGTCGTGGACCCGCTCGGCACCGTCCGCGCCCGGCTCGCCGACGCGCCCGGCCTGGCCTGGGCCACCGCCGACCGCGCCGAACTCGACGAGGCCCGCCGCCGGCTCCCCGTGCTCGCCAACCGCAGATTCGCCGTCGACCCCGCGATCCGTCCCCTGGAGGAATGGTGTTGAAAGGCATCATCGCCGTACTCGCCGCGGCCCTGCTACTGGGCGCGTGCGGGAAGAACCCGCCCGAGGCCGAGGGCATCCTGGGCGGCCACAAGTCCCAGGGCGTCGACCCGGCGGACCTGCGCCAGACGACCGACCACAAGCTGCACGACCGGCTGCCGGCCAAGGTGCGCGCCGCCGGCAGGCTGATCTCGGTGAACAACGGGTCCTTCCCGCCGTACGAGATCGCCGGCTCCGACGGACGCTCGCTGAGCGGCGCCTCCGCCGACATCGCCACCGCGCTGTCCCAGCTCCTCGGCGTCAAGATCGAGCACGTCACCGTGGACGGCCTGCCCAGCGAGCTGACCGGGATCAAGGCCGGCCGGTACGACTTCGCGATCGGCCCGATCGGCGACTTCCCCGACCGCGAGGGCGCCGCGGACTTCGTCGACTGGGTGCGGGAGTTCGTGGTCTTCGCGGTGCCCAAGGGCAACCCCAAGCACATCGGCTCCATCGCCGACACCTGCGGGCTGCGGATCTCGGTGATGGCCGGCGGTTCGGCCGAGGACGTGATCAAGAAGCAGTCCAAGACGTGCACCTCCCAGGGTCGCCCCGCCGTGCAGGTGCAGTCCTACAAGGACCAGCCGACCTCCATCCTCGCCGTGCGCTCCGGCCGGGCCGACGGGTTCTTCTCCTCCCAGGCCCCGCTGACCTACTTCGTCCAGCAGTCCGGCAAGGACCTGCAACTGGCCGGCACCGGTAAGGCCAACGGCTTCGCCGACCTGTACCAGGGCGCGGTCGTCGCCAAGGGCTCGCCACTGCGCGACGTGCTCCTCGACGCCCTGCGCACCCTGGTGAAGAACGGGACCTACACCAAGGTCATGACCAAGTGGGGGCTGAGCGCCAACATCCTGGCCAAGCCCGGCGTCGACCTGGCTCCGAGAGAGGGGTGATGAGCATGACCGTCACCGACCGGCGGCCCGAGGAGGAGCGAGCGGAGGTCGACGTGGCCGGAGCCGCGCGCCCGCGGCACCCGTTGCGCTGGGTGGCCTCGCTCGTGCTGCTCGTCCTCGCGGCACAGCTCGTGCACCTGCTCGTCACCAACGACAACTTCGAGTGGCACGTGGTCGGCGAGTACGTCAACGCCTCGATCATCGGCCACGGCATCGCGATCACCCTCGAGCTCACCGTGGTCGCCATGGCGGTCGGCATCGCCGGCGGCGTCCTGCTCGCCGTCGGCCGCCTGTCGGAGAACCGCCTGCTGCGCGGCGCCTGCGGCCTGTACGTCTGGTTCTTCCGCGGTATCCCGGTGCTGGTTCAGCTCGTGTTCTGGTACAACCTGTCCGCGCTGCTGCCGAGGATCTCCTTCGGCGTGCCGTTCGGGCCGGAGTTCGTCAGCGGCGAGACCAACCACCTGATCACGCCGCTGCTGGCCGCGATCCTCGGCCTGGGCCTGAACGAGGCCGCGTACATGGCCGAGATCATCCGCGGTGGCCTGCTCGCCGTCGACCCCGGCCAGACCGAGGCCGCCCAGGCGCTGGGCATGAGCGACGCGCGCACGTTCCGGCGCGTCGTGCTGCCGCAGGCGATGCGGTTCATCGTCCCGCCCACCGGCAGCCAGGTGATCAACATGCTGAAGGCGACGTCGCTGGTCAGCGTCATCGCCCTGGCCGACCTCCTGTACACCGTCCAGTCCATCTACAACCGGACGTTCCAGACGATCCCGCTGCTCATCGTCGCCTGCCTGTGGTACCTGCTGATCACCTCGATCCTGTACGTCGGGCAGTCCTTCATCGAACGCCACTACGCTCGCGGCGCGACCCGCCAGGCGCCCCAGAGCTTCTGGGACTTCGCCCTGCTCCGCCGTCGCGCCAGGACCCCGGAGGTGCCGTCATGACGACCGCGATGGTGCGCGCCGCGGGGGTGCGCAAGAGGTTCGGGCACCTGGAGGTGCTGAACGGCATCGACCTGGACGTCGCGCCCGGCGAGGTCGTCGTCGTCCTCGGCCCCTCCGGGTCGGGCAAGTCCACCTTCCTGCGCTGCATCAACCACCTGGAGACCATCGACGGCGGCTCCATCCACGTCGACGGCGAGCTGATCGGCTTTCGCGCCGACGGCGGGCGCGTACGGCACCTGCGCAAGCGCGAGATCACCCGGCAGCGCCGGGAGATCGGGATGGTGTTCCAGCAGTTCAACCTGTTTCCGCACCTCACCGTGCTGCAGAACATCGTGGAAGCGCCCACCGGCGTACGCCGCGAGCCGTCGGCGCGGGCCCGCGAGCACGCGTCGGAGCTGCTGCGCCGGGTCGGGCTGGAGGAGAAGGCGGGCGCCTATCCCCGGCAGCTGTCCGGCGGCCAGCAGCAGCGGGTCGCGATCGCCCGTGCCCTGGCCATGCGCCCGAAGCTGATGCTGTTCGACGAGCCGACCAGCGCGCTCGACCCCGAGCTGGTCGGCGAGGTCCTGACCACGATGAAGAGCCTGGCGGACGACGGCCTCACCATGATCGTGGTGACCCACGAGATCGGCTTCGCCCGCGAGGTCGCGGACCGAGTGGTGTTCATGGACGGCGGCCTGATCGTGGAGTCCGGGCCCCCGTCGGAGGTGCTGGAGAACCCCGCCAACCCGCGGACGAAGGCCTTCCTCAGCAAGGTCCTGTGAACCGGCGGGTGCGCGTCACGCGGTGACGCACTCGATCCAGTAGCGCCCGTCGTCGTCGCGGTGGGCGCCGTGGATGTCGGTGGCGAGGTAGGGGAAGGAACGGTCGAAGTCCTCCAGAGCGCGCAGGTAGCGCATCAGCGGGCCGTCGTCGGGCCCGGTCGACTCGCCCGGTGTCAGCATCGGGATGCCGGGCGGGGTGACGACGACGGTCGCGGCGGAGACCCGGCCGGCCAGTTCGCGGAGCGGCACCCGCTCGGTCCGCGACCGGATCAGCGCCTGGTAGCAGTCGGCCGGCGTCATGCGCGGCTCGGGCAGGTCGGTGAAGACCTGGTCGAGCAGCGCGCCACGCCGGGAGTCGTGGATGCTGCCGTGGACCTGCCCGCACAGCTCCCGCAGCGTCACGCCCGACGGGCCGAACCCCGGCAGCACCTCCGCCAGCGGCACGTCGTCGTCGTGGGCGTTCTTGAAGTCGATCAGCGCGTCGATGAGCGTGCCCCACTTGCCCTTGGTGATGCCGAGCGAGAACAGCACGAGCAGGGTGTAGTCGCCGGTCTTCTCCACCACGATGCCGCGGCGCTCCAGGTAGGCGGCCACGATCCGGGCGGGCACCCCCCACTCCGTGGTGCCGCCCGCCGCCTCGGCGCCGGGACAGGTGATCGTCACCTTGATCGGGTCGAGCATGCAGTGGCCGTCGTCCAGCCCGTCGAACCCGTGCCAGGCGGCACCGGGTTCGAGTGCCCAGCAGTCGGGCCGGGTGGCCAGCAGCTCCGGATCGGCGTCCTCGAACGCGACCGTGTCGCCCGTACGGGGATCGGGCACCCGGGGCGGCTGCCAGACGCCGAAGAACCAGTCCGGGCGGGTGCCGTCGTCGCGGATGCGGGCGGCCAGCCGTGCCATCGCCTGCCGGAAGCGGACCGCCTCGACGATCGCCTCACCGGTCAGGAACGCGCCCGACGGCCCGTCCATCATCGCCGCCGCGACGTCCAGCGACGCGATCATGGGGTAGAGCGGCGAGGTGCTGGCGTGCATCAGGAACGTCTCGTTGAGCCGGTCGTGGTCCACCGGCGCGCGCGGCGAGGAGCGCACGTGCAGCATCGACGACTGTGACAGCGCGGCCAGCAGCTTGTGCGTCGACTGCGTGGCGAAGACCGTCGGCCGCGCCGGGCCGGGCAGGGTCCGCCCGTCCACCGCCATGCCGTACCGGCGCTCGTACAGCGGGTTGAACCGCGCGTAGGCGAACCACGCCTCGTCGAAGTGGACGCGCGGTACCGACGCGCCCAGCAGGCCGGCGACGCCGACCGCGTCGTAGCACAGCCCGTCGTAGGTCGAATTGGTGATCACCGCGTAGGTGGGGCCGGGCGCCGCCGCGCCGTCGGCGAACGGATGGCCCGCCAGCCGGTGGCGTACGGCGGCCGCGGAGAGGGCATGGGCGGGGATCGGCCCGGCCAGGCCGAGACCGTTGCGCTCGGGCACCAGGTAGACCGGCCGGGCGCCGGTGATGGTGAGGGAGTGCTGGATGGACTTGTGGCAGTTGCGGTCGACCAGCACCAGGTCGTCGCGGGCGATGGCGTGGTGGCCGACGACGCGGTTGGCGGTGGAGTTGCCGTTCACCACGAAGAACGTCCGCTCGGCGCCGAAGATCCGGGCGGCGTTGCGCTCGGCGTCACCGATCGGGCCGGTGTGCTCCAGGGGCGAGCCCAGCTCGGGCACGGAGATGGACAGGTCCGTGCGCAGCAGGCGTTCGCCGTAGTAGTCGAAGAACGCGCGGCCCACCGGTGACTTCAGGAACGCGACACCGCCGGCGTGGGCGGGCGTGTGCCAGGAGTAGCGGTGGCTGTCCTCCAGGTGCCGCAGCGCATCGAAGAACGGCGGCAGCATGCCCTCGGCGTACTGCTCGGCCGCGTGCGCGATGCGCCCGGCGATGAAGCCGGGAGTGTCCTCGAGCGGGAAGACGTAGCCCTGGATCACCTCGTGCACCCACAGGGGCACATCGCGCGGCTCGTGCTCGGTCGTCAGCAGGAAGACCGGCAGGCGGTGGAACCGCTTGGTCACCGCGGTCATGATCTCTTCGGCACCGGCGGCGTCCCACGCGGCCAGCACCGCCGACAGCGTCGCGTCCGACCGGATCACCGCCAGCGCGTCCGCGCTCCGGTGGGTCCAGCGGACCTGCACCCCGTGCTCGTCCATCGCCGTACGGAGGCGGCGCAACTGCTCGGCGACGGCCGAGTCCCCGTCCGGTCGTTCGTCGACGGCGATGAGAGCCACGCGCTCCATGGGAGACCTCCGGGGGTCGCTGCGGGATGCCGGGCGGCATCGATCGTGTCGAGCACTACGAAAAGTGGCTGATCTACTGCGCAATGTAACCGCGCGCTCCGGTGAACGTAAAGTGCCGGTCCGGTCGCCGACGGTGAGGGAGGCGTCAGGGGCGCTGGTGTGGCCGGTGTGGCGCTCGCCGCGGCGCCGGGCGGTCCCCGGCGGCCCGGCACCGCGTTTCATGCGGTAGGCAGGGAGGATGCGTCTTACCTGGTACGCGGCTCTACGGCAGGCGTGGCGTCCGGGGCGTGCCCTGCTGGTGATCCCGGTCGCGCTGATCGTCGCGATCGTCGCGGTGGACCTCGTGAACGGTCCCGGTGTCCATCTGGGGCCGCTGCTCATCGTGGCGCCCGCGATCACGGCCGCCTTCGCCGGTCCCGGGCTGGTCGCCCTGATCGGAGCTCTCGCCGTCGCCGGTGAGGTGTCCACCGTCCTGATCGAGGGGGCGGCCGGCGGCACCGAGAACGAGACGCACGTCGTCGCGCTCGCGGTGGTCTCGGCACTGATCGTGTTCTTCTCCATCGTCCGGGAACGGCACCGGCGCCAGCTGACCAAGGCCCGGGAGGTGGCCGAGATCGCCCAGCACGCGCTGATGCGCCCGCTCCCCGAGCGTGTCGGCCCGCTGCGCCTCGCGTCCGTCTACCTGACCGCCGAGCAGGAGGCGCGGATCGGCGGAGACCTGTACGCCGCCGCCCGGATCCGATCCGGCACGCGCCTGATCGTCGGTGACGTCCGGGGCAACGGCCTGGCGGCCATCGACACCTGCGCCCTGGTGGCCGGGGCCTTCCGCGCGGCCGCCCACCAGCGGGCCGCGCTGCCCGAACTCCTCGACTTCCTGGACAACGCCGCCTGCTTCGAGCCCACCGCGCCGGACACCGACGTCCCGGACCCCGACGAATGCTTCGTCACCGCCGTGGCCGTGGACATCCCCGACGACCGGCCGGTCGTGCACATCATCAACCGGGGGCACCCGGCACCGCTGCTGCTCAGCGGCGGCCATGTCATCGAGCTGGCGGCACGCGAGCCCGCCCTCCCGCTCGGCCTGGGCGGGCTGGCGCACGTCGGGGGGAACGTCGAGTCCTTCCCGTTCGAACGGGGCGACCTGCTCCTGCTGTACACCGACGGTCTGATCGAGGCTCGTGACGCCGGCGGACGGTTCTACCCCCTGGTCGAACGCGTCGCGGGCTGGCCGCGCACCGACCCCGCGGGCCTGATCACGCGCCTGCGCGAGGACCTCACCGCCCACGTCGACGGACGGCTGGGCGACGACGCCGCCATGATCGCGATCCAGCGGTCCGCCTGACGCCGGTGACCGGCGGGCCTACGGAGCCTCGAGCCGGAACACCGGATGCCGGGCGGCCTCGGCGGCGAACTCCTCGACCGCGGCGTCCTTGCCCACGTCGAAGTAGGCGCCGACGGAGCGCGGGTGCTCGGCCAGATACCGCTTGAGGATCGGCGCGGCCTCCGCCGCCGGCAGCTCCGTGACGGCGAACGACTCACTCGTACGGCCCCGGCTGAGCGTCACGCGGCCGGCCGCACGGGCGTTCCGCACCCAGCCGCCCGGCCCGTACGGCGCGACGAGCCAGCGGCCCTCGTCATCCTCCAGCGGAGCGACCGGTGTCGTCCGGGGGATGCCGGTCCTGCGCCCCGGCACCGTCAGCAGGTGGATCCCGGGCGGCCCGACGCCCTTGGTCAGCAGGAACGTCATGACCCGGTCGCGAAGGCGTCCGGATAACGTCGGCCGGTAGGCGCGTGCCACGGTCAGGTCTCCTCTCCCGCACCGTCGTGCGGTGGTGCCGGCGGGGGGACCACCTCACGCGTCTCCAGACTGACAGATTCGCGACGGCAGGGACAGGCACCGCGGGCGCTCGTCGTACGGGGCGGACGGCGGCGCCGGGATCAGGCGTCGGCGGCGGGATCCTCGTCGCGCGGCCGTACGGCCGGGAGGCGGGGGAGGACCATGGCCGCCAGGCCGAGCAGCACGACCGTCATCAGCCATCCGCCGGCCACGTCGGTCGGCCAGTGCACGCCGAGATAGATCCGGGTGAGCCCGACGGCGGCCGCCCACACCGCGAGAAGGGACACCGCGACCGTACGCGGCCACCCGCCGTCGCGCCGGCACAGCGCCCAGATCAGCAGCCCGGCCGCCGTCGCCGAGGTCACCGTGTGACCGGAGGGAAAGGCGAACCCGGAGACGTGGACCGCCCAGTCGGCCGCCGGAGGACGCGAGCGGCCGATGGCGGTGGCCAGCCCGAACCGCAGGAGCTGCACCACCAGCAGCACCAGCATCGCCGCGACGGCGGCCAGCGCCCGGCCGCGGGCGCCGCGCCCGGTGAGCGCCCCGGCGGCCAGCGCGAGCACGTACGGCACCACGCCGACGCCGGTGGCGGTGAGAGCGGCGGCCACCGCCCTCGCCGCGCCGGGGCGATGGCCGAGGCTCCAGCGATGCAGGGACAGGTCGGGCGGGAACGGCCGGCCGTGCCGCATCACGACGGCCGTGAACAGCGCCACGAGCAGAACGGCCGCGACCGCGACCGTGATCCTGCCCGCCCGGGCGAGAGCCGGGGCGCAGGCCGAGGGCACGGCGTCGGCGGCTCGGGTACGCATCGCTCGACACTACCGCAGACCTACTACATCGGTAGTAATGGCGACGGGCGCTCGGCAGGTGCACCTGCTCACCGGCCGCGCGTCCACGCCGGACCGGCGGTCCCGTACGGCCGGCCGACGATGACTCATCGGACTCATGCGCCCATGCACGCCCATGCCCGGCGGCACATCACATCCGCGACGAAGGGGGTGCGTATCGTTTATCTGACCGCGTAAGACGGTGTCGCATGGGGGAGCGCGGGTGCTGCCGGGCCGGGATCCGCCCGTTCGGGCCGAGACAGTCCACGAGAGTCGACAGACGCGTGTCACGCGCCTGGTCTTCTCCGATGGGCGTTCTGTTGTGGTGAAGGAGCCGTTGGGGCCGGATGCTCAGCGGCGGTTGTCGCATGAGCTGGCGG